>NZ_PYBW01000304.1 GCF_003205575.1 Streptomyces tateyamensis
CGGCCAGGTCCGGCTCGCGGAAGGAGAGCAGCGAGAAGGTGCCGCTCTCCACGCCCGCGCCGGCGAAGCCCAGCGGCATCACCTGGATCTCGATGCCCGGGTGCTCGGTCAGTTCCAGCAGCCGGGCCAGCTGACCGCGCATCACCTCGGGCCCGCCGCACGGGCGGTGCAGCGCCGCCTCGTCGATCACCGCGTAGACCGCCGGGGCCTGCTCGCCCTGCAGCAGCCGCTGGCGGCGCAGCCGCACCTCGACCCGCCGGTCGATCTCGCGCTGCGGGGCGGCCAGCGAGCCCAGTTCGACCACCGCGCGGGCGTAGGCCTCGGTCTGCAGCAGCCCGGGGACGAACTGCACCTCGTAGCAGGAGATGACGCCGGCCGCCTCCTC
>NZ_PYBW01000305.1 GCF_003205575.1 Streptomyces tateyamensis
CCCCCGAGGGGGCCCCACCGCCCCCCCCCCCGGGGGCCCCCCCTCCCCCCGCCCAACGGGCCCCCCCCCCCCCGGAGGGGGGGGGGCCCCCCCCCCCCCCCGCGGGCGGGCCGCCGGCCCCCGCCGCAGCAGGGCCAGCCCTACCCGCCGCAGCAGCCCGGTCCGGGCTACGCGGGCCAGCCGGGCAACCCGGGCTACGTCCCGCACCCCGACCAGATGTGACCAAGGTGCCGGCCGCGGCTCTGCGGCGGCCGGCACCCCATTCCACGGCGACGGCACCACCGGCCCCGCGGCGTCGGCACCACCCGCCCCGCGGCGGCCCGCACCACCCGCCCCGCGGCG
>NZ_PYBW01000306.1 GCF_003205575.1 Streptomyces tateyamensis
CCAGCACCGCGAACTCGCGCGCCGTCAGCTTCACCGGGGTGCCGCCGCGCACGCAGGTGTGCCGGGCCGGGTCGATCACCAGGTCGCCGAACTCCAGCACCTGCGGGCGGCGCCGCCCGGTGCGCCGGGCCAGGGCGCGCAGCCGGGCCACCAGGACCACGTAGGAGAAGGGCTTGGAGAGGAAGTCGTCGGCGCCGGTGTCCAGGGCCTCGGCCTCGTCGTACTCGCCGTCCTTGGCGGTGAGCATCAGGATCCCGGCCTCGTTGCCGGCCGCGCGCAGCCGGGCGCAGACCCGGTAGCCGTTGACGCCGGGCAGCATGATGTCGAGCACGATCACGTCGTAGTCGTGCTCGCCGGCCAGCCACAGCCCCTGCGGGCCGTCGTGGGCCACGTCGACCGTCATGCCCTCCGCCCGCAGCCCGCGCTGCAGC
>NZ_PYBW01000307.1 GCF_003205575.1 Streptomyces tateyamensis
GCCCCCCCCCCCGCCCGGCCCCCCGGCCGCGGGGGCCCCCCCCCCCAGAGGGGAACGGCCCCGCCCCCCCCCCCCCCGGAACCAACCCCGGCGGGCGGGGGTTCCCCCGCGGGGCCCCGGTCCCCGCCCCCCACCCCACCCACCCCCCCCCCCCCGCCCCCCCCACCGCCCCCGCCCACCCCCCCCCCGCCCCCCCGCAAGCAGAGCGAGGGCGCCCCCCGCCACCCGCACACCCACCCCTGCTGCAGAGGCAGCGCCAGCGGGACAGCGGAGCCGGCGAG
>NZ_PYBW01000308.1 GCF_003205575.1 Streptomyces tateyamensis
GGGGGGGGGGGGGGGGGGGGGGGGGGGGGCGGGGGGGGGGGGGGGGGGGGGGGGGGGGGGGGGGGGGGGGCGGGGGGGGGGGGGGGGGGCGGGGGGGGGGGGGGGGGGGGGGGGGGGGGGGGGGGGGGGGGGGGGGGGGGGGGGGGGGGGGGGGGGGGGGGGGGGGGGGGGGGGGGGGGGGGGGGGGGGGGGGGGGGGGGGGGGGGGGGGGGGGGGGGGGGGGGGGGGGGGGGGGGGGACCCCAAAAACAGAGGGGCGCACCCCCGCCGCGTCCCGCCGCGGCGCGGCCCCCGCGGGGGGGGCCGGGGGCCCGGGGTTTGGGCCGGGCGGGGGGTTGGGGGGCGCCCCCCCCCCCCCCCCCGCCGGCCTTCGCCCACCCCCCGCCGGCCCACGCGCCCAACCCGGCCCTCACGCACACCCCGCCGGCCCGGGCCCCGAAGGCGCCCGCATCCGGCACCGGCCCGCTGGCCCGCCTGCGCCGCACCGCCGACACCGCGCCCGGCCGCCTGCGCCTGCTCGCGGCCGGCCTGGCCGTGCTGG
>NZ_PYBW01000309.1 GCF_003205575.1 Streptomyces tateyamensis
GTCGTAGCGGACCAGCGGGGCCCAGCGCGCGGTGTCGGCGGCGAGTTCGCGGACCAGGCGGGGGGAGTCGGCCACGGGGCTGGGGGGGGGCGCCGCGGCGGGGCGGGCCCGGGGCGGGAAGGGCAGCGGGGCGCCGGCGGTCGAGACGTCGCCCCGGGCGGCCGCCCAGGGGCGCGCGGGCGAGGGCGGGCGGCCGGCCCGCCCGGCGGCGGGGGGGCGGGGGGCCCTGCGTCTGGGGCGGGGGGGGG
>NZ_PYBW01000310.1 GCF_003205575.1 Streptomyces tateyamensis
CAGCAGCGGGTCGCGCAGGTAGGGAGCCCGGAACCGGCCGGTGCGCCAGGCCTCGCCGGGCTCGGTGCCCAGTGCCTGCCCGCCGGCCGCGGTGAGCACCTCGGTGACGCCGGCCCGCCGGGTGGCCACCTCGGCGGCCGTGCCCTCGTAACCGGTGACGGCCATGCAGCCGCCGGGGCCGCCGCCGAACATCGCGGCGGGGTCGGCGAGGGTGACCGAGGTCTCGGCCTCGTCGGACAGCCGCAGCACGGTGGGCAGCGGGCCGTCCTGGGCCAGCTC
>NZ_PYBW01000311.1 GCF_003205575.1 Streptomyces tateyamensis
CCGCGCGGCCCGGTGGTGGCCCTGGCCGACGAGGCGACCAGCTCGGACGGCGACGTGATCATCCTGGCGGTCAAGCTGCTGGGGCTCGGCCCGGTGGTGGGCCGGCGCACCTGGGGCGGGGTGGTGGGCACCATCGGCCGGCACGCGCTGGGCGACGGCACCCAGGTGCAGATCCCGACCACCGCCTCCTGGTTCGTCGAGGGCTACGGCTACGGGGTGGAGAACCACGGGGT
>NZ_PYBW01000312.1 GCF_003205575.1 Streptomyces tateyamensis
TGACCGGGGCCACCGGCTGCGGCGCGGCGGGCACCGTGCCCTTGCGGTGCGAGGCGGGGCGGGCCGCCTCATCGGCCCGCCCCCCCGCGATCCCCCGGCCACTTACGTCCCGCCACGCGGTGAGCAGTTCGCCCCGCTCCGCCCCCCCCGCGCCCGGCCCCCCCGCCCCGGGCCACCCGCCCGCCCACCCCACCCCCAGCCGGGCCCCCCGCCCCGGCGGCACCCCCCCCCCCGACCCGCGCCACGGCCCCCCCCCCCC
>NZ_PYBW01000033.1 GCF_003205575.1 Streptomyces tateyamensis
CTGGCGTTGACTTTTGGCACGCTGTTGAGTTCTCAAGGAACGGACGCTTCCTTTGCGCTGATCTCTCAGCTCTCCGGGCGCTTCGCTCTTTCGTGTTTCCAGCTTATCAGACGTTTTCCGTGCCGTTTCCGGCTCCGGATTTCATCGGATTTGCTTTCGCCTTTCGGCGCTCCCGAACTCTAGCAGAGTTCCTCGGTCCGTTTCCCCGCTCGAACGTCAATCGAAATTCTGAGCGGAGCCGCGCGACCGGAGCGGGGCAACTCGGAGAACCTTACGCACCGAGTCGCCCCGCGTCAAACCAGGTCGAGTGCCGCGGTCAGGTCCGGTCTCAGACCTCGACCACGACGGGCAGGATCATCGGCCGGCGACGGTAGTTGTCCGCCACCCACTTGCCGATGATGCGGCGCACCAGCTGCTGGACCTGGCGCACGTCCAGCACGCCGTTGTCGGCGGACTTGCGCAGCGCCTCCTCCAGCTTCTGCACCACGGGGCCGAAGGCGCCGTCGTCGATGCCGGAGCCGCGGGCCTGGATGGTCGGGCCGCTCACGATCTTGCCGCTGCTGGAGTCCACCACGACGAAGACCGAGATGAAGCCCTCCTCGCCGAGGATCCGACGGTCCTTCAGCGAGGACTCGGTGACGTCGCCGACCGAGGAGCCGTCGACGTACACGTAGCCCGCCTGGACCTTGCCGACGATCTTGGCGACACCGTTCTCCAGGTCGACCACCACGCCGTCCTCGGCGATGACCGTGCGGTTCTTCGGCACGCCGGTCTTGATGGCGAGGTCGGCGCAGGCGCGCAGGTGGCGCCACTCACCGTGCACCGGCATCAGGTTCTTCGGCTTGCAGATGTTGAAGAAGTACAGCAGCTCGCCGGCCGAGGCGTGCCCGGAGACGTGCACCTTGGCGTTGCCCTTGTGGACGACGTTCGCGCCCCAGCGGGTCAGGCCGTTGATGACCCGGTAGATCGCGGTCTCGTTGCCGGGGATCAGCGAGGAGGCCAGGATCACGGTGTCGCCCTCGACGATCCGGATCTGGTGGTCGCGGTTGGCCATCCGGGACAGCGCGGCCATCGGCTCGCCCTGCGAACCGGTGCAGACCAGCACGACCTCCTTGTCCGGCAGGTCGTCGAGCTGCTTCACGTCCACGATCAGGTTGCCGGGGACCTTCAGGTAGCCCAGGTCCCGGGCGATGCCCATGTTGCGGACCATCGAGCGGCCGACGAAGGCGACCTTGCGCTTGTACTCGTGCGCGGCGTCCAGCACCTGCTGGATGCGGTGCACGTGGCTGGCGAAGGAGGCCACGATGATGCGCTTGTCCGCGTTGGCGAAGACGTTGCGCAGCGCGGCGGAGATGTCCCGCTCGTGCGGGATGAAGCCGGGGACCTCGGCGTTGGTGGAGTCCACCAGTAGCAGGTCCATGCCCTCCTCGGCCAGCTTGGCGAAGGCGGGCAGGTCGGTCAGCCGGCCGTCCAGCGGGAGCTGGTCCATCTTGAAGTCGCCGGTGGCGACCACCATGCCCGCAGGGGTGCGGACCGCGACCGCCAGGGCGTCGGGGATGGAGTGGTTGACCGCGATGAACTCGCAGCTGAAGGGGCCGATCTGCTCCTTCTCGCCCTCCGCGACCTCGAGGACGTAGGGCCGGATCCGGTGCTCGGCGAGCTTGGCCTCGATCAGCGCCAGGGTCAGCTTCGAGCCGATCAGCGGGATGTCCGGGTTCTCCCGGAGCAGGTAGGGCACGGCGCCGATGTGGTCCTCGTGACCGTGCGTCAGGACGATGCCGTCGATCTTGTCGAGGCGGTCCCGGATCGAGGAGAAGTCCGGCAGGATCAGGTCGATGCCGGGCTGCTCGTCCTCGGGGAAGAGCACGCCGCAGTCGATGACCAGCAGCCGGCCCGCGTACTCCAGCAGCGTCATGTTGCGACCGATCTCCCCCAGACCGCCGAGCGGGGTGATCCGGATCGCGTTCGGCGCGAGTGCGGGCGGAGCGCCGAGTTCAGGGTGAGGATGACTCAAAAGATTCTCCGTTCACGCAGCACGCCATACACCGGGGGGTCTTCGCCCCACCGGCATATGGCGCGCGGCTTCGTCAGTACCTGTCAGGTCGGTCCGCTCGTCACCGAGCGGCTCGTTGCTGTGCCTCGCGCCGGTCGTCTCCGGTTCTGCGACGGACCCCGCTGGCGGTAGCGGGGCCCGGCGATCCGGGGGCGCGCACGTCGTGTGTTGTTACAGGTGTACCCCGCCCGCGGCGAGATCCTCCTTCAGGCGGGCGATCTCCTCCGGTGTGGCGTCGACCAGCGGCAGCCGGACCGGGCCGGCGGGCCGCCCGGCCAGCGCGAGCGCCGCCTTGGTGAGGATCAGGCCCTGGGTGCGGAACATGCCGGTGTAGACCGGCAGCAGGCTCTGGTGCACGGCGGTTGCCCGTGCGGTGTCACCCGCGGCGAAGGCCTCCGCCAGTTCCCGCAGCCGGTCGGCGACCAGGTGGCCGACCACGCTGACCATACCGACGGCTCCGACCGACAGCAGCGGCAGGTTCAGGATGTCGTCGCCGGAGTACCAGGCCAGCCCGGACCGGGCGATCGCCCAGGAGGCGGCGGCCAGGTCGCCCTTGGCGTCCTTGTTGGCCACGATCCGCGGGTGCTCGCCGAGCCGGACCAGGGTCTCGTGGCCGAGGGCCACACCGGCCCGGCCGGGGATGTCGTAGAGCATCACCGGCAGGCCGGTGGCGTCGGCCACCGCCACGTTGTGCCGGTAGAGACCCTCCTGCGGGGGCTTGCTGTAGTAGGGGGTGACCACCAGCAGGCCGTGGGCGCCGGCGGCCTCGGCCTGCCGGGCCAGCTCGACGCTGTGCGCGGTGTCGTTGGTGCCGCAGCCGGCGACCACGTGTGCCCGGTCCCCCACCGCCTCCACCACGGCGCGCACCAGCTGCGCCTTCTCGGCGTCGCTGGTGGTCGGGGACTCGCCGGTGGTGCCGTTCAGCACCAGGCCGTCGTTGCCCAGGTCCACCAGGTGGGAGGCCAGGCGCTGGGCGCCGTCGAGGTCGAGCCCGCCGTCGGCGGTGAACGGGGTCACCATCGCGGTCAGGACCCGGCCGAAGGGAGCGTGCGGAGTGGAGGTCGGAGCCATGGGTCCAAAAATACTCGTAGCCGATGAGGAGGCTGGGAGTCCGGTCCACGGTTCGGACAGCGGACCCCCTGACGAGGGGCCAGAAAGGCCGCAAATCATAGGATTCCGGTGCTACCTGCTCGGGGGTTCAAGCAGCACCGGAATCCGTGACCTGAGCCTAGGGAGCACCCGATTCTGTCGCAATCCAGACATGCCGGACCGATGCGCCCATATGGCAATCTGCCCAGGTCAGGGTGCGACCCGGCCGTGCGCGTTGAAGGCCGCATGGGTGAGCGGCATGAGCTTCGCCCACTGCTCCTCCATCTGCTCGGCCACCATCTCGATCTCGCGCTGCGGGAACGAGGGGACCTTGGCCCGCTCGTCCTTGGTCCGCAGCGAGAGGAAGTGCATCAGCGAGCGCGCGTTGCAGGTCGCGTACATCGAGGAGAAGAGCCCCACCGGCAGCACCGCCCGAGCCACCTCCCGGGCCACGCCCTCGGCCAGCATCTCCTGGTAGGCCGCGTAGGCCTCGCGGTAGGCCCGCTCCATCGCACCCGACACCGCCTCGTGCTGCTCGGGCGTGCCTTCGTGGAACTCGTACTTGCCGGGGCGGCCGACCTGCACCAGCTTGCGGTCCTGGCCCGGGACGTAGAAGACCGGCTGCAGCTCCCTGTAGCGGCCACTCTCCTCGTTGTAGGACCATCCGGCCCTGTGGCGTTGGAACTCACGGAAGACAAGAATCGGCGCGCTGACGAAGAAGGTCATCGAGTTGTGCTCGAAGGGGGTGCCGTGGCGGTCCCGCATCAGGAAGTTGATCAGGCCCTTGGACTTCTCCGGGTCGCGCTGGAGCTCCTCCAGGGACTGCTCGCCGGCGGTGGAGACCCGGGCCGCCCAGAGCACGTCGGTGTCGGTGGCGGCACTGCGGACCAGCTCCACGGTGACATCGCTGCGGAAGGTCGGGGAGGCGGCTTCGGTCACGGGGTACTCCTCAGCTTGATCGCGTGGTGCATGGTCTTGCGGGCCCGCGGGGTGTCCCCCGCGTCGGCGTAGGCGACGGCCAGGCGGAACCAGACCCGCCAGTCGCCCGGGGTGGCCTCGGCCTCGGCCTGGCGCTTGGCGAAGACCGCGTCGGCCGAGGCGCGGTCGATCCGGCCGCCCGCGGTGCGCTCGAGCTCGTCCACCGGCAGGCCGCCCTCGGCCGCCAGTTCGCGCGACATCTGCTCGGTGGTGCGCCCGAACCGGACGGTCTGGCGCAGGAACCAGATCCCGATGCCGGGGATGACGAAGGCGCACAGCCCGATGCCGATGCCGGCCGGCTTGCCGGTGGCGATCAGCTGCACCCCCTCCAGCACGCAGACCAGCGCGACGAAGAAGAGGAGGCCGGCCAGGACGAAGAAACCGGTGCGCGAGGTCATCACAGGTCCAGGAAGTGTTCGAGGCCGAAGGTGAGGCCGGGGGTCTGCACCACCTTGCGCACGCCCAGCAGGATGCCCGGCATGAAGCAGCTGTGGTGCAGCGAGTCGTGGCGGATCGTCAGGGTCTCGCCGGTGTCGCCGAACAGCACCTCCTGGTGGGCCAGCAGCCCGCGCAGCCGCACCGCGTGCACCGGAACCCCGTCCACGTCGGCGCCGCGGGCACCGGGGAGCTCGTGGGTGGTGGGGTCCTGCTGACGGGGGCGGCCGGCCGCGTCGCGGGCGGCCGCGATCAGCTGGGCGGTGCGGGTGGCGGTGCCGCTGGGGGCGTCGGCCTTGCGGTCGTGGTGCAGTTCGACCACCTCGACCGACTCGAAGTACTTGGCCGCCTGCTGGGCGAACTGCATGGTGAGCACGGCGCCGATGGAGAAGTTCGGCGCGATCAGGCAGCCGACCGGTCCGGTGGGGGTGCTGGGGGCCGCCTTGAGCCAGCCCTGCAGCAGCTCCAGCCGCTCGGGGTTCCAGCCGGTGGTGCCCACCACCGAGTGGATGCCGTTGGCGGTGCAGAACTCCAGGTTGCGCATCACCGAGTCGGGGTGGGTCAACTCGACCGCGACCTGGGCGCCGGCCTCGGTGAGCTCGCCCAGCTCGCTGTCGCGGCCGAGGGCGGCGACCAGCTCCATCCCCTCGGCGGCCCGTACCGCCTTGACGGCCTCGGAGCCGATCCGTCCGGTGGCGCCGATGACGGCGACGCGCAGGGTCATCCCAGTCCTCACTTAAAGGAAGTCGGCGAGCGTGGCCGCCCGCTTGTCGGTGATCGGGCCGATCACGGCCAGCGAGGGCTGGTGCGCCCCCAGCACGTCCCGGGCGACCGCGTGCACGTCGTCGAGGGTGACGGCGGCGATCTTCGCCAGCATCTCGTCCACCGACAGGTGCTGCCCGTAGGCCAGCTCGGCCTTGCCGATCCGGTTCATCAGCGAGCCGGTGTCCTCCATGCCCAGCACGGTGGAGCCGGAGATCTGGCCGATCGCCCGGGTCAGCTCCTCCTCGGTGATCCCCTCGGTGACCACCTTGTCGAGCTCCTCGCGGCAGATTCGCAACACCTGCTCGACCCGCTTGGGCTGGCAGCCGGCGTAGATGCCGAACAGGCCGGTGTCGGCGTAGGAGGAGGAGTACGAGTAGACCGAGTAGGCCAGGCCGCGCTTCTCCCGGACCTCCTGGAAGAGCCGCGAGCTCATCCCGCCGCCGAGCGCGGCGTTGAGTACGCCGAGCGCCCAGCGCCGCTCGTCGTGCCGGGGCACGCCGGGCACGCCCAGGACCAGGTGGGCCTGCTCGGTGGGCCGGTTCAGCACCGCCAGCCGTCCCGCGGTGCGCACCGCGCGGACCCCGCGGCGGGGCTCGGCGGGCGCGGCCTCGGACTTGGCCAGCAGCGGGGCGAAGGCCGCCCTGACCTGCTTGACGACGGCCGCGTGGTCCAGGTTGCCGGCCGCCGCGACCACCAGCTGCTCGGGCTTGTAGCGGCGCTTGAAGAAGCCCGCGATCTGATCCCGGGTCAGCCCGGTGACGGTCTCCTGGGTGCCCAGGATCGGGCGGCCGAGCGGGCCGTCGCCGAAGATCACCTTGGCGAACAGGTCGTGCACCACGTCGCCCGGGTCGTCCTCGGCCATCGCCATCTCCTCGAGGATGACGCCGCGCTCGGCCTCCACGTCCTCGGGGCGGATCAGCGAGCCGGTGAGCATGTCGCAGACCACGTCGATGGCCAGCGGCAGGTCGGTGTCCAGCACCCGCGCGTAGTAGCAGGTGTTCTCCTTGGCGGTGAAGGCGTTCATCTCACCGCCGACCGCGTCCAGCGCGGCCGAGATCTCCAGCGCCGAGCGCCGGGCCGTGCCCTTGAAGAGCAGGTGCTCCAGGTAGTGGGTCGCGCCGTTGAGCTGCGGGGTCTCGTCCCGGGAGCCGACGCCGACCCAGATCCCGAAGGTGGCCGACCGCACCGTCGGCAGGGTTTCGGTGACCACCCGCAGGCCGCCGGGCAGGACGGTGCGGCGCACCGTGCCGGCGCCGTCCACGCCCTTGAGGAGGGTGCGGGTACTGCCGGGACGCTGCTTCGTCGCCGGGGCCTGGGCCACGGGCTTCCTTCTTTCACAGGAGCAGACAGAACAGGAGGCGGCCCGTACGCCGCGAGGGCGTACGGGCCGCGGGGTTGCTAGCGGCGCGTCACTCGGACGCGGCCTCGTCACCCTCTTCGCCCTCGACGACCGGGATCAGCGAGAGCTTGCCGCGCGGGTCGATCTCGGCGATCTCGACCTGCACCTTGGCGCCGACGCCCAGCACGTCCTCGACGTTCTCCACGCGCTTGCCACCGGCGAGCTTGCGGATCTGCGAGATGTGCAGCAGGCCGTCCTTGCCCGGCATGAGCGAGACGAACGCGCCGAACGTCGTGGTCTTCACCACGGTGCCCAGGTAGCGCTCGCCGACCTCCGGCATGGTCGGGTTGGCGATCTGGTTGATCGTCGTACGGGCAGCCTCCGCCGAGGGACCGTCGACCGCACCGATGTAGATGGTGCCGTCGTCCTCGATGGTGATGTCCGCGCCGGTGTCCTCCTGGATCTGGTTGATCATCTTGCCCTTGGGGCCGATGACCTCACCGATCTTGTCCACCGGGATCTTGATGGTGATGATGCGCGGCGCGTTCGGCGACATCTCGTCGGGCGCGTCGATCGCCTCGTTCATCACGTCCAGGATGTGCAGGCGGGCGTCCTTGGCCTGCTTCAGCGCGGCGGCCAGCACCGAGGCCGGGATGCCGTTGAGCTTGGTGTCCAGCTGCAGCGCGGTGATGAAGTTGCGGGTACCGGCGACCTTGAAGTCCATGTCGCCGTACGCGTCCTCGGCGCCCAGGATGTCGGTCAGCGCGACGTAGTGGGTTTCGCCGTCGATGTCCTGCGAGATCAGGCCCATCGCGATGCCCGCGACGGCGGCCTTCAGCGGCACACCGGCGTTCAGCAGCGACATGGTCGAGGCGCAGACCGAGCCCATCGAGGTGGAGCCGTTGGAGCCCAGCGCCTCGGAGACCTGGCGGATCGCGTAGGGGAACTCCTCGCGGGTCGGCAGCACGGGCAGGATCGCCCGCTCGGCCAGCGCGCCGTGGCCGATCTCGCGGCGCTTGGGCGAGCCGACCCGGCCGGTCTCACCGACCGAGTAGGGCGGGAAGTTGTAGTTGTGCATGTAGCGGCGGCGGGTCTCCGGGGAGAGCGTGTCCAGCTGCTGCTCCATGCGGAGCATGTTCAGCGTGGTGACACCCAGGATCTGGGTCTCGCCGCGCTCGAACAGCGCCGAGCCGTGCACCCGCGGGATCGCCTCGACCTCGGCGGCCAGGGTGCGGATGTCGGTCAGGCCACGGCCGTCGATGCGGACCTTGTCCTTGATGACGCGCTCGCGCACGATCTTCTTGGTCAGCGCGTTGTAGGCGGCGCTGATCTCCTTCTCGCGGCCCTCGAACTCCGGGAGCAGCTTCTCGGCGGCGACCGCCTTGACCCGGTCCAGCTCGTTCTGGCGCTCCTGCTTGCCGGCGATGGTCAGCGCCTTGGCCAGCTCGTCCTTGACGGCGGCGGACAGCGCGGCCAGCACGTCGTCCTGGTAGTCCAGGAAGACCGGGAACTCGCCGGTGGGCTTGGCGGCCTGGGCGGCCAGGCGGGCCTGGGCGTCGCAGAGCACCTTGATGAACGGCTTGGCGGCGTCCAGACCGCCCGCCACGACCTCCTCGGAGGGCGCCTCGGCGCCGCCCGCGACCAGGGTGATGGTCTTGTCGGTGGCCTCGGCCTCGACCATCATGATCGCCACATCGCCGTCCGGCAGCACCCGGCCGGCCACGACCATGTCGAAGACGGCCTCCTCCAGCTCGGAGTGGGTCGGGAAGGCCACCCACTGACCCTTGATCAGCGCGACGCGGACGCCGCCGATCGGGCCGGAGAACGGCAGGCCGGCCAGCTGGGTCGAGGCGGAGGCGGCGTTGATCGCGACCACGTCGTACAGGTGGTCGGGGTTGAGCGCCATGACCGTCACGACGACCTGGACCTCGTTGCGCAGGCCCTTGACGAAGGACGGGCGCAGCGGGCGGTCGATCAGACGGCAGGTCAGGATGGCGTCCTCGGAGGGGCGGCCCTCACGACGGAAGAACGAGCCGGGGATCCGGCCCGCGGCGTACATCCGCTCCTCGACGTCCACCGTCAGCGGGAAGAAGTCGAAGTGCTCCTTCGGCTGCTTGGAGGCGCTGGTGGCCGACAGCACCATGGTGTCGTCGTCCAGGTAGGCCACGGCGGAGCCGGCGGCCTGACGGGCCAGGCGGCCGGTCTCGAAGCGGATGGTACGGGTGCCGAAGGAACCGTTGTCGATCACGGCCTCGGCGTAGAACACGTTCTCTTCCACCTGGAAGATCTCCTCTTTCGTACGTTTCCGGGAGGGCGCCCCCGCGTGTGCCACCGTCGGCCCTGACCTGCCGGGCCGGTCTTCGATCGAAGCCCCCGGGCGCTCCCGCTTCGGTCTGCGGGACTCCCGGCGGCCACTACCGAGGACCGGCGCCTCGCGGCGGTCCGGCCTGGCGGCGGCTCTACCCGCGCTGCGGACGGTTCGTCCGCCCGGCGCACGGGCGCTCCTCCTGGATGCGGGCGGCTTCCGTTTGAAGCCTGGAGCCCGCTGCTGGTTGTGGTGCGTCTGGGTGCGGCGCTGGTTGGCGCCACCACCCGGCATGCCCACAACCCTACGGTGCGAATCTCGGCCACCTCGGGAGGCGAACCGGGAATGTACTGCGGTCGGGTAAGCGCGAGGGGCGGCTCCCCTGAAGGGGAGCCGCCCCAGGGGCGCTGCTAGCGGATGCCGCCGGCGGCACCGCGACGGATGCCCAGGCGGTCGACGAGCGCACGGAAGCGCTCGATGTCCTTCTTGGCCAGGTACTGCAGCAGACGACGGCGCTGACCGACCAGGATCAGCAGGCCACGACGGCTGTGGTGGTCGTGCTTGTGGAACTTCAGGTGCTCGGTCAGGTCCGAGATGCGGCGGGAGAGCATGGCCACCTGAACCTCGGGGGAGCCGGTGTCGCCCTCCTTCTGGCCGAACTCGGCGATGATCTGCTTCTTGACGTCGGCAGCGAGAGCCACGCGAACTCCTTCGGGGTTTCCGAGCGTCCCTGGTTTACGGCACAGGAAGCTTCCACTACTCGGACAGCCAAGGGTACCAGCCGGTTCCTGCCGGGCCGACCGGGATTTCCCGGGCCCGTCAAGGGGTGCTCAGCCGGTGGTGCCGCGGACCCGGGCGTAGACGTCCAGGACGCCCAGCGCCAGCGGGACCAGCGACATCAGCAGCAGGCTGTCCACCAGGTCCAGCACCCGGCCCCAGAACGGCGAGACGCCCAGCCGCGGCACCACCAGCGCGATGGCGGTGAGCAGTGCGGCGCCGGCCGCGACCGAACCGGCCAGCCAGAGCGTGCGCAGGTCGACCGCGGTGCTGCCGGCGGCCTCGACGATGAACAGCGGGGTGTGCAGCGACAGGCCCACGATCAGCAGGGCCAGGCCCAGCAGGCCGGCCACGGTCAGGCTGAACACCTGCGCGGTGTAGCGGAACAGCCGGGCCCGCAGCATGGTCGACACGCCGAGGGCCAGCGCCAGCAGCTGGGTGAAGACGGCGTCGGTGAAGCCCAGCACGGCGCAGCTGCCGACGATCACCGCAGCTGCTCCGCCGACCAGGCCGACCAGCACCTCGTGGCCACGCCGGGCCTGGTGGGCGATCCGCTCGTACTGCACCGCCTCGGCCCGGGTCTGCTCCTCGCCGAGCCGGCCGGAGCGGGTGCGGGTCTGGCCGGGGGCGCTGTACCCGACCGGCAGCCGGGCGAACCGGGCCGACAGTGCGGGCAGGAAGCCGATCGAGGCGAGCGCGGCCACCCCGGCCACCGCGGCGATGTGGCCGGCGGGGGTGGCGGGCAGCAGCACCGCGCCGAAGGTGGCCAGGGTGCCGGCGGTGCCGAGCACCGCGGCGCCCACGAAGACCGAGTCCCGCTCCGGCAGCAGCCCGACCAGCAGCACCGAGACCACCAGCACCGACACGCAGCCGACCAGGAACTGCAGTCGGCCCGGGCCGGCCCCGGCATGCGCCACCGCGATCACGCCGGTGCCGGCGATCAACGCGTGCGGCAGCGCGCCGACGCCCAGCGCCAGGGCGGCGGCGTGGTCCTGGTAGACCCGGGCGCGCACCCCGGCGAAGCCGACCAGCACCACCGCGGTGACGCCGGCCAGCACGCCGGGCAGGCCGTGCATGTCGTGGCGCAGGTCGGCGAACCAGAGCGCGAAGCCGAGCAGCACGATCAGCACGGCGGCGCCGACCAGGCCGAAGGCCCGCATCAGGTCCGGGCTCCAGAACCGGCGGTCGGCCTCGACCGCGCTGGCGATCGCGTCGGCGACGTCGTCGTAGACGGCCGGCGGCAGCGACTCGGCGAACGGACGCAGGCTCAGCAGGTCGCCGTCGCGCACCTGCTGGGCGTTGAGCGGCAGGCCGCTGTCCAGCACGGTGCCGTCCCGGCGGACCAGGTGGAAGCCGGTGGGGGCGCCCTCGCCCTGGGTCTGGCCGGACAGCCGCAGCACCTCGGGGTAGATGTCCGCAAGCGGGACGTCCTCCGGCAGCGCCACGTCGATCCGGCTGTCCGGCGCCACCACGGTGACCCGGCAGAAGCCGGTCGCTGCATTGGTACTCAACGGTGCTCCCCCTGACTGCTGTTGGTGCTGCGTCACCCTACCGTCCGCCCGTCTGCGCCGACCGGGGGTGCCCTGGGTAGGATCGCCCGGTCGGCGACGGGGGCGAGGCAGTCACAGGGGCGCCACCTGCGCGATGCGACCGGTCAGTCGAGGGCGGTAGATGAGTGTCGTAACGGTCAAGCGTCCGGCCCGGGTCTATCCGCCCGCGGTGCCGGAGGAGCCGGTGGAGCTGGCCTCCCCGCCCGAGCTGGCCCGCGGCGGCGGTGACGACTGGATGATGAGCCTGCTGCCGATGCTGGGCATGGGCGGCTCGGCGGCCTTCTTCTTCATGCCGGGCGCGGCGCCGATGATGAAGGTCATGGGCGTGCTGATGCTGGCCTCCACGGCCGGCATGGGCGTGGCCCAGGTGGTGCGGGCCCGCAAGGGCGGCGGCACCGGCCTGGCCGACGAGCGCCGCGACTACCTGAAGTACCTGCAGCAGATGCGCCGTCAGGTCCGGCGCACCGCCGAGCGCCAGCGCGGTGCGCAGCTCTACCTGCACCCGGAGCCGGACCAGCTCTGGTCGATCGTGGCCGAGGGCCGCCGGCTGTGGGAGCGCCGCCCCAGCGACCCGGACTTCGCCCAGATCCGGCTGGGCCGCGGCCCGCAGCAGCTGAGCACCCCGCTGGTGGCACCGCAGACCGCGCCGATGGACGAGCTGGAGCCGCTCTCGGCGGACGCCATGCGCTCCTTCCTGCAGGCCCACGGCACGCTGGCGGACCTGCCGCTGGCGGTCTCGCTGCGCGCCTTCTACCACCTCACGGTCTGCGGCGACCCGGACACCGTGTACGGCACGGTGCGTGCCATGATCGCCCAACTGACCACCCTGCACTCCCCCGACGACCTGCTGGTCGCGGTGGCCGCCGCGCCCGGTGCGCTGGAGGAGTGGGAGTGGATGAAGTGGCTGCCGCACAGCCAGCACCGCAAGCAGAACGACGGCGCGGGCTCGCGCCGGCTGATCGCGGCCGGCCTGGGCGAGCTGGAGCAGCTGCTGGCCGACGAGCTGGCGGGCCGGCCGCGGTTCGTCCGCGACGCCCAGCCGACCGCGGACCAGCCGCACCTGGTGGTGGTGCTGGACGGGGCCTCGGTGCCGCACGACTCGGTGCTGGCGGGGTTGGAGGGCGTGCACGGGGTGACCGTGATCGAGGTGGTGCCGGGCGAGCTGGACGAGCCGACCGGGCACCTGCTGGTCACCGTCTCGCCGACCGAGCTGCTGCTGCAGTCCGCCTCCGGCGCCTCCTACTCCGGTGCCCCCGACACGCTGACCGCCTGGCAGTCCGAGGCGCTGGCCCGCCAGCTGGCCCCGTACCGGATCTCGGCCGGCGGCGACGACGAGCCACTGCTGTCCAACCTGGACTTCACCGACCTGATGGGCGTGGGCGACGCCGGCTCGGTGGACGTCGCGCGCACCTGGCGCCCGCGGGCCCAGCACGAGAAGCTGCGGGTGCCGATCGGGGTGGGCGCGGGCGGCGAGCTGGTCCACCTGGACATCAAGGAGGCCGCGCTGGAGGGCATGGGCCCGCACGGACTGTGCGTCGGCGCGACCGGTTCGGGCAAGTCGGAGCTGCTGCGCACGCTGGTGCTGGGCCTGGCGATGACCCACTCCTCCGAGACCCTCAACTTCGTGCTCGCCGACTTCAAGGGCGGGGCGACCTTCGCTGGCATGGCGGACATGCCGCACACCTCCGCGGTGATCACCAACCTGGAGGGCGAGCTCACCCTGGTCGACCGGATGCGCGACGCGATCGAGGGCGAGCTGAACCGCCGTCAGGAGCTGCTGCGGTCGGCCGGCAACTACGCCAACCTCAACGAGTACGAGCGGGCCCGGGCGGCCGGCGCGGCGCTGGACCCGCTGCCCTCGCTGGTACTGATCATCGACGAGTTCTCCGAGCTGCTCACCGCCAAGCCGGACTTCATCGACATGTTCATCCAGATCGGCCGGATCGGCCGGTCGCTGGGCGTGCACCTGCTGCTGGCCTCGCAGCGCCTGGAGGAGGGCAAGCTGCGCGGACTGGACACCTTCCTCTCCTACCGGATCGGTCTGCGCACCTTCTCGGCCGCCGAGTCGCGGGCCGCGATCGGCGTGCCCGACGCCTACCACCTGCCGCCGGTGCCGGGCGTCGGCTACCTGAAGTTCGGCACCGACGTGATGGACCGGTTCAAGGCGGCCTACGTCTCCGGGCCGTACCGGGCGCCGGGCCAGCAGCGCACCAGCGGCCGGGTGGCCGGTGTGCAGCCGGTGCTGTTCACCGCAGCCGAGGTACCGGTGCTGGAGCTGCCGCCGGCCCAGCTGGAGCCGGAGCCGGAGCAGTTGGACGACGCGCTGGCGGACACCGTGCTGGACGTGATCGTGCAGCGGATGGCCGGGCAGGGTCCGGCCGCGCACCAGGTCTGGCTGCCGCCGCTGGATCTGCCGCCGAGCCTGGACCAGTTGCTGCCGCCGCTGCAGGCCACCGCCGAGCGCGGGCTGACCTCGCCGGAGTTCGGGGCGCTGGGCCGGCTGGTGGTGCCGGTCGGGATCGTGGACCGGCCGCGCGAGCAGCGCCGCGACGTGCTCTACCAGGACTACTCGGGCGCGGCCGGCCACGGCCTGGTGGTCGGCGGTCCGCGGTCGGGCAAGTCGACGCTGATCCGCACCATGGTGGCCGGCTTCGGCCTGACCCATACCGCGGCCGAGGCGCAGTTCTACCTGCTGGACTTCGGTGGCGGCGGCTTCCAGTCGCTGCAGGAGCTGCCGCACGTGGGCGGGGTGGCGGGCCGGCTGGACCTGGACAAGGTGCGCCGCACGGTCAGTGAGGTGCACGGGGTGCTGAACCGGCGCGAGGAGCTGTTCCGGGCCACCGGGATCGACTCGATCGCCACCTACCGCACCCGCCGGGCGGCCGGACAGCTGCCAGAGGAGCAGTTCGGCGACGTCTTCCTGGTGATCGACGGCTGGCTCACCTTCCGCCAGGAGTTCGAGGCGCTGGAGCCGGTGGTCAACGACATCGCCCAGCGCGGCCTGGGGTACGGCGTGCACGTGGTGCTCACCGCGGCCCGCTACGCCGAGGTCCGCCCGGCGCTGAAGGACCTGCTGCAGAACCGCACCGAGCTGCGCCTGGGCGACTCGATGGAGTCGGAGATCGACCGCAAGGTGGCGCAGAACGTGCCGGTGGGCGCGCCCGGGCGCGGGCTGACCGGGGCCAAGCTGCACTTCCTGGCCGCGCTGCCGCGAGTGGACGGCTCGACCAGCGCGGACGACCTGGTGACCGGGGTGGCCGGTCTGGTGGAGGCGGTGAACGCGGCCTGGAGCGGGCCGCGCGCGCCGCAGGTGCGGATGCTGCCCGCGGTGCTGGACGGCCACACGCTGCCCAAGGGCTTCGAGCACCCCGGGCGCGGGATCGCGTTCGGGGTGGACGAGGTCGAGATGGCGCCGGTCTTCGTCAACTTCGAGACCGACCCGCTGTTCATCGTCTTCGGGGAGAGCGAGTCGGGGAAGTCGGCGCTGCTGCGGATGCTGGTCAAGCAGATCACCGAGCGGTACACCCCGGACCAGGCCGGCATCGTGGTCGGCGACTACCGGCGCGCGCTGCTGGGCGCGGTGCCGCCGGAGTACCTGGTGGAGTACGCGGCCGCGCAGCCGGCCATGGCGGCGATCGTGGACATGCTGCGCGGGGCCTGCGCGCGCCGGCTGCCGGGCCCGGACGTGACGGCCGAGCAACTGCGCAACCGCAGCTGGTACAGCGGCAAGGACATGTTCGTGGTGGTGGACGACTACGAGCTGGTGGCCACCAGCTCGGGCAACCCGCTGGCGCCGCTGGCCGAGTTCCTGCCGTTCGCCCGGGACATCGGCCTGCGGGTGATCATCGCGCGCAGCGCCGGCGGGGCCGGGCGCTCGCTGTTCGAGCCGGTGATGCAGCGGATGCGGGAGCTGGGCGGCCAGGGCGTGCTGCTCTCCGGGCCGCGGGACGAGGGCGCGCTGCTGGGCACCGCCAAGCCGCAGGCGCTGCCGCCGGGCCGGGGGCTGTTCGTGTCGCGCCGGATCGGCGGCGGTCAGATGGTGCAGACCGGATGGCTGCCGCCGCAGTAGTGACAGTGGGTGACCAGCAGGGGCCGGGTGCGTGCGACGCACCCGGCCCTGCTGCTGCGGGTGTCCGCTGGCCGGAATGTTATCGAGCATTTTTCCGGCCGCGGCTGCGGATGTCGTCGCGCCCCCAGGGCCTGGTCAGGGCCCTCGAGGGCTGATTGCGGGCCTGGGCGAGGGATAGGAAGGGCCGGATTTGACCTTCGATTTCAAGCCAGGCAACGGCCGTTAACCTTCGATTCATCCTGGCTTGGCCAAAGCTAACAGTTCGGACATCCGCCCTCGTGACCGTTCGTGAGCATCGGATTGGATGGTCATGCGTTCCACCGCAACGGATTCCGAAGGCCGAGCGGCATTGACGCGACCCATACGCCCCCGCACCATTGGCCACTCGGGAGCGACACCGAGCAAACCCCCAGGCGAGACCCCCTCCGGAGGCGATAGCCGCTCCCGATCCCCCAGTACCGCACAGGACCGCGCCTCCCGGCGCTGAGCCGATCGGACCTCCCCATGACCGACACGCTTCGCCCGCCCACTGCCGCCCCCACGGCAGTGGTCACCAGCACCGAGGCCCCGCGCAAGCTCAACCGCTCGCTGGGCATCGTGGGCGGAACGCTGCTCACGCTCTCCTGCGTGACGCCGGCCTCCTCGCTCTTCGTCATCGTGCCCACCCTGTTCAACTCGCTGGGCACCGCGACCGCGCTGACCATCGGCATCGGCGCGATCATCTGCGTGGCGGTCGCGTTCGCCTACTCCGAGCTGGGCACCCTGATCCCCAGCGCGGGCGGCGAGTACGCGATGGTCGGCACGCTGGCCGGGCGGTTCGCCGGCTGGCTGGTCTTCATCCAGTCGCTGCTGGTCGTGATGATCGTCCCCGCGGTCATCGCCATGGGCACCTCGGCCTACCTGGCCCCGATCGTGCACCTCAACCCCTCGGTCGCCGGCGCGGGCGTGATGCTCGCCGCCACCGTGGCCGGCCTGCTGGACCTGCGCGCCAACGCCTGGATCACCGGCATCTTCCTGGTGCTGGAGGTGATCGCGGCCGGCGTGGTCTCCTTCCTCGGCTTCGCGCACAGCCAGCGCGGCGCCGGCTCGCTGGTGCACGGCGTGGTGGCCGACACCAGCGGTGCCACCAGCGGCGTGGGCCTGACCGCGATGATGGCCGCGATGGGCACCGCGCTCTTCGTCACCCAGGGCTTCTCCACCGCGATCTACCTCTCCGAGGAGCTGGAGAACCCGCGCAAGAACGTGGCCCGCACCGTGCTGTGGACGCTGGGCCTGTCCGCTGTGGTGATCATGGTTCCGACCATCGCCATCACCCTGGGCGCCCCCGACGTGGCCAGCCTGACCGGCGGCGACATCTCCTCGATGGTGACCGGCTGGAGCAACTCGGCGGTCGGCACCTTCATCAGCCTGTGCATCGCGCTGGCGATCATCAACGCCGGCATCGTCATGGTGATCCAGAACTCCCGGGTGCTCTTCGCCTCGGGCCGCGACAAGGCCTGGCCGGAGCCGGTCAACAAGGCCTTCGGCACGCTGAACCGGTTCAACGCCCCGTGGATCTCCACCCTGGCGGTCGGCGTGCCCGGCGCGGCGCTGTGCTTCGTCCCGCTCACCCAGCTGACCAACATCACCGGCGTCTCGGTCGCCGCGCTCTACCTGCTGGTCGCCGTCGCCGCGCTGTTCTCCCGCCGCGGCGCCCACAAGGACGCCCCCGCCTGGCGCCAGCCGCTGTGGCCGGTGCTGCCCGCGCTGCTGGTCGTCGCGCTGCTCTACGTACTGACGCAGCTGGACACCACCGCGCTGATCTGGACCGGCGCGATCACCGCCGTCGCCTCGCTCTACTGGGTCCTGTACCTGCGCCCGCGCCAGGAGAGCCGCTGGGTGATCACCCTGCCCGAGGACGAGCGCGCCTGACCCCCGTGCCGAACGGCCCGGACACCCACTGGGGAGTGTCCGGGCCGTTCGGTTTCCTGCTGGCGGGCCGCGTTCGGTCTCCGCCGCCGCGTCAGCGCTCAGCCGGCCCGGCGGCGGCGCAGGTCGCGCAGCACCACCGAGCCGCCGAACAGCGCCGCGACCAGCAGCACGCCGGTGCCCAGCACGTAGGCCGCGGTACGCCGGTCCCGGTCGGCCTGGGTCTCGCCGAGCCCGAGCGGCTGCGCCACGATCGGGGCGCCGGCCAGCTCGACCGCCGGGTCGGGCACCGGATCGGCGGCCGGCGGGTCGGTGTCGGTGACCGCCTTGACCGGGTCCACCACGCCCCAGCCGAGGTACTTGTCGGGCCCGCGCTGGATCCGCTGCGCGGTCTGCTCGATCCGGGCCCGGATCTGCCGGGCGGACCAGTCCTTGTGCTCACCGCGCAGCAGTGCGGCCACCCCGGCCACGTAGGGGGCGGCGAAGCTGGTGCCGTTGTCCACGCACTGGCCACCGGCCGGGACGGTGGAGAGCATGTCGACGCCGGGGGCCGCGACCTTCACGAAGTCGCCGTACTCGGAGAACGCGGCCCGCTCGTTGTTGCGGTCGGAGGCGCCCACCGCGAGCACCGAGGGGTAGGCGGCCGGATAGGTGGCGCCCTCCTGGCCGTCGTTGCCGGAGGCCGCGACCACCACCACGTTGGCCGCCTCGGCCGCCTCGACCGCGCGGCGCAGTCCCCCGCCGTCGCCGAAATCGCCGCTGTTGCCGGCGGCCCGCACGTCCTGCGAGATGTTGATCACCTGGGCGCCCTTGGCCACCGCGCTGTTGACCGCCTTGGCCAGGGTGTCGACGTCGCCGTTACCCGCGTCGTCGTTCTGCCGGATCGTCAGGATCCGCGCGTCGGGTGCCAGCCCCACGAAGCCGACGCCGTCGCGGTGGGACGCGGCGATGATCCCGGCCACCTTGGTGCCGTGGCCGACCGGGTCGGTCCTGGCTCCGCCCTGGACG
Source organism: Streptomyces tateyamensis (assembly GCF_003205575.1). Lineage (GTDB taxonomy): Bacteria > Actinomycetota > Actinomycetes > Streptomycetales > Streptomycetaceae > Kitasatospora > Kitasatospora tateyamensis. Next base: position 18,277 of record NZ_PYBW01000033.1, read on the forward strand.
GGCTGCGGCGGGTTGACGCTCTTGTCCGCCAGCAGGGTCCCGCCGTCCAGCACCTTGCCCTGCAGCTGCGGGTTGCGGTCGTCCACCCCGGTGTCGATCACCGCCACCAGCACGTCCTTGCCGGTGCTCCGCCCGCCCTGCCAGAGCTGGTCCAGCAGCACCCGCTGGAGCGCCCAGGGGGTGGCGGCCACGTCCTTGGCGGGGAAGGTGCAGTTGCCCGCGGCGGAGATGCTCAGCGGGGACCAGTGCAGGCCCGCCGGGTCGTCCGCGAAGGCCGGCGTACCGGCCGCGAGCACGCCCAGTGCCGCCGTGACCGCCCCGGCCCGCCCCAGTTGGCGCTTCAACCCCACTGCCCGCCCTCCCGCTCGCCCGACATGCCCGGAGCGGGCGTCCCGGGGGACGCCCGCTCGTTCAGGGCCTGTCTCACACTTCCCACCACCGCGCCCCGGTCACCGGGGCTGCGGGGTCACCCCTCCCAGAGCGCCCGGTTGGCGTTCTCGGTGTGGGTGTAGCTCTGGTGGGCGTTGTCCAGCGCCGAGGCGATCTGCAGCAGCGTGGTGTGCAGGTCCGCCGCCTTCTGGTCCCAGACCCGCTGGCGGGCCTGGTAGCCCTCCTGCGCCGCACCGCTCCAGGAGGCGGCGATCTTGGCGACGCCGGCCTTCAGGTCGTCCAGCTGCTGCTGGATGGTGGTGGCGGTCTGGCGGACGGTGGTGCCCGCGTTCTCGATGGTCGAGAACGTGACCTTGATCTCTGGCATGGTGGCTCCTAGCGATGGATGAGGTGGTCCGGGCGCACCCCCGTGCCGGCTGCCCGGGAACTTCGCGTTACCGACCGGAGGTCGGGGCGATCAGCCGCCCTGGACGCCGCTGATCGACGAGCGCTGGTTGTCCTCGGTCGCGGAGTACTGCTTGGTGGTGGCGTCGATCGCCTGCCGGATCTCGTCCAGCACCTTGTTGAGCGCCTGGGCGTCGTCGTTCCAACGCTGCTGGAGCTGGTGGTAGGCGGTCGCGGCATCGCCCGTCCAGCCGCCGGCCACCTCGCCGATCAGGCCGTTGAGCGACTGGATCTCCTTCTGGACCTGCTCGTTGACCTGGACGATCTTCGCCGAGAAGGCCGTCATCTCCTCGGCGGTCGTCGTGAACTGACCAGCCATATGCCACCGTCCCCCATGAGACAGACCATCATCGGGCCCGAACCGGTCACCCAGCCGACCCGAAGGACACCACGGCGTGATGCCTGCGGAGCACTTTATCCGTCGCCACCGAACCACCCAACACCGGGCAGCTGATGGTTACCAAGCCCTGACGTTGCCACCGCCGGGTGCTGACCGATCGTCAGAAGTCGGCGTCCGGGCTCAGGAGTTCTGCGCCTGGGTGGCGGTCCTGGTGTTCAGCACCGGGCCCGCCGGGACCAGGTCGGACCAGGCCTTGGGGACCGCGACCGGCTGGTCGTCCTTGTACCCGAGCCTGGCCTGGGCCTCGTTGGTCGAGGGCGGGGCCGCCGCGGCGCCGGCCTGTGCCGGATCGGCGGACGGGTCGGGCGAGGGGCCCGCCCCCGCACCGGCCGCCTGGCCGTCGTTGTTGGCCGGCACCGCGTAGCGCAGCCCGGTCTCGGTGATCAGGAAGTCGCTGCCGGAGGCCTGCGCGCTGCTGTCCATCGCCCGGTAGAACAGCCCGTGCCCCGGGCTGACGTGCGCGGTCGCGGTGCCCGGGGTGTACGGGGCCGGGAAGTCGGTGCCGGCCCAGACCGAGCGCTGCACCCCGCCGGCCGCCATTCCCTCGAAGGTGGAGCAGACCACCGCCCGGGCACCGGTGGCGTCACCCCCGTTGACCGCGTCGCCCGGCTTGGCGGCGGGCCAGTCCGGCACCTTGGCCAGCGGGCCGGAGCTGTCGTAGTCGCGGGTGTAACTCGCGTTGTCCGCCGGGGAGATGGTGGCGACGGTGGGCGGCTTGTGGTCGTAGGCCACCGCGGTCAGCGGGTTCATCTGGATCAACTGGGCGGCGAACGCCGTCACCTGGTACAGCCGGTCGGCCCCCACCACGTAGTAGGCGTCCCCCGAGGTGACCAGCCGGCCCACGAACCGCTCGGCCGGGTCGGCCAGTTGCACGCTGGACGGGGACTTGGCAGCGGTCAGCCCCGGCACCGCGGGGAACACGATCGGGCTGCCCTCGGCCAGCGTGTCCAGCCACTGCCGGGTGACGTGCTCGGGCTTGCTCTGGGTGCCGAACAGCGCCAGCCGCAGCGCCCGCATGTCCGCCTCGCCCATCCCGGCGGTGCCCAACTGGTGCTTGCGGCCCTGTGGATCGACCAGGTACTGGGGTCCGTCCGCGCCGTTCGCCCGCGGCGCCTGGACGTAGAGCGCCTGCCCGCCGCCGAGCATCCGGTCCTTGCGGGCCAGCGTCTGCGCCTCGGCGCCGGCCGCGATGAAGACGCCCTGGTTGGGGTGGTCGTCGTCGGCGCCCGGGCGGTCGCAGACCGACCACTTCTTGGCCTGCCCGGCGTCCCCCGCGCTGGGCAGCTTGTCGGGCGCGTACGGGATGCCGATGGTCGGGCCGTGGTCCTTGTAGTTGTCCAGCACCGAGTCGGCGACGAAGACGACCTTGGAGTCGGCCGGCAGCACCAGCTTGGCCGAGGCCATGTTGATCACCGGGTGCAGCACCTTGCCGCCGTCCGGACCGGGCAGCACCACGTAACGGGTCGTCGAGTCCTTGCCGACGATGACGTTCTTGCCGTCGTCCCAGCCCACCGGCGCACTGGGCTTGATCATCCCCCAGACCCCGAACCCCGCCAGCACCACCGCGCCCAGCACCAGCGAGGGCACCACGGCCCGGATCGGGCGCGGCGCGTCCTCGTCGCTGCCGCCGCCGGCCGGCTGCAGGAAGGCGCCCACCATGCGCTTGCGCGCGAAGGTGTAGGCGTTGAGCTCGTCGCGCCGTGATGCCATCTCTACCCCGTCTCCCCGTTCCCGCTGCCCCGCCCGCCGGGCCCCCGCTGGCCCCAACCCTCTACGATGCCGCAGACGGTGAGTACGGTACGGGTACTGTTCTGCACCCGGCCAGCCGGGCCGTGACAGCCGATCAGAGAGGGTCACGCGGGGGATGCGAAGCCAGACGGCTCCAGGGCGGCGCCGGGCCGAACACGGCGGAGAACCGGCGGCGGGTCCGAGCGGCACGGTGGCGGTGAAGCTGCACCCGCGCCCCGGCCTGCTGGGCGGGCGGCTGCGGCTGCAGCACCTGGTCCTGGTACAGGTGGCGGTGGCACTGGTCGCGGTCGGCTGGACGGTCGGCAAGGTGGCCACCGGCCTGCTCGCGGTCCCGGCCGTGCTGCTGCTGGCGCTCGCCCTGGTCCCGGTGCGCGGGCGCAGCCTGCCGGACGCGCTGCGGATCCGCGCCGCGCTGCGGACCCGCCGCCGCACGCCGCTGGGCGTGCCGCCGGGCACCGACCCCGGTCTGGCCCCGGCCCTGGAGCTGGACCCGGCCCTGCGCACCTGCACCCACGCCACCGAGACCGACCTGGGCGCCGGCCGCCCGATCCGGCGCGAGACCGGGATGGTCGGCGACGGCACCTTCCTCACCTCGGTGCTGCTGGTGCAGGCCAAGGACCAGCCGCTGCGCCCGATGCGCACCGCGCGGCCGCTGCCGCTGGACCTGCTCTGCTCGGCGCTGCGGGTGGACGACATCGCGCTGGAGTCCGTCCAGTTGGTCCAGCACACCCAGCCCGCCCCGGCACCGCACCTGCCTGAGCAGTCGCTGGCCGCCCGCGGCTACCAGCAGCTGCCGGCCGGCCCCAGTACCCCCGCGCTGCGGCTGACCTGGGTGGCGCTCAAGCTCGACCCGGAGCGCGCGGCCACCGCCGTGCTGGCCCGCGGCGGCGGCGAGGAGGGCGCCCGCAAGGCGCTGCAGCGGGTCACCGACCAGCTGGCCGGCCGCCTCGACGGGGCCGGCTTCACCGCCAGCGTGCTGGACGAGCGCGAGCTGATCGCCGCGCTGGCCATCGCCAGCTGCGCCAACCCGCTGGCCACGGCGGGCCGCCAGGGCAGCGCAGGCGGCGCCGGCACCGGTCAGCTGCCCCGGCGGACCCAGGAGAGCCGGCGCTTCGTGCGGGTCGACGACCGCTTCCACACCACCTACTGGATCTCCCGCTGGCCGCAACTGGGCCGCCCGGCCGGGCCGCCCGGCCGGGTCTCGGCCCCGGAGCTGGTCAACCTGCTCACCGGCACCCCGGCGCTGGCCAGCGCGTTCAGTCTGACCGCCCGCCCCGGCACCGGTGACTCGGTGGCGCTCAGCGGGTACCTGCGGGTGGTCGCCCGCAGCGAGCACGACGCCGACCGGTTCGGCCGCCAGCTGGAGCAGCGCGCCCAGGGCGTCGGGCTCGGGCTGGCCCGGCTGGACCAGGAGCAGGTGCCCGGCGTGCTGGCCACGCTGCCGCTGGGCGGCACGGCGTGACGGGCCGTCGGCTGACGCACCGTCCGTCGACCGCCGAGCCCTTCGGAGGGAACAGCTGATGGCCTACCAGACCTACTCCGGGGGCGCCGCCGCATCCGGCACCGCCCCCGGCGCCCGGCCCGCCGGGCGGATCCGGCCCGGCTTCGGGCTGCGCGGGCCGCGCCGGGAGCGGCACGTGCTGGAGCCCGCCGACCTGGCGGCGCTCTCCTTCCCGGTCGGCGACGACGGGGTGCTGATCGGCGAGGACCCGGAACAGCGGCCCGCCGTGCTCGGGCTGTTCCGGCCCACCGCCTACGACGTGGTGCTGGTCGGCGGCGTGTGGACAGCGCAGCTGATCGCGCTGCGGGCGGCCGCCACCGGGGCCCGGGTCGCGGTGGAGACCGCCCGCCCGCAGCTGTGGGCCACCCTGGCGCAGGCCGCGGGCGGCGGGCAGCCGTGCGTGACGGTGCACCAGATCGGGCGGCTCGGGGCGCAGGGGCCCTCGGTGGCCGCGCCGGTGCTGGTGGTGCGGGACCTGGGGCCGCGGCCGCCGCGCAGCCGGCTCTCGGCCACCGGGTGGCAGTCCACCGTGACCGTGCTGCCCTACCTGGGGCCGAACGCCTCCCGGGTGCTGAACGCGGCCGACCTGGTGGGCGTGCAGCGGGTCTCGCCGCAGGAGGCGGAGCTGGTCGGCCGGGTGCTGGGCCTCGCCCCGGCGGACGTGGCGGCGCTGCCGACGCTGGGCGACGACATCACCCTGTGGGCCTCGCGGATGCGGCGCCAGTACGTCCGGTTGGAGGCCGGTCCGGACGAGTACCAGGTCCTCGGCCCGGCCCGCCGGGTGGACTGAACACCGCTGCGAAGGTGTGGTGAACCTGGCAAGGGCGACGTTCTAGGCTGGTGCCCACGGCACCGCGGACAGCGGCGGCGAACACGAGGGAGCCCAAAGGTGAGTAGCGATCGGGACGGCGTCTACGTCGGCGACAACCCGCCAGAGGACGACGACGACTGGTCGGACGCGCCGGACTACACTCCCCCGGCCTGGTACACCCAGAGCGAGCCGGCCGCGCCGGTGAGCCCCGGGCCGGCTCCGGCCGCCGAGGCGGTGCCCGCTGCTGAGGCGGCGTCGGCCGAGGCCGCCTCCGTGGAGGCGGTGCCGGCTGAGGCGGCGTCGGCTGAGCAGGCGTCGGTTCCGGAGCCCGTTCCCTCCCCGCCCCCGGTGGCCGAGCAGCCGTCCCCCGCCGGCCCTGCCCGGACCGATGCCGAGCCGGGCACCTTCCTGATGGCCGCGCCGGTGCCGGCCCCGGCCCCCACTCCCGCGCCCGCGCCCGCGCCCGCCGAACAGCCCGCCCCCGCCGCCCCGTACCCCGGCTACCCCTACCCGACCGGGCCGCAGCACCCCGGCCAGCCCCAACCGCACTTCCAGCCGCAGCACCCGCAGCCCGCCCCCGCCGCCCCATGGCCCCCGCAGGCCGGTGCCCCGCAGCCCGCGCACCCACAGCAACAGGCCCAGCCCTACCCGTACCCGCCGCAGGCCGCCCAGCCCCCCGCACCGCAGCCGGCTCCCGCCGCACAGCCCGTGCACCCGGTCGACCCGCGCCAGGGCGGCTGGCCGCAGCCCGTCCCGGGGCACCAGGCCCCGCCGCTGCCCTACCCGGCCCCCGGCTACGCCCAGCCGCAGCCGCCGGCCGCCTTCCAGCAGCCCGCCGCCCAGCAGGCCCCGGCGCCGGGCGCCCCGCTCGGCTACACCGCCGCCGTCGAGCTCAACTCGGACCGCCTGCTGCGCACCCAGCCCAAGCAGCAGCGCCAGGCCCCGCGGCTGCGGTTCGGCGGCAAGGCCGCGCAGGCCGAGCGCGAGCGCCGGCTGACGCTGATCCGCACCCCGGTGCTCAGCTGCTACAAGATCGCGGTGATCAGCCTCAAGGGCGGGGTCGGCAAGACCACGACCACCACCTCGCTCGGCGCCACCCTGGCCAGCGAGCGCCAGGACAAGGTGATCGCGATCGACGCCAACCCGGACGCGGGCACCCTGGGCCGCCGGATCAAGCGGCAGACCGGCGCGACCATCCGCGACCTGGTGACGGCCATCCCGCACCTGCACAGCTACATGGACATCCGTCAGTTCACCTCGCAGGACCAGAACTCCGGCCTGGAGATCCTGGCCAACGACGTGGACCCGGCGGTCTCCACCACCTTCAACGACTCGGACTACCGCCAGGTGATCGACGTGCTGGGCCGCCAGTACCCGATCATCCTGACCGACTCCGGCACCGGCCTGCTTTACAGCGCGATGCGCGGGGTGCTGGACCTGGCGGACCAGCTGATCGTCGTCGCCACCCCGAGCGTGGACGGCGCCAGCAGTGCCAGCACCACGCTGGACTGGCTCTCCGCGCACGGCTACGCCGACCTGGTCCAGCGCAGCATCACGGTGATCTCCGGGGTCCGCGAGACCAGCAAGCTGATCCGCACCGAGGACATCGTGGCCCACTTCCAGACCCGCTGCCGCGGCGTGGTGGTGGTGCCGTTCGACGAGAGCCTGGCGGCCGGCGCCGAGGTCAACCTGGACATGATGCGGCCCAAGGTCCGCGAGGCCTACTTCGAGCTGGCCACCCTGGTCGGCGAGGACCTGGTCCGGGCCCAGCAGGCGGCCGCCCAGGGCGGCTGGCAGCAGGCGGTCCACCACGGTGCGCAACAGCAGCAGTGGGCGGCCCAGCCGCCGGCCGGCTACGGCTATCCGCAGCCGGAAGCCGCTCCCGGCCAGCCCTGGGGCGGCGCGCCGGCGCCGGGCCAGCCGTGGCCGCAGCAGCAGGGCCAGGCCCCGGCGGGCTACGGCTACCCGGCCCCGGGGCAGGCTGCACCGCAGCAGCAACAGCAGTTGCCGCAGGAGTGGACCCAGCAGCCGCCGCAGCAGTGAACGCGACAGGGCGCCCGCACCGGACGGTGCGGGCGCCCTGTCGTCGGCCGGCTAATCCGCCGTCAGTTCCCGGGCCTGCTTGACGTCGTCGGCCATCCGCTCCAGCAGCGCCTCGATCGAGTCGAACTTCTCCATCCCGCGCAGGTAGGCCAGGAAGTCCACGGCCACGTGCAGGCCGTACAGGTCCAGGCCGACCCGGTCGATGGCGTACGCCTCCACGGTGCGGGCGGTGCCGTCGAAGGTCGGGTTGGTGCCCACCGAGATCGCCGCCGGCATCCTCCCTCCTTGCCCGGCATCGGGCGGGAGGGGCCCGTGCCCGCCGAAAACGGTCAGCCAGCCCGCGTACACCCCGTCGGCCGGGACCGCGCTGTGCGCCACGGTGTCCACGTTGGCCGTCGGGTAGCCCAGGTCGCGGCCGCGCTGGGCCCCGCGTACCACCACGCCCTCGACCCGGTGCGGCCGGCCGAGCACCTCGGCGGCGCCGGTCATGTCCCCCTCGGTGACCAGGCGGCGGATCAGCGTGGAGGAGAACAGCTCGCCGCCCCCGGCCGCGCCGCGCACCTGCAGGTCCACCACCTCGACCGCGAAGTCGGCCGCCCGGCCGAGCTCCTGCAGCAGCGCGACGTTGCCGGCCGCCTTGTGGCCGAACCGGAAGTTCGGGCCCTCGATCACCAGTTGCGCGTGCAGCGCGTCCACCAGCACCTGCTGCACGAAGGTCTCGGGCGACTCCTTGGAGAACTCCGCGGTGAACGGCAGCACCAGCACCGCGTCCACCCCGAGCTCGGCCAGCAGCTCCGCCCGGCGCGGGTGCGGGGCGAGCAGCGCCGGGTGGCTGCCGGGGCGGACCACCTCGCTCGGGTGCGGGTCGAAGGTCACCACCACGGCCTTGGCGCCCAGCTCACCGGCCCGCGCCACCGCCCGGTTGACGATCAGCTGGTGCCCCAGGTGCACACCGTCGAAGGATCCGATGGTGACGACGCTGCGTCCCCAGTCGCCGGGAATCTCCTCCAGGCCACGCCAGCGCTGCACCCTGACCGCTCCTTCTCTCCCCAGGGCTCTTGTGGGATCCCTGCTCCGAGCCCCCGGTCCCCGGGTGCTCACATGCTCGAACGCGAACCCCTATAGCGTGCCATGCGCCCGCTCCCGCTCCGGCACCGGAACACCTGCGGGACGCACCGGCCCGGGTGTGACGGTGCGCACCGGGGTCCGTTCGGCCTCGGCCGCGGCGTACTGCGGGTCGCCGCCGCGGGCCACCTGGGCCCGCATCCGCTCCAGCAGCGGGCCGGCCGCGAGCGGGCGGACCCGGTCCGGCCAGTCGGCGAGCAGCAGCGCGAAGGCGGCGCTGCGGCCCGCGCACCGCACCAGCAGCGCGTCCAGCCCGGCCACCCCGCCGTCACCGGGGAGCCAGGCGTCGGCGATCCGGCGCACCAGCGCCCGGGCCCGCTCGCCCTCGCGCCGCTCCACCGTGACGGCCACCCGCTCCAGCACCGCCGCCAGCACCTGCGGATCCCGCTCGACCGCCAGCAGCCGGTCCAGGAACTGCTCGCGCAGCTCCTCCCCGGGCCCCTCGCCCGGGGTGGCCAGCACCAGCGCGAAGGCCTGCCGGATCGGCGCCGGCCGCTCGGTGGGGCCGGCGCCGAGCAGCGCGGTCAGGTCCCCGGGGCCGGCCGTGCCCAGCAGCAGCCGCCGGCCCAGGTACTCGGCCACCAGCTCGGCCCGCTCCGGGCGCGCCCGCAGCAGCCGCCCGGCCAGCCGGGTGGCCGGGTCCGCCAACCCGGCCGGCGCCCCGCCCGCCGCGGGGCGCGCGTCGGCCAGCACCCGCAGCACCGCCGCGGCACCGCCACCGGGCCGGGCCAACCGCTGCTCGAAGGCGAGCAGCACGGCGGGCTGATCCGTCGTCAGTGCGGTGCCGAGCACCTGGGCGGTGACGAACGGATCGTCGGCCGCGTACGCCGACAGCGCCGCCGGCAGGTGCGCCGCGCGGGTCTGCGGGTCGCGCACCAGCAGGGCCAGCGCCGCGCCGTGCAGCGCGGGTTCGTCCTCCCGGGCCAGCAGGGCCAGCGCGGTGAAGCGCAGCAGTTCGGCGCCGGTGGCGGTGGCGTAGGGGGCGACCCGCAGGCCGTGCACGGCGGCGGCCACGTGCCGCTCGGGGCGCACGTCGTGGCTCCACCGGTCCACCGCCCGGCAGAGCGCGGACGGCTCCTCGACGGCCAGCACGGTCAGCAGCGCGTCCGCCCGGGGGTGGGCGGCGGCCACCAGCGCCTCGGTCAGCTCGTCCACGGCCAGCGCGCGGTGCGCGTAGAGCAGGTCCTGGGCCAGGTCGGCCACGGTGGCACCGGGGCGGGCGGGCAGACCGCTGGTGTCCTCGAACCACGCGCAGAGCGGGGCGAACGCGGCCGCGCCCGCCGCCCGCAGCCGGGCCACCGCCAGGGCGCGGAAGCCCTGGTCCGTGCCGTCGGCCCGGACCAGCACCCGCAGCAGCTCCCAGCGGGCCTCCTCGCCCAGCGGCAGCCGGTCCCAGAAGGCGGGCCCGAACCGGTCGGCCGGCCCGCCCGGCTGACCGGCCAGCCGCTCGGCCAGCTCGGCCAGCAGCTGTCGGTGGGCCGCCGGCTCGGGCGAGTCGCGCAGTCCCGCGGCCAGCAGCCGGGCCGCCCACCAGCCGGTCTGCGGCCCGGCCGCCGGGTCGGCGAGCGCCCGGGCCAGCCGGCCCAGGCGCCGGTCCAGCTCGGCGGCGCCGCGCAGGCGTCCCAGCACCCGCAGCCCGGCCTCCACCACGCCGACCCGGTGCCGCGGCACCGGGCGCGGCCCGCTCGCCGCGAGCAGTTGGTCCAGCGCCGCGTCCAGGTCCAGGTGCAGGCCCTGCAGCCAGTCGCCGAGCTCCTCGTGGGCCAGCCGGTAGCCGTCGCCGACCGGCACGAACAGGCCCTCGGCCAGCACCGCCCGCCGCCAGCCGCCGGCGGCCGGGAACAGCTCGCCGAAGGCCTGCGGCCCGAGCCCGCCCTGCCCGGGCCCGAGCATCCGGCGGGCCGCCTCGTGCACCCGGCCGGTCACCGTGCGGGCCAGTCGGCGCACGGTGACCGGGGCCACCGGCTGCGGCGCGGCGGGCACCGTGCCCTTGCGGTGCGAGGCGGGGCGGTCGGCCTCATCGGCCAGCCGCTCGGCGATCCGCAGGCAGCTCAGGTCCAGCCAGGCGGTGAGCAGTTCGCCCTGCTCGGCGCCCGCCGGCACCGGCACGCCCGCCGCGGTCAGCTCGCCGGCCAACCGCAGCCGCAGCGGGCCGACCGGCCCGGGCGGCACCTCGACCCCGTACCGGCGCGCGGCGCGCTCCAGCTCCGCCGCCCGCAGCGGGCCCAGCCGGTGCAGCCGGACCTGATCGGCGCCGAACTCCGGCTGCCAGCTCTCCGGGCGGCAGCCCACCAGCAGCCGGACCCCGGTCTCGGCCAGCCAGCGCACCGTCCGCGCCCACCAGGCGGCGTCCAGCGGGCCGGGCGCCTCTTCGGGACCGTCCAGCAGCACCAGCAGCGGGCGCCCGGCCGCCTCGCAGACCCGGGCCACGGCAGCCGGCTCCAGGCCTGACGCATCGTCACCGGCCAGCGCCCGCCGCACGGCCGGGGCCACCGACTCGTCCGCCGCCGCCAGGTCGGCGCCGCGCAGCCACAGGGTGGGCAGCGCCCGGGCGCCACCGGCCCGGCGGACCGCGACGGCGGCCAGCTCGGTGGTGCGCCCGCTGCCCGGCTCGCCGACCAGCACGGTCAGCGCGACACCCGGCTCCTCACCGGCCAGCCCGTCCTCGCGCGCCACCCGGTCGGCCGCCAGGTCGGTGATCCGGCCCGGGCCGGCCGAGGCGGCGGCCAGCTGGCGGGCGGTGGCCCGCAGCACCCCGCCGAGGTTGAGCGCGGCGCCGTAGGCCGGGGCGGTGAGCGCGTTGCGGGCCAGCAGCTCGGCCAGCTCGGCGGGGGTGTCCAGCAGGGTCCCGGCCACCGGGACGGCCGGCAGCAGGCCGGCGGGCAGGCCGCGCAGGCCGGGGGCGGTCAGGGCCAGCAGGGTGCCGTCCGCGGCGTCCAGCACCGGGACGCCGGCCGACAGGTCGACGGCGCCGGGCAGGTCGAGCAGCAGCACCCCCGACAGCAGGCGGGCCGGGCCCACCCAGTCGCTCAGGGCGGTGCCGGTGCCGAGCAGGGTGCCGGTGCACGGGGCTCCGGGGCCGGGGAGCAGCACGGCGGCGCCGGCCTGCGCCGGGCCGGGACGGATCGGCAGCGGGGCCCGGCCGGGCGGCAGCTGATCGGTCGTCAGCAGGGCCAGCCCGAGCTCCGGGCAGGCCAGCACCAGCCTGGCCGGCTCACCGTCGGCGGTCAGGCCGGGCCCGGCCTCGGCCACGGTCCGGTAGGCCGTCAACAGGCTGCCGCGCGCATCCGCCCAACAGGCGTACCCGAGCTCGCGCACCTCGTGGTCGCACAGCCGTACCAGCGCACTCCGGTCCATCGTGCTGCCCTCCCCGGCGGCCCGGGCGGGCTCCCGTCGGGCCCGTCACCGCTGCCGTGCTCGCCGCGGTGAGCCTGCCCACCCGCCGGGGCGGGCGACCGCGCCCGCGCCGTTCACCACGTCCCTTCACCCCGCGCGCTCGCCCGCAGGAGTGAACCTGCGGACCGCACCGGGTGACCGGACCGGGTCGCTACCCCACGAAGACCGCGACCGGCCGCGCCTGGCCGTCCTGCTCCTCGACCAGCGCGAGGAAGGTCCCGTCCGGGCCGAAGGCCGCGATCGGGCCGCCCGCGTCCAGGCCCGGGGCCTTCAGCCGGGCGCCGGTGGCGAGCTTGCGGGCGTCCTGTTCGTCCAGGTCCCAGCGCGGGAAGGCGGCCGCGGCCGCCTCGGCGATCGGCAGCACGGTGAGCTGCTCCTCCAGCTGCTCCAGGGTGTGCGCGCCGGCCACCTCGTACGGGCCCACCCGGGTGCGGCGCAGCGCGGTCAGGTGGCCGCCGACGCCCAGCGCGGCGCCCAGGTCCCGGGCCAGTGCGCGGATGTAGGTGCCGGAGGAGCACTCCACGGTGACGTCCAGGTCGAGCACCGCCGTGCCGTCCTCGGCCGTGGCCGCCCGCTGCCCGTGCACCGTGAAGGAGTGCACCGTGGTGGGCCGGGCCGGGATCTCGAAGTCCTCGCCCTCGCGCACCCGGTGGTAGGACCGCTTCCCGTCGATCTTGATCGCGCTGACCTTCGACGGCACCTGCATGATCTCGCCGGTCAGCCGGGCGATCTCGGTGTCCACCGCCTCCCGGGTCACTCCGGTGGCCGGCGTCGACGCGGTCACCTCGCCCTCGCGGTCGTCGGTGATCGTGCTCTGGCCCAGCCGGATCGTCGCCTCGTAGGTCTTGGCGGTCAGCATCAGGTGCCCGAGCAGCCGGGTGGCCCGCTCGACCCCGATCACCAGCACGCCGGTGGCCATCGGGTCCAGCGTGCCGGCGTGGCCGACCTTCCTGGTCCCGGCCAGCCGCCGCATCCGGGCGACCACGCCGTGCGAGGTGATGCCTTCGGGCTTGTCCACGATGACCAGCCCGTCGGGACCGGTGCCTTTGCGCTTCATCGGTTCTTTCTCTGCGAGGTGTGCGGAACGGACGGGGCTACGGCCTGTCGTGGAGCACCCGCTACTGGCCCAGCGCCGCCCGGAACAGGGCGACCGTGCTGAGCACGTCGTCCCGGGCCGAGAAACCGGCAGCGTACGGGTGTCCGCCGCCGCCCAGCGCGGCGCAGGCCGCGGCCACGTCGACGGCGCCCTTGGAACGGCAGGAGCCGCGCAGCGTCCCGTCCGGGTCCTGCTTGAGCACCAGCGCCACCTCGGCCTCGGCCGGGCGGCGCAGGATGTCGATCAGCCCTTCGATCTCCTCCATCGTGACGCTGAACAGCGCCAGGTCCTGGTAGGGCACCCAGGTCCACACCAGCCCGCGCCCGCCGACCGCGGCCGGCTCGTAGACCGCCCGGTCCAGCGCGGCGCCCAGCACCTTGAGGTAGCCGAACGAGGAGGTGTCCCACAGCTGGCGGGAGATCAGGTCGTGCCGGATTCCGGTGGCCAGCAGCCGCCCGGCCAGCTCGTGGGTCTGCGGCGTGGTGACCGCGTACTTGAAGGAGCCGGTGTCGGTGGCGACCCCGGTGTACAGGCAGGTGGCCAGCTCCTGGTCCAGCCGCACCCCGAGCCGGCGCAGCAGCTCGTCCACCAGGACGGCGGTGGCCGGGGCGCTCGGGTCGATCAGCCGGTGGGTGCCGAAGCCGGGGTTGGAGGCGTGGTGGTCGATCACCACCAGGGTGCGGGCGGCGAAGGCCTTGGGGTGCAGCAGGCCGAGCCGGCCCTCGGAGGCCACGTCGAAGCAGAGCACCAGGTCCGGCTCGGCGGGCACCGCCGCGGCCGGCACGATCAGCTCCTGGCCCGGCAGGAAGGAGAGCGACTCCGGGATCACCTGCGGGTCGTCGCCGAAGGAGACCCGCACCGGGTGCCCGAGCGCCCGCAGCGCCAGGCCGGCGGCCAGCGCCGAGCCGAGCGCGTCGCCGTCCGGGCTGATGTGGCAGATCAGGTCGATCTCGCGGGCCCGGCCGATCTCGTCGAGCACCTGCTGCCAGACCGGCTCGAACCCGCCCGGCGGTGGCGGGTACCCGGCGCCGCCGGCCGGTGACTGCGCGCGCTGGCCCGGGAGCACGGCGAGGGCGTCCGCCACCTCCGGGGGGACCGACGCCCTGGGCGAACCGGCCCCCCCCGGCCCACCCCCCCNNCCGGCGCCGCCGGCCGGTGACTGCGCGCGCGGGCCCGGGAGCACGGCGAGGGCGCCCGCCACCTCGGTGGTGACGGACGCCCTGGTCGAACCGGCCGCCGCCGGCTCACCCGCCATGACTACTCGTCCTCGTCCGCGTCGTCGCCCTCGGCGGCCGGGGACCGGTACGGGTCGGCCTCGCCCGCGTACTGCGCGCCGGCCGCCGCGGTGCGCACCGCCGCGTCCGAGAGCCGGACCTTGTCGAGCAGGTCGTCGATCTGCCGCGCGTTGTCCGGCAGCGCGTCCGCCACGAAGGTCAGCGACGGAGTGAAGCGCACCCCGGTCTGCTTGCCGACCTCGGAGCGGAGCACGCCCTTGGCGCTCTCCAGCGCGGCGGCGGTCGCCTCCCGCTCGGTCTCGTCCCCGAAGACCGTGTAGAAGACGGTGGCCTCGCGCAGGTCCCCGGTGACCCGGGTGTCGGTGATGGTCACGAAGCCCAGCCGCGGGTCCTTGATGCGGCGCTCCAGGGTCTGGGCGACGACCACCTGGATACGGTCGGCGAGCTTGCGCGCCCTTGCGGTGTCGGTCACGTTGCCTCCTCGTGCAGTGGGCACGGTACTCGGGTCGGTTCTGCACCCGGCGGGGCCCAAGCCCCAAAGTACCGGCCCGCGCCCAGCCTTGTGGGCGCTCTCGGTCCTCGTCGGTGTGACGGTGGCGACGTTGCGCCCCGTGCACCCCCGCTCTCAATCATCGTCGTCGCCGTAGTAGCGCCTCCTCGCGGAGAGCAGCTGTACCTCGGGGCGGCCGGCGACCAGCCGCTCGCAGTTGTCCAGGACCTCGGTGACGAAGCGGTGCTCGTCCGAGACCACCGCCAGCCCGATCTCGGCCCGGCGGTGCAGCTCCTGGTTCCCTACCTCCGCAGCGCACACGCTGTACTTGCGCTGCAGTTCGGCCACGATGGGCCGCACGATCGAACGCTTCTCCTTGAGCGAGTGCACGTCGCCCAGCAGCAGGTCGAAGGTGAGTGTTCCGACGAACATGTGTGACAGGTCAAGCCGACCTGGGGGCCTAGGAGTCACCCCGAACGGCCGCGGCCGTCGGGGTCGGTGCCCTGGACCCTACACAGCGAGACCGGGGCCGGTCGACGGGAAATAATCCCGTCGACCGGCCCCGGGCCGCTGACAGCGACTACGAGCGCGGCTTCTCGCGCATCTCGTAGGTCTCGATGGTGTCCTCCACCTTGATGTCGTTGTACGACCCCAGGGTGACACCGGCCTCGAAGCCCTCGCGGACCTCGGTCGCGTCGTCCTTGAAGCGGCGCAGACCCTCGATGGTGAGGCTCTCCGCCACGACCTTGCCGTCGCGGATGAGGCGGGCCTTCGCGTTGCGGCGAAGGATGCCCTCGCGCACCAGGACACCGGCGATGTTGCCGAACTTGGAGCTGCGGAAGACCTCGCGGATCTCCGCGGAGCCGAGGCGCACCTCCTCGTACTCCGGCTTGAGCAGGCCCTTGAGCGCGGCCTCGATCTCCTCGATCGCCTGGTAGATGACCGAGTAGTACCGGACGTCGACGCCCTCGCGCTCGGCCGCCGTGCGAGCACGGCCCTCGGCGCGGACGTTGAAGCCCAGGATGATCGCGTCCGAGCCCATCGCCAGGTCCACGTCGGACTCGGTGATCGCACCCACACCGCGGTGCAGGATCCGGAGCTCGACCTCCTCGCCCACGTCCAGCTTGACCAGCGCGTCCTCGAGGGCCTCGACCGAACCGGAGACGTCACCCTTGATGATCAGGTTCAGCTGCTGGATGCTGCCGGCCGCGATCGCCTGGTCGATGTTCTCCAGCGAGATCCGCATCGGCCGCTTGGCGAACATGGCGTTGCGGTCGCGGGCCGAGCGCTTCTCGGCGATCTGGCGGGCGGTGCGGTCGTCGTCGACGACGATGAAGCTGTCGCCGGCGCGCGGCACCGAGGTCAGACCGAGGAGCAGGACCGGACGCGACGGACCGGCCTCCTCCACGTTCTTGCCGTTCTCGTCGAGCATGGCGCGGACGCGGCCGTGCGCGTCGCCCACCGCGATCGAGTCGCCGACGCGGAGGGTACCGCGCTGCACGAGCACGGTGGCCATGGCGCCGCGGCCCTTGTCGAGGTGCGCCTCGATGGCGATACCCTGCGCGTCCTGCTCCGGGTTGGCCCGCAGGTCCAGCGAGGCGTCCGCGGTCAGGACCACGGCCTCCAGCAGCTGGTCGATGTGCAGGCCCTGGCGCGCCGAGATGTCGACGAACATGGTGTCGCCGCCGTACTCCTCGGCCACCAGACCGAACTCGGTCAGCTGTCCGCGGACCTTGACCGGGTCGGCACCCTCGACGTCGATCTTGTTGACCGCGACCACGATCGGGACACCCGCGGCCTTGGCGTGGTTGAGCGCCTCGACCGTCTGCGGCATGACACCGTCGTTGGCCGCGACCACCAGGATCGCGATGTCGGTGGACTTGGCACCACGGGCACGCATGGCGGAGAACGCCTCGTGACCCGGGGTGTCGAGGAAGGTGATCTTCCGGTCCTCGCCGTTGACCTCGGCGGTGACCTGGTAGGCACCGATGTGCTGGGTGATGCCACCGGCCTCGCCCGCGACCACGTTGGACTTGCGGATCGCGTCCAGCAGTCGGGTCTTACCGTGGTCGACGTGACCCATGACGGTCACCACCGGCGGACGCGGCAGCAGTTCGCTCTCCTCGCCCTCGTCGGCACCGAAGTCGATGTCGAAGGACTCGAGCAGCTCGCGGTCCTCGTCGTCACGGCTGACGATCTCCAGCAGGAAGCCCATCTCCTGGGCCAGCATCAGGAGCGTGTCGTCCGAGACCGACTGGGTCGCGGTGACCATCTCGCCGAGGTTGAACATCACCGAGACGAGCGCGGCCGGGTTGGCGTTGATCTTCTCCGCGAAGTCCATCAGCGAAGCGCCGCGCGACAGCCGGACCGTCTGGCCGTTGCCACGGGGCAGCATCACACCGCCGACGGACGGGGCCTGCATGGCCTCGTACTCCTGGCGCTTCGCCCGCTTCGACTTGCGACCACGGGCCGGGCGACCGCCCGGGCCACGGCCGAAGGCGCCCTGCGTGCCACCACGGGCACCCGGGCCGCCGGGACGACCGCCGAAGCCACCGGGACGGGCACCGCCGCCACCGAAGCCGCCGCCGCCACCGGCACCGCCACCCGGGCGGGGACCGCCGAAGCCGCCGCCACCGGCCGGGCGCGAGCCCGGACCGGCCGGACGACCGGTGAAGCCCGGACGGGCGCCACCGGCACCCGGGGCACCGCCCGGACGGCCGCCGGGGCCACCCGGACCACGGCCACCGGGGCCCGGACGCGCACCGGTACCCGGGCCGGGACGCTGCGGCATCATGCCCGGGTTCGGGCGCGGCATGCCGGACGGGCTCGGCCCACCGGGGCGCGGCGCGGCCGGACGGGGCATGCCGTCGGGACGGGGAGCACCACCGGGACGCGGAGCACCGGCACCCGGGGCACCGCCCGGACGCGGGGCACCGGCACCGGGACCACCCGGACGCGGCGCGCCGCCACCCGGACGGGGACGGTCGCCGGCACCCGGGGCACCGCCCGGACGCGGACGGTCGCCCTGGCGCGGCGGACGCTCACCGGCACCCGGGGCACCGCCCGGACGCGGACGGTCGCCCGGCGCGGCCGCACGGCGGTCGCCGGGACGGCCCATGCCGGTGGCGCCACCGGAGGTGAAGGGGTTGTTGCCCGGACGCGGGCCGGCCGGACGCGGGCCCGGACGGGCACCGCCCTGGGCCTGCTGGGCCGGACGTGCGGCAGCCGGACGGGCCGCCGGCTCCTCGGCCGGAGCCGGGGAGGAGAACTCGGCCGCCGGAGCGGCCGGGGCGGCCGGACGGGCCGGGCGCGGACCCGGGGTGGGTGCACCGGCCGGACGGGGCGCAGCCGGCGCGGGCGCGGCGGGAGCCGCAGCCGCGGGGGCGGCCGCCGGAGTCGGACGGGGGGCCGCGGGACGCGGACCCGGAGTGGGTGCACCCGGCCTGGGTGCGGCCGCACCGGCACCGCCGGCGGGCTGGGGCGCCGCGGGCTTCCGCGGGCCGGGCTTGGCGGACGCGCCGCCGGACGGCGGCGTCGTTCCCAAAGCATCAGTCAACTTGCGCACAACCGGCGCCTCGATCGTCGAGGACGCCGAACGGACGAACTCGCCCAGCTCGGTCAGCTTGGCCATCACAGCCTTGCTCTCCAAGCCGAGTTCCTTGGCAAGTTCGTATACCCGGACCTTAGCCACTTTGCTCCTGTCTAATAAGTCCGGGGTCGTTGTCCGCCGGACCGTCGCTACTTCATGGGCGTACTCATCGCGTACTCATCGAGTGCTCATCGCAATCTCGACCTACTTCCATCTCGCGAGGTACCTGACTGGTGGCGCGGTACACCGAGGTGCGCGCGCCGTGCTCTGTACGGTGGTTCTCCCCCGGGGTCCTCAGGACGCCGGGGCGCTGTCCGGACCGGCCGTGACCTGCTCGCGCAGGGCCTCGGTGTCCAGCGTCCCCGTGAGCCGGAAGGCCCTCGGGAACGCCCGGCGGCGGACCGCCAGATCGAGACAGCCGGAGTCGGGGTGCAGGTACGCGCCCCGACCGGGGAGCGAGCTGCGCGGATCGGGGACGCAGGCGCCCGCCACCGCGATGACTCGCAACAGCTCGTGCTTGGCCGCTCGCTTTCGGCAGCCCACGCAAGTGCGTTCTGGGCATGCACGGACATGCGTCCGGCCGGACACCTTCAAGTCTACCCTCCGCAGGGACTGACCGCGGCCCCGCCGATCTCGGCGGGGCCGCGATTATCGGATGACAACGCCGCTACCGGGCGGTGGATTCCCCGCCGACCGGCTCTTCGGCGCCCTCGGTGTCCGGCCGGATGTCGATCCGCCAACCGGTGAGACGGGCCGCCAGACGGGCGTTCTGGCCCTCCTTGCCGATCGCCAGCGACAGCTGGTAGTCCGGCACGATCACCCGGGCGGAGCGCTGCTGCATGTCCACGATCTCGACCTTGGTCACCCGGGCGGGGGACAGCGCGTTGGCCACCATCTCGGCCGGGTCGTCCGACCAGTCCACGATGTCGATCTTCTCGCCGTGCAGCTCGCTCATCACGTTGCGCACCCGGCCGCCCATCGGGCCGATGCAGGCGCCCTTGGCGTTCAGTCCGGCCCGGCGCGAGTGCACCGCGATCTTGGTGCGGTGGCCGGCCTCGCGGGCGATGGCGGCGATCTCCACCGACCCGTCGGCGATCTCCGGCACCTCCAGGGCGAACAGCTTCTTCACCAGGTTGGGGTGGGTGCGCGAGAGGGTGACCGAGGCACCGCGGACGCCGCGGCGCACCGCCACCACGTAGCTGCGCAGCCGGGTCCCGTGGCGGTAGTCCTCGCCGGGCACCTGCTCCTGCGGGGGCAGGATCGCCTCCAGCTTGCCGATGTCCACCAGCACGTTCTTCGGGTCGTTGCCCTGCTGGACGACACCCATCACGATGTCGCCCTCCTTGCCCGCGTACTCCCCGAAGGTCTGGTCGTCGGCCGCGTCGCGCAGTCGCTGCAGGATGACCTGCTTGGCGGTGCTGGCGGCGATCCGGCCGAAGCCGCTGGGGGTGTCGTCGAACTCGCGCGGCTCGGCACCCTCCTCCAGCTCGCTCTGGTCCTCCAGCGCCCACACCGTGACGTGGCCGCTCTTGCGGTTCAGCTCCACCCGGGCCCGGCGGCGCGAGCCCTCGGTGCGGTGGTAGGCGATGAGGAGCGCCGACTCGATCGACTCGACCAACAGGTCGAACGGGATGTTCTTCTCGGTCACCAGCCCACGCAGGGCACTCATGTCGATGTCCACGGCTACGCCTCCTCTTCTTCCTCGGCGAGCTCCAGCTCGTCCGGGTCTTCCTCGGACAGCAGTTGCTCGTCCTCCTTGCGGTTGAACTCCACCTGGATCCGCGCCTTGGCCACCTCGGTGAACTCCAGGCGGCGCTCCTTGGGCCTGCCGCGGCCCTTCACCGGCTGCACCTCGACCAGCGCGCCGGTCTCGTCGCTCTGCAGGCTGAGAATCTCCAGGATGCGCGCGACCAGCTCACTGCCGTCGGTCAGCTGGATCTTGACCAGCCGGCCGATGTTGCGGCGCCAGTGGCGGGGTTCGGTGAGCGGGCGGTCCACGCCCGGGGAGCCGACCTCGAGGACGTAGGCGGCGCTGCCCAGCAGGTCGCTCTCGTCCAGGGCCTGCCCGACCTCGCGGCTGAACTCGGCGATCGCGTCCAGATCCACGCCGCCGTCGGCGTCCACGTCGATCTGCACCTGACGGCGGCTGCCGGCCTGGGTCACCTTGACGTCCTCAAGGTCCAGGCCCGCCTGCGCGGCCAGCGGCTCCAACAGGGCACGCAACCGATCGGTGGGGGTGGTGCTCATCCGGGTGACTCCTCGGCCGCGTCTGCTGTTGTCAGAAGGTCGTAACTCGCCCCAAAGCCTATCGGGTCGACCCGGCAACCGCCGATTCCGGTTGCGGGCACCGCCCGGTGTCCCCCGGCCTCGGCCGGTCCCGGCCCGGGCGGTAGCGTCACCACGGCGGGCACAACCCTTTCACGTTCCCGACCACTGTCATTTCCATCCGCGCGGGGGGCCGAGGGAGCCGCCCGCCGTACTCCTGGGAGCACCTCGATGCAGTCCACCGGGCGGCGGACCTTCCTGGCCACCGGGGCGCTGGCCGCCGCCGGGCTGCTGGCCGCCTGCACCTCGGGCTCGAACGGCTCGGGCGGCTCCGGGGGCAAGGGCCGGGCCGACACGGACAAGCCGCTGCGCACCCGGGCGGTGGCCGCCACCGACGCGCTGCTGGCCCAGTACGCGGCGCTGCCGGCCGGGGGCGCCGCGGTGGCCGGCCCGCTGCAGGCTGAGCTGGTGCAGCAGCGGGCCGCGCTGGCGGCAGGACTGCCCGCGGCCGGCTCGCCGGGCGCGGGGTCGCCCGCGGCCGCGGGGAGCGGCTCGCCGGGCGACGGCGGGCCCGCGGTGACGGCGGCGGTGCTGGCTGCGGCCGAGCGGACCACGGCGCAGGGCCGACTGGCCGACCTGGCGGCCGCCTCGCCGGAGCTGGCCCGGCTGCTCGCCTCGGTGGCGGCAGCGGGGGCGCTGCACGCGGTGCGGCTCGGCGACCGGACCCCGCTGACCGTGCCGGCGGACGGATCGTCAGGTGCGGCCCCGGCCGACGGCGCGTCAGCCGATCCGTCGTCAACCGGCGCAGCGTCAGCCAACCCTCCGTCAGCCGCCGTCCCCACGGCCAAGAGCCTGCCCTCCAGGAGCCAGCCGGCCAAGGGCCCCGCCGCGCCGCCCTCGGCGGCCCCGCTGGGGTCCGCCGCCGCGACCGCGCTGCAGGCGGCGCTGGCCGCCGAGCACGCGGCGGTGTACGCCTTCGGCGTGGTCGGCGCCAAGACCCCGCCCGGCCCCAGGCGGGACGACGCGCTCGCCTGCTACGCCGTGCACCAGGCCCGCCGGGACAACTGGCAGCGGCTGCTCGCCGGCGGGGCCACCCCGACGGCCGCCGCCCCCGGCTACCGGCTGCCGTTCGCCGTCCCGGAGGCGGGCGCCGCCGCCAAGCTGGCCGCCGAGGTGGAGAGCCGACTGCTCGCGGTCTACGCCGACCTGGTGGCCTGCACCACCGACACGCTGCGGATGACCGCCGCCACCGCGCTGCGCGAGTGCGTGCTGCAGTGCGACCACTGGGGCGGCACGCCCGGCGCGCTGCCCGGGCTGGCCGCCCCCGACACCGCCGGCAGCGCCTCGCCGAGCACCGCCGTGAGCCCGCACTGAGGCGCTGACCAGCGCGGCTGCCCGGCCCGGGCGGGTCGGATGGCCGACAATGGGCGGGTAACAGCACGGGGGAAGCACCGAGGAAGGGCCGCCATGTCGTCAGCAGCTGGGCAGTGGAAGGTTCCCGACCGACTGCGCGAGGGGGTGACCGCCCGGCAGGGCAAGGCCGGTGAACAGTGGCTGGCCGGACTGCCCGAGCGGCTGGCCGGGCAGTTGACCCACTGGCAGCTGACGCTGGACCGGATCGCCGACCCGGGCGGCCGGTTGAGCCTGGTGGCGTACGTGCGCCGGGCCGACGACTCGCCCGCCGTGCTCAAGGCCGGCCTGGTCGCCCCCGAGACCGCGCAGGAGCACGCGGCGCTCGCGCACTGGGCCGGGCGCGGCGCGGTGCTGCTGCTGGACGCCGACCCCGCGGCCGGGTTCCTGCTGCTGGAGCGGCTGCACGGGGACATCCCGCTGCGCTCGCTGGCCGAGGCCAAGGCGATGCTGGAGGCCACCAGCCTGCTGCGGAGGCTGTGGACGGCGCCGCCGACGGGCCATCGGTTCACCACCGTGGCCGACCGGGTGGGCGGCCAGCTGGCCTGGCTGGCCACCCGGCCGGAGCTGGCCGCCGCGGTGGACGCCGGGCGGCTGCTGGAGGAGGCGGTGGCGGTGGCCGGCGGGCTGCTCGACTCCGCCGACGAGGAACTGCTGCTGCACGGGGACTTCCACCACGGGAACGTGATGGCCGCCGACCGGGCACCGTGGCTGGCCATCGACCCGCAGCCGCTGGTCGGTGAGCGGGCCTACGACCTGGCCTGGCTGGCCCAGGACCGCAAGGAGACGCTGACCGCCGCCCCCGGCCCGCAGGGCGCGGCCCGCCGCCGGCTGCACCAGCTCTCCGAGTCCGTCGAGGTCGACCTGGACCGCCTGCGCGGCTGGACGCTGTTCCGCACCGTCGCCGCCGGCCTCGGCGCCCTGGCCGCCGGCGAGCGGACCAACGCCGAGCTGTACCTGGAGTTCGCCGGCGGGTTGTAGGGCAGCGGGCCGGCTATCGCGCCGGCCGGTGCAGCGGGAGCTGGGCGCCCATCACGGCGTACGGGCGGTCGGTGGCCGGGAAGCGGACGGCGCGGGCCAGGTCGTGGTAGCCGAGGGCGCGGTAGAGGCGGCGGGCCGGGGTCTCGGCGTCGATCGCGGACAGGATGCTGCGCGGCTGTCCCGAGCGCTCGCACAGGCTGCGGATCAGCGAGCTGCCCAGGCCCTGCCCCTGGTACTCGGGCAGCACGTGCAGCTCGGTCACCGCGAACACGTCGTCCAGCCAGTCCCCGTAGCCGCGGGCCTCCAGGTGCGGCTCGATCACCGTGCTCCACCACTGGCTGCGCTGGTTGGGCATCCCGTAGCCGAAGCCGACCAGCCGGCCGCCCGCCAGCGCGCCCAGCGCCAGGACCCCGGGCTGCAGCGCGTGCCGTGCGACGATGTGCAGCCGCACCGCGACCTCCTCGGCGGACAGCCCGAAGGCCTGGGCCTGCACCTCCAGCGCGTACGGCGCCCAGGCGGCCAGGTCGATCGGCTGGACGGTGACCTCGGTGAGCTGCTCCATGCCCGGGACGTTACTCCTTGCCCGCCCAGCTGACCGGGGAAGTCAGAAGAGCACCGACATGAATGCGCCCACTTCCCGGAACCCGACCCGGCGGTAGGCCGCCCGGGCCGGCAGGTTGAAGTCGTTGACGTACAGACTGACCACCGGCGCCACCTCGCGCAGCGCGAAGTCCAGCACCGCCGCCATGCCGCTCTCGGAGAGCCGCTTGCCCCGGTGTGCGGGGGCCACCCAGACCCCCTGGATCTGGCAGGCGCCCTTGGTCACCGCCCCGATCTCGGCCTTGAAGACCACCTCGCCCCGCTCCGAGATCCGGGCGAACGAGCGGCCGGTGCTGACCAGTTCGGCCACCCGGGCCTGGTAGAGCAGGCCGCCGTCACCGGCCAGCGGGGAGATGCCCACCTCCTCGGTGAACATCGCCACACAGGCCGGCAGCAGCAGGTCGATCTCGTCCCGGCGGACCCGGCGGACCAGCGGGTCCGGGGTGACCGCGGCGGCCGGCTCGCTGGTGGCCATCAGCGGCTGGTGGCCGCGCACCTCGCGGGCCGGGCCCCAGCTGCGCTCCAGCAGGGCCCAGAGCCCGGCGGTCGCCGCGGCCGGCCCGACGATCGAGGAACAGCGCCGGCCCTGCCGCCGGGCCCGCTCGGCGAAGGCGTGCACCGCCACCGGCCCGGCGTTGATCGGCACCAGGTTGGCCCCGGCGTAGCAGAGCGACTCCAGCCGGCCGTCCTGGTCGAACCAGCCCCACATCTCCCCGCCCAGCCGCCACGGGTCCAGGCCCACGGCCTCCACCCGGGTGGCGACGAAGGCGTTGGCCACCGGGTCCCGGTGCAGCACCGCCAGGGTGTCGGCCAGGTCGGCGGCCTCCAGCACCCTGGTGGACGCCAGGCTGCGGGCAGCCTGCAGCGCGCTGGGGAGAATCACGCCTCGATCGAGCACTGTGCCTCACTCACCGTCAGCCGGCTCAGTCGGCGGCGATCACGGTGGGCGAGCCGGCCTCGACGCCGTCCGCCTGCATCTCCTCGGCCAGCTTGAGCGCCTCCTCGATCAGGGTCT
>NZ_PYBW01000313.1 GCF_003205575.1 Streptomyces tateyamensis
CAACGCGCTGGACTGCCTGGCCAACGGCACCAACTGCGGCACCTTCGTCCCGCCGGCCAAGTGGCCCACCATCCGCGGCGCGATGGCCTGGTCGACCAACTGGGACGCGAAGAACGGCAACGACTTCTCCACCAACGTCGGCAACCACCTGCACGGCATGCAGTAACCAGCGGCCACACCCCGGCGCCCCGGCCTCTTGAGGGAGGGGCCGGGACGCCCAGGCGGGGCCCCCCCCCCGGTACGCCCCCCTCATGGGCCCCCGCCCATCGGCAAACATGCCCGGCATGACGAACCCACTGCCCCACGGGCACCCCCCGCACGCCCCCCCCCTCGCCACCACCCTCGACCTGCACAC
>NZ_PYBW01000314.1 GCF_003205575.1 Streptomyces tateyamensis
GCCACGGGGTGCTGCCATGGCCTCGTGCCACGGCGTCATGCCGCGCCCTTAAGCTGCGGGCATGCCCAACGACCCCGCCGAGCCGCTGCCGGTCCTGCGCGAGACGGCCTTCGGCACCGCCAAGCTGATGCCCGACCTGGACTGCCCGGGCGGCTGGCGGCTCACCATGGACGGCACCCCGCAGTCCTACGTGGACCTGACGCACCCGCAGCACCTCGAGTTCGAGTACACCCACCGCCTCGGCCACCGGGCCGACACCGTCGCCCCGCCCGGCCCGCCGCTGGCCGTCCTGCACCTGGGC
>NZ_PYBW01000315.1 GCF_003205575.1 Streptomyces tateyamensis
GGGGGGGGGGGGGGGGGGGGGGGGGGGGGCGGGGGGGGTGGGGGGGGGGGGGGGGGGGGGGGGGGGGGGGCGGGGGGGGGGGGGGGGGGCGGGGGGGGGGGGGGGGGGGGGGGGGGGGGGGGGGGGGGGGGGGGGGGGGGGGGGGGGGGGGGGGGGGGGGGGGGGGGGGGGGGGGGGGGGGGGGGGGGGGGGGGGGGGGGGGGGGGGGGGGGGGGGGGGGGCGGGGGGGGGGGGGGGGGGGGGGGGGGGGGGTGCGGAGGCTCCGTACCCGCCCACCTGGGTGGTCAGCGCGTTCGGCGCACCTGGTCGGGGGCGACCGGCGTCGGCGGTGTGATGACCGGGGTAGCCGGTGTGCCGGTGGTGCGGCTGGTCGTGCGGGCGCGGGCTGCCCTGGTGCGCAGTTCGTCGGGGGTGGCGGCCGACGCGGGGGCGGGGAGGTTGGCGTC
>NZ_PYBW01000316.1 GCF_003205575.1 Streptomyces tateyamensis
CACCACCGTGCCGGTGCTCTTCCAGGGGGTCGGCGCGCCGCTCACCCCGCGGCTGACCCGGCGGTTCGGCACCGAGCGGGGGGTGCTGGGCGCGGTGCTGGGGCTGGGCGCCGGCGTGCTGCTGCGCGTGGTGCCCTCGGTGCCGGGCCTGTACGCGGGCTGCGTGGTGATTGGGGGGGCGATCGCGGGGCCCAACGTGTCGATGCCCGGGCTGGGGAAGCGCGGGTTCCCGCCCCGGGCGGCGGCG
>NZ_PYBW01000317.1 GCF_003205575.1 Streptomyces tateyamensis
CTGGTAGTCGAACCAGGGCAGCAGCCCCGCGCCCAGCCCGCACAGGATCGCGCCGGCCCGCCAGTCGCGCCGCAGGACCCACCGGTACAGGCAGTACACCAGCCCGATCAGGCCGGCCCACCAGAGCAGCGGGGTGCCGATCGCCAGTACCTCGGAGGCGCACTGGCCGGCCCGGCAGCCGCTCTGCCCGAAGGTGGGCGACTCGTAGTAGAAGGAGACCGGCCGGCCCAGCACCAGCCAGCTCCACGGG
>NZ_PYBW01000318.1 GCF_003205575.1 Streptomyces tateyamensis
CCGACGAGTACATCGGCACCGCACTGCGCGCCGGGGCGGCCGGCTTCCTGCTCAAGGACACCGCCCCGGAGCAGCTGGTGCACGCGGTGCGGATCCTGGCGGCCGGCGGCAGCATGCTCTCGCCCGCGGTCACCCGCACGGTGATCGGCGGGGACGTGGAGGGCGGCGGCCCGGAGGCCGGGGCACTGTCCCTGGTCGGCACGCTGACCGGCCGGGGGCTGGGCGGGCTGGCGCTGCTGGGGGGGGGGCTGGCCAACGCGGAGATCGCCGAGCGGCGGTTCCTGGGCACCGGCACGGGGAAGGACCACAGCAGCGCGATCCCGGGCAAGCTCCGCGCGTC
>NZ_PYBW01000319.1 GCF_003205575.1 Streptomyces tateyamensis
TGATCTGCCGCTGTAGTACTTGGAGGTCATGGTCGGATTTCGCTTCCTCGACTATTACTGACTGTGCCTCAAGCGTCGCCGCCCGCAACTACCATGCACAGGGGGTGGAGGCTTATTCCTGCGGTGGTAAGGAATGGAAGTGAACGCATGAGCGAGGAACTTGACCCCACGTCATCCCTTGCCGCCTTGTACGGCTACCGCGCGAAGAAGGCCCGCGAACGCCTGGGCCTGACCCAGACCCAGGTCGGCACCCGCACCCACACGCACAGCACCCGGATCAACCAGATCGAGCGGAACACGGGCAGCCGGCCGACGCTGGAGCTGTCGAAGCTGATGGACCAGGCGCTTGACACGGACGAGCTGTTGCAGGACCTGTGGCCGCATGTGGAGAGCGAGCGGTATCCGGACTACGCGCAGGCGTTCATGCGATACGAGGCTCAGGCGGTCGGGATCCAGGAGTTCACTGGCCATGTCGTCCCCGGGCTACTTCAGACTCGCAGCTACGCACGTGCGGTGCTCAGACTCGCCCAACTACCTGAAGCCAAGCAGGACGTAGAACGCAACCTGGCGGCTCGGATGAGCCGCCAGAGCCTGATCTTGCGGCCCGACGGTACACGCTGGGAGGTGATCCTCGACGAAGGGGTGATCCTCCGCGTGAAGTTCCCCCCTGATCT
>NZ_PYBW01000320.1 GCF_003205575.1 Streptomyces tateyamensis
GGGACCGAGATGGCCAGCGCGTTGACCAGGTACGGCATGAGGCCGCCGCTCACGCCGAACCCCCCCTCGAAGAGCACCGTGTGGTAGTTGGCGAGCGTCGCGTCCGGGCGGGTGAAGAAGGTCCACCATCCGCTGTTGGCCACGTCCTGCTTGGGACGCACCGAGGTGACCAGCAGCCCCAGCGTGGGAATGGTCCACAGCACCGTGAGCACGACGACCAGCAGCGAACTGAACGGGCTGCTGAAGGCCTTGCGGACGGCCTTGGCCGGCGGCAGCGGCGCTTCCGACGGCT
>NZ_PYBW01000034.1 GCF_003205575.1 Streptomyces tateyamensis
CGAAGCGGTCAGCTGCGCGATCTGCTGCAGCGTCGCGTTCACGTCCGAGGTGAGCGTGGTGGTCATCGACTGCACCGAGACCGGGGCATCGCCGCCGACCGGGACGTTGCCGACCATGATCTGCCGCGAGCGGCGGCGAGTGGCCAGCGGCTTGGGCGGCAGGGACGGAATACCGAGCGAGATCGCGGTCATGTGCGCAGGGTTCCCCGGAGTAGAGGTGACGGACGCCGGGCGCGCAGTTCGATCGCACACCCGGCGTCCAACGGTACGGCACCGGGGTACCCCCGGACGCACGCCCCCTGGGCCCCGCCTAACTGATCTTCACGGGGTTGATCACGTCGGCGATCATCACCAGCAGGGTGAAGCCGATGAAGATGCTCGCCACCACGTAGGCGACCGGCATCAGCTTGGCCACGTCGAAGGGGCCGGGGTCGGGCCGCCGGAACAGCCTGGCCGTGTTGCGGCGCACCGACTCCCAGAGCGCGCCCGCCACGTGGCCGCCGTCCAGCGGCAGCAGCGGCAGCATGTTGAACAGGAAGAGCGAGAGGTTGATCCCGGCCAGCAGGGTGATCATCGCGGCCACCTTCTGACTGGGCGGCAGCGGCAGCGAGAACATCTGCCCG
The DNA here is from genome assembly GCF_003205575.1 of Streptomyces tateyamensis. GTDB lineage: Bacteria > Actinomycetota > Actinomycetes > Streptomycetales > Streptomycetaceae > Kitasatospora > Kitasatospora tateyamensis. The sequence continues at coordinate 624 of NZ_PYBW01000034.1, forward strand.
CCGACCCGGGCCGCGCCGACCATGCCCACCGGGGAGTCGGCCTGGCGCGGGGTGCCCTTGACCACCGAGTCCCACAGCGCCGGGACCTTGCCCGGCAGCGCGGCCAGCGAGTGCAGCCCGCTGTCGGCCAGGTCGGTCATCCGGGTGATGCTGTCGGAGAAGCTGAGCGGGACCACCCCGGTGGTCGGGGTGATTCCCAGGAAGCCGGCGCTGACGGGCTGGCTGTTGGGGATCGGGTCGCCGTACTTGTCCAGCTTGGCGAGCTTGTTCTCGGTGATGTGGGCGGTCAGGGTCAGCTGGGCACCGTTGCGCTGCACCACGATCGGCACGGTTCGGTTGAAGGAGTTGCGGATGTCGTTGGACAGCTGCTGGTAGGTGGAGATCCGGTCCCCGTCGAAGGACAGGATCCGGTCCTTGGGCTGCAGGCCGGCCACCGCGGCCGGCGACTGCGGGGCGTTGTCGCAGTTGTTCCGGTCCGGCGCGGTCACCGGGACCACGCACTGCGAGACCGAGCTGACGACCGGCATCGACTTCGCCATGCCGAAGCCCATCATCGCCACCAGGAAGAGCACGAAGGCCAGGATCAGGTTCATGAACGGCCCGGCGAACATCACGATGACGCGCTTCCAGGGCTTCCTGGTGTAGAACAGCCGGTCCTCGTCGCCGGGGAGCAGCTCCTCGTAGGAGGCCTCGCGGGCGTCCTCGATCATCGAGCGCCAGGGCGAGCTGCTGCGCTTGGTGATCCGCCCGTCCGCGCCGGGCGGGAACATCCCGATCATCCGGATGTAGCCGCCCAGCGGGATCGCCTTGACCCCGTACTCGGTCTCGCCCTTCTTGCGCGACCAGATCGTGGGTCCGAAGCCGACCATGTACTGCGGCACCCTGATCCGGAACAGCTTGGCCGTGGACAGATGGCCGAGCTCGTGCCAGGCGATCGAGAAGAGCAGCCCCACGAAGAAGACCACGATGCCCAGCACCGTCATCGCCGTACTCACCGCTGGTCCTCCGTCATGTCGCTTCCACCGGCCCAGGCCATCATGCCTCCACTGCCAGGTCAGATAACCGCATCGGTCAGCCGGCCGCCAGCTCGCGGGCCCGGGCACGCGCCCAGGCCTCCGCATCCAGGACGTCCTCGAGGGTGAGCGAAGTTCCCGAGCGCGGCGTGCCGTGCTCGGCGACCACCTTGGCCACGGTGTCCACGATGCCGGTGAAGGCCAGCCGCCCGTTGAGGAAGGCGTCCACGCACTCCTCGTTGGCGGCGTTGAACACGGCCGGCGCGGTACCCCCCAGGGTGCCGACCTCGCGGGCCAGGGCGACGGCCGGGAAGGCCTCGTCGTCCAGCGGGAAGAACTCCCAGGTCGCGGCCTTGGTCCAGTCGCAGCCCGGGGCGGCGTCCGGCACCCGGTCCGGCCAGCCCAGGCCGAGCGCGATCGGCATCCGCATGTCCGGCGGGCTGGCCTGGGCCAGCGTCGAGCCGTCGGTGAACTCCACCATCGAGTGCACCACCGACTGCGGGTGGACCACCACGTCGATCCGCTCGAACGGGATGTCGTAGAGCAGGTGTGCCTCGATCACCTCCAGGCCCTTGTTGACCAGGGTGGCCGAGTTGATCGTCACCACCGGACCCATCGCCCAGGTCGGGTGCGCCAGCGCGTCCTTCGGGGTGACCCCGGCCAGTTGCTCGCGGCTGCGGCCGCGGAACGGGCCGCCGCTCGCGGTCACCACCAGGCGGCGCACCTCGCGCGGGGTCCCGGCGGTCAGCGCCTGGAACAGCGCGGCGTGCTCGGAGTCCACCGGCACGATCTGGCCGGGCGCGGCCACCGCCCTGACCAGCGGGCCGCCGACGATCAGCGACTCCTTGTTCGCCAGCACCAGCACCCGCCCGGCCCGCAGCGCGGCCAGCGTCGGGGCCAGGCCGATCGAGCCGGTGATGCCGTTGAGCACCGAGTGGCAGGGCAGCGCGGCGAGTTCGGCCGCCGCGTCCGGCCCGGCCAGCACGGTGGGCAGCCGGCGCCCCTCGGCCCGGGCCGCCAGCGCGGCCCGCAGCGGCGCCTCGGCCTGCGGGCGGGCCACCGCGACGGTGTGCACGCCGAGCCGGAAGGCCTGCTCGGCCAGCAGCTCGACCTGACCGCCGGCCGCGGAGAGCGCGACCACCCGGAACCGGTCCGGGTTGCGCAGCACGATGTCGATGGCCTGGGTGCCGATCGAGCCGGTGGAGCCGAGGATCACCAGCTCCCGCGGAGCTGACACGCCTTCAGTGGGCGCAGCGTCGACGACCGGGCTGAAGCGCAGCTGGGGGTGGGCGAGCGAGTTCATGGGGACCATTGTGGCCCGAGCCGCCCGCCGCCCGCGCCGCCGGAGGGTCCGCGGGACGGCGGCGGCCCCCGGCTCCGCGCTGGAGCCGGGGGCCGCCGGGGCCGTTCGGGTCAGAGGTCCAGGCCGGTGAGGACCAGGACGCGCTCGTAGGTGAAGTCGTCCATCGCGTACTTGACGCCCTCGCGGCCCACGCCGGAGTCCTTGACGCCGCCGTAGGGCATCTGGTCGGCGCGGTACGACGGCGCGTCACCGATGATCACGCCGCCCACCTGCAGCTCCCGGTGGGCCCGGAAGGCGGTCTGCACGTCGTGCGTGAACACGCCCGCCTGCAGGCCGAACTTGGAGTCGTTGACCGCCGCGAAGGCCTCCTCGGTGGAGTCCACCCGGTGCAGCGAGAGCACCGGGCCGAACACCTCGGCGGTGGCCAGGATCGCGTCGGCGGGCAGGTCGGTCAGCACGGTCGGGGCGTAGGTCGCCCCGTCCCGGGTGCCGCCGGTGAGCGCCTTGGCACCCTTGGCCACCGCGTCGTCGACCCACTCCTGCACCCGCTTGGCGGCGTTCTCGTCCACCAGCGGGCCCACGTCGGTGGCGTCGGCGGACGGGTCGCCGGTCACCTGGGCCTGCACCTTGGCCACCACCTTCTCGGCCAGCGCGTCGTACACCGCGGCGTCCGCGATCACCCGCTGCACCGAGATGCAGGACTGGCCGCCCTGGTAGTTGGCGAAGGTGGCGATCCGGGTGGCGGCCCACTCCAGGTCGGCCTCGCTGGACCAGTCGGCCAGCACCACGGCCGCGGCGTTGCCGCCGAGCTCCAGGGTGACGTGCTTGCGCGGCACCGAGTCCATGATCTGGTAGCCGACCCGGTCCGACCCGGTGAAGGAGATCACCGGCAGGCGGCGGTCCTGGACCAGCGCCGGCATCTTGGCGTTCTCCATCGGGAGCACGCTCCAGGCGCCCTCGGGCAGCTCGGTCTCGGCCAGCAGCTCGCCGAGCAGCAGCGCGGAGAGCGGCGTGGCCGGGGCCGGCTTGAGGATGATCGGGGCGCCCACCGCGATGGCCGGGGCCACCTTGTGCGCCACCAGGTTGAGCGGGAAGTTGAACGGGGCGATGCCCAGCACCACGCCCTTGGGGAACCGGCGCACCACCGCGAAGCGGCCCACGCCGCCCGGGTCGGTGTCCAGCCGCATGGTCTCGCCGTTGGTCCGGCGGGCCTCCTCGGCGGCCCAGCGGAACACCGAGGCGGCCCGGCCGACCTCGCCGCGGGCCCACTTGACCGGCTTGCCGTTCTCGGCGGTGATCAGCCGGGCGATCTCCTCGGTGCGCTCGGTGAGCCGGCGGGCCACGTGGTCCAGCGCGGCGGCGCGCACGTGCGCGGGGGTGGCGGCGAAGACCGGCAGCGCGGCGACCGCGGCGTCCACCGCCTGGTCCACCTGGGCGTCGGTGGGCACGCTGACCGTGCCGACCAGACTGCCGTCCCAGGGGTGGTGGACCTCGAAGCTGGACTCGCCGGTCGCCGGACGGCCGGCCAGCCAGAAAGCGTGGGTGGTGGTCACGGTGCTACCGGCCCTCTCCTCGGTGGTGATACCCGGCCCACGGTAGGGGGACCGGCAGCCGAAACGGATTGGCCAAGGTGGCACAGTGCCGACGGGTCTTTACTCCTCGCCGGAGCGCAGCGCCAGCCAGAGCTCCATCCGCACGTCGGTGTCGTCCAGCGAGCGGCCGAGCAGTTCCTCCACCCGGCGCATCCGGTACCGCAGGGTGTGCCGGTGCACGCCCAGGTCGGCCGCGGCCGAGTCCCACTGGCCGTGCCGGGAGAGCCAGGCGCGCAGGCTCGCCACCAGGTCGCCGCGGGCGGTGCGGTCGTGGTCGCGCAGCGGGCGCAGCAGGCCCTCGGCGAAGGCCGCCACCGCGTCCTCGCCCAGCAGCGGCAGCAGCGAGCCGGCGCCCACCTCCTCGTGGCCCACCGAGCGGCGCCCGCCGCGCAGCGCCACCGCCAGGGCCCGCTCGGCCTGGGCGTAGGCCACCCCGGCGTCGTCCACCGGGGCCGGCGCGGAGACGCCCAGGGCCAGGCCCTCGTGCTCCTCCACCGCGCCCAGGCAGGACCGGTGCACCGCGCCGCCGTCCACCGCGAGCAGCACCAGGCGCTCGGCGTGCGGCACGCCCTCCTTCGGGTCGGTGACCGCGGGCTCGCGGGCCACCAGCAGCTTCTCGCCGGCCCGCCCGCCGGCCTGCTCGGCCCGCTCGGCCAGCTCGGTCAGGTCGTGCACCGGAACCTCCGAGTCGGCCTGCTCGGCACCGGGGGCGGCGCCGGCCACCAGAATCCGTATGGTGCCCTCGGGCAGGCCGCCGAACAGGCCGCTGGCCACCTGGCGGGCCGTCACCACCTGCCCGGCCAGCACCAGGCGCAGCAGCGCGGCGCCCATCCGCTCCTCGGCGTGCCGCAACTCGCGCGAGCGCTCCAGGGTCAGCGTGAGCAGCGCGACGGCCGCGTTGAGCACGTACCGCTCGGTCGGGGTGATCCGGTCCTCGGTGCCGACCGCCAGGAAGCCGCGGGCCCGCCGGTCGGCGCCCAGCGACTGGACCACCACGAAGTCCTCGTCGGCGGTGTCGAAGCCCGGGGCCCGCCCCTGCAGCGCGGCGCTGGCCGGGGCCGGTCTGCGGCGCAACCGGTCCACCTCGGAGGCCAACCGGGCCGCGCGGCGGGCCGCCCAGTCCGGGGCCACCACGGACAGCGCGCCCGAGGAGTCGTACAGCGCGGCCCAGCCGCCCAGCCGGGTGGCCAGCTTGCGCACCACGGCGGCGGTGCCGTTCTGGCCCAGCGCGGCCCGGGTCAGCTCCTCCTGGGCCTCGAAGCTGGTGGTCACCGCCTCGTACTGCTCGGCCGCCAGCGCCGCCGAGACCGCCTTGCTGATCGCGATGAACGGGGTGGGCTCGGGCACCCGCAGCAGCGGCAGGCCGCGCTGCGCGGCCGCCTCTACCAGCGGCTGCGGCACCTCGGTGTGCGACAGGCCGACCCCCAGGCCCAGGCCCACCACGCCGGCGTCGGCCAGCCGGTGGACGTAGGCCTGCAGGCTCTTGGCGTTGGTGCCCAGCTTGATCCCGGTGGTGAGCAGCAGCTCGCCGCCCTCCAGGAACGGTGTCGGGTCGTCCAGCTCACTGGTGTGCACCCAGCGGACCGGACGCTCCAGGTGGTCCGCGCCGGCGAGGACCGTCAGGTGGAGCGAGGAGTTGCGCACGACGGAGGCGAGTGTGGGGGGCATGGCACCTTCGGGGGGACGACCCGGTGGCCTCGTCGCTACCGGGCGGGCTTCACTGCGGGGAGTTGTGGCCTTCCCCCTCATTATGGACGCTTCGGACAACCGCTGGTGCCGAATCCTCCGGAGCGTAGCTAACCGAGCGCCCGTTCCCCCAGCACCCTGCGTGACTCCGCCCGCGCGACCGACCGGTCAGTCCCGCAGGTCGACCAGGAGCGGCGGCACCTGCTCGCCCGCCACCGTGGTCAGCGAGACCACCGCGTGCCCCGTCGGCAGGGCGTGCGCCAGATCGGACGGCGACCAGCGCTCCCGCTCCACCTCCCGGGTGGTCACGCTCTCGGTCTGCGCGGTGGTCCCCGCCAGCGCCTTGCGCACCAGTCGGCCCGCCTTGCGCAGCACCCCGCCGGAGGTGTCGGGCGCCAAGGTCACCGCCCGCTCCCGCACCACCACGGTCCCCCAGGCCTCGGAGAACAGCTTGCCGTCCCACGGAGCGATGCCCGGGAACGCCATCCGGCACCCCACCGCCCCGAACAGCGGCACCCGCAGCGCCTCCGGCAGGTCCACCAGGCTGCGCAGCAGCAGCACCGCGCCCGCGTTGGCCGCCCGCAGCCGGCTCAGCCCCTGCACCGCGCCCAGGTCCAGCGCCGCCGAGGCGTCGTCCACCACCAGCCCCGCGAACAGCGAGCGGTCCGCCCGGGCCACCGCCGCCTGCAGGAACTGGCCCACCACCAGGCGCGCCAGGATCCGGGCCGCCTCCGGGTGACCACGCTCGGGCAGCTTCACCCGCACCCGCAGCGGGTGCTCCAGCGCCCGCATCGCGAAGGCCGGCCTGGCCCCCGGCTCGCCCTGGCTGAAGCACCCGGCGAAGGCCGGCCGGTCCAGCAGCGCCAGCCGGTCCGCCAGCAGCGCCCCCGGGTCGTCCGCCTGCCCCTGGCGGGCGCGCCGCTGCTGCACGTCCGCCTCGTGCACGGCCGACAGGCCCCGCTCGCGCAGCGCCGCCACCAGCTCGCCCCAGGCCGCCGCCTCGCCACCGAGCAGCGCGCGCAGCTCCCGCACGCCCGGGTAGCGCCCGTACCCCGCGTGGAACGGGCCGACCACCTGCTGCAGCGCGATCCGCGCGCTCTGCGCCCGGGCGCTCAGCTCGTCCGGCAGCAGGGCGTCCGCCAGCCGCGCCGCGGCACCGTCCGGATCGGCGGCCGCCCCGTACAGGTCCAGCCCGTACCCCGAGGCCGGGTCCCCCGGGGCGATCACCACGTCGTACCCCTGGTCCGGGCCAAGCTGCGCCTCGGCCGCGCCGACCACCACCACGCAGGCGGTGCGGGCCAGCGCCTGCAGGCACAGAGCCTCAGCCACGGGTCGGGCCAACCGGGCCGTCTTCCCCGTCCCGGCCGGCCCCACCGCGAGCAGCGAGGTGCCGAGCAGCTGGGCGTCCAGCGCGAAGCCGGCGCCGCGGTGGGCCGCCGGGTTCTTCGGCACGTCCTGCACGGTCCCCAACCGCACCTGACCCACCAGCAGATCGTGCTCCGCGGTCCGCCCCACCAGGTCCCGCGCCTCGGACGGGTGCACGCACGCAGCCGCCCCCCGCCCCGCCACCTGCTCCGCGAACGCGGCCAACAACCCCGGCTCGCGCACCACCTCCTGGTACACCCGGTTGATCCGCACGTAGTCCACGTCGGTCACCTCCCCCACCCGGGTATCCCGATCCACGGCCGCCAACTCGATCCGCGCCGCCCGCAACACCCCCCAGGGGTCGGCGGCCGGCTCTTCGGGCGTGACCTGCGCCGGGACCAGAGGTGTTCCGTCCTCCGAAGTGATCGCCCGTGCGCGCAGCTGGACCGACTCGTCGCGCACCCGGTCGGCGTACTGGTGCAGCCTGCGCGGCGAGAGGAAGCGCCGGTACACCTCCTTCCAGCGGCCCATCCGACCGAAGAAGTAGATGACCACGGCCGCCACCGGGGCCGCCTCCAGCAGCAGCACGATGAGCGCCTCGAAGCCTTCGAGCCCGCTGATCCCCAGGAGTTCCGCCTCCCAGACGGTTCCCTGCCAGAACACCACGGCCCCGACGACCAGATTGAGCAACGCCCTGATCAGCAGTATCCCGGTGGGGACCGGCTGTTCGTCGTCCTGTGGCAGCACCTCGCCCGGCCGGTATCCGAGCCGGTAGACACCCCCCGGCGCCACCGGCCGGGGCTGGGCCACCCACGTGTCCAGACGGCTCACCTGGGGCGTGCCCTGCTTCAGCGACCGCTCTGTCATCCCCGCCCCGCTCCCCTGCCCCGGCATGACTGGTGCCTGGCCTGACTGGTCAGCCGTTTACCCGTGCCGCCCCGGTGGTGACACGCCCGGGCTCAATGTAGTGGAGCGGGCACCGCGGGCAGTGGTGCGGCAGGGCTGGCCGGGGCGGACAAGTCGGACGGACCAGTGCTCCCCCGTGGCGCATGCCCGGGTCCGGGTGGCGGCCGTAGCCTGCGGAGACCGAGGCAAGCCGATCCCCTGGAGATACCCATGAGCGCCGCACCGCTGCTCCCGCAGGAGCGCCGACTGGTCACCGCGATCCCCGGCCCCAAGTCGCAGGAGCTGCAGGCCCGCAAGCTCGGCGCGGTGGCGGCCGGCGTGGGCACGACGCTGCCCGTGTACGTCTCGCGCGCCGGCGGCGGCGTGCTGGAGGACGTGGACGGCAACAGCCTGATCGACTTCGGCTCGGGCATCGCGGTGACCAACGTGGGCAACAGCGCCGCCGCCGTGGTCGCCAGGGCCACCGAGCAGCTGGCCGCGTTCACCCACACCTGTTTCATGGTGACCCCGTACGAGGGCTACGTGGCGGTGGCCGAGCAGCTCAACGAGCTGACCCCGGGTGACCACGACAAGCGCACCGCGCTGTTCAACTCCGGCGCCGAGGCGGTGGAGAACGCGGTGAAGATCGCCCGCGCCTACACCAAGCGCACCGCGGTGGTCGTCTTCGACCACGGGTACCACGGCCGGACCAACCTGACCATGGGCCTGACCGCGAAGAACATGCCGTACAAGCACGGCTTCGGCCCGTTCGCCCCGGAGATCTACCGGGTGCCGGTGGCCTACCCGTACCGCTGGCTGACCGGCGCGGAGAACTGCGCCGCCGAGGCGGCCGCGCAGGCGATCGACATGATCAACAAGCAGATCGGCGCGGAGAACGTGGCCGCGATCATCATCGAGCCGATCCAGGGCGAGGGCGGCTTCATCGAGCCGGCCAGGGGCTTCCTGCCGGCGATCGTCGAGTACGCGAAGGCCAACGGGATCGTCTTCGTCGCGGACGAGATCCAGACCGGCTTCTGCCGCACCGGCCAGTGGTTCGCCTGTGAGGACGAGGGCATCGTCCCGGACCTGATCACCACGGCCAAGGGCATCGCCGGCGGTCTGCCGCTGGCCGCGGTGACCGGTCGCGCCGAGATCATGGACGCCGCGCACGCGGGCGGCCTGGGCGGCACCTACGGCGGCAACCCGGTGGCCTGCGCCGCCGCGCTGGGCTCGATCGAGACCATGAAGGAGCTGGACCTCAACGCCAAGGCGCAGCGGATCGGCGAGGTCATGCTCGGCCGGCTGAACGCGATGGCCGAGAAGTTCGACGTGATCGGCGAGGTCCGCGGCCGCGGCGCGATGATCGCGATCGAGCTGGTCAAGCCGGGCGGCAAGGAGCCGAACCCGGAGGTGACCGCAGCGGTGGCCAAGGCCTGCCACGCCGAGGGCCTGGTGGTGCTGACCGCCGGCACCTACGGCAACGTGCTGCGCTTCCTGCCGCCGCTGGTGATGCCGGAGCACCTGCTGACCGAGGGCCTGGACATCCTGGAGAACGCCTTCGGCGCCATCTGACAGCACGCCTGACGACGCGTCGGCCCAGGCTGACCCCTCGTCAATCCGGTGCGCCCGAGCCGCTTGCGGCCGGGCGCACCGGCACGTCCGGGGCCGGTCGCCGCGAGCAGACGCACGACCCCTGGTGGAGGTTGCCCGAACTGTGGTGAAGATGCTGTGCGGACCCCGGGGAGCGTGGCCCGCCGGCAATCCGGTTGACGTACTGTCGAGACAGATGGACAGCGAGCCCGTTCCTGCGGTCGGCCGACCGATCCGCGAGGACAACGAGGACAACCAGGCGCCGACCACGGCGCCGCCAAAGGACCGATCGACCGGCCGTCCGGCCCATACCCCCCGGGGCGCACGGAGCGGCGATCACCCCAGCCGCCCCGGGACTCTCCCCCCCGTCCCGGGGCGGCTCCTTCGTGTCCGCGCCCTGCCGGCCGCCCTGGTGCTGCTGCTCGCCGTCACCTCCTGGCAGGTGGCCGCCGACGGACCGCTGCTCGGCCTGGACCGCTGGGTGCGGCAGGGCGTGGCGCAGCTGCGCGCGGCCGGCGGCACCGCGCTGGACCGGCCCGCCCACCTCCTCGCCGACCTGGGCGGCACGGTGCCCGCGATCCCGCTGCTGCTCGGCCTCGGCGTGCTGGCCGCCTGGCGGGCGCGCGGGCGGGGTGCGGCGCGCTGGTGGCTGCCGGTGCCGGCGGCGGCGCTGGCCGCGCTGCTGATCCCGCTGCTGGTGGTGCCGGCCAAGGCCTGGTTCGCCCGGCCCGGTCCGCTCGGCGAGCCGATGCTGCCGCACGAGTGGGGTTGGTACCCGTCGGGGCACACCACCACGGCCTGCGTGAGCTACGGGGTGGCCGCGCTGCTGGTCGGCCGCACCCTGGCGCCCGCCCGGCGCCGGTGGCTGTACCCGGCGACGGCGCTGCTCGGGTCGGCCGTGGGCTGGGGGCTGATCTGGTGCGACTACCACTGGTTCCTGGACGTGCTGGCCGGCTGGTGCCTGGCCGGCCTGCTGCTGCTCGGGTACACCGCCCTCCTCGACCGGCTGCAGCCCGAAGACCGACAGCAGCCTGATGACCGGCTGCAGCACGAAGACCGACAGCGGCCCGGAGTCCGACGGCCACCCGAGCACCGACAGCGGCCCGGAACAAGCTGAGCCTGGCTCATCATGTGGCTGGCTCGCTACCGGCGGCGAACGCTAGGCTGAGGCCCCGCCCCGCCGAGGAGAGCCGCATGACCAGCCCGTCCCTGGACCCCGCCGAGGGCGCGGCCGAGCTTGCCGACGAGCTGACCCGGGCGATGAAGCGGATCCGCCGCCACACCGTGCACCGCCTGGAGCCGCACGGCCTGACCCCGGCCCAGGGGCGCGCGCTGCGGGTGCTGGCACACGCGGACCGCTGCGAGAGCCCGGGGCGGGCGATCCGGCTGAACGAGCTGGCCGAGCGGCTGAACATCGCCCCGCGCTCGGCCACCACCGTGGTGGACGCGCTGGAGCAGGCCGGCCTGGTGGCCCGGGTGCCCGATCCGGCCGACCGGCGGGCCGTCGGCCTGCGGCTGACCGCGGCCGGCCGGGCCGCGGTGGACCTGCTGGCCCAGGTGCGCCAGGAGGTGGCCGAGGAGTACTTCAGCGGCACCGACCCGGCCGACCTCGCCGTGATGCTGCGGGTGCTCAGGACCGCGGAAGCGGCGCACGCCCGGCGGCAGGCCGAGCCGGACGCCGACCGGACGTCAGCAGCGCCGCCGCCCGCCCCGGCCGCAGGACGCTGAGCCCGATCCCGGCGATCACCAGCAACGCGGCCGCGCCGGCCGCCGGGGTGATCCGCTCGCCCAGCAGCAGCCAGGCCGAGCTCATCCCGAACACCGGGACCAGCAGCGAGAACGGCGCCACCGCGCTCGCGTCGTAGCTGCGCAGCAGGAAGCCCCAAGCGGCGAAGCCGAACAGGGTGGAGAGCAGGCCGACGTAGGCCACCGCTCCCAGCCCGGCCGCGTCGATCGAGCGCAGCGCGTGCAGGTCGGCCGAGCCGCCCTCGACCAGCAGCGACAGCCCCAGCAGTGGCAGCGGCGGCACCGCGCTGACCCAGACCATCCAGCGCAGCAGGTCCGGCGGCGCCGCCTTGCGGGTCAGCACGTTGGACAGCCCCCAGGCCACCGCCGCGGCGATCACCAGCGCGAAGGCCTTGACCGGTCCGCCCAGCCCGTGGTCCACGGCGGCCAGCAGGACCCCGGCCGAGGCCAGCGCCAGGCCGGCGATCCGCTGCCCGCCGGGCCGCTCGCGCAGCAGCACGGCCGCGAACGGAACGGTGAAGACCGCCTGGCTCTGCAGCACCAGCGAGGAGAGGCCGGCCGGCATGCCCGCGTGCATGCCGAGGAAGAGCAGGCCGAACTTGACCACCCCGAGGACCAGGCCGACCGCCAGCACCCAGCGCCAGGCCACCCTGGGCCGCCCGACGAAGAAGACGGCGGGGACGGCCACCACGGTGAACCGCAGCGCGCAGAAGAGCAGCGGCGGGAAGTTCTTCAGTCCGACGTCGATCAGGACGAAGTTCAGTCCCCAGACGGCCGCGACCAGCACGGCGAGGGCGAGGTGACGGGGCTTCAGCTGGGCGGGGCCAGTGGTCGGTGCGGGCATGGCACGAGCATGGCCGACCACGACAGTTCAGCACCAGCGAAGGATACTGACGCGAACTGTTCAGCATTGCTAATCCATCCGACACAATGGGTCCCGTGATGGATCTCGGACGTCTGCGGGCGCTGCACGCGGTCGCGGTGCACGGCTCGGTCGCCAAGGCGGCGGCCTCCCTCGGCTTCACCTCCTCGGCCGTCTCCCAGCAGATCGCCAAGCTGGAGCGGGAGACCCGCACGGTGCTGCTGGAGAAGCAGGGGCGCGGAGTGGTGCTCACCGACGCCGCCCGCGAGCTGGCCGGCACCGCGCACCGGGTGCTGGCCCTGGTGGAGCAGGCCGAGGTGACCCTGGAGGAGCAGCGCGGCGCGGCCGTCGGCCGGCTGCTGATCGCCGCCTTCGCCACCGGCGCCCGCGGCCTGCTGCCCGGCGTGCTGGCCGAGTTGCGGGACAGCTGCCCGGAACTGGACGTGCGGCTGCTGGAGAGCGACCCGTACGCCGCCTGCGAGCTGGTGGCCCGCGGCGAGGTGGACCTGGCGCTGGTGCAGGACTGGCCCTCGGTGCCGCTCCCGGTGCCGGCCGGGGTGTCCCGGGCCGACCTGGGCCTGGACCAGGTGGACCTGCTGCTGCCCGCCGACCACCCACTGGCCGCTCTGGCGGTGGTCCCGGTGGAGCGGCTGCTCGGCCGGCGCTGGACCAGCGTGCCGGCCGGCAACATCTGCCACGACTGGTTGGTGCGGACCCTGCGCGAGGCCGGCGAGGAGCCGGACGTGCTCTACCAGGTCGGCGAGTTCGAGACCCAGATCGCGCTGATCGCGGCCGGCCTGGGCCTGGGCCTGGTGCCGCGGCTGGGCCGCGGTCCGCTGCCCGCCGCGTTGGTGGCCCGTCCGGTACTGCCGGAGCCGACCCGACGGGTCTTCACCCTCTGGCGCACCCAGGCCTCCCGGCGCCCGGCGATCACCGCGGCGCTGACCGCGATGCAGCGGCACTGGGCCCTGCTGGCGACGGCTGACCACCCCTCAGGCTGACGGCCCCTGGCCCCTGGCCGAGCTGACCGACGCTCAGCTGGCCAGCGCCACCACCAGCCACATGAAGCCGACGCCCAGCACCGTGCAGAGCAGCGTCGAGCGGGACGGGTGCGGGCTGTGCGCCTCGGGCAGGATGTCGGCGGTGGCCAGGTAGAGCAGGAAGCCCCCGAAGAATCCCAGGTAGAGGCCGAGCAGGTGCTCGGGGATGGTGAACGCCAGGGTGATCGCCGCCCCGGCGACCGGGGCCACCGCGTCGGCCGCCAGCAGCGTGACCGCCCGGCGCCGGTTGTTCCCGTACAGCCGGGTCACCGTGTAGGTGTTGAAGCCGTCGGCGAAGTCGTGCGCGACCACCGCTAGCGCCACCACGGTGCCGACCGTGGTGCCGGCCTGGAAGGCGGCACCGATCGCGAAGCCGTCCATCACACTGTGGCCGACCATGGCGGCCGCCGCGGTCAGCCCGACCCCCTCGGCCCGGCCGCCGTGGTGGGCGTGCGCGTGGCCGTGCGCGTGGGTGTGGCTGGCGTACTCCCCCTCGTGCGCGCGGTGGATCGCCACCGAGCGCTCGATGCAGTGGATCGCCAGGAACCCGGCCGCGAACATCAGCAGCGGCTGCGGCACCCCGAGCAGTTCCTGCGGGGCCTGGGCCATCGCCTCCGGCAGCAGGTCGAAGGCGACCACGCCGAGCATCAGCCCCGCCGCGAAGCCCAGCACCAGGTGCCGGCGGTCCCCGGTGCGTTGGGCCACCAGGCCGCCGATCAGGGTCATCAGGAAGGCGCCGGCTGCCACGAGTACGGCGGTCATACCACTCCTCCCTCCCGGTGACCGTCCCGCCCAGCCTCGCCGCCGGAGCGCCGGCGCGCCCGTCAAAGGCCCACCTGCGGGTGCTTCCGGGTGAGCGGCTACCGACTGCCTACCGTCAGCGGCAGGCCCAGGTGGGTCTCGGCCATCGCGCGGAAGCCGTCGCCGTCGGCCAGGTGGATCTGCCGGAACTCCGCGCTCTCCGCCAGGTCCAGCGCCTCCTCGGTGAAACCGCCGGTGCTCAGCCACAGGCCGTGCCCCGCTCCCTCCTCGGCCACCGCCTCGGCCAGCGTGCGCACCTCCTCGGCCCCGACCGCGCCCGGTCGGCGGGAGGCGCAGACCACCCAGCGCCCCGGCAGCGCGCTCCGGTCCGCCCCGGTGCCGGTGGCCAGCAGTCCGGCGGGCCCGCGCAGCCGCACGCTCCAGTCCGCCAGCCCGCCCCGGGTCAGCACCTCGCGCACCAGCAGCGCGAACTCGCCGCCCGACAGGTCCGCCACGGCCGGCACCGCCGCCCCGGCGGTGGCGAACGGCCGCACCGGGGTGCGCGCGTACGGGTCAGGGCTGATCGCCGCACCCAGGTCGCGCAGCCGTACCAGTGCCTCGTCCTGCTCGGCGGGCGCGTACACGCCCGGCTCGGCCTCCTCGGCTGCGGCTGCGGCCGCGCCCTCCAACCGGGTGCGGGCCAGCGCGTCCCGGTCGGCGTCCACCGAGAGCAGGCAGTTGACCTCCGGCTCGCGCAGCCAGCCGTTGAGCACCACGCCCGCCAGGATGCCGTCGGTGTCCACCGCGTCCACCGCCTGCAGTGCCCGCAGCGCCAGCCGGGAGACCAGCCGCAGGTAGTCGGCGGCCCGGTCGGCCGGCGGCCGGGGCACGGGGTTGACCTCGCCGTCCGGCGAGAGCCGGTAGCCCTGCAGCGAGGGGACCAGGCCGAGCGGGGGCAGGTCCAGGTCGAGCACCGCGGTACGGGTCAGCGGCCGGAACACCGCGCGGCAGGGCGCGGACAGCTCCGGCGTGGAGGCCTCGGCCGCGGCCAGCGCCCGCTCCAGCAGCGACTCGACCGCGGCCGGCTCGGCCTCCAGGTAGGCCCGGTGGCACTCCTGCAGGCTGTCGTTGTACTCCTGTACGGCCCGGGCCCGGGCCTGCTCGGCCTGCTCGTGCGCCAGCCGGGCGGCCTCCTCGGCCGGGTCGACGGCCGCGGCCCTGTCCGCCCGCCACTGCCGCAGCGCCCGCTGGTAGGCCAGCCGGGCCCCGGCCAGCTCCCGCTGGTAGGTCGAGTCCAGCAGCCGCTTGGCCCCGGCCGCGGCGGCGCTCTCCCCCTCCTGCTCGACGGCCACCGGCGGGACGGGCGCGAAGTCGGCCCACCGCGGCTCCCGGGCCACCTGCTCGGCGGCGGGAGCCGCGGGGTAGGGTCGCGGCTCGTAGCTGCGCCGCTGGCTCTCGAAGTCCATCGGGGTGACCGGCAGCGCGAGCCGCATCAGCAGTCCGGTCAGCCGCTGCTGCTCGGCCTGCACGGTGGCCGTGCGATGGTGCGTCAGCTCGGCGGCCCGGCCGTGCGCGGCCACCTGCGGGTCCGACCCGCCGCCGGCCTCGGCCGGGCCGGTGGCAGTGGTCGGGCCACCCCCCGTGGTGAACCCGTCGACCGGCTCCGGGCCCTCGGTCGCCCCGCCGAAGACCGCGGCCAGGAAGCCGCCGCGCAGACTGCGGGCGGCGTCCAGGGCCGACGGGCGCTTGGCTGACTCCTGCATCGGCGGTCGGTCCCCCGTGCTCGTCCGGCGCTGTTGGGTGGCCGGGCTGGCACCGACCGGACGGCACTACCGTCCGTCCGACCGGAGGCTGGGGGTGGCATACCCCCTTCCGGCATTGTCCACTGATCCGCCCTCAGTTCGTCATGGTGTTGGTGAGATGCATGCCGATGTAACCGACGTAGATCCGGCCGCTGCCCGAACAGTCGTCCAGGTAGTGCAGCCGGGGCGCGGTCCGGCCGCCACCGATCCGCAGGTGGGCGCCCATGAAGGCGCGGCCGGACGGGTCCACCGAGGAGGGCACCGCGAACATCCGCTCCCGGCGCATCTTCCCGTGGCTGCACACCGTGCGGGACTCGCCGCGCACCGCCTTGCGCGGCGGGAAGTGGCTGCCGCCGGCGGGGGCGTGCTCGCACCACTGCTTGAAATCCCCGCCGGCTTCGCCGTGCACGGCCACCACGGCGTACTCCTGAAGGGCCGTCAGACCGTCCCAGGTGAGCTGGACCCAGTTGGAGCCCACCGTGTGGGCGTCCAGCGCCAGCGTCTCCTTCTCGTCACCGGTGAAGCTGAGCAGGGGGAACTCCTCGATCCGGGCGAGCAGTTCGGTGAAACTGCCCGGACCCCGCCGATCGCCGCCGGGTGGGCAGAGCCGCCCGGCGCCCGAGCGCAGCTGGGCACCGACCCGGCGCAGCGGGCCGCCCGACAGCTCGCTCTCGGTGCGCGGGCGCAGCTCGCGCCGCCAGGCGCGCGGCAGGCCGCGGCGGATCCGCCCGGCCTCCTCGACACCGCCGACCGGGAGCGGCTCCGGCCGGGCCGGCTCGCGCGGCGCCGCCAGGTCGACCGCTTCGGCGCCGCGCTGGGCCGGCGGCGGCACCCGCAGCTCCGGGACCCGGGCCAGCGGGGCGGGCAGCGGCGCCGCCTCGGCCAGCCGGCGGGGCTCGCGGGCCAGCAGTGCGGCGGCCCGACGCGGGTCCTCCTCGATCCGGTGCCGGGGCAGCACCAGGTGGCGCAGCGCGTCGCGCCGGGAGGCCGGGTCGACCTCGGGGAGGTAGGTCCGCACCGCACCGCCGTACACCGTGTGGTACTCCAGGGCGGTGTTGAAGACGACCCGGGCGGACTGGTCCAGCACGTAGCCGACGGCCAGGCCGGTGACGCCGTGCAGCAGCGGGTGCAGCACTCGACTCGTCCAGTCCCCCGGGTCCAGGTCGGCCGGAACGCTGGCCACCACGGTGGGCAGCCGGCGGGCCGGGTCGCACAGCTCGTCGATCACCGCGTCGACCTCGGCGGCGGTGACGATCCGGGGCAGCGCCCGCACCTCGGCGGTCGCGTCCAGGGCGTCCAGCAGGGGGAGCAGGCAGTGGGCGAGTTCGGGAATCGGGACGCGGCCCGGGGTGCGCGTACCGGCGGTGGCCGGCTGGTGCTCGGCGGCCAGTCGCATCCAACAGGGGCCGCCCTGCTGCTCGGTGACGG
This sequence comes from Streptomyces tateyamensis, assembly GCF_003205575.1. Taxonomy (GTDB): domain Bacteria; phylum Actinomycetota; class Actinomycetes; order Streptomycetales; family Streptomycetaceae; genus Kitasatospora; species Kitasatospora tateyamensis. The sequence goes on from NZ_PYBW01000034.1 coordinate 17,677, forward strand.
TCAGGGTGATCCGCTGGGCGCCGTTCGTCTCGGGGAGCCGGATCCGGCGGCGGGCGTAGCGGCCTGGCGGGCCCGGCTCGGACAGCGGGCCGCTGTCCCGGTCGAGCAGGACACCGGCGCCCAGGCGGTGGCGGGTGGCCAGGGGCGGGTCGTCATGCTCGCCGGCCACGGGCCCGGGATCGGGCGGGGGCTCGGCCCGGCCCTGCTGCTTGAGCCAGTCGGCCAGGCACTGGTCGGCCAGGTGGACCGCGTCGGCCAGGCGGTGACGGGTGGTCACCGTCATCCGGTAGGGCGTGCTCTGGCCCGGTGGGAACGCGGCGGACATGGCGGGGGTCGGGGGGGCTGCCGCGGCCGGCGCGGCTCGGTCGGAACTCATGGGTGGTGCCTCCGTGGTGCGCTGGTGGGGTCTGACGGTCCTCCATCGATGGGGTGAATGTCGGCTCCGGCCGGCAGCTGCCGACCGTGGTGCCTTGCCGGGAGAACGCCGCAGCCCGGAGCAGGAGTTCCTGCCCCGGGCCGGATTGATTCCTTCGGGTGTCGATCGGCCGAGCTCCGGCGCGCCGCGCACCGTTCGCGGTATAAAGGCTGGTTCAGCTCGCGGCGAGTGGCTGCCGCGGTCCGCGCCGCTGGACCGGCAGGCCGGCCGCGGCAACCCCGAGCTTCGGCGCGTCGGCCGGCACGGCCAGCTCACATCCGTCGACCACCAGGTAGTTGGCCAGGATCACCACCGGCTCGGTGCCCCGGTTCAGGCCGATGTGCACCTGCTCCGGCAGCTCGACCAGGGTCTCCCCGGTCCGGGTCACCTCCACCGTGCCGTCCTCCAGCACCCGGGTCAGCGTCCCGGCCAGCAGCACCGCCTCGACCCGGCCTGGGTGGTAGTGCCAGCCGGTGTTGGCCCCGGGGGCGATGGTGACAGTTCGGATCACGGTCATCTGAGGTGCTCCTGTGACTCGACGGTCACCCCAGGTTACTGACCGTCAGCCGTGCGGACGGTCGATTCCATGGGCTTTTGCCGAAAGGGCGTACGACTGCGACAGTTGTCCGCTCCTGCGCCCGTCGCAGAGCCACCTGTCCTGCTCAGGACAGGTCCGACCACGGCACCTCGACAAAGCTTTCGCCCACCGCGACCGCTTCGGCGGCGCCGCCGCTGGCCTCCGCCAACCAGGTCCGGAAGGCTGCCACCCGCTCGGCCGGCACCCCGACCTCGATCCGCACGCCGGCCGCCTCGTAGTGCAGTTCGCGCACCGTGTACCCGGCCGCCCGCAGCTCGTTCTCCAGTCGGCCGGCCCGGGTGTGGTCGGCCGCCACCTCCAGCACCGCCACCGGACGCCGCTCCACCAGCCCGACCTCGTCCAGCGCGGCCGAGACCGTCCCGCCGTAGGCCCGCACCAGCCCGCCGGCCCCCAGCAGAACTCCGCCGAAGTACCTGGTCACCACCGCCACCGTGTCGGTGACCCCGCGCCGGCGCAGCACCTCCAGCATCGGCACCCCCGCGGTGCCGCCCGGCTCACCGTCGTCGTTGGACCGCTCCCGCCGCTGCTCGGCACCGACCACGAAGGCGGTGCAGTTGTGCCGGGCGTCCCAGTAGCGCTTGCGGATGCCGGCGATGAACTCCTGCGCCGCCTCCTCGTCGCCCACCCGGGCCAGGTGGCAGATGAACCGGGAGCGCTTCACCTCGAGCTCGTGGCTGCCGTCCGCGCGCAGGGTCAGGTAGGGCCTGGGGACTGGCTGCGGCATGGCGGGCGGCGCTCCGGGTGGTCGGGGGACGGGACGGTCCACCCTAACCACCCGGGGCCGGCGGCACCCGGTGGGCTCAGCGGCCGGCCAGCTCGTCCAGCCGGGCCCGGTCCAGGCCGGTCAGGGCGGTCACCTCGGCCGGGTCCACGGCGCCGCAGTCCAGGCCGCGCAGCAGGTAGCCGCTGAGCGCCTTGGCAGTGGCGGGCTCGTCCATCACGTCGCCGCCGGCCTTGGCCACGTAGGCCGTCAGCCGGGCCGCCGCAGCCGCCAGGCCCTCGCGGTAGAAGGCGTAGACCGCCGCGTACCGGGTCGGCAGGTGCGCCGGGTGCATGTCCCAGCCCTGGTAGTAGGCCCGGGCCAGCGAGCGGCGGACCAGCCGGTGGTGGAGCGCCCAGGCCGCGAAGACCTGCTCGGTCGAGCCGGTCGGGATCACGTTGGTGGAACCGTCCGACAGCCGCACCCCGGTGCCGGCGGCGGCCACCTGCATCACCGCCTTGGCGTGGTCGGCCACCGGGTGCTCCATGCTCTGGTAGGCCGCGCTGACGCCGCAGGAGGCGCTGTAGTCGAAGGTGCCGTAGTGCAGGCCGGTGGCCCGGCCCTCGGCCGCCTCGATCAGCAGTGCGACGGTGGCCCGGCCGTCCGGGCCGAGGATGGCCTGGGTGGTCTCGATCTGGATCTCGAAGCCGATCCGCCCGGCGGGCAGTCCGGCCCGCTGCTCGAAGTCCTCCAGCAGCCGGACCAGCGCGGTCACCTGCTGCGGGTAGGTCACCTTGGGCAGCGTCAGCACCAGGCCCGCCGGCAGCTCCCGGCCGTCCTCCAGCAGGGTGCCCAGGAAGAGCTCCAGGGTGCGGATGCCCCGGTCGCGGACCGCGGCCTCCATGCACTTGATCCGGATCCCGAGGTACGGCGGGGCGCTGCCGTCGGCCACCGCGGCCGCCACCAGTTGGGCCGCGCGGACCGCCGCGGCGTCCTCCTCGGCGTCCGGACGCGGGCCGTAGCCGTCCTCGAAGTCGATCCGCAGGTCCTCCACCGGCTCGCGCTCCAGCTTGGCCCGGACCCGGTCGTACACCTCGCTCATCAGCTCGTCGGCCGGCACGCCGAGCGCCTGGGCCAGCGCGGCCGGAGTGGCGGCGTGCTCGTCGAGCGCGGCCAGCGCCTGGCGGCCCCAGTCGGCGACGGTGCCGGCACCGAACGCGTCGGCGGGCACGTAGACCGTGTGGACCGGCTGCCGGGTTCCCGGGTCACCCGGGAACCGGGCGGCCAGCTCGGCGTCCACCGGCGCGAGCAACGCTGCGACGGCGGCCTTCGCGGCCGGCGAGAAGCCCGGGCCCTCCGGGGCCGGTCCGGCGGTGCCTCCCAGCTCGACCTGCGACATCCCGCACTCCTCCGCACTCGTTCAACAGATTGTTGATTGACGGTAAGTGCGGCGGCCACCGGGCGTCAATGGTCGCCCGGCGGCCAGGATCGGCGCTGTGGAGTTGTCGATTTGTAGCTATGGACGAGGGTGAAGCCGTAGACGGGGAGATGCCGTGGACGGGTCGGCGCCGCAGACGACGCCGGGCGGTCAGTCGCGGCCGAGCGCCACGTACCGGTTCTGCAGGTCGGGCCAGATCCGGTCCATCTCGCTGCGGGTCGGCGGGGTGCCCGGGCGGCGGGTCGAGCTGACGCCGTACTCGGCGAACAGGTACTGGGCCAGCCGCTCCGGGTCCGGGTCGCTGGCGTAGGTCTCCTGATAGGTAATCAGCGCCTGGACGCCGAGGTCCACGGTCAGCTCGGGGCCGTGGCCGAAGAACTCCTCCTCCGGCTGCGGAGCCGGCGGGGTCCGGGGGGCGAACACGTTGTCGCCCTGCGGAGCGGACTGGGGCTGGGGCTGGGTGGACGGGGCGGGCTGCGGCTCCTCGAAGGGCAGCCGGGTCTGCTCGGCCAGGGCGAGCAACTGGGCCGCGGTGCGCTGCGGGCGCTCCTGCGAAGCGGGCGCGGGGCCCGCCGCGGGCTGCGGCACCGGGGCTGCGACCGGGGCCGGTGCAGGTGTCGGGAACGGGACAGCGGCCGGGGCCGGAGCCGGGGCCTGCTGGGCAACCGGCTGCGCGGGGACGGGCGTGGGAGCCGACTGGTGGTCAACCACCTGCGGCTGCACGGGCGCGGGGCCGTCGGCAGGTCCGACCGGACGAGCCGCGAACCAGGCGGACTGGCGCGCCGTCGGCTGCTCCGGCTGCTGGTCCGTCTGCTGCTGTCCCAGCGGTCGAGGCCTCTGCTGATCACCCGGCAGGTTGGGCTTGATGTCCCGCAGTGCCGTCACCGTCCGGCCTACTTTGACCGGCTTCGGCTCCGCCGACCAGCTTGCCTGCTCCTGCCCGTCCCGCCAGCGGTTGGCCGCCAGCTTGGTCAGCAGCGGAACCGCGGTCTCCAGTGACACCGCCGGCCTGGCCGCCTCGGCACTCCCCTGCGGGACCCCGGCCGCCTGGGCCGCCGCCACCTGCGGCTGCGGATCGATCCGGTCCAGCGCGGCGATGTCCAGCGGGACACCGAACTTGGCCAGCTTCAGCGGGAGCAGCGCCTGGATCGGCGCCGAACGACGCCAGCCCCTGCCGTAGCGGAACCGCAGCTGCGCCTTGTACACCAGCCGGTTCTGCTCCAGCCGGATCACCTCGTCGTAGGAGCGCAGCTCCCACAGCTTCATCCGACGCCAGAGCCGGAAGGTCGGCACCGGTGACAGCAGCCAGCGCATCAGCCGGACCGACTCCATGTGCCGGTCCGCCGTGATCGCCGCGATCCGCCCGATGGCATGCCGGGAGGCCTCGACCACCACCACGAAGAGCACGGGAATCACCGCGTGCATGCCCATCCCCAGCGGGTCGCCCCAGGAGGCGGCCGCGTTGAAGGCGATGGTGGCCACGGTCAGCAGCCAGGCTGCCTGCCGCAGCAGCGGGAAGGGTATCCGGAGCCAGGTCAGCACCAGGTCGAGTGCCAGCAGCACCACGATGCCGGCGTCGACACCGACCGGGAACGCATACGAGAAGGCGCCGAAGCCCTTGTGCAGGGCCAGCTCGCGCACTGCGGCGTACGACCCGGCGAAGCCGATCCCGGAAATCAGGCAGGCCCCGACGGCAACCACACCGAGCAGCGCGCGGTGCGCGCGGGTAAGGGATGGACGTGCCATTCGTTGATCAACCCCAGCGTGTCGACGTGGACCCTCGGGATCCTACTCGGACACGCGTTCACCCCCTGCGGCTCCCCCACCCGCAACGACCCCTTGAACGCGAAGAAGCCCCCAGCCATAAAGGCCGGGGGCTTCTTCTGAAAGATTGTTCGGCGGCGTCCTACTCTCCCACAGGGTCCCCCCTGCAGTACCATCGGCGCTGTAAGGCTTAGCTTCCGGGTTCGGAATGTAACCGGGCGTTTCCCTCACGCTATGACCACCGAAACACTATGAAACTATCGGCCGCACCCACCCCCGACATA
>NZ_PYBW01000321.1 GCF_003205575.1 Streptomyces tateyamensis
CTGCGGGGCCACGCCGAGCCGGACGTGCGGGAGGCGGCGCTGGGGGTGGTGACGGCGGGGGAGTGAGGGTGGAGTGACCGGGGGAGTGGCGGGCGGCCGCGCCCCGGTTGCGGCCCCGGGGGGGACACCCGGGACGGCACCGGGGGCAAACCCCCCAGCGGCCCCCCCGGGGGGAGCCGCGGCGCGGGGGGGCGGCGGGGGGGGCGGGGGGGCGAGGAGGGGGGGGGGGACGGGGGCCGGGCCGAGGAGGACGGGATCAAGCAGGGCTCGGCGCGCGGCGGCAACCTGCGCGAGCTGGGCGCCGTCGGCGCCGGGCGGCGGCGGCGGCGGCTGCGGGGGCGCGAGGGGGTGGGGGTGGCTCGGCGCGCCTGCGGGGGGGGGGGGGTGGTGGGGCGCGGGGGGGGGAGCAACCCGGCCCGCCCGGCGGCCCCGGGGCGGTCGGCCTCCGGGGGGTCCGGGCGGGCGAGGGGGGGGCCCTCCCCCCCCCCCCACAAACCTTTCCCCCCCCCGACAGCCGCCCGCCGGGGGGAGCGGGGCCCGACCCGGGGGCGGGTCTGCGGGGGGGGGGGGGGAGCGGGGGGGGCCGGGGCGAGGCGCGGCGGGGGGGGGGCCCGCCTCC
>NZ_PYBW01000322.1 GCF_003205575.1 Streptomyces tateyamensis
GGCCACCGCGTCGTGGCCCTCGCGGAAGACGGTCGCGGTGACCAGGAAGGTCTCGCCCTCGACCGCGCGGGCCGGGCGGCGGCCGCCGTCCACCAGGGGGGCGACGTCGAGGACGGGGATCCGGCCGATCATCGGGTCGCTCTCCTTCGTCCGGCGGGCAGCGGTGGGGCGGGTCGCGGCGGGGGGGGGCGCGGGGGTGCCACGTGGTGCCGGGGGGGGGGGGGGGGGCGCGCCCGGGGGGGGGGCGGAGGGGGGGAAGGGGTTTTTTCGGGGGCTTTGCCCGTTCGGGGGGGGCGCACGCCACC
>NZ_PYBW01000323.1:0-143 GCF_003205575.1 Streptomyces tateyamensis
GCCAAGCACGCCGGCGCCCGCACCGCGACGGTGGACGCCTGGCGCTCCGGCGACCGCCTGCTGCTTCAGGTGGGCGACGACGGGCGGGGCGGGGCCACGCTGGCGGACGGCAGCCTGGCACCCGGCGGCGGGCTGGCCGGCCT
>NZ_PYBW01000323.1:353-476 GCF_003205575.1 Streptomyces tateyamensis
ACCGGTCGGGGGCCGGGTCAGGAGCCGAGCGTGCCCAGCGTGACGTCCGCGGTCTTGGTCTGCCCGCCGCGCGTGTAGGTGACAGTCACCTTGCTGCCCGGGGTGAGCGAGGCCAGCGCCGTG
>NZ_PYBW01000324.1 GCF_003205575.1 Streptomyces tateyamensis
ACCGGCGAGGCCGGCACCTACTTCATCGGCTACTGCCGCACCCCCGCGGTGACCGAGGAGATGCTGGCCAACATGTTCCTGGGCCGCGACGGGGACGGCCGGCACGACCGGCTGCTGGACGTGTCGACCGCCGTCACCGGCTCGCTCTTCTTCGTTCCCTCCGCCGACTGGCTGGCCGCACCGCCCGCTGCTGCCGCACCTCCCGCATCGGCCGAGGCTGTCGCACCGCCCGCCGCACCGCCCGGGCCGG
>NZ_PYBW01000325.1 GCF_003205575.1 Streptomyces tateyamensis
CGGGCTGCGGCGACCGCCGCTGCCATCTGATGGTTCGTCACTTCGATTGTGCCAGTGGCCTTTTGGGTGATCCGGTAGCTGCCCTCCGAGGTGGCCAGCACGTCCACCCAGTCCCCCGCCGGGTGCCCGCAGCGGCGCTCGCACCCGGACCAGTGGACGGGCAGGCCGCCGGGCTCCGCGGTGCTGTCCAGCGCGGCGGCGGCGTCGG
>NZ_PYBW01000326.1 GCF_003205575.1 Streptomyces tateyamensis
TCGATGTGGTCGGTGCCCAGGCGTTTGAGCGAACCCCCGACGGCGGCGCGGACGTTGGCCGGGCTGCTGTCCGGGCCGCTCTCGCGGCCGGTGTGGGAGATCAGGCCGAACTTGGTGGCGAGCACCACCTGGTCGCGGTGCCCCTTGAGGGCCCGGCCCACCAACTCCTCGTTGGTGTAGGGACCGTAGCCCTCGGCGGTGTCGATGAAA
>NZ_PYBW01000327.1 GCF_003205575.1 Streptomyces tateyamensis
CTGAGGGTCCCGCCTACCAGCAGATCCTGGCCGTATTCGCCGACGCGGACGCTCCACTGCGGGCCCGGAACGTCTGCGAGGCGATGGACCTGCCCCTCACGCCGAACAACATCAACAACATCCGCACGAAGCTCAAGCGCCTGACCAGGCACGGAATCCTGACCGAGATCGAACCCGGGCAGTTCACCACCGCTCAGCCCCTGCCTCCCGGCGAGCCACCACCGCCGCCCCGCTCACTCCCGACAAGGGGATGAACCAGACATAGGCTCACTTTCCGCCCTCT
>NZ_PYBW01000328.1 GCF_003205575.1 Streptomyces tateyamensis
TGCGGGAGGTGGTGGCGAAGGCACTGGCCAAGCGGCCCGGGGACCGGTTCGCGGACGCGGCAGCGATGGCGGCGGCAGCCCGGGCCGCGGCGGGGAGCGAGGAGCCGGGCGCACGGCGGGCGGGGCTGACCCCGCGCCCGGCGGCGCGGGGCGCGGCTGCCCGGGTGGCGAAGGCGGCCGAGGAGGCCGCGGTGCCCGAGGTGGTCGACGTACCCGACGTAGCCGAGGTGGTCGAGGCCGCCGTCCAGCC
>NZ_PYBW01000035.1:0-265 GCF_003205575.1 Streptomyces tateyamensis
CCGGATCCGCGAGCACATCGTCGACCCGCAGAAGCGCCTGGTCTACCAGGGCCTGGCCAACGCGCTGGCCCGCGGCGAGATCACCGCGCAGGGCGACCCCGCGGAGCGCGCCGAGGAGATCGACATCATCTTCGACACGGTGGCCGGCGCGGTCGAGCACCGGATGCTGGTCAGCGGCGAGCCGGCCACCCCGGAGTGGATCAGCCGGTTCACCTCGCTGCTGCTCAACCCGGGCCTGACCCGGCCCTGCTGACACGCCGGCGGG
>NZ_PYBW01000035.1:373-58654 GCF_003205575.1 Streptomyces tateyamensis
TGGCCTCGGCGCGCACCGCCTGCAGCATCGCCGGGATCATGTTGGAGCCGTCCCGGGCGGCCGCCAGCATCGCGTCCAGCCCGGCCCGCACCGCCGCCTCGTCGCGCGCGGCCCGGCGCTCGGCCAGCACCCGCACCTGCTCGCGCTCCACCTCGTGGCTGACCCGCAGGATCTCCAGCTCCGGGGTGACCGACTTGGGGAAGCAGTTGACCCCGACCACCCGCTTGGCGCCCTTCTCCACCTGCTGCTGGTACTGGAAGGCGGCCTCGGCGATCTCGCCGGTGAACCAGCCCTCCTCGATCCCGCGCAGGATGCCCGCGGTCATCGGCCCGATCGGGTGGTCCTCGCCGCCCTTGGCGAGGCCGCCCTTCTCCAGGATCCGGGCGAAGATCTCCTCGGCCTGCGCCTCGATCCGGTCGGTCAGCGCCTCCACGTACCAGGAGCCGCCCAGCGGGTCGGCCACGTTGGCCACCCCGGTCTCCTCCATCAGCACCTGCTGGGTGCGCAGCGCGATCTCCGCGGCCTGCTCGCTGGGCAGCGCCAGCGTCTCGTCCAGGGCGTTGGTGTGCAGCGAGTTGGTACCGCCGAGCACCGCCGCCAGCGCCTCCACCGCGGTGCGCACCACGTTGTTGTAGGGCTGCTGGGCGGTCAGCGAGACGCCGGCCGTCTGGGTGTGGAAGCGCAGCCACTGCGCCTTCTCGGTCTTGGCCCCGTACCGCTCGCGCAGCCAGCGGGCCCAGATCCGGCGGGCCGCGCGGAACTTGGCGATCTCCTCGAAGAAGTCCAGGTGGGCGTCGAAGAAGAAGGACAGGCCGGGGGCGAAGACGTCCACGTCCAGGCCGCGGGACAGGCCCAGCTCCACGTAGCCGAAGCCGTCGGCCAGCGTGTAGGCGAGCTCCTGGGCGGCCGTGGCCCCGGCCTCGCGGATGTGGTAGCCGGAGACCGAGAGCGGCTTGTAGGCGGGGATGCCCTCGGCGCAGTACTCCATCAGGTCGCCGATCAGGCGCAGGTGCGGCTCGGGCGCGAAGAGCCACTCCTTCTGCGCGATGTACTCCTTGAAGATGTCGGTCTGCAGGGTGCCGTTGAGCACGCCCGGGTCGACTCCCTGGCGCTCGGCGGCCACCAGGTACATGCAGAAGATCGGCACCGCCGGACCGCTGATCGTCATCGAGGTGGTGACCTCGCCCAGCGGGATGCCGTCGAACAGCACCTCCATGTCGGCGGCCGAGTCGATCGCCACCCCGCAGTGGCCGACCTCACCGAGCGACTTGCCGTCGTCGGAGTCGTAGCCCATCAGGGTGGGCATGTCGAAGGCGACCGAGAGCCCGCCGCCGCCGGCCTCCAGGATCATCTTGTAGCGCTCGTTGGTCTGCTGGGCGTTGCCGAACCCGGCGAACTGGCGGATGGTCCAGTTCCGGCCGCGGTAGCCGGTCGCGTGCAGGCCGCGGGTGTACGGGTACTCCCCGGGCCAGCCGATCCGCTCGAAGCCCTCCTGGTCCTGGCCGGCCGGCGGGCCGTACACCGGCTCGACCTCCTCGCCCGACAGGGTGGTGAAGTCGGCATCGCGCTTGCGGGCGCTGTCGTAGCGCTGCTGCCAGCGCTGCCTGCCGCGCTCGATCTCCTCGGCGTCCATGGGCTCCGCTCCGGGTCAGGTAGTAGGACGTCCTAGAAATTTACTCGGACGTCCTACTATTTGTCGATGGCTCGCCGGACGCGACAGGCCCCCGCCGGTCCGGCGGGGGCCTGTCGCGTGCGGTGCGGGGTGCTCAGGCGCTGACCGGCTGCTTCGCGGGGGCGGCCGCCCCGGCCGCGGCGGCCTCGCGGACCACCCGGCGCTCGGCGACGAACGAGGCGAACGGGATGCAGCCCGCCGCCAGGGTGAAGAGCAGCCGGCCCAGCGGCCACTTGAGCTTCTGGCCGAGCAGGAAGGTCACCACGAAGTACCCGATGTACAGGTAGCCGTGCAGCATGGCCACGTAGGTGGTCAGGTCCTTGGCGCCGCCGAAGCCGTACTTCGCGATCATGAAGCCGCAGAAGATCAGCAGCGCGCAACCGGTGGCGATGGCCAGCGCCCGGTACCAGGCGAGCAGGGGGGAGGGCTTCATGAGGGGCGGCCTTCGGCTAGACAGACGGGCAAGAAGAGGGTAACCGCCTTTACGGGGCGGCCTCGGCGGGGGTCGCAGCGGGGGTCTCGTCGACCGGCTCGGCCGGGGTGTCGGCGAAGTCGCCGGCCGCCACCCGCAGCGGCTTGAGCAGGTCGAACACCTGGCGGCACTGCTCCTCGTCGTAGCTCTCCAGGCCGAACTCGATGGCCATCAGCTCGCGGGTGGCCCGCTCCACCACCTCGCGCCCGCGCGGCGTGATCGTGGCCAGCACCCCGCGCCCGTCCAGCGGGTTGGGCCGCCGGGAGACCAGTCCGGCCTTCTCCAGCCGGTCCACCGTGTTGGTCACGCTGGTCGGATGGACCATCAGCCGCTCGCCGATCTTGGACAGTGACAGCTCGCCGGTCCGACTGAACGTCAGCAGCACCAGCGCCTCGTACCGGGCGAAGGTCAGCCCGTACGGCTTGACCACCGCGTCCACCCGGCCCAGCAGGATCTGGTGGGCGCGCATCACCGAGGTGATCGCCGCCATCGCGGGCACCTGGCCCCAGCGCCGGGTCCAGAGCTGGTCGGCGCGGGCGATCGGGTCGAAGTCGAGCGAGAGGGGTTTGGCCACCTCCTCACCGTACCGGCGGGCCGCCGGGCGGTTGCCGGGCGGCCCGCATGGTGGGATCAGGCCGTGGCTGCGGCTGCCACCGGCTCGCCGCGCTCCTCCTTGGCCAGCATCCGCTCGGCGAAGAAGCCGCCGGTGGGCAGCACCGACAGGACCAGCAGCAGCAGCGCCCGCTTGGCGGTCCACTTCTGCTTCTGCCAGGCCAGGCCGAGGAAGGCCACGTAGGCGATGAAGAGCATGCCGTGGACCATGCCCATCACCGGCACCGCGTCGAAGCTGGTGGTCCGCTTCAGCACCGAGCAGACCAGCAGGAGGATGAAGGACAGGCCCTCGGGGCCGGAGACGAGTCGCAGCCGGTGGGCGGCACTGTTCTGCATGGCGGGGTACCTCACGGAGGACGACGGGGGCAGCGCTTGTGAACCGGGGCACAAGCCGTCGCCCATTATGGGCGCCGCCCGCCCGGCGACCACCGCCGGGGGCCCCGCGGGTGCCGGAGGTCACAGTCGTGGTGGCCGCTCGGACGGCCTCGCTATCCTGCTGCCGCACGGCCCGGTGGCGGGCCAGAAACCGGGGGGACACACCTTGTTCAAGCACGACTGGAACCGCCGCACCTGCGCCCGGCGCGGCCACCTGACCTACGCACCCACCGAGCCGGCCCTGCGCGAGCGGCTGCACGTGGCCACCGCGGCCGGCGAGGCCTGGCGCTGCCTGCGCTGTGGGGACTTCGCCCTGGGCGCCCCGCACGGCTCGGGGCCGGCCGACCAGGCGCCGCTGGTGCCCCGCGGCAAGGCGCTGCGCGACCTGTTCGTGCTGCGCTTCCTGGCGGTGGAGCGGGCGCTGCGCGGCGTGCTGGGCATCCTGGTCGCCTGGGCGGTCTGGCGGTTCGCCAACAGCCAGGACGCGGTGCACCTGCTGTTCGACCGCAACCTGACGGTCTTCCGCCCGGTGGCCGACCACTTCCACTGGGACCTGGAGCACTCCTCGGTGGTCGACACCATCCGCAGGACCTTCGACTACAAGAAGACCACCCTGACCTACGTGGCCGGCGGCGTGCTGGCCTACTCGCTGATCGAACTGGTCGAGGGCGTGGGCCTGTGGTTGAACAAGCGCTGGGCGGAGTACCTGGCGGTGATCGCCACCGCCGCCTTCCTCCCGCTGGAGGGGATGGAGCTGATCCACCACGTCAGCCCGGTCAAGCTGGTGACCATCGCGGTCAACGTCGCCGCCGTACTGTGGATCCTGCTCTCCAAGCGGCTGTTCGGCCTGCGCGGCGGCCACCGGGCGTTCGAGGCGCAGCGGCACTCGGCCTCGCTGCTGGAGGTGGAGCGGGCCGCGGTCGCGGCGCCGTCGCAGACCACGGCGGCCTGAACCGCGGCGGCCCGGACGGCGGGAACCTGAAGTTGTAGAAAATTGAACAACCTCGGGTATCATGAACGACATGGACACGCACGCCACCGAGCCGGCCGCCGACCCCGCCGAGGACGACGCCCCCTGGCTGACTGCCCGGGAGCAGCGGCTGTGGCGCGCCCACCTCGAGGTCAGCAAGCTGCTGGAGTACCAGCTCAGCCGCGAACTCCAGCAGCACGACCTGGCGATCAACGACTACGAGATCCTGGTGGTGCTCTCCGAGTCCCCCGACCGGCGGATGCGGATGACCGACCTGGCCACCGCCACGCTGCAGTCCAAGAGCCGGCTCTCGCACCAGATCACCCGGATGGAGAGCGCCGGCCTGGTGCTGCGCCAGGAGTGCCCGGGCGACCGGCGCGGCCTGTTCGCGCACCTGACCGAGCAGGGCTGGCAGACGCTGCGCAAGGTCGCCCCGGACCACGTGCGCAGCGTCCGCGCCCACTTCATCGACCGCTTCGAGGACGACCAGCTGGACGCCCTGTTCGAGGCGCTGGCCCCGATCGCCGAGCACCTGCGCGGGCTGCGCGGCCGGGGCTGACCACCCGTCGGGCCCGGCCCTAACGGTCCGTCACGCCGGCCACCAGCCGGTCCGCCGCGCCGTACGGGTCCAGCCGGCCGTCGGCCACCTGCTCGGCCAGCGCGTCCAACTGCCGGTCGCCGCGCAGGTCGCCGATCCGCGAGCGCAGCTGGGCCAGCGCGATCACCTCGATCTCCTGCGCCGCCCGGCGCCGCCGCCGTGCGGCCAGCTCGCCGTGCTCCTCCAGCCAGGCGCGGTGCTTCTCCAGCGCCTCGACCACCTCGTCGACGCCCTCGCCGCGGGCCGCCACCGTCTTGACGATCGGCGGGCGCCAGTCGCCCGGCCCGCGCGCCTCGCCCAGCCCCAGCATGTGGCCCAGCTCCCGGGCGGTGGCGTCGGCGCCGTCCCGGTCCGCCTTGTTGACCACGAACACGTCGCCGATCTCCAGGATGCCCGCCTTGGCGGCCTGGATCCCGTCGCCCATCCCCGGCGCCAGCAGCACCACGGTGGTGTCGGCCTGCGCGGCCACCTCCACCTCGGACTGGCCGACCCCGACGGTCTCCACCAGGATCACCTCGCAGCCGGCCGCGTCCAGCACCCGCAGCGCCTGCGGCGCCGTCCAGGACAGGCCGCCCAGGTGGCCGCGGGTGGCCATCGAGCGGATGAACACCTCCGGGTCGGTGGCGTGGTCCTGCATCCGCACCCGGTCGCCGAGCAGCGCACCGCCGGAGAACGGCGAGGAGGGGTCGACCGCCAGCACTCCCACCCGCTTGCCGAGCCGGCGGTAGGCCGACACCAGCGCCGAGGTGGACGTCGACTTCCCGACCCCGGGCGAGCCGGTCAGCCCCACGGTGTAGGCCTGCCCGGTGTACGGCGCCAGCGCCGCCATCGCCTCGCGCAGCTGCGGCGCGGCGTTCTCGACCAGCGAGATCAGCCGGGCCACCGCCCGCGGACGGCCCGCGCGGGCCTGCTCGACCAGGGTCGGTACGTCGATCATGGAACGGTCTCTCCCCTTCGCGTCGGGCGCCGTCAGGCCTTGGGCACCCGGATGATCAGCGCGTCGCCCTGGCCGCCGCCGCCGCACAGCGCGGCCACGCCGGTGCCGCCGCCGCGCCGGCCCAGCTCGAGCGCCAGGTGGAGCACCACCCGGGCGCCGGACATGCCGATCGGGTGACCCAGCGCGATCGCCCCGCCGTTGACGTTGACGATGTCGGCGCTGACGCCCAGGTCGGCGGTCGACTGGTGGGCCACCGCGGCGAAGGCCTCGTTGATCTCGATCAGGTCGAGGTCCGCGACCGTGATGCCCTCCTTGGCCACCGCATGCTTGATGGCGTTGGACGGCTGGGACTGCAGCGAGTTGTCCGGGCCGGCCACGTTGCCGTGGGCGCCGATCTCGGCGATCCAGCTCAGGCCCAGCTCCTCGGCCTTGGCCTTGCTCATCACGACCACCGCGGCGGCGCCGTCGGAGATCTGCGAGGAGGTGCCGGCGGTGATCGTTCCGTCCTTGGTGAAGGCCGGGCGCAGCTTGGCCAGCGTCTCCACCGTGGTCTCGCCGCGGATGCCCTCGTCCTGCGAGAACAGCACCGGCTCGCCCTTGCGCTGCGGGATCTCCACCGGGACGATCTCGGCGTCGAAGACGCCGTTCTTCTGCGCGGCGGCGGCCCGCTGGTGCGAGCGGGCGGCGATCTCGTCCTGCACCTCGCGGCCGATGCCAAGGCGGGTGTTGTGCTTCTCGGTCGACTCGCCCATCGGGATGTTCTCGTAGGCGTCGGTCAGGCCGTCGTGCGCCATCGCGTCCAGCAGCTGGATCGCGCCGTACTTGTAGCCCTCGCGGGACTTGGGCAGCAGGTGGGGGGCGTTGGTCATCGACTCCTGGCCGCCGGCCACCACGATGTCGAACTCGCCGGCCCGGATCAGCTGGTCGGCCAGCGCGATGGCGTCCAGGCCGGACAGGCAGACCTTGTTGATGGTCAGCGCCGGCACGTTCAGCGGGATGCCGGCGGCCACGGCGGCCTGGCGGGCCGGGATCTGGCCCGCGCCGGCCTGCAGCACCTGGCCCATGATCACGTACTGGACCTGGTCGCCGGTCACCCCGGCCCGCTCCAGGGCGGCCTTGATCGCGAAGCCGCCGAGCTGGGCGCCGGAGAAGTCCTTCAGCGAGCCGAGCAGTCGGCCCATCGGGGTACGGGCTCCCGCGACGATCACGGAGGTGGTAGCGGTGGAAGCGGTAGGCATGGCACGAGCCCCTTCGCACGTTCGGCCAACGAGTCCGTCCGGCGGTGAGGCACGACGACGGGCCCGGGGAGAGGGATGCTGCTCAATGTACTGACGTGTAACCCGGGCGTCACCGCACCTTCGGTGTGATCAGGCTCGCACGCGGCCCGCTGGCGCCCGCCCGGGCAGCTGCGCTGCACTGGTCCGACCCCATCCCTCAGGAGGCTTGACGTGTTGACCCGGATCGACCACATCGGCATCGCCTGCTTCGACCTCGACAAGACGGTCGAGTTCTACCGTGCCACCTACGGCTTCGAGGTGTTCCACAGCGAGGTGAACGAGGAGCAGGGCGTGCGCGAGGCCATGCTCAAGATCAACGACACCGACGACGGCGGGGCCTCCTACCTCCAGCTGCTGGAGCCCACCCGCGAGGACTCCACGGTGGCCAAGTGGCTGGCCAAGAACGGTGAGGGCGTCCACCACATCGCCTTCGGCACCGCCGACGTCGACGGGGACGCCGCGGACATCAAGGCCAAGGGCGTGCGGGTGCTCTACGAGGAGCCCCGGCGCGGCTCGATGGGTTCGCGGATCACCTTCCTGCACCCGAAGGACTGCGGCGGCGTGCTGACCGAGCTGGTCACCTCCGCGGAGTCGGACGGCCACTGACCCGTCGGTAACCTGTCCAACCCCGGCCCTGCCCGGTTACAGGCCCGCTCCGGCCCACTACACTGCCCAGGGTCGCGGGGAGTCCGAATCCAGGGCACGGCTGAACGGTCGCAGTTCGGATCTGTCACCATTCTCCACAGGCAAGAGTTCGCCCAGGAGTCCGAACCGGTCCCGGGAGCGCGGTCACCGCGCCCCACCGGCCACGACTCCGACCACGGCCCGGGTTTCGCCCGCGCGACCGCGGATGCAAGGACCGGATCACCCGGCCCCGATGGGGCCGGCACCGGTCGAGGACGCGACCAGGAGATGGATGGGACCGCGCAGTGCGGGGCAACGACCGCTACGAGGTTGATGATCACCTCTCCCAGTTCGAGGCCGAGATGGACCGGCTTCGCAAGGAGCGGGACAAGACCGTCGAGCATGCCGAGGACCTCGCCTACCAGGTGGAGGTGCTCCGGGCCAAGCTGCACGAATCCCGTCGGCAGCTGGCCCAGCCGCGCGCTTTCGACTCCGTCTCCGGTCAGGCCGAGCAGCTGCTGCGCACCGCCGAGCTCCAGGCCCAGCAGCTGCGCGCCGACGCCGAGCGGCAGCTGCGCGAGTCCCAGGCGGCCACCCAGCGCCTGATGGCCGAGGCCGCCGAGCGCACCGCCCGGCTGGAGGCGGAGCTGCAGGCCCGCCGCCGCCAGCTCGAGGAGGAGCTGCTCGAGCTGCGCCGGGCCGCCGAGCAGCACGTCAACGAGAACGTCAACTGGGCCGAGCAGACCCGGGCCGGCACCGAGCAGGAGGCCCAGCGGCTGCTGGCCGAGGCCCGCGCCGAGTCGGACCGGATGATGGCCGCCGCCCGGGCCGAGGCCACCGCCCTGTCCGACCAGGCCCGCGCGCAGACCGCCGCCGACGTGGACGCCGCCCGCGGCGAGGCCCAGGCCGCCGCCGAGGCCGCGCTGCTGCGCGCCCAGACCGACGCCGAGCGGCTGCTGCGCTCGGCCGCCGAGCAGGCCCAGCAGGCCAACGCCGAGGCCACCCACGAGGCCAGCCGTCACCTGGCCGGGGCCCAGGCCGAGGCCGAGCGCAAGCTGGCCGCCGCCGAGCAGCAGATCGCCCAGCTGCAGCAGGAGGCGGTGCGCGACCGCGAGCAGGCCGAGGCCGCCGCCGCCCGGGCCGCCGCCGAGATCGAGCGGCTGCGCGAGGAGGCCCGGCTGGAGGCCGAGCGGGCCCGCCAGGAGGCCACCGAGCTGCGCGAGCAGGCCGCGCTGGCCGCCGAGCAGCTGCGCGCCGACGCCGAGGCCACCGCCTCCCGCAAGGTGGCCGACGGCGAGGCCGCCAGCGAGCAGCGCTCGCAGACCGCCAAGGCCGAGGTGGCCCGGATGGTGGCCAAGGCCACCGAGGAGGCCGAGCGGGTCAGGGCCGAGGCCGCCGAGTTGCTGGCCCGGGCGCAGACCGCGATGGCCGAGGCGGAGGCCGCCAAGGCCGCCGCCGACGACGAGAACGCCCGGCTGCGCACCGCCGCCGAGTCGGTGGCCACCCAGCTGCGCGAGGAGGCCGAGTCGGCCATCGCGGAGCAGCGCGCCGAGGCCGCCGCGCTGGTCGCCGAGGCCCAGGCCGCCGCCGAGGCGGTCCGGGCCGAGGCCCGCGAGCAGGGCCGGGCCGAGGGCGCCAAGGACGCCACCGTCCACCTGGCCAAGGCCGCCCGCAGCGCCGAGGAGGCGCTCTCCCGGGCCACCCAGGACGCCGAGGCCACCCGGGCCGAGGCCGCCGCCGAGGCCGAGCGGATCCGCGGCGAGGCGGCCGCCGAGGCCGAGCGGCTGCGCGAGCAGGCCCAGGCCGCGGTCGAGGAGGCGCAGAACGCCGCACTGGACGACGCCGCCGACATCCGCGCCCGGATGGAACAGCTGCAGGACGAGGCCGCCGCGCTGCGCGCCGAGGCCGAGCAGCTGCGCGCGCACGCCGCCGCCGAGGCCGACAAGGTGCGCGGCGAGGCCCGCCGGCAGGCGGTGGCCCAGATAGAGGAGTCGGCCAAGAGCGCCGAGGAGCTGCTCACCAAGGCCAAGGCCGACGCGGACGAGCTGCGCGAGGGCGCCGCCGGCGAGATCGAGCGCCAGCGCGCCGCGGCCAAGGAGCAGGCCGCCCAGACCCAGGCCCGGGCCGAGCAGACCCTGCAGCGGGCCGCCGCCGAGGCCGAGAAGCTGGCGGCGGCCGCGGCCCAGCAGCACAAGGACGCGCTGGCCGCCGCCAAGGCCGCCGCCGCGGAGAACCGGGCGGCCGCCGAGCAGGAGACCGCCGAGCTGCGCCGCGAGGCCGTCGCCTATGACCAGCGGGTACGGGCCGAGGCCGAGGCCGCCGCGACCGCGGTGCAGACCGCCGCCCAGCAGGCGGCCGAGGAGCGCGAGGCCCAGGCCCGCGCCGAGGCCGACCGGCTGCGCGCCGAGGCCGAGGCCGAGGCCGCCGCGCTGCGCGAGGAGAGCCGCCGGGCCGCCGAGCAGGCCGCGGTGGCGCTGAATCGCGAGCAGGAGGAGACGGCCGCCGCCCTGACGGCCGCTCAGCAGGCCCGCGAGCAGGCCGAGGCGGCCGCCGCCGAGCTGACCGCACGCACCGCCGCCGAGACCGCCGAGCTGGTCGCCACCGCCGAGCGGGAGAGCATCGAGCTGCGCGAACTCGCCGCCGCCGAGGCCGCCGCCGAGCGCGCGGCCGCCGCCACCGAGGCCGCCCGGGTGCGGGCCGAGGCCGAGGCCGAGGCCACCGCGCTGCGCGCGCAGGCCGCCGAGCAGTTGGAGCAGGCCGACAGCGCCGCCGCCACCGTCCGCGCCGAGGCCAACGAGGAGGCCGCCGCGCTGGTGGCCCGCACCGCCGAAGAGGTGGCCGGCCTGCGCGCCGAGGCCCTCGATGCGCTGGAGCAGGCCCGGCTGGAGGCGACCGGCGCCACCGCGGCCGCCACCGCCCGGGCCGCCGAGCTGGTCGCCACCGCCGAGGACGAGGCCGCCCAGGTCCGCCAGTCGGTGGCCGGGCTGCACGAGCGGGCCGCCGAGCAGGTGGCGGAGCTGGTCGAGCGCACCGAGCGGGAGAGTGCCGAGGACCGCGAGCGGACCGCGGCCGAGCTGGCCGAACTGCGCGCCGCGGCCGAGCGGGAGACCACCGAGCTGCGCGAGCACACCGCCGCCGAGGCGGAGCGGCTCAGCACCGAGGCCGAGCAGTACGCCGAGCGGCTGCGCGCCGAGGCCGAGGCCGAGGCCGCCCGGGTGGTCGGCGAGGCCCGCGAGTACGCCGAGAGCCTGCACGCCGAGGCCGACCAGTACGCGGCCCGGCTGCACGCCGAGAGCGAGGAGCAGGCCCGGGTCACGGTCGCCGAGGCGCAGGCCCTGGCCCAGCGCACGGTGGCCGAGGCCGAGGAGCGCGGCGCCACCCTGGTCGCCGAGGCGGAGCAGTTCGCCAACCGGCTGCGCGCCGAGACCGAGGAGTACGCGGGCGCCACCCGTGCCTTGGCGGAGGAGTACGACGCCACCACCCGCAGCAACGCGGAAAGCTACGACCGCACCGTCCGCGAGCAGGCCGAGCAGTACGACTCGGCGACCCGGGCGCAGGCCACCGCGGTGCTGGAGAAGGCCTTCGCGGACGCCGAGTCGCTCGGCGAGGAGGCGCAGACCACCGCGCTGGCCACCACCGCCGCCGCCGAGGAGCAGGCCGACGCGATGGTGGCGGCGGCCCGCAAGGAGGCCGACCGGCTGGTGGCGAGCGGCGAGGCGGCCGGCCAGGCCGAGGTGGAGCGGGCCCGGGCGGACGCCGACGCGCTGCTCTCCGAGGCCCGCCGGGACGCCACCGCTATCCGGGAGCGGGCCGAGGAGCTGCGCGAGCGCACCGAGGCCGAGGTGGAGGCGCTGCACGAGCGGGCCCGCAAGGAGAACGCGCAGGCGATGAAGAGCGCCGGCGAGCGGGTGGACACGCTGGTGACGGCGGCTCAGGAGCAGCTCTCCGAGGCCGAGGAACAGGCGCGGACCGCGGTCGCCGAGGCCGAGGAGCGGGCCGCCGCCCTGGTGGCCGCCGCCGAGGAGCGGGCCGCCGAGCTGACCTCGCAGGCCTCCGCGGAGGCCAGCAAGGTGCGGATCGCCGCGGTGCGCAAGGCCGAGGGCCTGCTGAAGGAGGCCGAGCAGAAGCTGACCGACTCCGCCGCCCGGGCCGAGGCACTGAAGATCAAGGCCGAGGAGCGGCTGCGCGAGGCGCAGGACCAGGCCGAGCGCGAGCTGGAGGACGCCGCCGAGGAGGCCGGCAAGCGCCGCCGGGCGGCCGAGCAGACCGCCGCCGAGCAGCTGCGGCTGGCCGAGGAGGAGGCGGACCGGATCCAGACCGCGGCCCGCGCCGAGGCCCAGCGGGTCACCGCCGAGGGCCGCCGCGAGCTGGACGAACTGGTGCGCCGGCGCAAGGACATCAACACCGAGATCTCGCGCG
This sequence comes from Streptomyces tateyamensis, assembly GCF_003205575.1. GTDB lineage: Bacteria > Actinomycetota > Actinomycetes > Streptomycetales > Streptomycetaceae > Kitasatospora > Kitasatospora tateyamensis. The sequence continues at coordinate 12,330 of NZ_PYBW01000035.1, forward strand.
TGCAGGACGTGCTGTCCGCGCTGGAAGCTTTCGAGGCGCCGTCCTCCGCCCAGCCGGCGGCGGCGACTCGCGAGACGGGTGCCAAGGCGCCGGCCGCCAAGGGCCCCAGTGGTGCCAACGGGGGATCAAAGGCGGGCGCTGGAGTGGGCGCCCCCCGTTCGAGTGGTGGCAGGTCCGACCGGACACCACCCGATTGAGCGGACATTGTCCGACAGCCATAGGCTTTTTGCCTACGACACTCCGGTAACGTGTCAGGATTCCCTCAACCACCTCATTGGTTTGACGACAGGAAGCCCAGCCCCATGAGCGACAGTCACTCCCCTCACGGCTTCGACCTGGTGCGCCGTGGGTACGAGCGTGCCCAGGTCGACGAGCGGATCACCAAGCTGGTGGCCGACCGTGACAGCGCATTGTCCCGAATCAGCGCCCTGGAGAAGCGGATCGAGGAGCTCCACCTGGAGACCCAGACCGCTCAGGCCGCGGTGACCGAGGCGGAGCCGTCCTACGCCGGCCTCGGTGCCCGGGTCGAGAAGATCCTGCGGCTGGCCGAGGAGGAGGCGAAGGACCTGCGTGAGGAGGCCCACCGCGCCGCCGAGCAGCACCGCGAGCTGGCCGAGGCCGCTGCGCAGCAGGTCCGCACCGAGGCGGAGAACTACGCCAAGGACCGCAAGGCCAAGGCCGAGGACGAGGGTCTGCGGATCGTCGAGAAGGCCAAGAGCGACAGCTCCCAGCTGCGCGCCGAGGCCAACAAGGACGCCCAGAACAAGCGCGAGGAGGCGGACGCCCTCTTCGAGGAGACCCGCACCAAGGCCGCCCAGGCCGCGCTGGAGTTCGAGACCAACCTGGCCAAGCGCCGCGAGCAGTCCGAGCGCGACCTGGCGGCCCGTCAGGCCAAGGCCGAGAAGCGGCTGGCCGAGATCGAGCACCGGGCCGAGCAGCTGCGCCTGGAGGCCGAGAAGCTGCGCACCGACGCCGAGCGCCGGGCCCGCCAGACCGTCGAGACGGCCCAGCGCCAGTCCGAGGACATCGTGGCGGACGCGAACGCCAAGGCCGACCGGATCCGCAGCGAATCCGAGCGCGAGCTGGCGGCCCTGACCAACCGTCGGGACTCGATCAACGCCCAGCTCACCAACGTGCGCGAGATGCTGGCCACGCTCACCGGTGCGGCCGTCGCCGCGGCCTCGCTGCCGAACGACGACGCGCTCGGCGTGCCCGCCCAGCAGTCCCGCTGACCCTGCGTCAGCAGTACGACGGCCGTGGGCCCCACCCGTTCGGGTGGGGCCCACGGCCGTTCTGCCGTCACCCGGTCAGCCGACCCGGCGCAGTAGCGCGTTGACCGCGGCGTTGAACGCGGCCGGCGCCTCCAGCGCGGCCAGGTGCCCCGCCGCGGGGATCACCGTGAGCTCGGCGTCCACCAGCACGTCGGCCAGCTCCTCGGCGTCCGCCACCGGGGTCAGCCGGTCGTCCTGGCCGACCACCACCGCGGCCGGCACACCCAGCGCCGCCAGCGTCTCGAAGGCGGCCTGCCGCCCGGCCATCGCGCGCTGCGCCCAGGCCACGCCCGCCGGGGTGGCCGCCGCGATCAGCGCGCGCACCTCCTTGGTCAGCTGCTCGCCCGCCTCGGCACCGAGCAGCGAGGCGTCGAACTGCTCCTCCAGCAGCAGCGCCACGCTCTGCCGAGCCAGCACCGCGGCGGCGATCCGCTCCCGGTTGGCCAGCGCCGCCGGTGCGTCGGTGGACGCCTTGGTGTCGGCCAGCAGCAGTCCGGACACCCGCTCGCCGTGCCGCCGGGCGAAGGCCATCGCCAGGTAGCCGCCCATCGACAGCCCGCCGATCACCGCCTGCGCCAGCTCCAGCCGGTCCAGCAGCGCGGCCAGCGCGTCGGCCCAGACGTCCAGCGAGGGCTCGCCCTGCGGCGCCGGGGAGGTGCCGAAGCCGGGCAGGTCCACCGTCAGCACCCGGGCCCGGTCCAGCGAGCCGTCCGACTGCCCGCGCCACATCGCCGAGTTGAGCGGGAAGGCGTGCAGCAGGAGCAGGGGGGTGCCCGGGCCGCCGGTGTCACGAAGCGTGAGTTCGGTCATGGCGTCCACCGTAGGGGCTTCCCGAAAAGCGGCATAATGCGGGCTCGCTTGTCTGAATTGTCATAACCTGACGAGGAGTGACGGATCGGGAGCTGCGATGATCGAACTGCACGAACTGACCAAGCGTTACGGCGCCAAGACCGCGGTCGACCACCTGACCTTCACCGTGCGCCAGGGCGTCGTCACCGGCTTCCTCGGCCCCAACGGCGCTGGCAAGTCGACCACCATGCGGATGATCCTCGACCTGGACCGCCCGACCAGCGGCCGGGTCTCCATCGACGGCAAGGGCTACGGCCACCTGAGTGAGCCGCTGAAGTACATCGGCGCGCTGCTGGAGGCCAAGGCGGTGCACCCCGGCCGCACCGCCCGCGACCACCTGCTCTGGCTGGCCCAGAGCAACCGGATCTCCACGCGCCGGGTGGACGAGGTGCTCGCCCAGGTCGGTCTGACCGAGGTGGCCAACCAGCGGTCCCGCGGCTTCTCGCTCGGCATGAGCCAGCGGCTCGGCATCGCCTCGGCACTGCTCGGCGACCCGGAGATCCTGATGTTCGACGAGCCGGTCAACGGGCTCGACCCCGAGGGCATCCTGTGGATCCGCAACCTGATGAAGCGGCTGGCCGCCGAGGGCCGCACCGTCTTCGTCTCCTCGCACCTGATGAGCGAGATGGCGCTGACCGCCGAGCACCTGGTGGTGATCGGCCGGGGCAAGCTGCTGGCCGACCTGCCGATGGCCCAGTTCATCGAGCAGAACTCGCGCTCCTCGGTGCGGCTGCGCACCCCGCACCCGGAGCAGTTGCTGGACGCGCTGGCCCGGCAGTCGATCACCGCCGAGCCGGGCCCGGAGGGCAGCTGGGAGGTGCCGGACGGGGACGCCGCCGGCCTCGGCGAGCTGGCCGCCGCGCACGGCATCACGCTGCACGAGCTCAGCCCGCAACGGGCCTCCCTGGAGGAGGCGTTCATGCAGATGACGGCCGACTCGGTGGAGTACCACGTGGACGGGACCGGCGCGCCACTGACCGGCACCACCGTCCCGGGGGCCGGACCTGACTGGGGCGCCGACTGGCGCCGGCCGAGCAAGCAGAAGGGCAGCGACTGAGATGGCCTCCTTCCCCGCGATCCTGCGCTCCGAGTGGACCAAGATCCGCAGCGTCCGCTCGACGGTCTGGACCCTGCTGCTGGCCTTCCTGGTGACGGCGGCGCTCGGCGCGCTGCTCTCGCTGCTCACCAAGAACAACTTCGAGGACTTCCGCAAGGGCGCCAGCGCCCCGTTCGACGCCACCGCGACCAGCTTCGCCGGGATCATGCTGGGCGAGATCGCGATGATCGTCTTCGGCGTACTGGCGATCGGCAACGAGTACAGCACCGGGATGATCCGGGTCTCGCTGGCGGCGGTGCCGCAGCGCGGCACGCTGCTGACCGGCAAGGCCATGGTGATCGGCGGGCTGGCCCTGCTGGTCTCGCTGGTCACCGCCTTCGTCACGTTCTTCCTCGGCCAGGCCCTGCTGGGCGGCCACCGCACCACGATCGGCTCGCCCGACGTGCTGCGCGCGGTGCTCGGCGCGGCGGTCTACCTGACCCTGCTCTGCCTCTTCTCGGCCGGGGTGACCGTGATGCTGCGCAGCCAGACGCTGGCGCTGGGCGTGCTGGTGCCGTTCTTCTTCCTGCTCTCGCCGATCCTGTCCGCGGTGCCGAAGGTGAAGACCGTGGCGCACTACTTCCCGGACTACGCCGGGCGCCAGATGATCGCCGTGTTCCAGGCGCCGAGCGAACCGTACGGCTGGCTGGCCGGGTTCTTCATCTGCGCCGGCTGGACCCTGCTCGCGCTGCTCGGCGGCGCCATGGTCCTCAGGTCGCGCGACGCCTGAGCCGGCTGAGCCGGCGTCAGTACCTCGGAGCGCCGCGGCCGCGCTGCACCGCCGAGCCACGGCGCTCCCGCGCGCCCCAGCAGGCCCGGTGCCAGTGCCGGCGGTCCTCCACCCCGGCGCCGTGGTCCGGCCAGGCCACCACGTGGCCGACCCCGGGCGGGACCTCCTGGTCGCAGCCGGGGCAGCGGTAGCTGCGGCCCGCGGTGCCGGCCACCGTCTGCACGATCCAGTCCTCGCCACCGAAGCGCTCCACCCGGCGCAGGCCGCCGCCCAGCGGTGCGGGAGCCCCCTCGCTGCGCTCGGGGTGACTGCTGCTCCGGTTGCGACGGGGGGACACGGTTTCACCTTTCGGCCGGGGCTCGGGCGCCGCCCGTTGCGGCAAGGCGGCGATCCCAGGGTACGGGCCGCTCCATCTGACCCTTATCATGCGGCCGGAGGCCCCCAGGTGGTTTTCCGGTAAGTCCACCCGATCTTCAGGGAAAACAGTGGTTCAGGGTGCCAATGGCACATGACATGAGTTACTCACGTGGGGACAGTTACTCACCAGGGGACAGGGCGGGGCCGGTCGGACCGCTCGCACCCGAGGAGGGCATTCCCGTGACCCAGACCCGTGCCGATCTCCCCCCACTGGCGGCCGCCGAGCTGCCCCCGGTCACCGCACCGCAGCCGGCCGCCCGTCCCCGGGCCGCCGAAGACACTTTGCGGGTCGGCGCCTTCCTGCTCTCCGCCCAGTTCCCCGGGCAGACCCACGCCCAGGCGCTGGAGCGGACGGTGGCGGCCACGGTGGCCGCCGAGCAGGCCGGACTGGACGCGGTCTGGCTGGCCGAGCACCACTTCGTCCCGTACGGCGTCTGCCCCAACGCCGCCACGCTGGCCGCGCTGCTGCTCGGCCGGACCAGGCGGATCCAACTGGGCACCGCGGTCAGCGTGCTCTCCACCACCCACCCGGTGGCCCTGGGCGAGCAGGCCGCGCTGCTGCACCTGACCTCCGGTGGCCGGTTCACCCTCGGGGTCGGGCGCGGCGGCCCGTGGATCGACCTGGCCGTCTTCGGCAGCGGGCTGGCCGCCTACGAGGAGGGCTTCGCCGAGCGGCTGGACCTGCTGCTGCGCTGGCTGCGCGGCTCCCGGGTCGGCGCCGACGGGCCGCAGTTCAGCTTCCCCGAGGTCGAGGTGGTGCCGCGGGCGATGGAGCCGTTCGGCACCGAGCTGGCCAACTGGCTGGGCCTGCCGACCGCCCCGGCGCTGCGCTTCCCGCGCCAGCGCACCGAGGACGGGCGCGGCACTGCGCGGACGGCCCCGGCGCGGGCGGTGGAGCCGGTCACGCCGGCCGGCCCGCCGATGGTGGTCGCGTGCACCTCCCCCGGCAGCGTCCGGCTGGCCGCCGAGCGCGGGCTGCCGATGCTGCTCGGCATGCACTCCGGCGACGAGGACAAGCAGGCCATGCTGGCGGCCTACCGCGGTGCCTGGCGGGCCGCCGGCCGCGGCGAGGAACAGCTCGCCCGGGTGGAGCGCGAGCACGTCGCCGCCGGGGTGGCCCAGGTGGCGGACCGGAACCTGACCGCCCGTCAGGTCCTGCTGGACGCGATGCCGGCCTGGTTCGAGTACGGGCTGGGCGCGCACCGCACGGTGGACGGGCGCGAGCGCCGGATGCGCGATCCGCACGCGTACACCCGGCTGCTCTGCGACCTGCACGCGGTGGGCACCGCGCGCCAGTGCGCCGACCGGCTGCTGGCCACCGCCGAGCGGACCGGGATCCGCCGCTTCGCGCTGCTCGCCGAGGGCTCCGGCGACCAGGAGGCCACCCTGCACAACATCGAGCGGCTCGGCGCCGAGGTACTGCCGCAGCTGGCTTGAGCCGGCGCCAGTTCCTGACGCGCCGTCGACCGGCCTGCGCGGCCGGCCGACGGGCTCACCCCGGCGTCAGCAGTCGCGCAGCTCGGCCGACTGGTTGAGCAGTTGGGCCCGGACCGAGGTGAAGCGCCGGTGGCGCTCCTCGGCCTCGGCGGACGGCCCGAAGACCGCGACCCGGTGGCAGTTCTGGAAGGCCAGCTGCACACCGAAGTGCCGCTGCAGGGCGCCGCGGATGGCGTCGCTGGCCATCGCGCGCAGCAGTTGGCCGCGCGCCTGCTCGCTCGGCGGCGGGACCTGGTTGTCCGCAAAGCCGGTGCCGTCGACCTCCATCTGGGCGACGAGCGAGCTGATCAGGTCCCAGGCGTAGGGCAGGGACGTACGGACGCAGTCGACGAACTCCCGCTCGTCGACGTCGCCTCGCTCGGCCTTCTCCAGAAGGGCCGGTGAGACGTCGAGCGACATGGGTTCTCCTCTCGCGGTCCACCACGCGCACCTCGCGCGGGTGGTGGTGCAGTGGTGCGCTTGGTGCTGTTGCCGTGCTGTCGGTGCTGTTGCCGTGCTCAGTCGGTTGGCCCGTCGGGGCGTGCCGGCCGGGGCCGCCGGGGCTCTGCCAGGGTGGCAGGCCAGCCCCCGCAAATCTGGCGAATGCCACGATTCCCGCCGAAATCGGCGGCGGCGTGGCCAGAATGGCCGGAATCGATCCAGAACTCCATGTCCCACACACTCCATCCCCGTTTGGCTACGTGGGCGTTCGAAGGCGTCACCCAACGTAGCGGCCCGTACGCGCAGGCGCCAGACCGCGGGAGCGAACGGCTCCCCTGTTCCCATGGTTCGCCCCCTTCTACTCCCCGGTACACCCTGCGGACCGACTCGCTTCAATTGGCTCTGCAGCGCTGGGCGGCGGATCCGCGCGTAGCGGCACCGGCCCCGCACGGGGCCGGGCATCGCGTCCGCAGTCGAACGGGTCCGCGGCGGATTGACGTACCCACCGTTCGCCTCTGGTCACTTGTCGTGAGCGGGTCCGGACGGCCACGAGCGGGGTCCGGCAGCACCCGGTGCCGCGTCAGGCAGCCTTCGCCCCGTCGCGGCCTGCGGCACGCGCTCTCGCCGCACCGGCCGAAGGCCCGAGTACGACCCAGCACGAGGACCTCCGTCCGGCAGGCCGACAGCACGCACCGGAGACCGCTCCTTGACGGGCAGAGGCTGCCTGACGCGGCACTAGGCTTGCCTCCATGCGCCTTGTCATCGCCCGCTGCTCCGTCGACTACGCCGGCCGGCTCTCCGCCCACCTGCCCTCCGCGACCCGCCTGATCCTGGTGAAGGCGGACGGGAGCGTGAGCATCCACGCCGACGACCGCGCCTACAAGCCGCTCAACTGGATGTCGCCGCCCTGCACGCTCAAGGAGGCAGAGGGCAGTTGGACGGTGGTGAACAAGGCGGGCGAGAAGCTGATCATCACGCTGGAGGAGGTGCTGCACGACTCCTCGCACGAGCTCGGGGTGGACCCCGGCCTGATCAAGGACGGCGTCGAGGCACACCTGCAGGAGCTGCTGGCCGACCGGATGGAGGTGCTCGGCACCGGCTGGAGCCTGGTCCGCCGGGAGTACCCGACCGCGATCGGGCCGGTGGACATCCTGTGCCGGGACGCGGCCGGCGCCACGGTGGCGGTGGAGATCAAGCGGCGCGGCGAGATCGACGGCGTCGAACAGCTCACTCGCTACCTGGAGCTGCTCAACCGGGACCCGCTGCTCGCGCCGGTCAGGGGCGTCTTCGCGGCCCAGGAGATCAAGCCGCAGGCCCGGGTGCTGGCCGCCGACCGGGGCATCGCCTGCGTGGTGCTGGACTACGACGGGCTGCGCGGGATCGACGACGACAAGCTGAAGCTGTTCTGACGCTCCGTCGGCACTGAGTGAGGTCGCGCCGGGCGGGGGCAGTCGGCGGAACCGACTTCCCCCGCCCAGCGGCCGGTCAGCCGGTCGGGCCGCCCGCAGCGCCGGTGGTGGTGGGCGGAGCGGTGGTCGGCGCGGGCGTGGTGGGTACGGGCGTGGTGGGGGCGGCCGAGGTGGTGCTCGCACTCGGCGAGGGCGTCGCCGACTTGGTGGTGGTCGGCGGGGGCGCCACCGGTGTGGTGGGCGCCGACGACTGCTGCGCAGTGGTGCTGCTCGGACGGTCCGGGGTCGCGCCCGGGGTGGTGCTGCGGTCCCGCGAGGCGCTCGCCGACGCCGAGGCGGAGGCCGATCCGGAGGCGGACGGAGAGGCCGAGGCCGACCCGCTCGCCGAGGCCGAACCGCTGTCGGTGGCCGTGGCACTCGCGGAGGCGGACACCGAAGCCCCGCCGCCGGTGAGCAGCGTCCCGGACACCCCGCTGTCGCCGCCGGTGGTCCCGGCACCCGGTCCGCCGGCCGGGTCCGACCCGGAGCCCATCACGCCGACCGCCGTACCGGCCACCGCGAGCACCACCAGCCCGGAGGCCGCCAGCACCAGGTTGCGCCGGGACCAGCCGCGCAGCACCGAGGCCGACTGCCGGCTGCGCGCGGCCAGCGCCCGGATCACCGGGCGGCGCAGCACCTGGGTGGCCGGCTCGGCCGCCACCGGCTCCGACTCGATCTGCTGAAGGAGCGTCAGCAGCCGCCGGGAGGCCAGCTGGGCCCGGGTGTCCCCGGCCATGCCGCGCAGCGCCCCGGCCGCCTCCAGGGCCGCCCTGGCCCGCTCGTGCTCGCCGAGGCAGAACCAGTAGACCCCCGACTCGTGCAGGAACCACGCCTCGTCCCGCGGACTGGCCAGTTCCCGGGAGACCGCGGCCCCGATGTCCAGCGCCGCGCGCCAGGCCCCCCAGCGCAGCGCCAGCGCCAGGGCGGGGGCCGCCGCCCTGGCCAGTCCGAGCACCGCCTCGGGGCGGCGGGCGGCCTGGTCGGCGTAGAGCGCGCCCAGCACCACCTCGGCCTCGGCCGCGATCTGGGCCGCGCTCACCGAGCCGTGCCCGAGCCACCAGGAGAAGTGCTGGGCCGCCCCCTCGATCCGCACCCGCTCGGCCGCGAAGACCGGGGCCAGTGCCTCCAGCACGCCGCCGGTGAGCCGGTGGTGACCGCCGATCGACTCGGCCAGCCCGCACTCGACCAGCTCGCGCAGCGCGCTCTCGCCGTGGTCGACGTCGATCAGCGCGGGCAGGTGGGGGGCGGTGGGGCACTCGCCGTCGAAGGCCACCGCCAGCCGCAGCACCCGCTGGGCCGACTCGGTCAGCCCGTCCAGCAGCAGCAGTGCGGGGGCGGCCGCCTCGGCCACCGAGGGCAGCGGGACGGTGCTGCGCAGCTCGGCCTCGCGCACCGCCGGGTCGGCGTAGGCGTCCTCCGCGGCGGCCCCGCCGAACAGGTCCAGCCGGTCCTCCTCGGCGGCCAGCAGCGCGTCCACCTCGCTGTCGCGGCGGCGCAGCAGCGCGGCCGCCTGGACGAAGCGCAGCGGCAGGCCCTGGGACTCGAACCAGAGGTCCACCGCCCAGGCCCGCTCGGCCTCGTCCAGCGGGCGGCCGGCCAGCCGCGCGGTGAGCGCCAGGCAGGCGGTCCGGGAGAGCCCCGCCACCACGTGGTCCTCCAGCCGGGAGCCGACCGGCAGCGCCCCGCCGGAGCCGGGCGCGGCGGCTATCAGGAACGCGCACTCGGGCGCGGTGGCCAGCAGCTGCTCCAGCTCGGCACCGTCCGGCGCCACCTCGTCGATCACCACCACGGCGCCCACCGCGCCCAGCAGCTCGGGCAGTTCGGCCGCGCCGGGCCGGTAGCCGGCGCCCTGGTAGGCGGCGGCGTAGAGGTCCTGCAGCAGGTCCGCAGTCGAACGCCGGTGGCCGGCCAGCCGCAGCACCCCGTGCGGGGCCAGTTCGCCCGCGGCCTCGGCCACGGCCGCCAGCAGTGCGCTGCGCCCGGAGCCGGGCTCGCCGACCAGGCGCACCGAGCGGCCCTCGGCCAGCAGCCCGAGCAGGGTGGCGAGTTCCGCCTCGCGGTCCAGCAGCGGCATGTCGCCGGCCGCGGCGCCGAGCGCCACCGGGCCGACCGCGGGGGTGGGTCCGGGGCCGGCTGCGGCCCGGGCGAACGGGCGGGCCCGGTCGACCGCCAACCGCGGCGCCGGGCGGCGGTCCGGCGGGCAGAGCGCCAGGTCCGTGCCGTCGGTTCCGCCGACGGTGACCAGGTACCGCCCGGCCACCAGGTCACCCGCCCGCACCCGCAGGGTCTCCTGCCCGAAATCGCCGGTTGGCTGTGACACGATGCGCTCCGCCTGTGCTCCGCCGACGACCGTGTCGTCGGCCGCCGTTGAGAGGGACCGGGCCGATCGGGAGCGTCCGGTGCGCCCGTCGGCGACGGGCGGTCAGCTCGTCCGGCGGCGCCCGCTGCGGCCGGCTCGGTCGAGTGATGGAGACCCGTCAGGCGCAGACTCTCGCACACTCGGGCGCCCCCGCGCAGCGCCGGTCCCCTTCCTGGGGCGGTGCGGCACGCTGGGTGGCCGCCGGGTCACCCAGCGGCGCGGGTGAGGGGCGGTCAGCGCGGGGCGATCGCCGAGGGCATCGGTGCGGCGCCGGGCACCCCGGCCAGCCCGGGCAGGGTGGCGCCGTACGGGTCGGCGACGGCGCCCTCGACCGCCAGGATCCGGTGCAGCCGGGTGGCCACCAGCAGCCGCTGCAACTGGGCCGGCACCGCGCGCAGCACCAGGCGGCGGCCCAGCCGGCCGGCCCGGCGGTGGGTCCCCATGATCACGCCGAGCCCGGTGGCGTCCCAGGACTCGAGGCCGCACAGGTCGAGCACCAGGTCACCGCTGCCCCCGTCCACCGCCTGGTGCAGGCGGGCCCGGGCGTCGGCGGCGCCGCGCACGTCCAGCCGACCCTCCAGGGCGAGGACAGCCTGGCCGCCGGCTGCCGGGTACTCCACGATGCGCACGCTGTCCTCCTCTGCGGGGGTTCTTCGGGGGCGGGCGTCTCCACCATCTGACGCCGGACCAGCGGTCCAGGTTTCTGCCCCCGGCCGGATCTGAAGCAACTTCACTCGTCCGAGGGAATATACGCAGGAGTGCCTGGTACTCACGCTCGATTGCGGTGCAAATCACCCGTCCGGGCCGCCGCTCGTGAGCAAGCTCACCAGCGGACGACCCGACCGGCGGACCGTCAGCCCTGGTAGCCGTAGAAGCCGCGCCCGCTCTTGCGGCCGAGGTCCCCGGCGGTGACCATCCGGGCCATGATCTCCGGGGCGGCGAACTTCTCGTCCTGGGTCTCGGCGTAGATGTTGCGGGCCGCGTGCAGCAGGATGTCCACGCCGGTCAGGTCCGCGGTCTGCAGCGGGCCCATCGGATGGCCGAAGCCAAGGCGGCAGGCGGTGTCGATGTCCTCGGCGCTGGCCACGCCCGACTCGTAGAGCTTGGCCGCCTCCACCACCAGCGCGGTGATCAGCCGGGTGGTGACGAAGCCGGCCACGTCGCGGTTGACCACCACCACCTCCTTGCCCACCCCCTCGGCGTAGGCCCGGACCGCGGCCAGCGTCTCGTCACTGGTCTTGTAGCCGCGCACCAGCTCGACCAGGCGCATCAGCGGCACCGGGGAGAAGAAGTGCACGCCGACCACCGACTCCGGGCGGTCGGTGACCGCCGCGATCCGGGTGATCGGGATCGCCGAGGTGTTGCTGCCCAGCACCGCGCCGTCCTTGGCGATCTTGTCCAGCTCGCGGAAGACCGCCTCCTTGACCTCCAGCTGCTCGAACACCGCCTCGATCACGATGTCCGCCTCCCCCACCGCGCCCAGGTCGGTGGTGGTGGTGATCCGGGCCAGCGCCGCCGCGGCCTCCTCCTCGGTCAGCCGGCCCTTGGCGACGAACTTGGCGTACGAGGCCTTGATCCCGTCCAGTCCACGTGTCAGCGCCTGCTCCGTCACGTCCCGCAGCACCACCGGGTGACCGGCCTGCGCCGAGACCTGCGCGATGCCCGCGCCCATCAGTCCGGCACCGATCACCGCGATCTGCTGACGCTGCGTGGAAACACTGCTCATGGCTGGCTCTCCCGAAGTCCGTCCGGGCGCGCTCCAGGATTGGGGGTGCCTCCGCCCGAAGGGGTGGGGGGCGGATCACCCCCAGGGAGCCGCGCCGCTCTCGGCTCGGACTGTAGTGCCCGCGGCCGGGTGATGAAACGACTCCCGGGTGTGATCTGTGTCGGGCGCCGGGCCGCTCGGCACAATGGCCCGCATGACCGACGACGCCGCCCCCGAGCCACTCCGGTACGAGTCCGCCGCCCAGCGCGCCGACCGCAACCTGGTCGAGCTGCTGCAGGAGCTCCGGGTGATCCAGACCGGGGTGCAGATCGTCTTCGCGTTCCTGCTCGGGCTGGCGTTCACCAGCCGGTTCCCGGAGCTGGACGCCTTCGAGCGCGACACCTACATCACCACCCTGCTGCTCACCGTGCTGGCCTCGGCGGTGCTGGCCACCCCGGTCGCGATCCACCGGGCGCTGTTCCACCGCGGCTACAAGCGACGGATCGTCAAGGTCTCGTCCCGGCTGACGGTGATCGGCCTGGTGATCCTGTCGCTTGCGCTCAACGGCGCGGTGCTGCTGGTCACCGACGTGGTGCTGGGCACCGCCGCGGCGGCCGCGATCACCGCGACCACCACGGCGCTGTTCGCGCTGCTCTGGTTCGTGCTCCCGTGGACCCTGCGCCCCGACGCGTCCGAACGGCCGCCGCTCGGTTAGCGGTTCTCCCCCGGCACCCAGAGCACGTCGCCGTTCTCCTTGTTGGCCACCCGGGCCAGGATGAAGAGCAGGTCGGAGAGCCGGTTCAGGTACTTGGCGGTGAGCGGGTTGACGGTGTCGCCGTGCGCCTCGATCGCCGCCCAGGTGGACCGCTCGGCCCGGCGCACCACGGTGCAGGCCAGGTGCAGGTGGGCCGCCCCGGGGGTGCCGCCGGGCAGGATGAAGCTGCGCAGCTTCTCCAACTGCGCCAGGTAGCGGTCGCACTCGGCTTCCAGCCGGTCGATGTAGCCCTGCTCGACCCGCAGCGGCGGGTACTTGGGATCCGCCACCACGGGGGTGGCCAGGTCCGCCCCGACGTCGAAGAGGTCGTTCTGAATCCGCGTCAGCACGGTCACCAGCTCGCCCGCCAGGCCCCCGGTGGCGATCGCCAGGCCGAGCACCGCGTTGGCCTCGTTGGCGTCCGCGTAGGCGATCAGCCGCGGGTCGGTCTTGGTGGTGCGGCTCATGTCGCCGAGCGCGGTGCTGCCGTCGTCCCCGGTCCGGGTGTAGATGCGCGTGAGGTTGACCATGCGGTGCAGCCTACTCAGCCCTGGGCGACGTTGACCCTCCGCCGTCCTTCGGGCGGGGGCGCCCCCAGTCCGAGAGTCTCGTCGCTACGCGACGTTGACTCTCTGCCCGGGCGGGGCCGCCTCCAGCCAGGCCAGGAAGCCGGTCAGGGCGTCCTCGCTCATCGCCAGTTCCAGCGGGGCGCCGTCGAGCAGACAGCGCAGCACCACCGAGCCGGAGAGCAGGGCCAGCTCCTCCTGCCCCTCGGGGTAGCGCCGGCCCAGCACCTCGATCTCCCGGCGGGGCAGCACCTTGCGCGCGCGGGGGGCGTAGGAGAAGACCCGGAACCACTCGATGTGGTCCCCGCTGTACCGCCCGATACCGAAAACCCACCCCTTGCCGTCGGTCGCGGGGACCGGGGCGGAGGTGGGCTGGCCGTTCTCGTCGAGATCCGGGAGCGTGGAGGCGTTCTCCGGCATTTTGAGCCGGTAGCTGCAGTCGAAGGTGCCGCCGACCCGCTGGATCAACCGCCGGCGTACCGCGAACGCCAGCAGGCCGCCCACCCCGAGGGTCACGACCGCCGCGCACACCACAAGGGCGAGGACCATGCTCACCGACCTCCTCGCTACCCGCATCCCCGTTTATCAACCGATACGACAGTCCCGGGGTCACGCTCAGGCGTCCCCGGGACCGTCGGTCAAGCTCAGTGTCAGGCAGCCTTGCGGCGGCCCACCGCGACGAGGCGAACCTCGGCGCGGCGCTCCGCGTGCGCGTCGCTCTCGCTCTTGGCGAGCTCCAGCGCACGCTCCGCGCGGGTCACATCGATCTCGTCCGCGAGCTCGGCGATCTCCGCCAGCAGCGACAGCTTGTTGTCGGCGAACGAGATGAAGCCACCGTGCACGGCGGCGATGACCGTGCCGCCGTCGGTGGTGCGAATGGTCACCGGACCGGACTCCAGCACGCTCAGCACCGGGGTGTGGTTCGGCATGATGCCGGTGTCACCGGAAGCCGTGCGGGCGACGACAAGGGTGGCCGTACCGGACCACACCTTGCGGTCGGCTGCGACCAGCTCGACGTGCAGCTCAGCCAACGTGGGCTCCTAGGCTCTTGCAACGCCCGATCGCTCGGGAGTTTCGGTAAGAATAACGGGCTCACGCCCCTCGGATGAAACGAGCGGCGCACAGATGACCGGAATCACAGCCACCGAGCCGTGAGGGGTGGTCCCCAGCAGCGGGGACCACCCCTCACCAACTCAGCGCGCCTTACTTCTTGGCCAGCTCGGCGGCGTTGCGCTCGAGGTCCTCGATGCCACCGCACATGAAGAAGGCCTGCTCCGGAACGGAGTCGTACTTGCCGTCAGCGATGCGGTTGAACGCCTCGATGGTCTCCGACAGCGGCACGGTCGAACCCTCGACACCGGTGAACTGCTTCGCCACGTAGGTGTTCTGCGAGAGGAAGCGCTCGATCCGACGGGCCCGGTGGACGGTGATCTTGTCGTCCTCGGAGAGCTCGTCGATGCCGAGGATCGCGATGATGTCCTGGAGGTCCTTGTACTTCTGCAGGATCCCCTTGACGCGAACCGCGGTGTCGTAGTGGTCCTGCGCGATGTAGCGCGGGTCCAGGATGCGGGACGTGGAGTCCAGCGGGTCGACGGCCGGGTAGATGCCCTTCTCCGAGATCGGGCGCGACAGAACGGTGGTCGCGTCCAGGTGGGCGAAGGTGGTGGCCGGGGCCGGGTCGGTCAGGTCGTCCGCGGGGACGTAGATCGCCTGCATCGAGGTGATCGAGTGACCGCGGGTCGAGGTGATGCGCTCCTGCAGGAGGCCCATCTCGTCGGCCAGGTTCGGCTGGTAACCCACCGCGGAGGGCATCCGGCCGAGCAGGGTCGACACCTCGGAACCGGCCTGGGTGAACCGGAAGATGTTGTCGATGAAGAGCAGCACGTCCTGGCCCTGCACATCGCGGAAGTACTCCGCCATGGTCAGCGCGGACAGGGCGACCCGCAGGCGGGTGCCCGGCGGCTCGTCCATCTGGCCGAAGACCAGCGCGGTCTTGTCCAGGACGTTGGAGTCGATCATCTCCTGGATCAGGTCGTTGCCCTCACGGGTACGCTCCCCGACGCCGGCGAAGACCGAGACACCACCGAAGTTGGCGGCGACGCGGTAGATCATCTCCTGGATCAGAACGGTCTTGCCGACACCGGCACCACCGAACAGGCCGATCTTGCCACCGCGGACGTACGGGGTGAGCAGGTCGACGACCTTGATGCCGGTCTCGAACATCTCGGTCTTCGGCTCGAGGTCCGCGAAGTTCGGCGCCTTGCGGTGGATCGGCCAGCGCTCGGTGACCTGGGTGTTGAACTCCGCCTGGTCGACGTTGAGCACGTCGCCCAGGGCGTTGAACACCTTGCCCTTGGTCACGTCGCCGACCGGCACCGAGATCGCGGCACCGGTGTCGGTCACCTGCGCGCCGCGGACCAGGCCGTCGGTGGGCTGCATCGAGATGGCCTTGATCAGGCCGTCGCCCAGGTGCTGGGCGACCTCGAGGGTCAGGGTCTTGCGGCCGGTGCCGTCGGGGTTGTCCACCTCGACGTGCAGGGCGTTGAACATCTCCGGAATCGCGTCGACGGGGAACTCCACGTCGACGACCGGGCCGATGACCCGCGCGACGCGGCCCGTCGCCGTGGTCGGCTCAACAGTGGTGGTCATTCTCATTCGCTCCCCGCGCTAGCGTCGGCCAGCGCGTTGGCGCCACCGACGATCTCGCTGATTTCCTGGGTGATCTCGGCCTGACGGGCCGAGTTGGCAAGCCGCGTCAGCGACTTGATGAGCTCGCCGGCGTTGTCGGTCGCGCTCTTCATCGCGCGCCGGCGGGCGGCGTGCTCGGAAGCGGCCGACTGCAGCATCGCGTTGTAGATCCGGCTCTCGACGTACCGCGGCAGCAGCGCGTCCAGGACGCCCTCCGCCGACGGCTCGAAGTCGTAGAGCGGGAAGATCTCGCCCTTGGCCGGCCGGTCGTCGCTGAGCTGGACATCGTCCAGCTTCAGCGGCAGCAGGCGGGCGTCGACGGGGGTCTGGGTGAGCATGGACTCGAACTTCGTCGAGACCAGGTGCAGCTCGTCCACCCCGCCGGTCTCGGCCGTGAAGGCCTCGATCAGCGTGGCGGCCACCGTCTTCGCGTCGGCGTAGGTCGGCTTGTCCGAGAAGCCGGTCCAGGAGTCCGTCACCGCGAGGTTGCGGAACCCGTAGAACTGGACGCCCTTGCGACCGCAGATGTAGGTGACGACCTCCTTGCCCTCCGCCTTCAGGCGCGCGCTGAGCGCGGTCGCCTGCTTGATGGCGTTGGTGGAGTAGCCGCCGGCCAGGCCGCGGTCGGCCGTGACCAGGAGCACCGCGGCGCGCTTGGCGGCCGGGTTCTCCGTGGTCAGCGGGTGCTTGGCGGTCGACCGGGTGGCGACCGCGGTCACCGCCCGGGTCAGCTCATCGGCGTACGGAGTGGAGGCGGCCACCGCGCGCTGCGCCTTGACGATGCGCGACGCGGAGATCATCTCCATCGCCTTGGTGATCTTCTTCGTCGCGGTGACAGAGCGGATCCGGCGCTTGTAGACCCGAAGCTGTGCTCCCATGGGTCGTTACGTCCTTTCCCTCGCTACCGGACTCAGGCCTGCTCGGAGAGCAGCTTGCCGTCAGCCGTGGTGAAGCCGAGCTTGAAGCTCTTGATCGCCTCGGTCAGCGCGTCGATGGTGCCGTCCTCGAGCTTCGAGGTCTCGACGATGGCCGCCAGCAGGTCCTTCTTCTCGACCCGCAGGGTGTCCAGGAACTCGCGCTCGAAGCGGCGGATGTCCGCGACCGGAACGTCGTCCAGCTGGCCGGTGGTGCCGGCCCAGATCGAGACGACCTGCTCCTCGACCGGGAACGGCTGGTACTGACCCTGCTTCAGCAGCTCGACCATGCGGGCGCCGCGCTCCAGCTGGGCCTTGGAGGCCGAGTCCAGGTCGGAACCGAAGGCGGCGAACGCCTCCAGCTCGCGGTACTGGGCCAGGTCCAGGCGCAGCCGGCCGGCGACCGACTTCATGGCCTTGATCTGGGCCGAGCCACCGACGCGGGAGACCGAGATGCCGACGTTCACGGCCGGGCGGATGCCGGCGTTGAACAGGTCGGACTCAAGGAAGCACTGGCCGTCGGTGATCGAGATGACGTTGGTCGGGATGTACGCCGAGACGTCGTTGGCCTTGGTCTCGATGATCGGCAGACCGGTCATCGAGCCGGCGCCCAGCTCGTCGGAGAGCTTGGCGCAACGCTCCAGCAGGCGCGAGTGCAGGTAGAAGACGTCACCCGGGTAGGCCTCACGGCCCGGCGGGCGGCGCAGCAGCAGCGAGACGGAACGGTAGGCCTCGGCCTGCTTCGACAGGTCGTCGAAGACGATCAGCACGTGCTTGCCGTCGTACATCCACTCCTGGCCGATGGCCGAACCGGTGTACGGGGCGAGGTACTTGAAGCCCGCCGGGTCGGACGCCGGAGCCGCCACGATGGTGGTGTACTCCAGCGCGCCGGCCTCCTCCAGGGCGCTGCGGACCGACGCGATGGTCGAGCCCTTCTGGCCGATGGCGACGTAGATGCAGCGGACCTGCTTCTTCGGGTCGCCGGAGCGCCAGTTGTCCTTCTGGTTGATGATCGTGTCGATCGCCACCGCGGTCTTGCCGGTCTGGCGGTCGCCGATGATCAGCTGACGCTGGCCGCGGCCGATCGGGGTCATCGCGTCGATGGCCTTGATGCCGGTCTGCATCGGCTCGTGCACCGACTTGCGGACCATGACGCCGGGGGCCTGCAGCTCCAGGGCACGGCGACCGGTGGCGGCGATCTCGCCCAGGCCGTCGATCGGGTTGCCCAGCGGGTCCACGACGCGGCCGAGGTAGCCGTCGCCGACCGGGACGGACAGGACCTCGCCGGTGCGGTGCACCGTCTGGCCCTCCTCGATGCCCGAGAACTCACCGAGGACGACGACGCCGATCTCGCGGGTGTCGAGGTTCAGCGCCAGGCCGAGGGTGCCGTCCTCGAACTTCAGCAGCTCGTTGGCCATGACCGAGGGCAGGCCCTCGACCTTGGCGATACCGTCCATGGCCTCGGTGACCGTGCCGACCTCTTCACGCGAGGCGGCGTCCGGCTGGTACGACTGGACGAAGTCCGCCAGCGCGTCCCGGATCTCCTCCGGCCGGATCGTAAGCTCCGCCATCAGGCTTCCCTGCTCTCCTAGGTTGCGATCCTCGGCCCGCCCAAGGAGGGCCGCAAGTATTCGATCCTCGGCCGGTGCTGTTGGACCGGCCGTTCGTATGTGCCGGCTGTCCCGTGGGATGGGACCGGCGCCCGACCGAGGGTCGGAATTGCTGTGCGGGTGGCTCAGCCTTCGAGGGCCTGCCGAGCGCCTTCGAGGCGGCTCGACACGGTGCCGTCGATGATCTCGTCACCGATCTGCACCCGGACACCGCCGGCGACCCGGGGGTCGACGTCGATGTTCAGGCGGACCGCCCGGCCGTAGAGCTTGGCCAGCGCGCCGGACAGGCGCTGCTTCTGGCCGTCGCTCAGCGGCACGGCGGTGGTGACCAGGGCCACCACGCGGTCGCGGCGGTCGGCGGCGAGCTTCGAGTAGGACGCGAGGCCCTGCTCCAGGCTACGGCCGCGCGGGTTGGTGACCAACGAGGTGACCAGTCGGACCGTGCCCGGCAGGGCCCGGCCGCCGAGCAGCGTGCGCAGCAGCTCGGCCTTGGCGGCGCGGCCGGCCTTCGGCTCGGTCAGACCGGCGCGCAGCTCGTGCGAGCCGCTCACGATCCGGCCGAACCGGAAGAGCTCGTCCTCCAGGTCGTCGAGGCGGCCGGCCTTGTCGGCGGCGATCACCTCGGCGTAGGCGGCCAGCTCCTCGACGCTGTCGACCAGGTCACGCGCGCCCGACCAGCGGGAGCGGACCAGGCCGGAGACCAGGTCGACGGTCTCGCCGGAGACCTGACCGGCCAGCAGCGAGCCGACCAGCTGCGCCTTGTCCGCACCGGACCGCGAGGGGTCGGTGAGCACCCGGCGCAGCGAGACCTCGCGGTCCAGCAGGGCCGTGACGGCGCTGAGCTCCTCCGACACCTTGCCCGCGTCCACCGAGGTGTTGTCGGTCAGGCTGTCGAGGTTCTCGCGGCCGGCGGCCAGCGCCTCGCGGCTGGCGCCGATCACTTGGCGCCCGCCGCGCTCGCGACGGCCTTGGCCTCCAGGTCGTCCAGGAAGCGATCGATCACACCGCTCTGCCGGGCGTGGTCCTCGAGGGACTCGCCGACAATGCGGGACGCCAGCTGGGTGGCCAGCGAGCCCACGTCCTGGCGCAGGACAGCGGTCGCCTGCTTCTTGTCGGCCTCGATCTGGGCGTGGCCGGCCGCGACGACGGCCTCGCGCTGACGCTGGCCCTCCTCGCGCATCTCGGCGATCAGGGCAGCGCCCTGCTCGCGGGCGTGCTCGGTGATCCGGGCAGCCTCGTGACGCGCCTCGGCGAGCTCGGCGCGGTACTGCTCAAGGAGGGCCTGGGCCTCGGCCTGTGCGGCGTCGGCACGCTCCATCCCGCCCTCGATCAGGTCCCGACGCTCCGTCAGCACCTTTTCGATGCTGGGGAGGAGCTTCTTGCCGAGCAGACCGAAGACCACGAAGAAGCAGATCAGGCCGATGATGAGCTCAGGCGCCTTGGGGATCAGAGGGTTGAAGTCCTCCGAAGCCAAGGTTGCGACGAGCGACATATCTGGACCTTCCGTCTGAAGGGTCTACGAACGTTTCGGGCTTACTTGGGGCCCGCACCGAACACGAACGGCATGACGATGCCGATGAGCGCGAGCGCCTCGGTCAGCGCGAAGCCGATGAACATGTTCGAGCGGATGAGGTTGGTGGCCTCGGGCTGACGGGCCATGGCCTGCACACCGTTGCCGAAGATCAGGCCGACGCCGATGCCGGGGCCGATGGCGGCGAGGCCGTAGCCGATGGACGCGACGGAACCGTAGACACCAGCGGCAGTGGTGATAGCGGACATCTCAGCTAGTCCTTTGCGGGGTAGAGATACCAGTGGTGGTTGGCCACTGGGGGTTCAGGGGCACAGCCGGGGGCTGCGTGGCTCAGTGCGCCTCTTCCAGGGCACCGGCGATGTAGCTGCTGGCCAGCGTCACGAAGATGTAGGCCTGCAGGAACTGGACCAGGAGCTCGAAGGCGGTCAGGCCCAGGGTCACCACGAAGGAGGTGGTGCCGTACAGCGCGCCCAGGCTGGGGCTCAGCAGGTACCAGGTCGCGATGGAGAACATCACGATCAGCAGGTGGCCGGCGAACATGTTGGCGAAGGCACGGACGGCGAGGGTGAACGGCCGCACGAAGATGTTCGAGAAGAACTCGATCGGCACCAGGATGAACATGACCCAGCCGGGGACGCCCGACGGCCAGCACAGGTTCTTCAGACCGCCGACGAAGCCGTGCTTCTTGAAGGTCAGCGTCATGTAGGTCAGCCAGCAGACGATCGCCAGGCCGGCCGGCCAGCCGATCACCGCGGTGACCGGGAACTGGGCCAGCGGGATCACGGACATGATGTTCATGACCCAGACGAAGAAGAACAGCGAGACCATCATCGGGACGTACTTCTCGCCCTTTTTGCCGATGTTCTCGAAGACGATCGCCCGCTTGACGAAGTCGTACCCGATCTCGCCGACCAGCTGCATCTTGCCGGGCAGCACCTTCGGCTTGGCGAAGGCGACCCAGAAGAAGACGATCACCAGCAGGGCGCAGACGAACGACAGCAGCATCGGCTTGTTGAAGCCGAAGCTCCCGATCGAGAAGATCGGATCGAACTGGAATTCGTTCAGGCCCGGCGCCGGGAAGCCACAGCCCGCCGGGGTCAGGTGGCAGCCGGACGCAAGCTGCTGCGCGAGCTGGTCAGCACTCACCACGGACTCCTTCGTCATGACGCATGGTTACGGCAACCTCGGTGTGTCGGCGCGGCTTGGAGCCACGTAGCGGCACTGGATCTTGTTGGGTATCTCGGGGACCCGGCGCGCCGGTACTGCGTTCCGGCGCGGGATCTGTCAAGACTGGGCGGGTCCGGGGGGCGATCCGTCCGCGCTGTGACATCTCACTGCGAGGAGAGACCTGGCCGCTTCCCGTACTCCGTTGCTGCGACGGACGATAGCAGCCTGTCAGGACCGCATAAACACCGCCCCCCTCGCGCGGGGGACAGCCGGGGTCCGTCACGGTTGACGCCCCGGCCCGGTGCGTTCATCGGGCTTGTCGTCGTTCTGCACGTAGAACTGCTTGGCCTTCAGGTGCGTGCGGATCTGACCGCCGCTCCAGACGAAGACGCAGCCCAGCAGGGTGAAGGCGAAGACCTTGGTGTCGAAGAGCGTGGTGTCCTTGAAGACCGCGAGCACGATGCCGACCAGCAGGATCTGGGTGGTGTAGACGACCAGCGCCACACCCATCATCAGCTGCGGGTTGTTCCTGGTCAGCCGGTCGAGCGTGTACTGGCCGGAGGCGAAGAACGCCATCACCAGCAGGGCCGCGAAGGCGGCACCGATCGCTCCTTTGCCCCCGGCCACCGCGGCGGAGATCGCAATGGCGAGGATGCCGGCGACCGCAGTGGGAAGTGCGGCGCCGCGGATCATCCGGGCGTCGTGGGACGGCATGTCGGCAACTCCGGCGGCATGTCGAGGACGGGGGAGCTCTTCGTGGAACGTCGAGAACAGCGCTGGTGCACCGGTGCGGGAGACACCGGACAGAACGGGCAGCGGGACCAAGGTCCTGCACCACAGGGTCTTTCGGCGTGTTCTCGGTACTCGTGAACGGTATCACAAACTATTTGATGAGAGCTTTACCATGTACGTGTGGTACCTGTCACACCGTCGGCCCAACGGTGCCGCCGTTCGGGTGAAGCAGATGGAGCAACGGAGTTGAGACTTCGTCAGGTCAGTTCTTCTGATGATCGCCGACGGCGTGCGCTCCGGTGCCCAGGTGCCCGAGCAGCTGCTGGTCGTGCACCGAGAGCTCGGCCATCGGCTCGGCCGCGGCCTCCTGGACCGGCTGCGCGGGGCGGGCGACGCCCTTGCGGTAGCGCGGCGGCACGAACGCCTGCACGGCGGTCGGCGCCTTCGGCTGGAACCACGGCAGCAGCAGCACCACCAGGCCGATCAGGCAGAACCCGGCACAGGCCAGCACAACGGTGCGGCCGGTGTGGGTGACCGAGAAGGCCACCGTGCCGAAGGCGATCAGCGCGGCCCAGAAGTACATGATCAGTACGGCCCGGCTGTGCGAGTGGCCGATCTCCAGCAGGCGGTGGTGCAGGTGCTTCTTGTCCGCGGCGAACGGCGAGCGCCCCGCCCAGCTGCGCCGCACCACCGCCAGCACCAGGTCGGCCAGCGGCAGCGCGATCACCGCCAGCGGCAGCAGCAGCGGCATGTAGATCGGCACCAGGATGTGGGTGGCGGCGGTGCGCGAGCCGCCGGCCTGAGCACTGATCAGGTCGGGGTCCACGCGGCCGGTCACCGAGACCGCGGCCACCGCCAGCATCAGACCCAGCATCATCGAGCCGGAGTCGCCCATGAAGATCCGCGCCGGGTGCAGGTTGTGCGGCAGGAAGCCCAGGCACATGCCGATCAGCAGCGCGCTGAACAGCACCGCCGGCTGCGCGTCGGTGATCTGGTAGACGTACCAGAGCCGGTAGGAGTACAGGAAGAACGCCATGGCGGCGATGCAGACCATGCCGCCGGCCAGGCCGTCCAGGCCGTCGATGAAGTTCACCGCGTTGACCATGACGACCACCAGGGCCACCGTGATCACCATGCCCAGGGTCGGGCTCAGCGCCACCGGGCCGATCCCCGGCACCGGCAGCGAGATCACCGTGATGCCCTGGTAGACCATCACGCCGGCGGCGATCATCTGGCCGCCGAGCTTCACCAGCGCGTCCACGCCCCACTTGTCGTCCAGCACGCCGAGCACCCACATGATGCCGACGCCGGAGAGCAGCGCCCGGATGTCGGAGGAGTTGCCGTCCCGGAACAGGTTGCCCAGGTTGTGCAGGTGCGAGGCGACCACCAGGCCCGCGCAGAGCCCGCCGAACATCGCGATGCCGCCCAGCCGCGGGGTCGGCTCGCGGTGCACGTCGCGGGCGCGCACGGCCGGCATCGCGCCCGCCATGATGGCGAACTTCCGCACCGGACCGGTGAGCAGGTAGGTGACGGCGGCCGTGCAGAACAGCACGAGCAGGTACTCACGCACCGAGCGCCTCCTTCCGCGGGTACCGACGGGTACGTGCCCGGGAGGGTACTCCGGCACGGCTGGGGGGTTCGAGGTGCGTCGCCACGGCACACACCTTATTGAGTCGGACGCGCTCGGTGTGCATCGCGGTTCGCCCTGCCGAGCGGCTGTCCCGGCGCGGGCCCGGCCTCACGCCGCTGAGCTGCCGGAAAGCCCCGCAAGCCGGCGCACCTGCTCGGCCACCGCGGCCGGGTCCGCCCCGCCCAGCACCGCGCCGAGCAGCCGGCCCGCCTCGCCGAGCTCGGCCGCACCGAGCCCCAGCGCGGCCGCGGTGCCGGTGCCCAGCCGGATCCCGGAGGTCCGGTCGGCCGGCGCCGGGTCGTACGGCAGTGCGCACTTGCCCAGCAGCAGGCCCGCCGCCGCGCACAGCCGCTCGGCCTGCAGGCCGGTCAGCCCCAGCCCGCCCACGTCGGCGGTGACCAGGTGGGTGTCGGTGCCGCCGGTCAGCGGCCGCGCCCCCGCCGCGGCGAGCTCGGCCGCCAGGGCGCGCGCACCGTCCACCGCACGCTGGATGTACGCGCCGAACTCCGGCGTACCGGCCTGGGCGAATGCCACCGCCTTGGCCGCCACCTCGTTCATCGCCGCGCCGCCCTGGCTGAACGGGAACACCGCCCGGTCCACCCGCTCGGCCAACTCGGCGCCGCACAGCAGCAGTCCACCGCGCGGGCCGCGCAGCAGCTTGTGGGTGGCGGCCACCACCACGTCCGCGTACGGCACCGGCGAGGGCGCCGCGCCGGCCGCCACCAGGCCGGTCACCTGGGCGGCGGCGGCGATCAGGTAGGCGTCCACCTCGTCGGCGATCTCCCGGAAGGCGGCCCAGTCGGGATGGCGCGGGTGCGAGATGGCACCGGCCACGATCGCCTTCGGGCGGTGCGCGCGGGCCAGTTCGCGCACCTGGTCCAGGTCGACCAGGCCGTCGTCCTCGCGCACCCCGTAGCCGAGGAAGTGGAACCAGCGCCCGGAGAAGTTGGCCCGGGAGCCGGCCGACAGGTGGCCGCCGTGCTCCAACGACATCGCCAGCACCGTGTCCCCGGGCTTCAGGAGCGCCGCGTAGGCCGCCAGCATCGCCGAAGTGGCCGAGCGGGGCTGGACGTTGGCGTGCTCGGCGGCGAACAGCGCGCGGGCCCGGGAGACCGCCAGCAGTTCGGTGGCGTCGGCCACCGCGCAGCCGGTGTGGTGCCGGTGGCCCGGGTAGCCCTCGGCGTACTTGTCCAGCAGCGGGCCGGCCAGCGCGGCCCGCACCGCCTCGGTGGCCAGGTTCTCCCCCGCCAGCAGCTGCAGCCCGCTCCCCCGCCGGGCGGCCTCCGCCGACAGCAGGTCGGCCAGCTCGGGATCAGCCTGCCGCAGGGCCTCGGCGGGCTCCCAGGCGGTCTGCGCGGCATCGATGAGCGTCATGACGGCCTCCGGGGCCGAGGGGCGGTGGAACCCAGCCTAGAACCGCCCCTGCCCCATGTCCTGGGGGCGCGGGCCCGGTACGCCCGTCAGGGCGGTCACCACGGGGTCCAGCGCGTCGAATATCTCCTCGCCGCAGTTGCGGAACATGCCGATCGGCGCGCCGTACGGGTCGTCGACCTCGTCCGCCGTCGGGTCGGCCGGGCGCCGGCCGCGCAGCGCGGCGGCGGCTCGCACCAGGGCCCGGCCGCGCTCGGCCACCTCGGCGCCCTGGCCGACGGCGGGCAGCGTGGCCGGGTCCACCAACCGCACCAGCCGGGTGAACTCCTTGAGCGTGAAGGTGCGCAGGCCCGCCGCGTGCCCCATCGAGATCACCTGGGCCCGGTGGTCCAGGGTCGCGGTGAGCACCAGGTCGGCCAGCACCACGTGCTGGTCCAGCAGCTCCCGCCCGGCGAAGTTGCCGCTGTCCACGCCGTACTCGTCCAGCACGGTGGCCGCGTGCGCCTCCATCGGCGCGCCCTCGTGGCCCCAGGTGCCGGCGCTCTCCACCAGGATCCGGCCGGCCGCCCGGGCGTCCAGCCGGGCGTCCAGCTCGTGCCGGGTCAGCCGCTCGGCGATCGGCGAGCGGCAGACGTTGCCGGTGCAGACGAACAGGATCCGGAAGCTGTCGGCCGGGCGCGGCACGAGCCGGTGCACCGCGAGCCCGCCCGGCGCCCGGTCGGCGTGCGGGGCGGGATGGAGCGAGGTCCTCAACTGCCGGCCTCCAGGTCGGGGACGACCTCCCTCAGCTGCTCCAGGGAGACCGCGCCGGCCCGCAGCAGCACCGGGGTCCGACCGGTGACGTCGACGATCGAGGAGGCCAGGCCGTGCTCGGCCTTGCCGCCGTCCAGGTAGATCGCGACCGAGTCGCCCAGCTGGTACTCGGCGTCCTCGCAGTCCGCGGGGGCCGGCTGGCCGGACTTGTTGGCGCTGGAGACGGCCAGCGGACCCGTGGTGTTGAGCAGCTCGATGGCCACCGGGTGCAGCGGCATCCGCACCGCCACGGTGCCCCGGGTCTCGCCCAGGTCCCAGCGCAGCGAGGGCTGGTGCTTGGCCACCAGGGTCAGGCCGCCGGGCCAGAAGGCGTCGACCAGCTCCCAGGCCTTCTCGGAGAAGTCGGTGACCAGGCCGTGCAGCGTGGTGGGCGAGCCGACCAGCACCGGGGAGGGCATGCTGCGGCCGCGCCCCTTGGCGGCCAGCAGGCCCGCCACCGCCTCCGCGTTGAAGGCGTCCGCCGCGATCCCGTACACGGTGTCCGTGGGCACCACGACCAGCTCGCCGCGGCGGATCGCGGACGCGGCCTCGCGCAGGCCGGTCGCGCGGTCGGCGGCGTCGGCGCAGTCGTAACGGCGGCTCATCGGTGCAGTCCCCTCGTCGAGTTCTGGTCGGTCACAGCGAAGTCGTGCGGGCGGTGGTGCGCTGCCTGCCGGTTCACGACCTCGCCCTTCGGGCGGTCGTGCTCTGCCTGCCGGTTCACGACCTCGCCCTCCGGGCGGTCGTGAAGCGCGGCCGCCCGTTCAGGTCCCGGTGGTCGGCCGTGTCGGTCCAGCCGGCCTCCTCATTGAAGATCCACGGCACCTGGCCGCCCTGGGTGTCCGCGTGCTCGATCACCACCGCGCCGCCCGGGCGCAGCAGCCGGGCCGCCGCCCGCTCGATGCCGCGGATGGTCTCCAGCCCGTCCTCGCCGGAGAACAGGGCCAGCTGCGGGTCGTGGTCGCGGGCCTCGGGCGCCACGTACTCCCACTCGGTGAGCGGGATGTACGGCGGGTTGCTGATCACCAGGTCGAACCGGCCGTTCCAGGACGGGTCGTCGGCGAAGGCCAGGGTGGCGTCCCCGGCGTGCAGGGTGACCCGGTCCCGGTCGCCGCTGGCCTCGATGTTGCGCCGGGTGTAGCGCAGCGCCCCCTCGTCCAGCTCGAAGGCGTGCACGGTGGAGCGCGGCAGCTCCTGGGCCAGGGCCAGCGCGATCGCGCCGGAGCCGGAGCAGAGGTCGACCACCAGCGGCTCGGCCACGTCCATCTCGCGGACGGCCTCTATCGCCCACTCGACCACGGTCTCGGTCTCCGGCCGGGGCACGAAGACGCCGGGGCCCACCGCCAGCTCCAGGTAGCGGAAGAAGGCCCGGCCGGTGATGTGCTGCAGCGGCTCGCGGGCCTCCCGGCGGGAGATCGCCTCCCAGTACCGGGCGTCGAAGTCGGCGTCCTTCACGGTGTGCAGCTGGCTGCGCTTGACGTGGTGGACGTGCGCAGCCAGCTCCTCCGCGTCGAAGCGCGGCGACGGCACCCCGGCCGCGGCCAGCCGCTGGGTGGCCTGGGCCACCTCGGCGAGCAGCAGGTTCATCCGTCCGTACCCCTCTGCGGTGGTTACTGCTCGTGTGCGGCGAGCTTCGCCGCTGCGTCGGCGTCGACGGCCGACTGGATCAGCGCGTTCAGGTCGCCGTCGAGCACCTGGTCCAGGTTGTACGCCTTGAAGCCGGTGCGGTGGTCGGAGATCCGGTTCTCCGGGTAGTTGTAGGTGCGGATCCGCTCCGAGCGGTCCACCGAGCGGACCTGGCTGCGCCGGGCGTCGGACGCCTCCTGCTCGGCGGCCTCCTGCGCGGCGGCCAGCAGCCGCGACCGCAGGATGCGCATGGCCTGCTCCTTGTTCTGCAGCTGGCTCTTCTCGTTCTGGCAGGAGGCCACGATACCGGTCGGCAGGTGGGTGATCCGGACCGCCGAGTCCGTGGTGTTGACCGACTGCCCGCCGGGGCCGGAGGAGCGGTAGACGTCGATCCGCAGGTCGTTCGCGTTCACCTCGACCTCGACCTCCTCGGCCTCCGGGGTGACCAGCACGCCCGCCGCCGAGGTGTGGATCCGGCCCTGCGACTCGGTCGCGGGCACCCGCTGCACCCGGTGCACGCCGCCCTCGTACTTCAGCCGGGCCCAGACGCCCTGGCCGGGCTCGATGGTGCCCTTGGTCTTCACGGCCACCGAGACGTCCTTGTAGCCGCCCAGGTCCGACTCGTTGGAGTCGATGAGCTCGGTCTTCCAGCCCACCCGCTCGGCGAAGCGCAGGTACATCCGCAGCAGGTCGCCGGCGAACAGCGCGGACTCCTCGCCGCCCTCGCCGGCCTTGATCTCCAGGATCACGTCCTTGTCGTCACTGGGGTCGCGCGGCACCAGCAGCAGCCGCAGCTCCTCGGTGAGCTCGTCCTGGCGCTGCTGGGCGGCCTTGGCCTCGGCCAGGAAGCCAGGGTCCTCGGCGGCGAACTCCTTGGCCGCGGCGATGTCCTCGCCGGCCTGCCGCCAGGCGCGGTAGGTGCGGGTGATCGGGGTCAGCTCCGCGTAGCGCTTGGAGAGCTTGCGGGCGACGCCCTGGTCCGCGTGGACGGACGGGTCGGCGAGCCGCTCTTCGAGGGCGGCGTGCTCGACGAGGAGCTCTTCGACTGCCTCGAACATGAGGGTCGGCCTACTTTCCCGGGAGTGGTGTCAGAAGACGGGCGAAGGGTGAAGACGCGAACGGCGCCGGCCCGGACGCCCCCGCAGTCACTGCGGGGGCGCCGAGGACCGGCGCCGAGGGAGCGCTAGGCCTTCGCGCTGTGCTGCTTGCCGAAGCGGGCCTCGAAGCGGGCCACGCGGCCACCGGTGTCGAGGATCTTCTGCTTGCCGGTGTAGAAGGGGTGGCACTGCGAGCACACCTCGGCGCGGATGACGCCGGAGGTCTCGGTGGAGCGAGTGGTGAACTCGGCGCCGCAGGTGCAGGTCACGTTGGTGACCACGTACTCGGGGTGGACGTCGCGCTTCAAGGGAATCTCCTAGGTTTCGGGAGGGTGCCGGGTCGGCGGTCGATGGACCGCACGTGAACCGGGACCGACGGACCAGTGTGCCAGCACTGCCCGCTTCTTCCCAAACCGGGGCGGGTCCGGGGATATTCCAGCTCGGTCAGGGGCTCGGGGTGGCGGCCGGGTTGGCCGGCTGGCTGTGCAGCACCGCGTCCGGCACCGGCTGGTCGGCCCGCAGCGCGTCCCACACCTGGCCGGCCTGCGGGGCCTTGGGCACCACCCGGTTGGGGTCGCTGGGCGCGGTGGCCACCGGCAGCGTCACCATGGTCAGCTGGTCGCCGCCTATGCCCTTGAGCTCCTGGGCCAGCGAGGTCAGCGCGGACACGCTGGCCAGCGCGCTGTCGGTGGTGATCGACCTGGTCAGGGTGTCGCCGACCGAGTAGAGCTTGGCCGGGTTGGTGAACAGCCCGGCCGAGCCGACCTGCTGGACGATCGACTTCACCATCTGCTTCTGCAGTTCGATCCGGCCCAGGTCGCTTCCGTCCCCCACGCCGTGCCGGGTGCGCACGAAGGCCAGCGCCTGCTGCCCGTTCAGGTGGTGGGTGCCGGTCGGCAGGTCCAGGCCGCTGTCCTTGTCGTGGATGTTCACCGTGGTGGTCACCGTGGTGCCGCCGATCGCGTCGATGAAGCCGGCGAAACCGGCGAAGTCGATCTCGACGTAGTGGTTCATCCGCAGCCCGGTCAGCTGCTCGGTGGTCTTCACCGCGCAGGCCGCGCCGCCCACCTCGAAGGCGCTGTTGTACATCACGTTCTTGGCTGCGGGCACCGCGGTGCCGTTGGGGGCGCTGCAGTCCGGGCGGGCCACCAGGGTGTCGCGCGGGATCGAGACGACGGTGGCGGTGCGGTGGTCCTGGGCCACGTGCACCACCATCGCGGTGTCCGAGCGGGCGGTGCTGCCGGTGTCCCCGCCGGCCAGCGAGCCGTTCGCGCCCGAGCGCGAGTCGGAGCCGAGCACCAGCACGTTGAACGAGCCGTCGGCGGGCGCCGAGGGGCGCGCGGTGCCGAGCTGGGAGTCGATGTCGACGCTCTTGATGTTGCCGTTCAGCTTCCAGTACGCGTAGCCCGCGGTGCCGATCCCGGCCAGCACCAGGCCGGCCGTGGTGAACGCGATCGCCCGCAGCACCCTGGCCCGGCGGCTTCGCACCCGGCGGTGCCGACTGCCGGGCTCGGGGGCTTCGTTCTGCTGCGCTTCGGACATATTTTGAGGATATGCGAGTGTATGTCCGCCTTACATAAGAAACGGGTGGGCCGCGACGAGCGGCGTGCACCCCCGGAACGCCCGAGGGGGCCACCGCCGCGGCGGTGGCCCCCTCGGGCGGCGGTCGGACCGGGACTCAGTCGCCCGAGCCCGGGGTCGTCTTGGCGATCTGCATCAGGAACTCGCCGTTCGACTTGGTCTGCTTCATCTTGTCCAGCAGCAGCTCGATCGCCTGCTGCGAGTCGAGCGCGTGCAGCACCCGGCGCAGCTTCCAGGTGATCGCCAGCTCCTCGGAGCCGAGCAGGATCTCCTCCTTGCGGGTGCTGGAGGCGTCCACGTCCACCGCCGGGAAGATGCGCTTGTCCGCCAGCTTGCGGTCCAGGCGCAGCTCCATGTTGCCGGTGCCCTTGAACTCCTCGAAGACCACCTCGTCGGCCCGGGAGCCGGTCTCCACCAGGGCGGTGGCCAGGATGGTCAGCGAGCCGCCGTTCTCGATGTTGCGCGCGGCGCCGAAGAACTTCTTCGGCGGGTAGAGCGCGGTCGAGTCGACACCACCGGACAGGATGCGGCCGGAGGCCGGCGCCGCCAGGTTGTAGGCGCGGCCCAGGCGGGTGATCGAGTCCAGCAGGATCACCACGTCGTGGCCCAGCTCCACCAGCCGCTTGGCGCGCTCGATGGCCAGCTCGGCGACCACGGTGTGGTCCTCGGCCGGGCGGTCGAAGGTCGAGGAGATGACCTCGCCCTTGACCGAGCGCTGCATGTCGGTGACCTCTTCCGGACGCTCGTCGACCAGGACGACCATCAGGTGGCACTCGGGGTTGTTGCGGGTGATCGCGTTGGCGATCGCCTGCATGATCATCGTCTTGCCGGTCTTCGGCGGGGCGACGATCAGACCGCGCTGGCCCTTGCCGATCGGCGCCACCAGGTCGATGATCCGGGTGGTCAGCACGCCCGGGTCGGTCTCCAGGCGCAGCCGCTCCTGCGGGTACAGCGGGGTGAGCTTGCCGAACTCGGGGCGGCCGCGGCCGGTCTCCGGGTCCATGCCGTTCACCGAGTCCAGCCGCACCATGGCGTTGAACTTCTCGCGCCGCTCGCCGTCCTTGGGCTGGCGGACCGCACCGGTGATCGCGTCACCCTTGCGCAGGCCGTTCTTGCGGACCTGGGCGAGCGAGACGTAGACGTCGTTCTGGCCCGGCAGGTAGCCGGAGGTCCGCACGAACGCGTAGTTGTCGAGGATGTCGAGGATGCCGGCGACCGGGATCAGCACGTCGTCGTCGCCGACCTGCGGCTCGGCGATGGCGCCCTCGAAGCCGTCCCGACGTCCGCCCCGGCGGTTGCGGTCGCGGTAGCGGCCGCGCCGGCCGCGGCGGCCGTCGCCGAACTCGTCGTCGTCGAAGCCGCCCTGCTGGGCGGCGGCGGGCTGGGCCGTGGGCTGCTGCTGCTGGGCCGGCTGCTGCTGACCGCCCTCACGGCGGTCGGTGCCGCCGTCGCGGCGGTCGGTGCCCCGGTCGCGGCGGTTGCGCCGGTCGCGGCGCGACTCGCGCTGGTCGCCGCCCTCGCCCTCGGCCGCCGCCTCGGTGCGCTCGCCGCCCTCGCGGCGGTCGCGGCGGTCCCGGCGGTCGCGGCGGCCGTCGCGCTGCTCGTCGCGGCCCTCGAAGGTGCGCGGCTCGGCGGTGCGGGCGGCGGCCTCGGCGGCCGGCTCCGCGGCAGGCTCGGCCACGGCGGTCGCGGCCTGGGCCGCGGCCTCCTGGGCGGTCGGCGTACCGGCGGCGGAGGTGGCCCGGCGACGGCCGCGCTCGGCGCGCGCCGGGGCCGGGGAGTCGGCCGCGCTCTGGCCCGGGATGTCGATCTGGGCCGGCGCCTCGGCCGGCTCGGCCACGGCGGCCGGGGCCTCGGCGGCCGCACGGGTCCGGCGAGCGGGCTTCTCGGCGGCCGGAGCGGCCTCCTTGGCGGCGCGGGCCGGAGCGGCGGCGGTGGTGCTGGTACCGGCGGAGGCGAGCAGCGGGTCGCCGCCGCTCTTCTCCTTGATGGCATCGATGAGCTGGCTCTTGCGCAGCCGCCCGGTTCCACTGATGCCGAGCGTCGAGGCCAGCTTCTGCAGCTCGGCCAGGACCAGACCGTCAAGGCCTGCGGCAGCGGAACGGCGGCGCTTGGCCGGTGCAGCCGGTGCGGCGGCAGCGTCCGTCGCGTCGGTGTCCGGGCGCGCGCCCATCAGATCGGTGGTGTCGCTCACTAAGGGTCCTTCCCTGGAGCGGACGTCGGCCTGTCTGGCTCGGCGACCGGTTGTGCTGTCTGACCTGTGGCTCTGCGGTGCACAGGTCGGAGGCGGTGGTCCCACCACCGCGGCGGTTGCGGGGTGGCGGGAGAGGTGCGAAGTGCGGTGCACGAGGCACGGTGGAGCGCAGCGGCGCGGGCGGGCAGACTCATGCCGACCGCGTTGCCAGCGAAACCCGGGGCCCCCGTCGCGTGACGGTCTCCCCGCTCCCGTCCGCCGGCCTCAGGCCGGTTGCGGGGGGTGGGGGTCAGGATCCGACACGGCATCGGGATGCGGCCGCAATCGCGCAGGCAGGCTGCGTACGCGCTGTGGCGGGCTCCCGGAGAATCGTGGTCCCCGACAACGCCTCGGGCCCGTGGAATCGGGTCCTGGGGAGGGGGACGCGGTGCACCGGGCCCCGCGGGGCGCCTGATGCAGCATTGAGGTTAACACTACCTACCCCCTCACACATTCCCCAGCCTCGAGCTTGCCAATCGTGTCCGTCACACCCGCCCGGCCGAGCCGGGGCCGCCGGGCGCACGACCGTGCGCCGAACGCTCACCGGACGGCGCACGGGCGCGGCAGCTGTCATCCGTCCAACGGTCGGACGCCTGCTCCGTCACGGTCGAGCCGCAGCCGGTGAGCTGCGAAGTTGTCCCCGGCGAAGTGCAGCAGCTTGTCCGCACCGGCCTCGTCGGTCAGGGCCAGCACGGTCGGCCCGGCACCGGAGATGACCGCCGGCACGCCCTCGGAGCGCAGCGCGGCGACCAGTGCGGCGCTGTCCGGCATCGCGGAGGCGCGGTAGTCCTGGTGCAGCCGGTCCTCGGTGCCGGCCAGCAGCAGTTCGGGGCGCCGGGTGAGTGCCTCCACCAGCAGCGCGGCGCGGCCCGCGCTCGCCGCCGCGTCGGCCAGCGGCACGGTCCTGGGCAGCAGGCCGCGGGCGGTCTCGGTGAGCACCTCGGTGGCCGGGACGAACACCACCGGCACTACCTCGGCGGCGGGTTCGAGGCGCACCGCCTTGGCTGAGTCCTCGTCAGTCCAGGCGATGGTGAAGCCGCCGGCCAGACAGGCGGCGACGTTGTCCGGGTGGCCCTCCAGCTCGGAGGCGAGGGCCAGCAGCGCCGCGTCGTCCAGGGCGGCGGCGCCGCCGATGGTGACCGCGCGGGCGGCCACGATGCCGGCGCAGATCGCGGCCGAGGAGGAGCCCAGGCCGCGGCCGTGCGGTATCCGGTTGGCGCAGACCACCTCGAGGCCGCGCGGCTGTCCGCCCAGCCGGTCGAAGGCGGCCCGCATCGAACGGACCACCAGGTGGCGTTCGTCGCGGGCCAGCGAGTCGGCGCCCTCGCCGGCGATGTCCACCGAGAGACCGGAGTCGGCGACCCGGACCACGATGTCGTCGTACAGGCCCAGGGCGAGTCCGAAGGCGTCGAAGCCGGGGCCCAGGTTGGCGCTGGTCGCGGGGACGCGCACCCGGACGGCGGCGGCACGGAACGCGGGACCGGCCATGCGGTGGACTCTCCTGAGGAGTGAGGCCGGCCCGTCGTCAGGAGCCGGCAGTGGTACGGGGGCGGGGGATGTCAGTACCCGCAGTGCGGGTCGCAGGACCTGATGCAGTTGGCATGTGCCACGCCGCCAGGGCTCAGCGTATCGAAGAGAGGTTCCACAGCGGTACACCCCGCTCCCCCTCGATCCGCCGTGTTGCAGGTTATGGCCGGAATGTGTGCCGAAAAGGCGTCGCCGGGAACAACGAAAGCGACACCGAGGCGTTACCCCCGATCGAGGGGGTCACACCTCGGTGTCGACACTGCGTCAGGAGGCGGCCGCCGGACTCAGTCCAGCAGGCCCAGGCGCTGCGCGGCGGCCTCGGCGCTGACCGGGACCACCTGCGGCTGCGGCGCACCGGCCACCGCCCAGTCCGGGTCCTTGAGGCCGTTGCCGGTCACGGTGCAGACGATCCGCTGGCCCGGGTCGACCAGTCCGGCCTCCGCCCTGGCCAGCAGGCCAGCCACGCTG
Source organism: Streptomyces tateyamensis (assembly GCF_003205575.1). Classification (GTDB taxonomy): domain Bacteria; phylum Actinomycetota; class Actinomycetes; order Streptomycetales; family Streptomycetaceae; genus Kitasatospora; species Kitasatospora tateyamensis. The sequence goes on from NZ_PYBW01000035.1 coordinate 46,409, forward strand.
GCGGCCGAGGCGGGCTCCACGAAGACGCCCTCCCGGGCGGCCAACAGGCGGTAGGCGGAGAGGATCTGACGGTCGGTCACCTTGTCGATCAAGCCGCCCGACTCGTCCCGGGCGGCCTCCGCGTAGCCCCAGGAGGCGGGGTTGCCGATCCGGATCGCGGTGGCGATGGTCTGCGGCTTGAGCACCGGGGCACCGTCCACGATCGGCGCCGAGCCGGAGGCCTGGAAGCCCCACATCCGCGGCGTGCGGGTGGCCAGGCCGTCCTTGGCGTACTCCTGGTAGCCCTTCCAGTAGGCGGTGATGTTGCCCGCGTTGCCGACCGGCAGGACGTGGATGTCCGGGGCGTCGCCGAGCATGTCGACGATCTCGAAGGCGGCCGTCTTCTGGCCCTCGATCCGCACCGGGTTGACCGAGTTGACCAGGGCCACCGGGTAGTTCTCGGACAGTTCGCGGGCCAGGGTGAGGCAGTCGTCGAAGTTGCCGTCCACCTGGAGGATCCGCGAGCCGTGCACCAGCGCCTGGCCCATCTTGCCCAGCGCGATCTTGCCCTGCGGCACCAGTACCGCGCAGACCAGGCCGGCCCGCACCGCGTAGGCGGCCGCGGAGGCCGAGGTGTTGCCGGTGGAGGCGCAGATCACCGCCTGGGCGCCGGCCTCCTTGGCCTTGGAGATCGCCAGCGTCATGCCGCGGTCCTTGAAGGAGCCGGTCGGGTTGGCGCCCTCGACCTTGAGGTACACGTCACAGCCGGTGCGCTCGGAGAGCAGCTGGGCGGGGACCAGCGGGGTGCCGCCCTCCAGCAGGGTGACCACCGGCGTGGCCTCGCTGACCGGCAGGCGGTCGCGGTACTCCTCGATCAGACCGCGCCACTGGTGGGTGTGCCCGGACACAGCGGCCGCGTTCTCGACAACGCCGTTCATGATTGATTACTCCCCTTCGACCCGCATGATGCTGGCCACGTCACGCACGCTGTCCAGCGCGCGCAGCTTGTCCACGGTCGCCGACAGGGCGGCGTCGGTGGCGCGGTGGGTGACCACGACGAGCGAGGCGTCGCCGTCGCGGCCCTGCTGGCGCACGGTGTCGATGGAGACCCCGTGCTCGGCGAAGACCGAGGCCACCTGGGCGAGCACGCCCGCCCGGTCGTCCACGTCCAGGCTGACGTGGTACCGGGTGACCACCTCGTCCATCGGCTTGGCGGGCAGCCGGGTGTAGACCGAGTGGCCCGGACCGGTGGCGCCGTTCAGCTTGTTGCGGCAGACCGCGACCAGGTCGCCCAGCACCGCGGAGGCGGTCGGGGCGCCGCCGGCGCCGGGGCCGTAGAACATCAGCCGGCCGGCCGCCTCGGCCTCCACGAAGACCGCGTTGTAGGCCTCCCGGACGCTGGCCAGCGGGTGGCTGAGCGGGATCATCGCCGGGTGCACCCGGGCGGTGACCGAGGCGCCGTCGGCGGCCCGCTCGCAGATCGCCAGCAGCTTGACCACGCAACCCATCGCCTTGGCGGAGGCGATGTCGGCGGCGGTGACCTCGGTCAGGCCCTCGCGGTACACGTCGGCCGCGGTGACCTTGGTGTGGAAGGCGATGCCGGCCAGGATCGCGGCCTTGGCGGCGGCGTCGAAGCCCTCCACGTCGGCGGTCGGGTCGGCCTCGGCGTAGCCCAGCGCGGTGGCCTCCTCCAGTGCCTCCGAGTAGCCGGCGCCGGTGCTGTCCATCTTGTCCAGGATGAAGTTGGTGGTGCCGTTGACGATGCCCAGCACCCGGTTCACCCGGTCGCCGGCCAGCGACTCGCGCAGCGGGCGGATCAGCGGGATCGCGCCGGCCACCGCGGCCTCGTAGTAGAGGTCCACGCCGGCCTCGGCGGCCGCCGTGTGCAGTTCGGCACCGTCCTTGGCGAGCAGCGCCTTGTTGGCGCTGACCACCGAGGCGCCCTGTTCGAAGGCGGACAGGATCAGGTGCTTGGACGGCTCGATGCCGCCGACCACCTCGACCACCACGTCGATGTCGCCGCGGTTGACCAGCGCCTCGGCGTCGGTGGTCAGCAGGTGCTCCGGCACCCCGGGACGCGGGCGGCCGGCCCGGCGTACCGCGATCCCGGCGAGTTCGACCGGAGCGCCGATCCGGGCAGCGAAGTCGTCGGCCGTCGTCGTCATGATGCGCGCCACCTCGGAGCCCACCACACCACAACCCAGCAACGCCACCTTCAGCGGGCGCGTACGCATCATCCGACTCCGCTCATGTATCGACTCTCCGGCTCCGGTCACGGGATTCCGGTTCTGGCGTCCAGTTTCGGGGACGATTGGTAAAGATCTACTGCTGTTCCAGATTCTGAGACGGAATTTTCGTCATCCGATATCCAGTCGCAGGAGATCCTCCTCCGTCTCGCGCCGGAGGATGACCCGGGCCGCCCCCTCGCGCACGGCCACCACCGGAGGGCGCAGGGCGTGGTTGTAGTTGCTCGCCATCGACCGGCAGTAGGCCCCGGTGGCGGGCACCGCGAGCAGGTCGCCCGGGGCCAGGTCGGCCGGCAGGAAGGCGTCCTTGACCAGGATGTCGCCCGACTCGCAGTGCTTGCCGACCACCCGGACCAGCATCGGCTCGGCCGTACTAGTCCGCGAGGCCAGCGCGACCGAGTACTCGGCGTCGTACAGCGCGGTGCGGATGTTGTCGGACATCCCGCCGTCCACGCTGACGTAGCTGCGCAGGCCCGCCAGCGGCTTGACGGTGCCCACCCGGTAGAGCGTGCAGGCTGTGGGGCCGACGATCGCCCGGCCCGGCTCCACGCTCAGCCGCGGCACCGCCAGGCCCACCGCGGCGCACTCGCGCCGCACGATCGCGTCCAGCGAGGCGGCGATCTCGGCCGGCTCGCGCGGGTCGTCCTCGCTGGTGTAGGCGATGCCCAGGCCGCCGCCCAGGTCGATCTCGGGCAGCTCCACCCCGTGTTCGTCACGGACCTCGGCCAGCAGGCCGACCACCCGGCGGGCCGCCACCTCGAAGCCGGCCGTGTCGAAGATCTGCGAGCCGATGTGCGAGTGCAGCCCGCGCAGCTCCAGCGCGGGCTGGGCCAGGGTGCGCCGGACCGCCTCGGCGGCTGCTCCCCCGGCCAGCGAGAGGCCGAACTTCTGGTCCTCGTGCGCGGTGGCGATGAACTCGTGGGTGTGCGCCTCCACCCCCACCGTCACCCGGATCAGCACCGGCTGGCGCACCCCGTGCGCCTCGGCGGTGCGGGCCAGCCGCTCGATCTCCTGGCAGGAGTCGAGCACGATGTGGCCCACCCCGGCCTTGACCGCGAGCTCCAGCTCCTCGGCGGACTTGTTGTTGCCGTGCAGCGCGATCCGCTCCCCCGGCATCCCGGCGGCCAGCGCCACCGCCAGCTCGCCCGAGCTGCACACGTCCAGGCCCAGGCCCTCCTCGTGCAGCCAGCGGACCACCGCCTTGGAGAGGAAGGCCTTGCCCGCGTAGTACACGTCCGCGCCGACCCCGAAGGCCTCCCGCCAGGCCCGGGCCCGGGCCCGGAAGTCGGCCTCGTCCAGCAGGTAGGCGGGGGTGCCGAACTCCTCGGCGAGCGCCGTCACCGGCAGGCCGGCCACGGTCAGCACGCCGTCCGCGTCGCGGCCGACGGTCTGCGACCAGACCTTGGGGTCCAGTGCGTTGAGGTCGGCCGGCGGGGCGGTGTAGTGCCCCTCGGGCAGCACGTCGCCGTGCCGGGGGCCTGCGGGGTGGGCGGAGCGGCTCATGCTGTCTCTCCTGTGGGTGGGGGCGGTGACCGTCCTGATGGACCGTCACCGCCCCCGTCGGCGAAGGACTCGGACTACATCCGCTCGGGCGCGGAGACGCCGAGCAGCGTGAGGCCGTTGGCGACCACGGTCTGGGCGGCCTCGACCAGCCAGAGGCGGGCCCGGTGCAGGTCCGTCATCTCCTCGTCGCCCTTCGGCAGGAACATGCAGTTGTCGTAGAGGCGGTGGTACGTCGGGGCCAGCTCCTCCTCCAGGTACCGGGCCACCCGGTGCGGTTCGCGCAGCTCGCCGGCCTTGGCCACGATGCCCGGGAACTGGCCCAGCACCCCGAGCATGTCGCTCTCCCACGGGGTGGCCAGCAGCTCCGGCCTGAAGTCCGCGGCCGTGCCCTTGTCCACTCCCAGCTCGGCCGCCTTGCGCGCCACGCCGCACATCCGGGTGTGCGCGTACTGGATGTAGTGGACCGGATTCTCGTTGCTCTGGCTGGTCAGCAGGTTGATGTCCAGCGTGATCGTGGAGTCGGTCGAGGACCGGGCCAGGGTGTAGCGGGCGGCGTCCACGCCGATCCAGTCGACCACGTCGTCGATGGTGATGATGTTGCCGGCCCGCTTGGACATGCGGACCTCCTCACCGTCGCGCAGCATCTTGACGAACTGGCCGATCCTGACCTCGATGTTGCGGTCCATGTCGTCGCCCGCGCAGGCGGCGATGGCCTTGAGGCGGTTGACGTAGCCGTGGTGGTCGGCGCCCAGCATGTAGACGCTGACCTCGGAGCCGCGGTCCCGCTTGGACAGGTAGTAGGCGGCGTCGGCGGCGAAGTACGTGGTCTCGCCGTCGGCCTTGACCAGCACCCGGTCCTTGTCGTCACCGAAGTCGGTGGTGCGCAGCCAGATCGCGCCGTCCTCGTCGAAGACGTGGCCCTGCTCGCGCAGCCGGGCGATCGCCTCGGTCACCGCGCCGGAGTCGTGCAGCGACTGCTCGGAGAACCAGGTGTCGAAGTGGGTGCCGAACTCGTCCATCGAGCGCTGGATCTCGGCCACCATCAGCTTCAGGCCGTGGCTGCGGAAGGCCTGCAGCTGCTCGGCCTCGGGCAGCTCGAGGATGCCGGGGACCGCCCCGGTGATCGCCTTGGCGATCTCCACGATGTACTCGCCCACGTAACCGTCGGCCGGGACCGGCTGGTTGTTGGCGGCGGCCTTGAGCGAGCCGGCGAACTTGGAGATCTGCACGCCGGCGTCGTTGAGGTAGTACTCGGTGGCCACGTCGGCGCCGGAGGCCTTGAGGATGCGGGCCAGCGAGTCGCCGACCGCGGCCCAGCGCACGCCGCCGATGTGGATCGGGCCGGTGGGGTTGGCGGAGACGAACTCCAGGTTGATCCGCAGGCCCGCGAGCGCCGCGTTGCGGCCGTAGGCGGGGCCGGCCTCGACGATGCTGCGGGCGAGCTCGCCCTGGGTGGCGGCGTCCAGCGTGATGTTGAGGAAGCCGGGACCGGCGATGTCCACCTTGGCGACCCCGGCCAGCGCCTGCAGGCGCCCGGCCAGCAGCTCGGCGACCGCGCGCGGCGGCCGGCCGGCCGCCTTGGCCAGCTGGAGCGCCACGTTGGTGGCGTAGTCGCCGTGGTCGCGGTTCTTCGGTCGCTCGACCGTCACCTGCTCGGGGACGTCGACGGACAGCTCGCCCGCCTCGACGGCGGCGCGTACGGCGACCTGGACTGCCTGGGAGAGCTCTGCGGGTGTCACGGGCCCAAGCCTAGGCGAGCGGCGGGGTGCCACCGCGCGGAGCCCACCTGTCGGATAGCTGTTCGCTGTCAGCGAAACTCGCCGCCGCCGAAGGTGAACCCGCTCCCCTCTCCTCGCTTGAGCCCCATCAACCGCCGTACCAGCACCACCAGATCGGCCGGATCGAAGGGCTTGGCCAGATAGCCGTCCACTCCCACCGACGCGCCGCGGTCAAGATCGGCCCGCGTGCAGGCGCTCACGATGGCGATCGGCAGCGCGGCGGTCCGCTGCTGTCCGCGCAGCCGGGCCGCGGTGCGCAGGCCGTCCAGCCGCGGCATCATCACGTCCAGCGTGACCACGTCGGGCCGCACCCGGTGGACCACCTCCAGGCACTCGGCACCGTCGGCGGCGGTCACCACCTCGAAGCCCTCCAGCTCGAGGTTGACCCTGATCAACTGGCGGATCACCTCGCTGTCGTCCACCACGAGGACCCGCCCGGACTCACCGGACACGCCACGAGGGTAGGCCCGCCCGGCCCGCCCCGTCCGGCCTTTGCCCACCTTGGCCCGGTAAACCCGTGCACGGGCCGGGGCCGGGAGCTGGTAATGTTCTCCACGTCGCCGAACGAGGCGGCAGGCAGGCCCCCGTAGCTCAGGGGATAGAGCACCGCCCTCCGGAGGCGGGTGCGTAGGTTCGAATCCTACCGGGGGCACTTTTTCCGAAGTGCCGTGCGAGGCCCAGATCAACAGATCTGGGCCTTCGTCATTTTCCGCACCCCGCACCCCTGCCCGCCCCGGCCGCCCCGACCGTCTGAAGTCCGAAGCCCTGTTCGGGACGGGCGTCCGGCCAGGCACCCCTGCGGGCTAACTGCCGCAGCCAACAGGGTGACAGAGTACGTATGCGACGCAGCAGGGGCGGACTGTTCGGGCATTCTCTCTGACATATCGGGCCAAAATGCCTGAACCGCCAGAGAAATGGGAAAAGATATGCGAATTCGTACCGCCGTGATCGGCTTCGCCCTGGCCTCCCTCGCCGTCGTGGGTGCCGCCGGCACCGCCAGCGCGCACTCGCACAGCGCCTGGTGGTGCAAGCACCACAACACCAGCGGCACCGTGATGGCGGGCAAGGGCCAGGTCATGACGTCGCACGACAACCAGAGCGGCTCCGAGGGCGGCTTCGAGAGCGAGTGATCCCCGCTCCGCGGCCTCCTGACCGGTGGTCAGGAGGCCGCGGAGACCGCGGTCTGGTACAGGCCGGCGATGGTGGAGTCGAAGTACGCGGTGTACGAGGTGTCGTCGGTGTCGCCGCCCTGCTGGTAGCCGCCGATCACCCCCGTCACGTGGCCGGTGTCGGTGGAGATCCACGGACCGCCGCTGGTGCCGCCCGAGTAGGACGGGCAGTCGATCCGGCGCTGGTAGGCGGACTGCTTGGTGGTCGTGTTGCTGCACAGCAGCGGCTCGTCGCCGCTGTCCGGGTAGCCGTAGAGCCGCACCGGGGCGGTGAAGGACTCGTCGGTGCCCAGGACGTTGCCGCCGAGCACGTCCTCGATCTGCTGGCCGGAGGCGTTCGGGGCGACCTGGAGGAAGGCGAAGTCCTGGTCCGGGTCCTGGTTCTGGGTCCAGCCGTTGGTCTGGAAGACCTGGGTGGCCTGCCAGACCCCGAACGGCGACCGGCCGTCGCGGTACCCGGGGGCGAAGGTGACGCCGGCGGCGCCGCTCAGGCAGTGCGCGGCGGTCAGCAGCAGGTTGCGGCCGGCGCTGTGCACGACGCTGGCGGTGCAGAAGTGGTTGCCTGGCGAGGCGGCGCCGGTGAAGAGCGCACCGACCCGGTTGGCCTCGGCGCCGGCCGGGGCCGTGGCGGTGGTCGGCACGGCGCGGGTGTCCGCGGGGGTGTCGGTGGCGCTGGGTGCGGCGGCCGACGGGCTCGCCTGGTCGCCGCTCGACGAGGCGGCATCGGGCGAGGGCAGCTGGGCGACCGGGGTGTCGGTGGCCGCCTGCGGGTCGGTCGGCGCGGTCGGCTCCGCGCTCCGGCTCGGCGTGGCCATGCTGCCGGCGGCCTGCTTGGCCCCCTTGGTGTCCTTCCCGTGCGCCTGCCGGGCGGCCGTGCGGCTGGAGGCGACCGCGCGCGAGGAGAGCGTGCTCACCCCCGCTATCGCCGCCACCAGCACGGCCGCCAGCACGGCCACCAACAGGGCGGGCCGCAGGACGGCGGCAGCCCGGCTCCGCTTGCGGTGCCGACGACGCTGACTGCTCATCAGGGACGGACTCCTGCCCACTGGTCGGCCTGGATCGGCCGGGTTGCGCGGCACCCGGGTACGGCGCCTCGGACTCCATCGACTATCGCCCGGTTGCCTGGCAACCGTATGACGCGCGACTGAGAGCCCCGTGAGAATCCACCGTGTGGGGGAAACTCCGGATGAACATGATGACCGATGGGCTCGGGTCAGGAGAAGGGGCAGCTGTCAGGAGCGCATCAGCTCGGCGGCGAGACGGCGGCCCGCAGCTCGTCGGCGCCGGCCCCCTCGCCCACCGCCGCCTCGTCCTGCGGACGGTGGTTCACCATGGTGAAGGCCACCACCGCGGCCGCCAGGAAGACGCCCAGCGCGACCACCGCGGCGATGCTGTAGCCGTGCACCGCAGCGGTGTCCCGGACCAGTTTGCTGCTCACGTCCTTGCCGACCAGGTAGGCGGTGGTGGCACTGGCCGCGATGGTGTTGAGCAGCGCGGTGCCGATCGAGCCGCCCACCTGCTGGGCCGAGTTGATGGTGGCCGCGGCCGCACCGGTCTCGCGCGGGGCGACCCCGAGGGTGGCCAGGCTCATCGAGGGCATGAAGACCAGGCCCATGCCGAGGCCGAGCAAGATCTCGGCCGGCAGCACCATCGCGGCGTACGGGCTGCTCACCTTCATCTGGGTCAGCCAGGCCATCCCGCCCGCGCCCAGCAGCAGCCCCGGCACGATCAGCGCCCGGGCCGGCACCCTGTTCATCAGCCGGGCCGCCACCCCGGTGGAGCTGAAGATGATCGCCGCGGTCATCGGCAGGAAGGCCACCCCGGTCAGCACCGGCGAGAACCCCTTGACCACTTGCAGGTAGTAGGTGAGGAAGAGGAAAAGACCGAACAGCCCGACCACCGCCAGGCCCACCGAGAGCGCCGCCCCGCCGCGGTTGCGGTCGCGCACGATGTGCAGCGGCAGCAGCGGATGGCTGGAGCGCTTCTCGACCGCCACGAAGGCGACCAGCAACGCCGCGCCCAGTGCCAGGAAGAACAGCACCAGCCAGTCGCTCCACCCCCGCGACTCGGCCTCGGAGGTGCCGTAGACGATCGCCAGCAGGCCGCCGCAGCCGAACCCGACGCCGGGCAGGTCCAGCGGGATCCGCCGGCCCTTGCCGATGTGGTCCCGGGTCAGCAGCAGGTAGGCGCCGATGGCCGTGACCAGCGCGATCGGCACGTTGACGAACAGGCACCAGCGCCAGTCGAGGTACTGGGTCAGCAGCCCGCCGGCGATGAAGCCGATGGCGCTGCCGCCACCCGCGATGGCACCGAAGATGCCGAAGGCGGTGGCCCGCTCACGCGGGTCGCTGAAGGTGGTGGAGAGCAGCCCGAGCGCGGAGGGGGCCAGCAGCGCGCCGAACGCGCCCTGCAGGGCGCGGGAGAAGAAGAGCATCCCGCCGGTCACCGCGAAGCCGCCGAGCGCCGAGGCGAGGGCGAAGCCGATCAGGCCGATCATGAAGGTGCGCTTGCGGCCGAACAGGTCGCCGAGCCGGCCGCCGAGCAGCAGCAGCCCGCCGAAGGCCAGGGTGTAGGCGGTGATCACCCACTGCCGGTCACCATTGGAGATGCCCAGGTCCTGCTGGGCCGAGGGAAGTGCGATGTTCACGATCGTGATGTCGAGCACGATCATCAGCTGGGCGACGGCGATCACGGCCAGTGCCCGCCAGCGGCGGGGGTCCGGCACCGTTTCGCTCGCCGCGGGTTGCGCGGACACGGGAGGAGCCTTCCGGACGGGGGTGCCGTCGGCGTGCGCGAACAGCACTGCCCTCAAGCCAAGCTCGCGGTCCCGGGCGGGGCAAGGCGAATCCCGTTCGAAAGCGGACAAACTCCGTTATTTTGTCCAAGCTTTACAAGCTTCGACCGCACCGGCCCGGGTCCCCGCTGCGGGGACCCGGGCCCGGGTGGGTCACAGCGCGGAGAGCTCCGCGACCAGGTCGTCCAGGCCGAGCGAGCCCTGCGAGAGCGCCGCCATGTGCCAGGTCTTGAGGTCGAACTCCTCGCCGCGCGCCTCGTGCGCCGCGCGCGCCGCGGCCCGGCCGCGCAGCCAGGCGCGCTCGCCGAGCTTGTAGCCGATCGCCTGGCCGGGCATGCCCAGGTAGCGGACCAGCTCGCTGTCCAGGAAGGCCGCCGACAGGCCGCAGTACTCGCCGAAGAACTCGCGGGCCAGCTCCGGGGTCATCGCCTCGCCGGGGTGGAACGGCGAGTCGGCCGGGAAGTCCAGGCCGACGTGCATGCCGATGTCCACGATCACCCGCAGCGCCCGCAGCATCTGGGCGTTCAGGTAGCCCAGGCGGTGGCCCGGGTCGGTCAGGTAGCCCAGCTCGTCCATCAGGCGCTCGGCGTACAGCGCCCAGCCCTCCAGGTTGGCGCTCACCCCGCCGAGGCTGACCTGGTAGGTGGAGAGGCTGGACGCCACGTAGTTCCACTGCGCCAGCTGCAGGTGGTGGCCCGGTACTCCCTCGTGGTACCAGGTGCTGACCAGGTCCCAGACCGGGAAGCTCTCGCGCCCCAGCAGCGGCAGCCAGGTGCGGCCGGGCCGGGTGAAGTCGAGCGAGGGCGCGGTGTAGTACGGGGCGGCGGCGCTGCCGGCCGGGGCGATCCGGGACTCCACCCGGGTGACCGGCTCGGCCAGGTCGAAGTGCACCCCCTGCAGGTCGTTGATCGCCTGGTCCATCAGGCCCTGCAGGTACTCGCGGGCCGGCTCGGCGCCGGTGATCGCCGGACCGTCGTTCTCCAGCCACTTCATCGCCTGCATCGGGGTGGCGCCGGGGAGCACCTTCTCCGCCTCGACGCGCATCTGCGCGGCCAGGTCGTGGAACTCGGTCCAGGCCCACTGGTAGGCCTCGTCCAGGTCCAGGTCGGCGCCGGTCCAGTAGCGCACCCAGCGGGCGTACCGCTCACGGCCCACCGCGTCCGGGGTGCCGGCCGCGGCCGGGGCGTAGACCTCGGCCAGCCACTCGCGGAAGGCGGCGATCTCGTCGCTGGCGGCCTGGGCCAGCGCGGCCAGCGACGTGCGCTGTGGCTCGGGCGCCGGGTCCACCAGCACGCCGAACCAGCCGGCCGCGCGGGCCGGCTCGGCCACGTCCGGGTCGGGGGCCAGCCACTCGGCGATCTGCTCGATCACCGTGGCCACCTGGCGCGGGCCGGAGAACAGGCCGCGCTCGATGCCGAGTTCCAGGGTCTGCCGGTACTGCTGGACGGCCAGCGGCACGCGGCCCAGTCGGCGGCCGAGCTGCTCCCAGTCGGCCGCGGTCTCGGTCGGCAGCAGGGTGAACACCTCGCGCACGTTGTGCAGCGGGGAGCCGAGGTTGCGCACCGAGCGCAGGTCCTCCCCGGCGGCGTGCACCGCCAGCTCGGCGGTGATCCGCTCGCGCAGCAGCCGGGCGCAGCGCTCCTCGGCCCGCGGGTCGGCGGCAGCGGCCACCGCGCCGGCCGCCTCGGCGGCGTCCAGTTGGGCCAGCGTGCGGCGGCCCAGGTCGGCGACGGCGTCCACCCCGGCCGGGGTGAGGTCGGGGAGGCGGTCGTCCTGCGGGTTGAGTCCGAGGTAGACCGCGGTCAGCGGGTCGAGGTCGGCGAGCGCGTGGACGTAGGCGTCCGCGATGGTGCGCGGGGTCACGTCGGCAGGGCGGTTCGGTTCGGAAGCCATTCGGACATCTTTTCGCAGCTCGGGTGCTTTGCAAGCCCCTTTCCGGAACGGGGGGTGCGATTTGTCCTGCGGTGCGCCCATGGAGTGCGCCGGTGCCGCGCACTACGCTGACCGCCATGAACGACACGGAGCCGGCCGAACCCGCACCGCCCGCCGCCAGGAAGCGGGCCGGCTACCGTCGCCTCCCGGTGCAGCAGCGGCGCGAGCAGCTGATCGCGGTGGCGCTGTCGCTGTTCAGCACCCGTCCGCCGGACGAGGTCAGCCTGGACGACGTGGCCGAGGCCTCCGGCGCCTCCCGCCCCCTGGTGTACCGCTACTTCGCCGGCGGCAAGCAGCAGCTCTACGAGGCTGCGCTGCGCAGCGCGGCCACCGAGCTGACCACCCGCTTCACGGTGCCCCAGCGCGGCACCCCGACCGAGCAGCTGGGCGCCGTGCTGGACGGCTACTTCTCCTTCGTGGCCGAGCACGACGCCGGCTACGGCGCCCTGCTGCGCGGCGGCTCGGTGGTGGAGACCGCGCGCACCAGCGCGATCGTGGACGAGGTACGGCGCACCGCGCTGCGCCGCACGCTGCGCTACATGGGCGTGCGGGAGGCCGGACCGCGGCTGACCCTGCTGGTGCGCAGCTGGATCTCGGTGGTCGAGGCCGCCTCGCTCAGCTGGCTCGACGAGGGCCGGCAGATCCCGCCGGCCCAGCTGCGCGACTGGCTGGTGGACCAGTTCGTCGCGATGACCGCGGCCAGCGCCCCGCACGACGAGCAGGCCGCCGAGGTGCTGGCCGGCCTGCTCGCCATGGAGGCACCCGACGGCCGCGCCGACCGCCTGCTGTCCGGCTTCGCCGGGCTGTCGGTCGCCGGGGTGGCCTCCTAGTACTACAGGGATAGA
>NZ_PYBW01000329.1 GCF_003205575.1 Streptomyces tateyamensis
CCCCCCCCCCCTCGCCCCCCGCCCCCCCCCCCATAGACGGTACCCCGCCCCCCCCCCCCCCCAGCCCAGCCGGGGGGCCGGCTCCCCCGGCGGGAGGGGCAGGCACCCAGCCCCCGCCGCCCGCCCCCCCCAAGGTGAAGCAGCGCACCCGCCCCCCCAGCCCCCCCCCCCCCGCCGGGCTCCCCCCCCCCGCGGGCCCCGCCACCGCGGCCAGCGCCCGCCACACCCTGACCCGGCCGCGCGCGGCGCCGCCCGAACGGCCGTAGGCGCCCGCCCCCGAACCCGCCCGGACCAGCGCGGGATAGGCGGCGGCGAACGGCAGGTACCCACCGGTGACCGACCCGCCGGGCGGCCCACCAGGCTCGCCGACGGACTCCGCGGCAGCGAACAGCGCCGCCGCCTCG
>NZ_PYBW01000330.1 GCF_003205575.1 Streptomyces tateyamensis
CCACAGCCTCCGCAGCAGGCTGGTGGCCTCCAGCATCCCCTTGACCTCTGCCAGCGAGCGCAGCGGGATGTCCCAGTGCAGCCGCTCCAGCAGCAGGAACCCGGCCGCGGGGTCGGCGCCCAGCAGAAGCACCGCTCCGCGCACGGCCCAGTGCGCGAGCGCCGCGTGCTCATGCGCGGTCTCGGGTGCGACCAGGCCGGCATTGAGCACGGCTGACGAGTCGGCGGCCCCGCGCACGTACGCCACCAGG
>NZ_PYBW01000331.1 GCF_003205575.1 Streptomyces tateyamensis
GTCTTCGAAACCCGGAGCGTGCACCAGATCGTGTCCCGCTCCGTGGCCCTGGCCAGCGGCATCACCGAGGACGGCCACCGCGAGGTGCTCGGGGTCATGGTCGGCGACAGCGAGACCGAACTGTTCTGGACCGAGTTCCTGCGCTCCTTGCGTGAACGCGGCCTGGGCGGGGTGAGACGCGTGATCGGCGACGACCAGCTCGGGCTGGTCGAGGCGATCCGCAAGGTCATGGTCGGGGCTTCCTACCAAC
>NZ_PYBW01000332.1 GCF_003205575.1 Streptomyces tateyamensis
GCCCCCTCCCCCCCCCGGGCCCCCCCCCGCCCCTCCGGGCCCCTGACGACCGGGCCCGCGCCGGAGCAGACCAGGTTCTCCTCCCGCACCGCGCGCAGGTCCAGATGGTCCTGCAGCAGCTGCCGCAGTAGTTCCCGCCCCGCCGTCTCCAGGTGTTCTTCCAGCTCCGCGTGAGTCCACGCGTCCGCATCGCCGCCTGACAGGGTGCCCATCAGCGTCTCG
>NZ_PYBW01000333.1 GCF_003205575.1 Streptomyces tateyamensis
CCAGGTCGGCCGGGTGCTGGTCGAACAGGGGCGGGTCAGCCTGGGCGAGTTGGAGCTGTGCCACCTGCAAGCCCTCTACGACGCCGCCTACTTCGCCCTCGCCCCGGCCCGCCGCCCGATCTGCTTCGAGCCCGAGGTGCGGCACTGGCTCGGCCCGGTGCGCCGGGTCAGCCCGCCGGACCTGGCCCGGGAGACCGCCCGCCGGTGCGCCCTGCTGGACCGGATCTGGCCCTGCGCCGACCTGGACGCCGCCCCCGTGGTGCGCTGTGCCGCCACCGCGCCGCCCGCCCTCACCAGGCGCCGGCCCGAACTGCTCGACCACGCGGACGGTCGGCGCACGCCCGCCGACCTGGCCCGGCTGCTGGGCCGCTCCAGCTTCGCCACCGCCGTGGAGATCCGCCAGCTG
>NZ_PYBW01000334.1 GCF_003205575.1 Streptomyces tateyamensis
CCACCGAACGGACGTCCACCACCGAACGGAGAACGCCGATGCCCGCCCTGCCCGCCCTGCGCACCCCCGCCCTCGCCGCCGCCGGCCTGATCGGCGGATACGGCGCCCCCCGCCTTGCCCGCCGCCGGGGGCCCCGCGGGCGCCCGCCTGGTCCCGGCGGCGGCGGCGGGGCCCCCCCCCCCGCCCCCCCCGGCCGCCCCCCCGACCCCCCCCCCGCCCCCCCCCCCCACGGCCCCCCCAACGCCGCCCGCCCCCCCCGCTCCCACCGCGCCCCCCCCCGGCGCGACCCCCGGCCCCCCGAGCGGGTCGGCCCCCCCCCCCACCCCGCCCGGTACCGCCCGCGCCGCCCCGGCGGTGGTCCCCCCCGCCGATCCCCCCGCTGCTCCTCCTGCCGATCCGCCCGTCGATCCGCTCGGGAGCGCCCCGCTCGCCGCCGAT
>NZ_PYBW01000335.1 GCF_003205575.1 Streptomyces tateyamensis
CGGTGCGGCGGTCGCGGACGAAGATGTCGGCGGCGCTGTTGGTGTCCCCGGGCACCAGGTCGGCCCGGTTGGAGGTGAAGGCGACGTACCGTCCGTCGGCGCTCAGGCTCGGCGAGGTGCTGCCGCCGAGTTGCGGGGCGGGGCCGGTGCCGGTGCTGATCAGCTCGGTGCGACGGTGCCGCAGATCGCGCAGGTAGACGTTCTCGATCCCGGGGGTGGCGCCGGGCGCCAGGTTGTCGGCGGTGGAGGGGAAGGCCACGTACCGCCCGTCCGCGCTGACCGCC
>NZ_PYBW01000336.1 GCF_003205575.1 Streptomyces tateyamensis
ACCGAAGATCAGCAGCCAGAGCGCGGGCTGGACGGCGCGGGTGTACAGCTCGGTCCGGTCGTGGCGCAGCTTCTGCAGCTCGACCGCGCACATCGCCTGCACGCGGGCCGGCACCAGGCGCCAGCCGCTGCGGGCGGGCGGCGGGACCAGGAGCAGGCTCAGATCGGGGAGCCGGGCGGGCTCAGCCGACGCGGGACGCGGTGCGGCGGGGGGGGGGGGCGCGGC
>NZ_PYBW01000337.1 GCF_003205575.1 Streptomyces tateyamensis
CACGACGCGAGCCGGCCGCTGGTGCCGGTCGAGGTGGTGGACGCGGTGGGGAACGCGGTGAGCGACGGTGCACGGGCCGTGGTGCCGGCGGTGCCGCTGGCCGCCACGGTCAAGCGGGTCGCCCCGTGCGAGCCGGGGCGGCCGGAGCCGGTGCTGGACACCCCGGACCGGTCCACGCTGCGCGCGGTGCAGACCCCGCAGGGCTTCCGGCGCGAGCTGCTGGCCGAGGTGCACGCCAAGGCGCTGGCCGAGGCGGCCTCCGGCGGCGGTCCGGCGGTGACCGACGACGCGGGGCTGGTGGAGTGGTACGGCGACCAGGTGGTCGTGGTGCCGGGCCACGAGGAGGCGTTCAAGGTGACCAGGCC
>NZ_PYBW01000338.1 GCF_003205575.1 Streptomyces tateyamensis
CCAGCCCGGCGGGGGAGCGCAGCGCCACCCCGGGCGTGGTGCCCAGGCCCCAGAGCCAGCCGACGGCGGCCTCGAAACCGTGCTCGCGGGCCAGCCGGATGGCGTCCGTGCCCCGGAAGTAGAGCCGGCCGTCCTCGATCAGGGTCAGCGCGGTGCGTACGGTGACCGGCTCGTGCGGGGACTGGCGGGGGGGGGGGCCGCCGGCGGGGGGGGGCTCCGCCCCCCCCCCCCCCGCCGAGGAGGCGGCCTGCCTCCCCCGCGGGGCCCTCCTCGCCTGCGTTCCCCGACG
>NZ_PYBW01000036.1 GCF_003205575.1 Streptomyces tateyamensis
TGAGGCCCCCGGCCTTCTGTCTGCTTACTCTCTGGCGAGCGTCCCTCTGTCCGTGGCAATCCACTCTGTGGCGGCTGCCCGACCGCCCGAGGGCGGCCACTGGACGCGAACGCCTCCGGGGCGCACATCCAGGATGAGGCCGAGCAGATACCGGCCGGAGCTGTCCCGGGTGGTCGAGTTCCACTGCCGACCGACCCAGGTGGAGGGCGGCTGCTCGGCGTAGCGGTCATGGGTGAAGCTGTTCATGGTGATCTCCTGCGACTGCGGTGGCGGCATCGGGGCTGTGCTGTCGGGGCGAGCGGCATCCCGTCACGGAGGGCGAGGCGGCAACGGTCGTCCGCCGAGGCCCGTCGGCCGTCGAGCTGGGGGGCTGGTCTCCCGGTGTCGGGTCATAGCGCTTCCCCGTTCCATCCGCGGCTGTCGCGCACCAGGCCGGTCGAGGCCCAGAGCCGGACGTCGGACGGCCGGTAGCACCGCATCCCACGGAAGTCCTCGGTGTACCTAGGGCCGACGCCGGCGGCACCCAGTTCCCGCAGGTCCGAGGTCGTGATAGCGAGGTAGGAGGCCGCCTCGTCCACTGACCACCAGGGGCGGCGGGTCACGCTGCTCAGCCGCTTCATCGCCCGCTCCCCGCGTCGGAGGATCGGGTTTCCAGCCACTGCTGCACATCGCGCGGGTCGTACCGCCGGTGCCTGCCCACCTTGTAGGAGCGCGGGCCGGTCCCCTTCCAGTTCATCTGGTAGATCGACTGCGTCGGCACGCCCAGGAACTTCGCGAGCTCCTGCAAGGTCCACAACCTGTCCGTACTCATGAGTACTCACATTCATCGCGTTCGTCGTTTCGACAACTTATGCTGTCGTTTGAACAACCGAGATGAGCATCGGCCAGACCGGGCCAGCTTGTCAATATGACTTCATTACTTGTCATTTCGACAAGCATTGCGCCAGAGATGGCATTCCGCAGAGGCATGGCGGTCACTGCCTGTCGAATCGGCGCGTGAGCGGGAGCTTGCGGCTGTCGATTGCACAATCGAGAGACGATGGGTAGAGTCGCCGATACGACAAGCAAGGAGGGCAGATGTCCAGCGGCTCAGCTCCACTGACACTGTCGGTGAGCGATGCGGCAGCAGTCCGACTGCGGGAAGCCAGAACTCGACGCGGGTGGACCAGCAAGCAACTGGCCGATGCCTGTGGCGCGGCCGGCGCGGTCAAGCTGACAGCCGCCGTGCTGGCCAACATCGAAACCGGCAGGAGGGACTCGGACGGCGTTCGACGGCGTGAGTTGTCGATCGACGAACTCGTGGTTCTGGCAGTGGTATTGGATATTTCGCCGATCCACCTGCTGGGCCTGCCCGACAGCGCCGAGCCGGGGACGAAGCTTCAGCTGACTCCCGAATTGGCCTTCAGCGACAGTGAGTTGCTACTGGAGTGGTTCCGCGGGCAGACAGCTTTGCCCCAGAGCGACTCCCGGCAGTTCTACTCAGCGGCCCTCCAGCGGATGCCGGCCGACGAAGGCCAGCAGGCCATCGCCGACCTCACCCGCTCGGTGCTCCAGGACAGGGCCGCCGCCTTGTCGGAGTCCTTCAACTCGGAGATGGCAGCGACTCTGGAGAAGATCAACGCTGCGGTTCAATCGGGCGCGAGCCCGGAGGAACTTGCCGCCCTACTCAGGCCGGGCGAGACCGGCCCCAAGTAGGCCCTGCGTCACCCCGGCGTCCGGCACGGCCGCGACGCCAGTTCAGCGAACCCGATTGCGAGACCAAGCGGTCCCGCACCCGCACGGGCAGAGAAGAGGACACGAAATGGCATGCACGATTCAACGATTGGCAGAAGATCATGCTCCCCGCTCGAACCGAGGACCGCGCTAAGCACGCGGATTACCAGCTGGCCGTCACGCGCGCTCGTGCAGTTGGCCGCACACCGCCGGCCCGCTACCGCGTCCGCTGGCGCGACGAGACAGGCTCTCTCCGAAGCTTGAGCCTGCCCACCCGGCTCCTCGTGCAGGCCACGCAAGACGACATCACCCACAACTGGGTGCCGTTGTCGCTCAACCGCCTCATTGACCCCTGGTCCACAATCCCGGTGATGCCCCCCCGGCTCGGACCGCCGCAGCTCCCCAGCCGGTTGGCCGCTCGACCTACACGCTGCCGCATCTCGGAACCAGGCTTGCCATCACGATCACGCGAGCGAATGTCGAGGGTCCGGTGTCACTGCGCGCCCCTGCGGCCCGATGTGTGCTGCAACGGCAAAGGCCCCCCGTCGTATCGACAGGAGGGCATCTGGCCAGGCAGTTTGCCGTTCCCCCTGGCCTGAACCAGGTGATGGGAGCCGCCTTACAAAGCCAGGCCGACTACCTCTGGAGGTTGACCGGCCCAGCCCTCAGTACCGCTGTGCGCCCGGCAGGATTCGAACCTGCGACCCTTCGCTTAGGAGGCGAACGCTCTATCCCCTGAGCTACGGGCGCTTGCACCTTCGCCCTGCGAGACAGGCGCGAAGCATGGACGCGTCCGCATGCGGTCGCCCTCGGGCCATGCTACCGGTTGCGGCGGCAGCCTTGGACGAGAGTTACCGAGGTGGGCGCCAATCACCCCGGATGCCCGCTGGCGCAGCAGTGCCAAGCAGTACAGAGGTGCGGTGTCTGATGATGCATCCGCCGCACTGAGCACATAACCACCCCCCTTGCCAGGACGGGGCAGCACGCTGCTCCCCCGCCGCACCTGGCAAGAGGGTCATCCAATTCTCTGTCATGTACATATCAAAGCAAGGTGCAGCCCATGGCCCGCGTATGGATCGAAGACCGCAACGACCAGCCCGACTACAGAGAGGCGCTGGAGAAGGCCAAGAAGAACAAGCAGCAGGGTCCGGGGCGCTACCGCGTCCGCTGGTATGACCAAGGCAACAACGAACGCCAGAAGACCTTCCGCAAGAAGGGCATGGCCGACGACTACCGAGACGAGATCGCCAAGCGACTTGGCGATGGCAGCTACCGCGACCCCGCTGCCGGCCGCGCGACCGTCGCCGCAGTGGCAGAGGACTGGTACACCGCTCAGATCAACTGGGCGCGCTCCACCCGTGCGCGCTACCGGGGGGTCCTGGACAAGCACGTCCTCCCGCGATGGGGTACAACTCCTGTCTCCCGCATACAGTTTGACGACATCGCTCAGTGGATGTCTCAGCTGCTCAAGGAGTCCACGGAGGCGGAGAAGCCGCTCAGCCCGGCTGCCTTGAAGAAGATCCACCTCGTACTGAAGAGCGTCCTCGGGTACGCGGTCCGGTCGAACAGGATCGCCTTCAACCCTGCGATCGGCGTGCCGCTGCCGAAGCACCAGCCGAAAGAGCACGTGTACCTGGACAACCTTCAGGTGGAGGCTCTGGCCAATGCTGCTGGCGAATACCGGCTGCTGGTCCTCTTCCTCGCATACACGGGCGTGCGCTGGGGCGAAGCGACGGCGATCCGCATCAAGCGGGTTGACCTGGCCGCGAGACGAGTCCGAATCTCGGAAGCCTGGGCATACGACCATGAGCTCTACCTGAGCACAACCAAGACCCACGCAAGCCGTACGGTGCCCATTCCGGCATTCCTCGCCAAGGAGCTGACAGCCCTCGTGGAGGGGCGAGATGGCGAGGAGCTTCTGTTCACCGCTCCACGCGGCGGCACCGTGATGGTCAGGAACTTCGTCCGCCGCAACTTCAACAAGGCGATCACCACAGCCGGCCTGGACGGCATGGGGATCACTCCGCACAAGCTCCGGCACACCGCGGCTTCCCTCGCCATCGCCAGCGGCGCCAACCCGAAGATCGTGCAGACGATGCTCGGCCACAAGACCGCCACGATGACGTTGGACGTCTACGGGCACCTTTGGCCGGACAGCCTGGACGAGGTTGCCGACCGCATGGACGAGCAGAGGAGGACCCTTCTCGCCCAGGCGCGGAAGCGCGCCGAAGAGGCTGCCGCGGAGGCGGCAAGGCTGGCGGCCGAACTCGCCGAACTCGAACAGGCGGCCTGATCTCTCTCGTTGTCATCCGGGCGAAATCCGGGCGCTGAGCGCTCTGGTGGTGGTAACTGCGCGTTACGTGGCCTCTGACCTGCACGTTCTCTGGCCGGGGAGGCTCCTGGGGCCGCATGACACAGGCTTTAGGAGAGCTGTGCTCTATCCCCTGAGCTACTGGGGCCGACACGACGGGTGACAGCCTAGCCGATGCCGTCGCTGCGCTGCCTGCACCCGAAGCGCGCTGCCCCGAAGCGGTGCCGGGGCCGCGCTAGAGCTTCGCCACTGCCTTGGCCGCGGCCTGCTTCATGCGGTCCCAGGGGAGGTCGCCGGCGGTCTCGGCGCCCACGTAGAGGATGCAGACGGTGCTGCCCTTCGTCTGGACGGCGAACTCGCCCTCGGCGCGGGAGCCGGCCGGGAGTTTGCTGTTGCGGTCGGGGCCGGAGGCGTTGTTGGTGATGGACCACTGGCCCGGGCCGCGGGAGACGACGCTGGCGGCCGGCAGGACGTTGTCCTGGGCGCACTGGCCGATCCAGGTGTCGAGGCGGGCGGCGGCCTCGTTGGCGGCGGCGGGGGTGGCGAAGTCGGCGAGCAGCTCGGCGGCGTAGTAGAAGACGAACTTGCCGCCGGGGTGGGTGGCCTGGCGGTAGGTCCGGTAGGCCTGTGAGCGGGCGCCCAGGTCGTCCAGCGGCCGGCGCAGGCAGGGCAGGTCGGAGGCGAGCCCGTAGCCGCTGTAGCTGGCGTCCTCCTGCCAGCTGTCGGTGCCGTCGACCAGCAGCGGCAGGTCGCCCGCCGACAGCAGGCGCGGGTCCTGTTCGGACGGGGCGTCAGGAGCCACCGGGGCCGGCTGCAGCGGTGTGCGGCCCGCCCCGATCACCGCCGTGGCCGCGGCGCCGGACCGGGTCGGCCCGCGGCGTCCCAGGTCCGCGGTGCTCGCCACCGTCGCCACCACCGCGGCGCCGCCGAGCACCGCGCTGACGCCGCGACGTATCCACCTGTGCACCAGGACCCCTTCCACCCGCGTGCCTGGACGCCTGGACGGTATCCGGCCGCGCTCCGCGATGACCAGGCCAACGGCTGTCATCGGCTGGTCAGGCAGCGATCGTAATCGGGCAGGAGGGCACGGCGCACAGTCGCGGTCGGCGGCCGGTCGGGGGCCGGTGGGCAGCAGGTGGACACCTGGTGGACGTTCGGCGGCGGTGCGGTACCGGCCCGGTCGGGTCGAACCGGCCGGGCAGCGGGTTGACGGGGTGTTCGGATCCGGTGTCCGGCGAACGGAGGCCGGATCAGGTCGTTCCCGGGGAGCCTGCTCCCGGCCCTCCGAACGATCCGGTACCCTGCCCCGACGCCGGGCCGGGTTACCGGACAGCCGCTTCGGGTCGCTACCATCGGCAGAGTCACCGGACACCGCGATTCTGCAGTGGCCGCGGTTCGAAACCCCCGAAAGGCTCGTACGTGACTGCGCCCCAGGAGCACTCCTTCGCCGACCTCGGCAAGGTGCTGGTCATCATCCCGACCTACAACGAGGCCGAGAACGTCGAACGGATCGTCTCCCGGGTCCGGGCTGCCGTTCCCGAGGTGCACGTCCTGGTCGCGGACGACAACAGCCCGGACGGCACCGGCGAGATGGCCGACAAGATCGCCGAGCAGGACGGCAACGTCCACGTCATGCACCGCAAGGGCAAGGAAGGCCTCGGGGCCGCCTACCTGGCCGGTTTCCGCTGGGGCATCGACAACGGCTACGACGTGCTGGTCGAGATGGACGCCGACGGCTCGCACCAGCCGGAGGAGCTGCACCGCCTGCTGACCGCGCTGCGCGGCGCCGACCTGGTGCTGGGCTCGCGCTGGGTGCCGGGCGGCAAGGTGGTCAACTGGCCCAAGTCCCGCCTCTTCCTCTCCCGCGGCGGCTCGACCTACTCGCGCCTGATGCTGGGCGTGCCGATCCGGGACGTCACCGGCGGCTACCGGGCCTTCCGCAAGGAGACCCTGCTGGGCCTGGGCATGGACGAGGTGGCCTCGGCCGGCTACTGCTTCCAGGTCGACCTGGCGTTCCGCTCGGTCCGGGCCGGCTTCAAGGTCGCCGAGGTCCCGATCACCTTCGTGGAGCGCGAGCACGGCGCTTCCAAGATGAGCCGCAACATCGTCTTCGAGGCGCTCTGGCGGGTCACCGTCTGGGGCGTCCAGGCCCGCCTGGGCAAGAAGAAGTAGCAGCCAGGACAGCAGTGCGGCGGCCGGTCCCCGGGTGGGGGCCGGCCGCTTCGTCGTTGCCCGGGCCGGGGCCCGGTCGGCGGCGCCCCGGGTGCGCGGCTCCGCGGCCCGGGTGAGCATGTGAGCACCGGTGGGCGGCAGAGGGAGTCGGCGTGGGGCGGTGGTCCAGGGCCCGCGAGCGCGGCCAGGAGCTGCGCGAGCGGGCCGAGCAGCTGCCGGGTCAGGTGCCGCTGCTGGCCCGGGCGCTGGCCCAGCTGCTGCGGGTGAACGTGCTGGACAACGCGACCCGGCTGGCCGCCCAGGCGTTCCTGACCGCACTGCCCGCGCTGCTGGTGCTCTCGGTGGTGGCGCCCGCCGCGGTGCGCGAGGGCATGGTCCGCAGCCTGCACCACCAGCTGGGGCTGAGCGGCGAGGCGCAGCAGCAGGTGCAGCAGCT
This sequence comes from Streptomyces tateyamensis, assembly GCF_003205575.1. Lineage (GTDB taxonomy): Bacteria > Actinomycetota > Actinomycetes > Streptomycetales > Streptomycetaceae > Kitasatospora > Kitasatospora tateyamensis. Next base: position 6,633 of record NZ_PYBW01000036.1, read on the forward strand.
GCTGGCCAGTCACCAGGGCGAGGAGGCGAACTCCTTCGGGGTGGTCGGCGCGCTGGTCACGCTGCTCTCGGCGACCGCGCTGGCCAGGGCACTGCAACGGGTCTGCGAGCGGGCCTGGGAGCTGCCCAAGGGGAAGGCCACGGTGGCGGCCTGGCGCTGGCTGGTCTGGCTGGGGGTCTGGCTCGGCTACCTGGTGCTGGCCGGGACGATCCGCGGCGGCTTCGGCCTCGGCTGGTGGCTGGGAGTGCCGCTGACCTTCCTGGTGAGCACGCTGCTCTGGTGGTGGACCCAGCACCTGCTGCTCGGCGGCCGGCTGGCCTGGGCGCCGCTGCTGCCGGGCGCGCTGCTTGCGGGGGTGGCGATGACCGGACTCGGCACGGCCGGCCAGGTCTACCTGCCGCGGGCGGTGGCCCGCAGCATCGCCCAGTTCGGGCCGCTGGGCGTGGTCTTCACGCTGCTCTCCTGGCTGATCGCCGGTTTCGCGGTGCTCACCTTCGCGCTGGTGCTCGGCCGGGTGGTGGCCGAGGAGCCGACGGTGGCCCGACTGCTCGGGCCGCCGCCGGCCGGGCCCACGAAGCCGGGGCTCAGCCCAGACGGGTGAGCCTGGACAGGATGGACGGCGGGGCCAGGTCGCGCTGCACGGTGACCGGTACCTCCACCTGGTTCGGGCCGCTGCCCGCCACCAGGGTGCCGACCTGGGTGCCGGCCGCGGCGCTGTGCCCGATCGGGCCGGCCTGCTGCAGGCTCAGCTGCACCCTGGTGCCGGCGATGCCCGGGACCGTCAGGTCCTTCGCCGCCACCAGCGGGACCTGGCCGCCCAGGCCGTCGTCCAGGTGGCCGACCACCTCGCCCTGCTTGGCCAGGGTCTGGCCGGCCACCGCGCCCTGCGCGGCCGTGATGACCCGCAGGCTGACGCTCTGGGCGGCCCGCAGCAGGTCGTCCCCGCCACCGGGCTGCTGGCCCAGGGTGACGCCGAGCAGCAGTTGCTGGGCGCCGCCGACGTCCTTGACGGCGGCCCACATCAGGCAGCTGCCCGCCGGCGAGCTGGAGCCGGTCTTGGTGCCGATCACGCCGTGGTTGCCGGAGAGCAGGTAGTTGGTGTTGGAGATCTTCGTGCCGGCGATCAGCGCGGAGGGCTCGGCCACGATCTGCCGGAAGATCTCGTCCTGCATCACCTGCTCGGCCAGCTTGAGCTGGTCCTTGGCGGTGCTCTTGGTGCCGGCGTTGTAGCCGGCCGGGTCGGCGTAGCTGGTGTGGGTCATGCCGAAGGCGGCGGCCTGCTCGTTCATCCGCTTGACGAAGGCGTCCTCCGAGCCGGAGTCCCAGCGCGCCAGCAGCCGGGCGATGTTGTTGGCGCTGGGCAGCATCAGCATCTCCAGCGCCTCGTACTCGCTGATCTGCTGGCCCTCCACCACCTTGGCGGTGGACTGGTCGGCGTCGCCGGACTCCTGGGCGGCGGCCTTGTCCACCGTGAGGGTGGGGCCGGACTCGCCCTTGCGCAGCGGGTGGGCCTTGAGGATCAGGTAGGCGTTCATCACCTTGGTGACCGAGGCGATCGGCACCGGGGTCTCCGGACCGGAGCTGCCCATGCTGCCCAGGCCCACCGCCTCCACCGCGGCCTGGCCCTTGGCGGGCAGCGGCAGGACGGCCGGCTGGCCGCCGAAGGTGAAGGAGTCGGCGGCGGTCAGCCTGACCCGCGGCCCGGGCAGCGGGCGCAGCAGCTGGGCCGCGACCAGCACGCCGACCAGCAGGGCGAGCAGCAGGCTCCAGGTCAGCGCCCGCTTGGCGGCGCGGCGGACCTTGGACGGCGGCCGGGCGCTGAGCTGGGCCAGCGCCTCGATGGCCTCGTGGGTGTTCTCCGGGAACAGCACCGGGGGCGGCTCGGGGGCCGGCGGCGTGGCGGGCGGGCCGGCGGGGGCGGCCGGGGCGAGGGCGCCGACCAGCACCGGCTCGCGGGCGAACTCGGGCGTCCGGTCCAGCGAGGGCGTCCGGTCCAGCGAGGGCTCACGCTCGAGCGAGGGCCCGAGGTCGAACGAGGGCACGGGGGCCGCCGCCGGCGCCGGCTCGGATTCCGGTTCCGGTTCCGGCTCCGGCTCCGGCTCCGGCTCCGGGAGCGCGGCGGGCTCCGCCGCCACCGCGGACCGCGGCGCGACCGGGTCGACCGGCGCCCGCTCGGCTGACGCCGGCTCAACCTCCGCAGCCGCCGCAGCCGGTGACGCCGCCTCGGCCGGCGGCCCGTCACCCGTCTCGCTGTCCGACACCCTGTCGTCCCGGATCGCGAGACGCGGATCCACGACCGGCGACTCCTCCGCTCCCGCCGCCGACTCCGGCTCCCCCTCGGGATCCGGCATCCGCAGGAAGGTGGTCAGGTTGTCCGCACTCTGGACACGCAGCTGGACGGTGGACCCGCCCTTCGCCCCGTCGCCCGCCGCCGCCCCGGACTCCTCCGGACCCTGCTTCTGCTCCGGGGCCTCGCCCACGTCTCCCGACCTCCTCGTTCGTCTTCGCTCGTTCGTCATCGCTCGTACACCGCCGCCCGGTTGTCACGAGCGGGCCGGCGGCCCAGGGCCGCCGGTCGGGCACCCGTTACAGTCTCCGCCACGACGCCCGGATCCCGGTCCGCCACACCCCGTCCGACCGGCGGTTATTCCCCGCATCCGCCCCGTCGGGAGCACAGACGTACCGCCGCCGACGCACGGTTCCCCGCAATTGGCGGGACGGACAGGAGTTCCCGCCTCAAGGTCACGATTCGGAGGCGTACTCGACAAGTCCGTGTGAGAGGCGTCACGCTGTCTTTCATCCACGCGGGGAGGCTTGGATGGGCAAGAGCCGTAGAACAATTCCCGAGGAACTTTTGCTGCTCGCCTTGGACCCGACCACGGGTACCACCGCGCAGCCGCAGACCCTCGACCTCGGACTCGCCGGGGCACAGCTCGTCGAGCTGTCCCTGGCCGGACGGATCGTCCCGGACGGGGACCGGATCGCCGTGGTGCTGCCACGGCCGACCGGCGACCCCACCCTGGACCACGCGCTGGAACTGCTGCGCCGTCGCGGCAGCCCGGTGCGTGCGGCGCACTGGATCGGCGGGCCCCGACTGGGGCTGCGGCAGACCTACCTGGCGCACCTGGAACGGTGCGGCATGGTGGCGGCCGTCGCCGGTCAGGTGTGCGGGGTCCTGCCGACAACGCGGTACCAGGCGTCGGACGACTGTACGAACGCGGCCATCAAGCAGCGTCTCGACACGGCCATCCGCACCGGTGTGCCGCCGGACCCCAGAACGGCCGCACTGGCCGCACTGGCGCACGCCGTCGGCCTGGGCAAGCACTTGTACCCCGGAAACGAGGGCCGGTCCTCAAGGTCGCGACTGCGCGACCTGATCCGCTACGACCCGCTCGGCGGGATGGTCGCGCACGCCGTCATGGACGTGCAGAACGGCCTGCCGGCCCAGCAGAACCGCACCGCCGGGCGCGCCCCGGCCCCCCGGCACGGCGGCGAACCGGCACTGCGCGGTCGCCCCCAGGCCGAGGCACCCAGTCGGGTCGGCGTCCACTGACCCGGCGCCGGTCCGGCCCCGGCCGGACCGGCTGGTCCGCAGCACTGCCCACGGGGCGGTCGCTCCGCAGTACGGAGCGACCGCCCCGCCGCACTACCGGCGTGCACTACCACGTCCGCCCCCGTTCGCGCTGGAATATGCCGGAGTTGACCTGTCGTCGGCACATTCCCGGGCGGGCGGACCGGCCCAGCTGGCATGCTGCTGGGAGCCGGGAGCCTGGGGAGCCGGTCCTGCACGACCGACCCTGCCCGAGGTTCCCACCACCGAGGTACGCCGGAGGTCAGCCGTGTCCGCCAGCATCAATCCCACCGTCCGCCGCCGCCGGTTGGGCGCGGAGCTGCGCCACCTCCGCGAGCAGCGCGGCATGACCGCCGAGGACGTCGCGGAGCGCCTGATGGTCTCCCAGTCGAAGATCAGCCGACTGGAGAACGGCCGCCGCAGCATCAGCCCGCGGGACGTGCGCGACCTGTGCGACCTCTACGAGGTGACCGACCCGCGGATGCGCGAGAGCCTGATGGAGATGGCCCGCGAGTCCAAGCTGCGCGGCTGGTGGAACGAGTTCGGCGACATCCCGTACAGCGTCTACATCGGCCTGGAGGCGGCGGCCTTCTCGATCCGCAGCTACGAGTCCTCCTTCGTGCCGGGCCTGCTGCAGACCCGCGAGTACGCCGAGGCGGTGCTGAACGGCACCCAGCCGGACACCGGGCAGGACGCGATCCGCAACCGGGTCGAGGTCCGGATGAAGCGGCAGGGCCGGCTCACCGGCGAGGACCAGCTGTCCAGCTTCTGGTCCGTGATAGACGAGGCGGTGCTCTCCCGCGAGGTGGGCGGCCCGCAGGTGATGGGGGCTCAGCTGCGCCGGCTGCTCGAGGTGAGCGAGCAGGCCAACGTCAACATCCAGGTGATCCCGTTCCAGTACGGTGCCCACCCCGGCATGACCGGGACATTCTCCCTGCTGGAGTTCCCGGAGTCAGCCGATTCCACGGTCGTCTACTTCGAAGGAGTGACGAGCGACCTCTACCTGGAGAAGGAGAACGACGTCCGCCGCTATACCGGTCTCTACGACCACCTGCGTGCGGCGGCCTTCGGAGTCGCCGAGTCCCGGTCGCTGATCACCACTTATGCGGAGGCGTACGAGAATGCGAACCAAGGCCCTGAGCGCTGAAGCCGGTTGGCGCAAGAGCAGTCACAGTGGGCCGAACGGCAACTGTGTCGAGGTCGCCCGGCCCGGCTCCTCGGTCGTGGCCGTGCGGGACTCCAAGGACCCGGCGGGTCCGCGGCTGGCCTTCTCCCCCGCGGCCTGGCTGGCCTTCGCCGCCGCCGCGGGCGGCGGAGGTCTGGGCAGCACCGGCTGACCGGCCCCACCCGTCTGGTGCCCAGGGCCTACCCGACCGGGTAGCGCTCGCGCCAGGCGGGCCCGGCGGCCGGGCCGTGCAGCTCGGCGCCGTGGCTCAGCTCCAGCACCAGGTCGTCGGCCAGCTGCAGGATGGTGCCGCGCCCCTCCAGTTCGGCCAGCCACTCGGCGGGCAGCGCCGTCTCCCCGTGCAGCGCGCCCAGCAGACTGCCGCAGACCGTCCCGGTGGAGTCGCTGTCCCCGGAGTGGTTGACCGCCAGCAGCAGCCCCGCCCGGACGTCCTCGGCCACCAGCGCGCAGTAGACCCCGATCGCCAGCGCCTCCTCGGCCACCCAACCCTCGCCCAGGCCGGCCACCCGCTCCGGTGACGGCTCGCCGGCCCGCACCGCGGCCAGCGCCGCCCGCAATGCCGCCGCCGTCTCCTCGTGCCCGTCCCGGTCGGCCAGCAGCGCGAGCGCCAGCTCCACCCCCTCTTCGACGGTGCCGCCGCGCACCACGGTGTGCACGATCACCGCGAAGGCACCGGCCGCCAGGTAGCCGGTGGGGTGACCGTGGGTCAGCACCGAGCACTCGACCGCCAGCTGCAGCACCAGGGCGGGCTCCCAGCCGAGCAGCAGCCCGAACGGGGCGGCCCGCATCACCGTGCCGCAGCCCTTGGAGTGCGGGTTCTTCGGGGCCGCCAGGGTGCCCAGCCGGTCGGCGTCCGGCCCGGACAGTCCGGACAGGCAGGCCGAGCCGGGCGCCCGCTGGGCGTACAGCCACTCCTCGCGGCCCAGCCAGCCGAGGTCCTTGCGGCGCTCGTCCGGCCCCCAGTCGCGCTGGGTGGCGGCCCAGCGCAGGTAGGCGTGGTGCACGTCGGTGGGCGGGTGCCAGCCGCCGTCCGCCTGGCGGACGTGGGCGCGGATCAGGCCGTCCACGGTGAACAGGGTCAGCTGGGTGTCGTCGGTGACGGTGCCGCGCCGACCGTAGGCCGGGACGTAGCCGGTGACCCCGTCCGGGCCGTGGTCGGTGCGGATCTTCTCCAGCGGGTCGAACTCGATCCCCGCGCCCAGTGCGTCGCCGATCGCCCCGCCGAGCAGCGCGCCGCGCACCCGACTGCGGTAGTCCTGCTGCTGGGCACGCGACCAGAGGGGTATCACCGCAGGCGGCCTTTCGGAAGAACGACGGACGAGGTTCGGCGGCACTGTAGTTCGACCCGCTCGCGATGGCGACCGGTTCGGTCGAACACGGCCGAATCTTCAACAGACTGTTGCCTCCCGGCCCGGTCGGCCGGGCTTAATCGGGTGCCCCGGCCGCCGGGGTTCTCCTACCATCGCGGAAACTCCGTTCCCCTCGGAAGGACACCCCGTGACCTCGGTACCCGCTCTGCACAGCCTCGTGGAAGACGCGATCTCGGCCGCCGCCGCCCGCGTCCTGCCGCGAGGAGCTGCCGGGCGCGACCCCCTGGTCCGGCCCAGCGAGCACGCCGACTTCCAGTCCAACCTGGCGCTGGCGCTGGCCAAGCAGGCCGGCCTGGCGCCCCGCGAGCTGGCCGCCCGGCTGCTGGCCGAGCTGGCCGACGGCCCGCTGGAGGCCGAACTGTCCGGGCCCGGGTTCCTCAACCTGACCGTGGGCCGGCAGGCGCTCTGGCAGCAGTTGGCCGCCCGCCTGGCCGACGACCGGCTCGGCGTCGGCACCCCGCTGGCCGGCACCCGGACCGTGGTCGACTACTCCGGCCCCAACATCGCCAAGGAGATGCACGTCGGCCACCTGCGGTCCACCGTGATCGGCGACGCGCTGGCCCGGGTGCTCGGCCACCTGGGCTCCGAGGTGGCCCGGCAGAACCACCTCGGCGACTGGGGCACCCAGTTCGGCATGCTCATCCAGTACCTGGAGGAGCACCCGCAGCCGGCCGGCATCGGGCTGGCCGAGCTGGACGAGCTCTACCGGGCCGGCCGGCAGGCCTTCGACGCCGACCCCGCCTTCCGGGAGCGGGCCCAGCGGCGGCTGGTCGCCCTGCAGTCCGGCGACCCGGCCACCCTCGCGGTGTGGCGGGAGCTGGTCGCGGCCTCCACCGAGGGGTTCCAGCGGCTCTACGACCGGCTTGGCGTGCTGCTCACCCCCGCGGACGTGGACGCCGAGTCCCGGTTCAACGACCAGCTGGACGGCGTGGTCGAGGAGCTGCGGGCGGCCGGGCTCGCGGTGGAGAGCGAGGGCGCGGTCTGCGTCTTCGTCGACGGCGTCGAAGCGCCACTGATCGTGCGGAAGAAGGACGGCGGCTACGGTTACCCGGCCACCGACCTGGCCACCCTGCGGCACCGGGTCGAGGTGCTGGCAGCCGACCGGATCCTGTACGTGGTGGACGCCCGGCAGGCGCTGCACTTCCGGCAGGTCTTCGCGGTGGGCCGGCTGGCGGGCTGGCTGCCGGACTCGGTCCAGGCGGTGCACGTCCCCTTCGGGATGGTGCTGGGGACGGACGGCAAGCCGTTCAAGACCCGGTCCGGCGGCACGGTCCGGCTGGCCGACCTGCTGGACGCCGCGATCGAGGGCGCCCGCACCGCGGTGGCCGAGCGGGAGACGGTGGACGAGGCGGTGGTCCGGGCGGCCGGGATCGGGTCGGTGAAGTACGCGGACCTGTCGAACGCGCGGACCAAGAACTACGTCTTCGACATCGACCAGATGACCTCGCTGGCCGGGAACACCGCGGTCTACCTGCAGTACGCGCACGCCCGGGTGCGCTCGATCCTGGCCCGGGCCGGCGCGGCGGAGCCGACCGTCGACCCGGCCGCGCCGATGGCCCCCGCCGAGCGCGCCCTGCTGCTCCACCTGGACGGCTTCGGCGCGGTCCTGGACGAGGTGGCCGACACCCTGGAGCCGCACCGGCTGACGGGGTACCTGTTCGCACTCGCCAAGGCGCTGACCGAGTTCTACGCCCAGTGCCCGGTGCTGAAGGCCGGGACCCCGGCGGTGCGGGCCAACCGGCTCGCCCTGTGCACCCTCACCGCCCGCACCCTGGTCCGGGGCCTGGGCCTGCTGGGCATCGAGGCGCCGGAGCGGATGTAGCGCAGGCACCGGGCGTGGCCCTGGGCCGGCGGGTTCCGCCGGCCCAGGGCCACACCGCTGTCACGGCGTCAGGCGGTTCGGGCCGCGGAACAGGAAGACCGCCTCGCGGATCGAGCCCAGGCCCAGCAGCACCATCAGCATCCGGGCCAGGCCCATCCCGAAGCCGCCGTGCGGGGGGCACCCGTACTGGAACGAGCGCAGGTAGTCCGCCAGCGGCTCGAGGGCCAGGCCCTTCTCCGCCGCCTGTGCCGCCAGCACCTCGTGCCGGTGCTCGCGCTGGGCGCCCGTGGTGACCTCCAGGCCCTTCCACAGCAGGTCGAAACTGAGCGTCAGGTCCGGCTGTCCCGCCGGGCGCGCGTGGTAGAACGGCCGGATGCTCGACGGGTAGTGGGTGACGAAGACGAACTCGTGCCCCGTCCGCTCGGCCAGCAGGGCGCAGAGCAGCCGCTCGCCCTCCGGGTCCAGGTCCGCCTTCTCGCCGCCCCGGTCCCAGCCGTGCGCGCGCAGCAGCTCCTGCGCCTCGGCCATGGTGATCCGCGGGAACGGCAGCTGGGGCACCACCACCTCGACGCCGAACTCGGCCCGGATCGCCGCACCGTGACGCTCGGCCACCAGAGCCAGGGCGTGCGCGATCATCGCCTCCTCGAAGGCCTGCACCTCCTCGGCGTCCCTGGTCCAGGCGAGTTCGACGTCGACGCCGGTGAACTCGGTCGCGTGCCGGGCGGTGAAGGAGGGCTCGGCCCGGAAGACCGGCCCGATCTCGAAGACCCGGTCGATGCCGGCCGCGATCGCCATCTGCTTGTAGAACTGCGGTGACTGCGCCAGGTACGCCTCGCCGCCGAAGTAGCCGAGCTTGAACACCTCGGCGCCGGACTCGGAGGCCGTCCCCATCAGCTTGGGCGTGTGCATCTCGGTGGCGCCCTGCGCGTGGGCGTACTCGCGCATCCCCGCCTCCAGGGTGGTCTGGACGGCGAAGAGCAGCTGGGCGGCGGGGCGGCGCCGGATGTCCAGGAACCGCCAGTCCAGCCGGTGCTCGATCCCTGACTGCTCGTCGACCGGCAGCGGCCCGGCGGCCCGCGCCAGCACCTCCACCGACTGCGGCACCAGCTCCAGGCCGCCCAGCTTGACCACGGGGTTGGCCACCACCGTCCCGGTCACCCGGACCGCCGTCTCGGTGCTCAGCCCGTCCAGCACCGCCTCCAGCTCACCGCCGTCCCGCCGGTACGTCAGCTGCACGGTGCCCGTGTGGTCCCGGACCAGGACGAACTGCATGGTGCTCTGCAGGCGGGAAGTCTGCACCCAGCCGCAGACCGTGACGGCCTGTCCGACGGCGGGAGGCAGCTCGCCGACCAGGGTGCGCTCAGTAGGGTGGATCATCGCAGTCCTCCACGGACCTCGGAATGATCCCTTGGAAGTGCGGGCGAGAAGGGTGACTCGCGGTACCACCGCACCTTCGCCGGCGCCTCGCGGGCCGGCCTCTTTCCGTGCAGACGCTCGGGAGTGTCTTCACCCGGGGCGCGAGACCGCCTTCCCAGCTGCCGGCGGCTCTCTGGACTCGCGTGCTCCCACGGCTACTCGTCTCCGTCGTCGCGTCGAGCACCGAGGTTAGGCCGTACCCGTAGGACGTGCAACGCGATTACAGCACCTCGTCGAGCTCGCGCAGCAGCTTGGCCTTGGCCCGGGCACCCACCATCGACTTCACCGGCTCGCCGCCGCGGAAGACGATCAGGGTGGGCATCGACAGCACCCCGTACCTGGCCTGGACCTGCGGGTTGCGGTCCACGTCCAGGGTGACCACCTTGATCCGGTGCGCCTGCTCGGCCGCCACCGACTCCAGCACCGGCGCGATCATCCGGCAGGGCGGGCACCAGTCGGCGGTGAAGTCCACCAGCACCGGCAGGTCACTGCCCAGCACCTCGTCGGCGAAGGTGTCGTCGGTCACTGCGGCAAGGTTGTCAGCCATGGTCCTCGTCCTCCCAGTCGGTGGTCAGCTCGCAGCGCGGGGAGGCGGGTGCGGCGGCCAACAGCTCGGCCTGGGCCAACTGCTGGGTCAGCTGCTCGCGCACCTCGCCGAGCCGGGCCAGGCAGTCGTCCAGTTCGGCCAGCTTGCGCCGGTACACCTCCAGCGAGGCCGGGCAGGCGTCCCCGGCCGAGTGGCCGGCCTGCAGGCACTCGACGAACGGGCGGGTGTCCTCCAGCTCGAAGCCGAAGTCCTGCAGCAGCCGGATCTGCCGGACGAGCCGCAAGTCCCGCTCGTCGTAGGCGCGGTAGCCGTTGCCGGTGCGCCCGGCGGTCAGCAGGCCGCGCGACTCGTAGTACCTCAGGGTGCGGGTGGTGGTGCCCGCCCGCTCGGCCAGCTCGCCGATCCGCATGCCCTCGACCTCCCGTGCTCGCGTGGGTACGACGGTAGACCTTGCCGCCGACGTCAAGGCCAGTGCGTTCGCGGGTCGGGGGTCAGCCGCGGAAGAGGTTGTGCCCCACGTCGGACGGGACCACGTCCTGCACCGGCTGGCTGTCCGGCCCCGGCACGTGCTCGCCCGGGATCGGCTCGTCACCGACCCGGTGCAGCAGCACCACCCCGTCCTTGGTCCAGATCTGCTGGTAGCCGTGGGTGAGCAGCAGCTGGATGCGGGCCGCCTGCTCGGTGTCGGTGGCGAACGGGAAGGACCGGTGGTTCGCGCGGATCAGCACGTAGTCCATCCCGCGCGGGGTCCGGTCGACCAGCACCACCTTGGTGCGCGAGGTGAGCCGCGGCACCGCCTGGTTGTCCGCCTCCACCGTGGCGCCGGTCGGGATCAGCCGGGTCGCCTGGACCAGCGCCGCCCCGCTGGTGCCCGCCTGCCACCAGGTCGGCACCACCAGCTGGAACAGCCCGAGCGGGACCGCCGCGGCCACCGTGAACGCCACCGTGGCCAGGCCGAGCCGCTGCGCCAGGCGGCGGCTGCCCTCCTGGCGGTACAGCCGGCCGAGCACCTCGATCGAGGCGGTGAGCAGGACCGGCCACAGGAAGGCGTCGTAGTGCCGGGCGATCGACCAGTGGTTGGGGTTGGTGGAGAGCAGCCGCTCGGCCAGCAGCGGCACCGCGCAGAGCGTGGTGAGCGAGCGCAGCGGGAGCAGGAAGAGGGTGCCGAAGAGCCAGAGCACCAGCAGCGGCTTGAGCGGGGCGTTGAACGCGCCGGTCAGCAGCAGCCACGGGTGGGTGAGCACATGGGTGGCGGCGCCGCCCATGTTCGGGCCGAGCTCCTGGTAGTTCCAGTAGTAGCCGGGCTGCCCGCCCATGGCCGGGATCAGCCAGGAGACCGCGGCCATGCTCAGCGTCGGGCCGAGGAGCAGGAAGACGAGGCCGGTGCGGTGGCCGGCCCGGTCGGCGGTGCGGCGGGCGCGCAGCAGCAGCACCAGGCCGTAGGCGCCGACCAGCAGCCCCAGGTCCTCCTTGGTGCAGCAGAGCAGCAGGGCCGCCACCGCCGCCGTGCCGTAGCGCCGGGCCAGGCCGCGCTCCAGCATCAGCAGCGTCAGCGGGACCGCGAAGGCCCCCTCGTGGAAGCCGCCGCGGGCCGAGGCGGTGAGCGGCCAGCCGAGCGCGAAGACCAGCGAGGCCAGGTCGGCTGCCCGCAGCCGGACGGCGGCCGGGGCCGCGGCGAAGGCGTGCGCGGTGATCCGGCGGACCACCGGAACCCCGGCGGCGAACAGCAGCGCCTGGGCGAGCAGCAGCGCGCGCGGGTCGTTCCAGATCCAGTAGACCGGGGCGGCCAGCGCCAGCACCGGCGAGAAGTGGTCGCCGAGCAGCGAGAAGCCGGGCGGGAACTCGTGGTGGTAGCTCTTCACGATCGAGACCGGCAGCTGGAAGTGCGCGTAGCCGCGCATCCCCTGGTCGAAGATCCCCAGGTCGAAGCCGCCGAGCTGGACCGAGGTCCAGCCCTGCAGCCCGATCGCGAAGCACAGGGTGAAGCAGAGCAGGCTGAACAGCACCGCCCGGGTGCGGCTGGACAGCACCGGCACCCTGCGGTCGCGGCTGGTGTCGGCCGTGGCGGGCCCGGTCGTCGGGGCCTGGGTCTGCGTGCTCAACTCGGTCTCGGTCTCAGTCTCAGTCTCACCTGGTGGTCAACGTGTCGTCGTAGAAGCCGCGCTCGGCGCTCTCCAGTGCGGCCGGGGTGGTCCGCTCCGCCTCGGTCCGACGGGCCGTCAGGACCTTGCGGCCGACCACGGCGATGACCAGCGCGCCGAGGATCGGGTAGACCGAGGAGGCAGCCTGCCAGTTCCACGGGATGCCCAGGCCCGCGCTCTGCGGCACCAGCCACATCGTGTAGGAGAGGAAGGAGAGCAGGGTCACCGTCAGCAGTACCCGCCAGCTGCGGCCGCGCTCTCCCTTGGGCCGGCTCCACTCCCGGTCCGCCTCGGCGGCCAGCAGGATCAGCAGCGGGACGCACCAGACCCAGTGGTGGGTCCAGCTGATCGGGGAGACCAGGAGCGCGGTGAGGGCGGTGCAGACGGCGCCCCAGGCATCCGCCCGGCGCATCATCCGGGCCGAGCGCCCGGCGAACACGGCCACGCCCATGCCGCCGACCAGCGCCAGGCCGCAGGCGGCGGTGGCCAGCAGTCCCGGGTCGTGCTGGCTGAGCAGGCGGGCGGTGGCGCCGCGCAGCGACTGGTTGTCCACCAGCTCGGTCAGGCCGACCCGGCTGGAGTCCCAGAGGTACTTGGCCCAGAAGCCGTAGGAGGCGCTGGGCAGCGCGACGGCCCCGATCAGGAAGGTGGCCGCGAAGGAGGCGGCCGAGACCATCGCGGCCCGGATCCGGCCGGTGAGCAGGAAGTAGACGGCGAACAGCCCCGGGGTCAGCTTCATGCCGGCCGCGATCCCGATCGCGATGCCCTTGGAGCGGCTGCGGTCGGGGCGGGTCAGGTCGATCAGCACCAGGCAGGCGATGGCCAGGTTGACCTGGCCGTACTGGATGGTGGTGAAGACCGGCTCCAGCCACGGGCCGAACCCGGCCGCCAGCAGCGCGCCCGGCAGCCGGTGCTGGCGGCGCGGCCAGCCGACCAGCTTGAAGGAGAGCCAGGCCAGCAGGCCGAGCAGGCCGATGTTGAAGAAGGTGACGATGATCCGCAGCGAGGTCACGTCGAACCAGGTGCTCGGCACGAAGAGCATCGCGGCGAACGGCGGGTAGGTGGCGGGCAGGTCCCAGCCCGGCAGCCGCATCCCGTAGAGGTCCTGGTGGGCTGCGACGGCGGCGCCCTCGGCCCGGTAGACCAGCATGTCCACCATCGAGAACGTCTGGAAGTGGCGCAGTACCGCGAAAATGGCGAGCGAGAGGAGCGCAGCCAGTCCGGCCACCGCGGTTGGGGTACGAAGAGCCGCCCGGAGTTTGGAATCCTGCCGGTCGCTCGTCGCCATCCCGCTACGTGCCTCTCTTGTAAGTCCAGGAATCGGGCAGGCCCGAACCGCGTGCCCCCGAGCACGCATCGAGCCACGCTAACCGCAGGCTCGGCCGCCCCCTATGACCCTCATCACTCGCAGCGTCACGAGGCTGTCACACCTGAGGCGGGCCAACTCGCGGAATCACTGATTCCGCCCCAGGTAATCGAACTCCCAGTCGACGCACAGTGGGTGCTCACACCGGGTTCATCGGATTCTCATCCGATCGGCACGAGCCTCGTTTCGATCTGACGGACCGTATGCGAAGTGGAGTATTCGATTCCCGTAAGTCGTACCTGGACAGATTAGCGCATATCGGACGGTGGTCCGGTCAAGAGAGGAGGCGACTGGACAGGCTGGGGTCGGACTTGACAGCCGCGAGGAACGCGGCGAGGGAGGCGGCGGGGAAGGTGAGGGACGGGCCGTGGGGGTCCTTGGAGTCACGGACGGCGGGGAGCTGCCGAGCCACCTCTACGCAGGCGCCGCCATCGTTCTGCGAGTAGCTGGACTTGCGCCACTGCACCGTGCTCATCCGTACAGCTCCTGTCTGATGTTCCGGAGAATCTCGATCGAGGCACTCGCCGAAGGAGCCTCGACTTGAAGCAGAGTGTACGCGCGCAACCACCGCTCAACCTTGGCGTGATCGCGCTCCAACAGCCCCATGTGGTAGCCCTCGGTGTAGCCGAGGAGGCTTCCGTCCCGCATCGTCAGCACGGTCACGGGAGAGAACAGCGAATTGCGCGTACCAAGCTCCAGTGACGCTACTTGCAGGCAGATATTCGGCAGTTGAGCGATGTCGATCAGGTAGTCGAGCTGCGCGGCCATGTCCTGGTCGGAGCCGATCCGCCGACGCAGCGAGACCTCGTCGATCACTGCCCAGACGTACGGCGGATCGTCAGCGGTGAGCAGTTCAGCCCTCTTCATCCGCTCGGCCAACCGCTCATCGGCAGTGTCGGCGGCTTCGGCGAAGACATCCGTCCCCGTGTTCAGCAGAGCACTCGCATAGGCACGCGTCTGGAGCAGACCAGGGATGAGACCCGGCTGGAAGAGGCGGATCTGCACCGCCTCGGCCTCCTGCTCCATGTACTCAAGGAAGCCGGCCTGAAAGACCGAACCCAACTCCCTGGTCAGATACCTCACCAGGAACCCGACTGCGCCCCCGGTGTCCAATGCACCGTCACAGAGGTCGGCCATCTCCTCCGACGGCTTCCTCGCCCCGCTCTCCACCTTGCTGATCAGGCTGCCACCGAAGGAGATCTCCGCTCCCACCTGGTCCTGCGTCTTTCCTCGCTTCTCCCGGTAGAACCGCAGCACCGCGCCGATAACCTGAAGCGGGCTCACCACCGGCTCCAGTTCCCGCTCTTGCTCCTTGCCAGTCAACTCGACCCCCAACTTGCCCGGACACGGGCCGGTTCTGTCCAGCCCCATCTACTAGCGAGGGTAACTCTGTGCCCACATCCTGGAAGCAGAACGTGACTACTCGTTAGGAACTCCGATGCCCTCACGCCTCTCCCGCGCTGCCATGCGCCAACGCCAGGAAGCCGCCGACGCCCTGGAGGACTTCCAGGTGGCCCTCACCCTGGCCGGCGTCACGCTCCCGTCCGCCGGGCTCGACCCGCACGAGGGCCAGTTCACCGGCCAGGTGCTCATCGACCTGGGCCGGGTCTCCCCCGCCACCCTGGAGAAGCTCACGGACCTCCTCCGCGCGGCCCTCACGATCCGCGCGCAGTCCGCCCGTTGACTCAGCTGTACCGCCTGCGCCGCACCTGGGCCCGCCTCACCCGCCGGCCCCGGTGCCCCCTCGGCTGGCCCAACTGTCCCCTCTGCACCACGAATCCGAGGCTCTCCCCATGAGCAACCGCAAGAGCGCCCTCACCATCCGGGTGTACCGCATCAACCCGGCCACCGGCCACCGCACCCACCTGCACCGCGAAACCGTCCGCCTCGGCGAGCCCTACACGCGCCCCATCACCAACGACTGGCCTGCCTGCGCCTGCCCGCGCTGCCTGGCGGCCCGGGCGGCCCCGTGAACCGCCGCCCGCCCGCAGCATCGCCGACCCCGAGTAGTTCGGACAGGTGCACCAGATGTACATCTGCTACATTAACTCCATGAGTGAGCCGGTTATCGCCTCCATGGCCGAGGTTCGGAGCCACCTGGCGGACGTTCTCGACCGAGCCCGACGGGACGAGACTCCGACGATCATCACCCGACGCGGCAAGGAAGAAGCCGTGGTGATCGACATCGACGAGTACCGCCGCCTGAGCAGCCTGGCCGAGGAGGCCGAGGACGCCTGGTTGAACCGCCTGGCCGACGAGGCGGAGACCGAGGGTCTGGAGGGTTCCGTCTCCCTGGAGGAGATGGCCGCCATCCTCCGCGCGCATCACGCTTGATCCCGATGGGTCACGTCACGCGGTTCACTCCGCATGCCCAGCGGGACATGCTCAAGGTTCCCCGGCCTGACGCGCTTCGCATCCTCCACCGCCTCGCCGAGTTGCCGAAGGGCCTGGACGAGGGGAACACCGCCAGCTTCGACATCAAGGCCCTTCAGGGGCACAACGCACGCTGGCGGTTGAGGGTCGGCGACTACCGGATCGTGTACACCGTCGAGGACGGCAGGCTGATCGTGTGGGTCCTGACCGTCGGGAACAGGCGCGACGTCTACCGCAACCTCTAACCCCGGCCTCGACCTACCCTGGACCCGGAAGTCAGCCCGTGGACTTCCGGATCCAGGCGCTTGGGCGCCCGCGCGAGCCGGCAGCCGTCAGTCCGCCAGCGCGAACCCCGCCCCCGCCGGCCGGACCCGGACCGTGCCGGTGCCGCCGAAGTGCGCCGGGATCACCAGCTCGCCCAGTTCGGCCGCCCGCGCCAACACCTGACGGCGGGTCACCGCCGCCCGCGCCGGGTCCAGGCAGAGGCAACTGCTGCAGGACGGGGCCAGCACCTGGACCGGACTGTGCATCAGGTCCCCCACCAGGACGGCGCGTTCGCCGCCCGAGGCGATCCGCAGCACGGAGGAGCCCGGGGTGTGGCCCGGGGCCGACTCCAGCGTCAGGTGCTCGTCCAGGCGCAGTTCGCCGTCCCACAGCACGGCCTGCCCGGCCCGGTGGATCGGCGCGACGCTGTCCTGGTAGATCAGCCGGTCGATCTCGCGCAGCCCGTTCGCGTAGCCGTTCGCGGGCCCGAAGTGGAAGTCGTCGGCGGCGGGGAAGTAGTAGCGGGCGTGGGGGAAGGTCGGGACCCACTCCCCGTCCACGCCGGAGGTGTTCCAGCCCACGTGGTCGACGTGCAGGTGGGTGTTGACCACCGCGTCCACCTCCTCCACCCCGATCCCCGCCTCGGCCAGCAGGCCGGGGAAGCCGCCCTGCCAGTGGTGGAAGGGCGAGTCGGGCCGCTCCCGCCCGCTGCCCACCCCGGGGTCGACCACCACCGTGCGCCCGCCGCCGCGCACGATCCAGGTCTGCAGGGCCATGGCCGCCCGGTCGGTCTCCGGTTCCCAGTGGTCCGGGACCAGCCAGTCGGCGTTCTGGCGCCACAGCTCGGGCGGCGCGTCGGGCACCAGCTCCGGGGCCGGCAAGAAGGCGCCGCGCCACTCGACGAGCCGGACGATCTCAAGGTCTCCCAGCGTGATCCGCTGCACGTTCGCACTGTTCATGGTGTCGACCCTAGGAGCCAGGGATGACTGCCTCAATGCGTGGAGGGCTCAGACTGATACGCAATAAGCTCACCAGTGAGCGCTCCAGGTACCCTGGCCCGATGGATGTGGTGAGCGACGCGATCTCGACCGTGCGGATCGGCCGGGCCTCCTCCCACCGCGTGCAGGTCAGCGGGCGGTGGTCGACCCGGCTGGCCCCGTACGACGGGGCGGGGTTCCACGTGGTGCTGCGCGGCAGCTGCGTGCTGGTGCCGGACGGTGGTGGCGAGCCGCTGCCGCTCGGCCCGGGGGACGCGGTGCTGCTGCCGCACGGCGCCGGGCACGTGCTCGCGGACGGTGCGGCCGGGGCGGACGCCGCGGCCAGGGCGGTGCCGTTCGAGGAGTGGTCCGGCGAGCCGCACGGCGACGGCCGGGACGAGGTCCAGCTGCTGTGCGGCAAGTACCGCCTCGACCGCAGCCGGGCGCACCCGCTGCTGGCCGAGCTGCCGCAGGTCGTGCACCTGCCCCAGCGGATCGGCGGGCCGCCCGAACTGCGCAGCGCCATCGACCTGTTGGGCCGCGAGCTGGACGGCCCGCGGCCCGGCGGCTGCATCGCGGTGCCCAGCCTGCTGGACCTGCTGCTGGTCTACATGGTCCGCGCCTGGCTGGCCGCGGGCACCGCCGGCGCCTGGCCCGCGGTGCTCGGCGACGGGGTGACCGCCGCCGCCCTGCGCGCCCTGCACACCGACCCCGCGGCTGCCTGGACCAACGAGCGGCTGGCCGCCGAGGTGGGCGTCTCCCGCCCCACCCTGGCCCGCCGGTTCACCGCCCTGGTCGGCCGCCCGCCGATGGGCTACCTCACCTGGTGGCGCCTGACCCGGGCCGCCGCGCTGCTGCGCGGGACGGACACCCCGCTGGCGGGCATCGCCGAACAGGTCGGCTACGGCACGCCGTACGCGCTCTCGCACGCCTTCAGCCGCGAGTTCGGCACCACGCCCGGCCGCTACCGGGCGGCCGGATGACGAGGCGTCAGTCCAGCACCGGCAGCAGCTGCGGCAGGTGCCCGTCCGAGGCGAGGGCGGCCGCCCGCCGCTCGGGCGGGACCTCGCCGTAGGTGGTGGTGCGCTGGCGGGCCGGGCGCCCGGCCGCGGCGGCGATCGCCTCCAGGTCGCGGACCGACTTGTAGCTGCCGTAGGCGGAGCCGGCCATCCGGGAGATGGTCTCCTCCATCAGGGTGCCGCCCAGGTCGTTGGCGCCGCTGCGGAGCATCTCGGCGGCGCCCGCCGCCCCCAGCTTGACCCAGCTGGTCTGGATGTTGGGGATGTGCGGGTGCAGCAGCAGGCGGGCCATCGCGACCACCGCGCGGTTGTCGCGGTGGGTCGGGCCAGGGCGGGCGATGCCCGCGAGGTACACCGGCGCGTTGGTGTGGATGAACGGCAGCGTGACGAACTCGGTGAAGCCGCCGGTGCGCTGCTGGATCCCGGCCAGCAGCCGCAGGTGCCCGAGCCAGTGCGCGGGGGTGTCCACGTGGCCGTACATCATGGTGGCGGAGGAGCGGATGCCCAGCTCGTGGGCGGTGCTGACGACCTCGACCCAGGTGGCGGCCGGGAGCTTGCCCTTGGTGAGCACCCAGCGCACCTCGTCGTCCAGGATCTCCGCCGCCGTGCCCGGGATGGTGTCCAGGCCCGCCTGCTGAGCCGCCGTCAGCCAGTCGCGGATCGACAGGCCGGTCCGGGCGGCCCCGTTGACCACCTCCATCGGCGAGAACGCGTGCACGTGCATCCCCGGCACCCGCTCCTTCACCGCCCGCGCGATGTCGAAGTAGGCCGTCCCCGGCAGGTCCGGGTGGATCCCGCCCTGCATGCAGACCTCGGTCGCGCCGACCTGCCAGGCCTGCTCGGCCCGGTCGGCCACCTGGTCGAGCGAGAGCGTGTAGGCGTCGGCGTCGGTGCGCCGCTGGGCGAAGGCGCAGAACCGGCAGCCGGTGTAGCAGACGTTGGTGAAGTTGATGTTCCGGGTCACGCAGTAGGTGACGGTCTCCCCCACCGCGTCGCGGCGCACCGCGTCCGCGACGGCGCACAGCGCGTCCAGCGCCTCGCCCTCGGCGGCGAACAGCGCGAGCGCCTGGTCGTCCGTCAGGCGGGTGGGGTCGTCGGCCGCGACCGCGAGCGCCGCCCGGACGTCCCCCGGCAGCCGGGCCGGCGGGATGGCGGCGACCTGCTCGCGCAGCGCCGTCCAGTCGCCGTAGACCTCCTCGAAGTCGCCGCGGCGGTCGCCGGTGCGGCCCTCGGTGTCGATGGTGCGGTGCAGGTCGGTGCGGCCGGTGGCGGCGGGCAGTTGCTCCGGCTCCTGCCAGGGCCGCCCCGCCGGCAGCGCCCCGGCCGCCGCCAGCCCGGTCACCGGGTCGGCCAGCGCCTCGACGTGCGGGCGCACCCGCGGGTCCAGCCAGGGCTCGCCGCGCTGCAGGTACTCCGGATACACCGTCAGCCGCTCGCGCAGCTCGAAGCCCTCGGCGGCGGTGCGCCGGGCCAGCTCCTCGATCTGCGGCCAGGGGCGCTCCGGGTTGACGTGGTCCGGGGTGAGCGGCGAGACCCCGCCCCAGTCGTCGATCCCGGCCCCGATGATCAGCCGGTACTCGGCGTCGACCAGGTTCGGCGGGGCCTGGATCCGGGCGCCGGGCCCGAGCACCACCCGGGCCACCGCGATCGCGGCCGCCAGCTCCTCCAGCTCGGCGTCCGGCATCGCCCGCATCGCGGTGTCCGGCTTGGCCCGGAAGTTCTGCACGATGACTTCCTGGACGCCCTGGTAGCGGCGGGCCACCGAGCGGATCGCGAAGAAGGCGTCGGCCCGCTCCGCGTAGTCCTCGCCGATCCCGATCAGCACCCCGGTGGTGAACGGGACCGCACTGCGCCCGGCGTCCTCCAGCACCCGCAGCCGCACCGCCGGCTCCTTGTCCGGGGAGCCGTGGTGCGGGCCGCCGGGCTCGGACCAGAGCCGGGTGGCGGTGGTCTCCAGCATCATCCCCATGCTCGGGGCGACCGGCTTCAGCCGCTGGAGGTCGGTCCAGCCCAGCACCCCGGGGTTGAGGTGCGGCAGCAGTCCGGTCTCCTCCAGCACCCGCACGGCCATCGCCCGCAGGTAGGCCAGGGTGTCGTCGTAGCCGTGCGCGTCCAGCCACTCGCGGGCCTCGGGCCAGCGGTCCTCCGGACGGTCCCCGAGGGTGAACAGCGCCTCCTTGCAGCCCAGCGCCGCACCCTGGCGGGCGATCTCCAGCACTTCGTCGGGCGACAGGTAGAGCCCGTGGCCGTCCCGGCGCAGCTTGCCGGGCACGGTGGCGAAGGTGCAGTAGTGGCAGCGGTCCCGGCACAGCCGGGTGAGCGGGACGAAGACCTTCTTGGAGTAGGTGATCACGCCCGGCCGGCCGGCCGCGGCCAGCCCCTGGTCGCGCAGCCGGGCGGCCACGGCGCACAGCTGCGCGAGGTCCTCGCCCCGGGCCTGGAGCAGCACCGCGGCCTCGGTCCGGTCCACCGCCACCCCGTCCCGGGCCCGCCTGAGCGCCCGGCGCATCGAGGACTCGGTGGGGGGCGTGCTGGGCATGTGGTCCATGGACCGACCCTACGCCAGCGGGACTACCCAGGACGGGCCGAACCCTGAGGGGACCTCAGGGTTGACTGCTCCCCGGGATGTATGCGTGCTTGGCCCTGGCGGGCGATGCCACGGGACGGCCCCCGGGGCTCTAATGGGTGTCACGAAGCGTTGTGCTGACGGGATGTCGTGGAAGCGGTGGGTCGTGGAAGCGGGATGTCGTCCAGACGGGATAACGGCGGGACCCGGATCGTACGAGGCCACCGCCCGACGGAGGGGTTGAACCGATGACGCAGTTCGCAGGATTCGACGGGCCGCAGGGCGAGCCGCAGCACGACCCGAGCGGTGCCCAGCAGGCCGAGCCGGCCGGCCGGCCGTACCGGGCCCAGCGGCGCACCGCGCTGCGGGTACTGGTGCCGGCCGCGGTCGTCGCGGTGGCCGCGGCCGGTGTCGCCGTGGTGCCCGCGCTGGCCAGCGAGGGCAATCCGACGCTGCCTCAGCAGACGGCGGAGCAGCTGGTCACCAAGGTGCTGTCGGACCGGACCCAGGCACTCAGCGGCACCGTCCAGGTCTCCACCGACCTGGGCATCCCGAGCGAGGCGCTGGCGATGCTCGGGCACGGCGGGCTGGGCCAGGCGGTGACCGGCCAGGCGGCCGCGGCCGGCGGGGCCGGCCAGGCCCGCCAGGGGGCGGATGCGGCGCAGGCCGATCCGCAGGCCAAGCTGACCGAGCTGCTGGCCGGTCAGCACACCCTGCGGGTGTCCGTGGACGGGCCCGACAAGCAGCGGATCGCGCTGCTCGACAACCTGTCCGAGTACGACCTGATCCACAACGGCGACCAGGGCTGGGCCTACGACAGCACCGGCAACCAGGTGCTGCACCTGGCGGGCAAGCCCGGGGCGCCGCAGCACCGGGACGGCGCACCGGGTCTGCCGGGCCTGCCGGGCACCCCCGGGGCGCAGGACCTGACCACCCCGCAGCAGGCCGCCCAGCGCTTCCTGGCCGACAGCGCCAAGAGCTCGGACGTGTCGGTGTCGGGCACCGGCTCGGTGGCCGGCCGCAGCGTCTACCAGCTCCAGGTCAGGCCCAAGCAGTCCGGCTCGACGATCGCCGCGGTGCAGATCTCGGTGGACTCGGCCACCGGCACCCCGCTGGCCGTCAAGGTGACCACCACCTCCGGCGCCACCGCGCTGGACGTGCACTTCGCCACCGTCTCGTTCGCCAAGCCGGACGCCGCCACCTTCGACTTCACCCCGCCGAAGGGTGCCAAGGTGACGGAGCAGCAGGACGCGGCCGGGCAGGCGAAGCGGGCCGAGCCCGCGCGGCCCGAGCAGCCCGGGGCGGGCAGCCGGAAGGTGATCGGCGAGGACTGGAACACCGTGGTCTCCTTCGCCCTGCCCAAGGACGGGGCCGCGGGTGCGGCCAAGCCGGCCCCCGGCCGGCCGGCGGGCCTGCCGGACGCGCTGGGCATGGTCAAGTCGCTCGGCAAGCCGGTGGCCGGCGGCACCCTGATCAGCACCAAGGTGCTCAACGTGCTGATCACCGACGACGGCCGGGTCTACGCCGGCGCGGTCACCCCGACCGTGCTGCAGAACGCCGCGGGAGTGAAGTAAGCAGTGACCCAGTCCCCGACACTGGAGACCACCGAGGGGGGCCGCACCGCCGAGGCGGGCGCGGCCCCCGCGGGCGGTGCTCCGGTCATCCGCACCCAGGGCCTGACCAAGCGCTTCGGCGGCGGCCAACTGGCCGTCGACGGGCTCGATCTGACGGTGCCGCGCGGCAGCGTCTTCGGCTTCCTCGGGCCGAACGGCTCGGGCAAGACCACCACCATCCGGATGCTGATGGGCCTGATCGCGCCCACCTCCGGGGTGGCCACCGTGCTCGGCGAGTCGATGCCACAGGCGACCTCGCTGGTGCTGCCGCGGGTCGGCGCACTGATCGAGGGCCCGGCGCTGTACGGGTACCTGTCCGGGCGGGACAACCTCGCCCGGTTCGACGCGGCCGACCCCACCGCCGACCCGCGCACCCGCAAGGCGCGGGTCGGCGCGGCGCTGGAGCGGGTCGGGCTGAGCGCCGCCGCGGGCAAGAAGGCGCGGGCCTACTCGCTGGGCATGAAGCAGCGGCTCGGCCTGGCCGCCGCGCTGCTGCAGCCGCGCGAGCTGCTGGTGCTGGACGAGCCGACCAACGGCCTGGACCCGCAGGGCATGCGGGAGATCCGGGCGCTGGTGCGCGAGGTGGCGGCCGAGGGGACCACGGTCTTCCTCTCCTCCCACCTGCTCGACGAGATCGAGCAGGTCTGCACCCACGCCGCGGTGATGTCCAAGGGCCGGCTGCTGGTGCAGGGCACGGTGGCCGAACTGGCCGCCCGGGCCCAGGGCCGGCTGGTGGTGCGCACCCCGGCGGTGGCGAAGGCGGCCGAGGTGCTGCGCGAGCACGGGGTGACGGACGTGCGGCCGGCCGAGGGCCGGGTGGACGGCGCGCTGGAGGCGGCGGGCGACGAACTGCTGCCCGGCCTGTGCGCGGCGCTGGTGGCCGCCGGGGTGCCGGTGCACGGCTTCGGCGTCGAGCGGGGCACGTTGGAGGACGCCTTCGTGGCGCTGACCGGGGAGGGTTTCGATGTCGCAGGTTGAGGCCGTAGGGCCGAGCCGGCCCCAGACCGTGGCGGCCGGGCCGCGCCGGGGCACCCCGGCCGGGTTCCTGGCGCTCTTCCTGAGCGAGCTCGGGCTGACCTTCCGTCGGATGCGGACCATCGCGCTGCTCGGGGTGCTGGCCCTGGTGCCGATCCTGATCGGCGTGGTGGTGAAGATCGAGACCGGCGACACCAACGGACGCGGCGGCGGCCCGGCCTTCATCGCCCAGGTCACCCAGAACGGGGTGTTCCTGGCCTTCACCGCCCTCGTGGTCTCCCTGCCGGTCTTCCTGCCGATGACGGTGGGCGTGGTGGCCGGCGACTCGGTGGCCGGCGAGGCCACCTCGGGCACCCTGCGTTACCTGCTGGTGGCCCCGGCCGGGCGGACCAGGCTGCTGGCGGCCAAGTTCGCCGCCGCGATGGCCTTCTGCGTGGCGGCGACGCTGGCGGTGGCGCTCTCCGCGCTGCTGATCGGCTCGATCCTGTTCCCGCTGGGCCAGGTCACGCTGCTCTCCGGAGACACCATCTCGCTCGGCTCGGCGCTGCTGCGGGTGGTGCTGATCTGCGCGGTGGTGGCGCTCTCGCTGGCCGGGCTGGTGGCGATCGGGCTGTTCGTCTCCACCCTGACCGGCAGTGGGATCGCGGCGATGGCCACCACGGTCGGCCTGGTGATCATCGTTCAGGTGCTGGACAGCTTCCCGCAGTTGCACGCGGTGCAGCCCTGGCTCTTCACCCACCACTGGCTCAGCTTCGCGGACCTGCTGCGGAAGCCGATGTACTGGGACCAGGTCTGGCAGAACCTGGGCCTGCAGGCGCTGTACGTGGCGGTCTTCGGCAGCGCGGCCTGGGCCCGGTTCACCAGCCGGGACATCACCGCCTAGACAGCGGGGCGTTACCCGGCCCCGGGGCCGGTCCTAGTCCGCGGGGACCGGGGCCGGCTCCGGGCGTACCGGAGTGCGGGTGCGGGCGGCGCGGTCGGTGCGCAGGCGGTGCAGGGCGTCCCAGGTCAGCAGGACCAGCGCGGCCCAGACCAGGGCGAAGCCGGCCCAGCGGGCGGGGGCCATGGTCTCGTGGAAGTAGACGATGCCGAGCATGAACTGGAAGGTGGGGGCCAGGTACTGCAGCAGCCCCATGGTGGACAGCGGCAGCCGCACCGCCGCCGCGCCGAAGCAGAGCAGCGGGACCGCCGTGATCGGCCCGGTCAGCGCGAGCAGCGCCCCGTGTCCGGCCCCGTGCGAGGTGAGGGTCGCGTGGCCGCTCACCGACAGGTACACCAGGTAGGCCAGCGCGAACGGGAACAGGAACCCCGCCTCCAGGGCGAAGCTCTCCAGGCCGCCCAGTGCCACCTTCTTCTTCAGCAGCCCGTACAGCCCGAAGCTCAGGGCCAGGGTGAGCGCGATCCACGGCAGCCGCCCGTAGCCGACGGTGAGCACCGCCACCGCCGCCGCCCCGATGCCGACCGCCACCCACTGCAACCGGCGCAGCCGCTCGCGCAGCAGCAGCACGCCGAAGCCGATGGTGACCAGCGGGTTGATGAAGTACCCGAGGCTGGTCTCCACCACGTGCCCGGAGTTCACTCCCCAGATGTAGACGCCCCAGTTGACCGCGATCACGGCGGCCGCCAGCGCGCTCAGCGCGAGCCGGCGCGGCTGGCGCAGCAGCGGGCGCAGCCAGGCCCAGTGCCGGCGGGCGGCGAGGATCCCGACCGCGGCCACCAGCGACCAGGCCATCCGGTTGGCCAGGATCTCGCCGGCCGGGCTCGGTTCGAGCAGCGGCCAGTAGAGCGGGAACAGCCCCCAGATGCCGTAGGCGGCGACCCCGAACCACAGGCCCGTCCCGGCCTCGCTGCCGGCGGGTATCCGGACTCTCTGCGGCATGACGGTCCTCTTCCTCCACCCGGCGCTCGGTCGTGCCGACCGTAGCGGGCCCGGCCGAGCCTTGTCATCTCCGTTCTCACTGGTTGGTCATGACAGGGCAGGGCGGCGGTCAGGAGCCGCCCGGCCCCCACGGCTCGGCCAGGGTGAGGCCGGCCAGCTTCCCCGGGTTCAGCTGGGCCCGCAGGCCGGTGATCAGCCCGTCCGCGATGTCGAAGTTGAGCGAGCCGACCACGCCGCCGTCGGGGGCACGGACCAGCAGCGCCTGCTCGCCGTTGATCCAGGCGTAGTCGATGGCGACCCCGGCCAGCTCCGGCTTGGCCAGCACCCCGAGCAGCCAGCGGGCCACGTGGTCCGGCCCGTGCAGCGGGCGCCGGGCGGCCCGGACCACGCCGCCACCGTCCGACCAGCTGGTCACCTCGGGGGCCAGCAGCTCCTTCACCGCCCCGGCGTCCCCGGTGGCGCAGGCGGCCAGGAACCGGTCGGTGACCCGGCGGCGCTCCTCGGTGTCGGTGTCGAAGCGCGGCCGACGGGCCGCCACGTGCGCCTTGGCCCGGTGCGCGGTCTGCCGCACCGCCGCCTCGGTCCGGTCCAGCGCCTCGGCGATCTCGGCGGTGGAGTAGCCGAAGACCTCGCGCAGCACGAAGACCGCCCGCTCCAGCGGGCTGAGCGTCTCCAGCACCACCAGCATGGCCAGCGAGACGGACTCGGCCAGCTCCGCCTGCTCGGCCACGTCCGGGGTGGTGAGCAGCGGCTCCGGCAGCCACGGCCCGACGTAGGACTCGCGCCGCACCTGGGCGGAGGTGAGCCGGTTGAGGGCCAGGTTGGTGACCGTGCGGACCAGGTAGGCCTTCGGGTTCCGCACCCCGGCGTGGTCGACGGCGGCCCACTTGAGCCAGGCGTCCTGCAGGATGTCCTCGGTGTCGGCGACGCTGCCGAGCATCCGGTACGCGGTGCCGAACAGCAGCCGCCGGTGCTCCACGCCCGGGTCCGGCGCCGTCTCCACGATCATGGACGCCACAGTACGCCGCCCGGCCCGGCCGGAGCGGGCGAGCCCCGGACTCCCGAGCGGGAGTCCGGGGCTCGCCGGACCGGGACCTGACGAAAGCTCAGGCCACCGTCCAGGTGTCCGGGCCGGCCAGCAGGCCCGCCAGGTCGCCGGCCCCCTTCTGGGCCACCGCCTGCTCCAACTGCTCGGCCAGCTGGGTGTCGTAGACCGGCCGCTCGACGTCGCGGAAGACGCCGACCGGGGTGTGGTGCAACGCGTCGTTGCCCGCCAGCCGGGAGAGCGCGAAGGCCGTCACCGGGCTGGCCGCGTGCGCGTCGTGCACCAGCACCTGGGCCCGGTTGGCCTCGGTCACCTCGCGCACCTCCAGCTCGCCGGTGGCCGGGTCGCGGAAGACGCCGCGGTCGGCGAAGGCGATCGGCTCGCCGTGCTCCAGCCGGATCACCGCCTGGTCCGCGGTACCCGGGTCCTTGAGCACCTGGAAGGCGCCGTCGTTGAAGATCGGGCAGTTCTGGTAGATCTCCACCAGCGCGGTGCCCTCGTGCTGGGCGGCCGCCCGCAGCACCGACATCAGGCCGGGGCGGTCCGAGTCGACCGCCCGGGCCACGAAGGTGGCCTCGGCGCCCAGGGCCAGCGAGACCGGGTTGAACGGCGCGTCCAGCGAGCCCATCGGAGTGGACTTGGTGATCTTGCCCTGCTCCGAGGTCGGCGAGTACTGACCCTTCGTCAGCCCGTAGATCCGGTTGTTGAAGAGCAGGATCTTCAGGTTGACGTTGCGGCGCAGCGCGTGGATCAGGTGGTTGCCGCCGATCGAGAGCGCGTCGCCGTCACCGGTGACCACCCAGACGCTCAGATCGCGCCGGGTGGCGGCCAGCCCGGTGGCGATCGCCGGGGCCCGGCCGTGGATCGAGTGCATGCCGTAGGTGTTCATGTAGTACGGGAAGCGCGAGGAGCAGCCGATCCCGGAGACGAAGACGGTGTTCTCCCGCTTGATCCCCAGCTCCGGCATGAACGCCTGCACCGTGCCCAGGATCACGTAGTCCCCGCAGCCCGGGCACCAGCGCACCTCCTGGTCGCTCTTGAACTCCTTGGCGGTCTGCAGCGCCTCGGCCTTGGGGACCAGCTGCAGGCTACGGAACTCACCCATCAGTCCTCACTCCCGTCCAGGGTGCCGATCGCCGCCCACAGCACGTCCGCCAACTGGGCCGCCTTGAACGGCAGTCCGCGCACCTGGTTGTAGGACTGCGCATCCACCAGGTACTTCGCCCGCAGCAGCAGGGCGAGCTGGCCGAGGTTCATCTCGGGCACGATGACCTTCTCGTAACTTCCCAGCACCTGGCCCAGGTTGGCCGGGAACGGGTTGAGGTGGCGCAGGTGCGCCTGGGCGATCTGCGCCCCGTCCGCGCGCAGCCGGCGCACCGCGGCGGCGATCGGCCCGTAGGTCGAGCCCCAGCCGATCACCAGTACCCGGGCCGCCCCGTCCGGGTCGTCCACCTCGATCGGCGGCACCTCGATGCCGTCCACCTTGGCCTGCCGGGTGCGCACCATCAGGTCGTGGTTGGCCGGGTCGTAGGAGATGTTGCCGGTGCCGTCCTGCTTCTCGATGCCGCCGATCCGGTGCTCCAGCCCCGGCGTGCCCGGCAACGCCCAGGGGCGGGCCAGCGTGTGCGGGTCGCGCTTGTAGGGCCAGAACGCGCCCTCCTCGGTGTTCGGGCCGGTCGCGAAGTCAGGCTCGATCACCGGGAGTTCGTCGACCTCGGGGATCCGCCACGGCTCCGAGCCGTTGGCCAGGTAGCCGTCCGAGAGCAGGAAGACCGGGGTGCGGTAGGTGACCGCGATCCGGGCCGCCTCCAGCGCCGCGGTGAAGCACTCGGCCGGTGTGGCCGGGGCCACGATCGGCACCGGCGCCTCGCCGTTGCGCCCGAACATCGCCTGCAGCAGGTCGGCCTGCTCGGTCTTGGTCGGCAGACCGGTGGACGGGCCGCCGCGCTGGATGTCGATCACCAGCAGCGGCAGCTCCAGCGAGACCGCCAGCCCGATGGTCTCCGACTTCAGCGCCACGCCCGGACCGGAGGTGGTGGTCACGCCCAGCGACCCGCCGAAGGCCGCGCCCAGCGCCGCGCCGATGCCGGCGATCTCGTCCTCGGCCTGGAAGGTGCGCACGCCGAAGTTCTTGTGCTTGGACAGCTCGTGCAGGATGTCCGAGGCCGGGGTGATCGGGTACGAGCCGAGGAAGACCGGCAGGCCGGAGCGCTGGCCGGCCGCGATCAGGCCGTAGGAGAGCGCCAGGTTTCCGGAGATGTTGCGGTACCGCCCGGGCGCCAGCTTGGCCGGCGGCACCTCGTAGGAGACCGCGAAGTCCTCGGTGGTCTCGCCGAAGTTCCAGCCCGCCCGGAAGGCCAGGATGTTCGCCTCGGCGATGTCCGGCTTCTTGGCGAACTTGGTGCGCAGGAAGGACTCGGTGCCCTTGGTCGGCCGGTGGTACAGCCAGGAGAGCAGGCCCAGCGCGAACATGTTCTTCGCCCGCTCGGCGTCCTTGCGCAGCAGGCCGCTCTCCTTGAGCGCCTCCAGGGTCAGCGTGGTCAGCGGCACCTTGTGCAGGTGGAACGCGCTGAGCGAGCCGTCCTCCAGCGGGTCCGCCGCGTAGCCGACCTTGGCCAGCGCGCGCTTGGTGAACTCGTCGGTGTTGACGATGATCTCCGCACCGCGCGGCAGGTCGGCCAGGTTGGCCTTGAGCGCGGCCGGGTTCATCGCCACCAGCACGTTCGGCGCATCGCCCGGGGTCAGGATGTCGTGGTCGGCGAAGTGCAGCTGGAAGCTGGACACACCCGGCAGGGTGCCTTGGGGGGCCCGGATCTCGGCCGGGAAGTTCGGCAGGGTGGAGAGGTCGTTGCCGAAGGACGCCGTCTCCGAGGTGAAGCGGTCACCGGTGAGCTGCATGCCGTCACCCGAGTCGCCCGCGAACCGGATGATCACCCGGTCCAGCCGCCGGATCGGCTTGGCCCGGCGCGGCGCACCCGGGACCGGCCGCTCGCCCGGGCTCCCGCTCACTTCTGCCTGATCGACCTCGCTGGTCACTGCCGCGGACCTCCCTCAGGACCACCAGCCGTGGGCGTGAGCCGTGTGCTCCGTCCGTCTGGTGCACCGATCGCATCCTATGCGGGTTGGGAATCCCTTGGGCCTCAGCTAAAGCAAGAAGTCGCGGGCCGCTATTCCGGCGTTCGGCCAAGCGGGTGTCAGGAGTTGAGGTAGGTCAGCACGGCCAGCACCCGGCGGTGGTCCTCCTGGCTCTGGCCCAGGCCCAGCTTGGCGAAGATGTTCGAGACGTGCTTCTCCACCGCGCCGTCGGAGACCACCAGCTGCTTGGCGACTGCTGCATTGGTGCGCCCTTCGGCCATCAGGGCGAGCACCTCGCGCTCGCGCGGGGTCAGCCCGCTGAGCACGTCGCCGCGTCGGCTGCGGCTGAGCAGCTGCTGCACCACCTCCGGGTCCAGCGCGGTGCCGCCGGCCGCCACCCGGGTGACCGCGTCGGTGAACTCGCGCACCTCGGCCACCCGGTCCTTGAGCAGGTAGCCGATCCCCCGGGTGGAGCCGGCCAGCAGCTCGGCGGCGTACTGCTGCTCGACGTACTGCGAGAGCACCAGCACCCCGAGGTCCGGGTAGAGCCCGCGCAGCGCCACGCAGGCGCGCACTCCCTCGTCGGTGTGGGTCGGCGGCATCCGCACGTCGGCCACCACCACGTCCGGCAGCCGGCCGGCCGCGGCCAGGTCGTGCACCGCCTTGAGCAGCGACTCGCCGTCGCCGACCCCGGCCACCACCTCCAGGCCCCGGTCGGTCAGCAGCCGGGTCAGGCCCTCCCTGAGCAGGACGTTGTCCTCGGCGATGACGACGCGCAGCATGAGACGGCCTTCCCCCAGCAGTGAACGGTCCGTCACATGGTACGGATCGCGACCGCGTCGCACAGGCCCTGCAGGGCGGCCTTGGCCGGGCAGTCCGGCAGCGGGGCGAGCAGCGCGCGGGCCTCCTCGGCGTAGCGCAGCGTCTCCCGGCGGGCCCGCTCCAGCGCGGGGTGACGGCGCAGCAGGCGCAGCGCCTCGGCGTGCAGCTGATCGTCCGCCAGGTCCTGGCCGAGCAGCTCGCGCAGCCGCAGGTCCTCGGGGTCGTCCGGGTCCGCGGGCATCGCGCGCAGCAGCAGCACCGGCAGCGTGGGCACGCCCTCGCGCAGGTCGGTGCCGGGGGTCTTGCCGGACTCGTGCGAGTCGCTGGCGATGTCCAGCACGTCGTCGGCCAGCTGGAAGGCCAGGCCCATCTTCTCGCCGTACTCGGTGAGGATGTCCACCGCCCAGGGCTCGGCGCCGGCCATCAGCGCGCCGAACCGGCAGGAGACGGCGACCAGCGCGCCGGTCTTGCCGGCCAGCACGTCCAGGTAGTGGGTCAGCGGGTCGCCGGCGCCGGGGCCGGCCGTCTCCAGGATCTGGCCGGTGACCAGCCGCTCGAAGGCGTCGGCCTGGATCCGCACCGCCTCCGGGCCGAGGTCGGCCAGCACCTGGGAGGCGCGGGAGAAGAGGAAGTCGCCGGTGAGGATGGCCACCGAGTTGTCCCAGCGGGTGTTGGCGGTGGCCACCCCGCGGCGCACCGGGGCCTCGTCCATCACGTCGTCGTGGTACAGGGTGGCCAGGTGGGTCAGCTCGACCACCACGGCGGCCGGCACCACGCCGGTCGCGGTCGGGTCGCCGAACTGCGCGGCCAGCATCACCAGCAGCGGGCGGAACCGCTTGCCGCCGGCCTCCAGCAGGTGGCTCGCGGTGATGGTGATGAACGGGATCTCGCTCTTGACGGCCTCGGCGAGCGCCGCCTCGACGGCGTCCATGCCGGTCTGAACGTCACGGGTCAGGTCGCGGTCGTGCACGCTCAGCCCAAAGGGTCCCACGACGGTCACGAAGACCACTCCTGTCGCCGGTCGATCATGCGGTCCGGTCCCTGTTGCGGCCGCCCATCCCCAGCAGCGTATCGGGTCACGAGTGGATCACTGTACGGGCGTGCGGGTACGAGTGCGCCGGGTCCGCAGGGGTGGCCTGCGGACCCGGCTGGTCGTGCGCGGTCAGTGCCCGCTGAACATCGCCGCCTTGCTCGCCAGGTCGAGGAAGTACTGCGGCAGGACGCCCAGCCCCACGGTGGCGATCACGCCCAGCGAGATCGCGGTGGAGGTGAAGGCGCTGGGGATGGCCACCGCCGGGCCGTTCGGCTGAGGGTCGGAGAAGAACATCAGCACGATCACCCGGATGTAGAAGAACGCGGCCACCGCCGAGCTCAGCACACCGATGATCACCAGCGGGGTCGCGCCGCCCGCCGCCGCGGCCTGGAACACCGCGAACTTGCCGGTGAACCCGGCGGTCAGCGGGATCCCGGCGAAGGAGAGCAGGAAGAGCGCGAAGACCGCGGCCAGCAGCGGCGAGCGCCGCCCCAGGCCCGCCCAGCTGGACAGGTGGGTGGCCTCGCCCTTGGAGTCGCGCACCAGGGTGACCACCGCGAAGGCGCCCAGCGTGACGAAGGTGTACGCGAGCAGGTAGAAGAGCACCGCGCCCACCCCCTGCCGGTTGCTGGCGATCACCCCGGTCAGGATGAAGCCGGCGTGCGCGATCGAGGAGTAGGCCAGCAGCCGCTTCACGTCCTGCTGGGTCACCGCCAGGATCGCGCCGACCACCATGGTGAGGATCGCCACCGCCCACATCACCGGCCGCCAGTCCCAGCGCAGGCCGGGGAAGGCCACGTAGAACAGCCGCAGCAGGGCGCCGAAGGCGGCGACCTTGGTGGCCGCGGCCATGAAGCCGGTGACCGGGGTCGGGGCGCCCTGGTACACGTCCGGGGTCCAGGAGTGGAACGGGACCGCGCCGACCTTGAAGAACAGGCCGACCGCGACCATCGCCAGACCCACCAGCAGCAGCACGTCGTTCTGGGTGCTGCTGGCCAGCGCCGGGGTGGCGGGGGCGGTGCCGGCGATCACGTCGTGGATGTCCGGCAGCCGGAAGCTGCCCGCGTACCCGTACAGCAGTGCGCTGCCGAACAGGAAGAACGCGGAGGCGAAGGAGCCGAGCAGGAAGTACTTGACCGCCGCCTCCTGGGAGAGCAGCCGGCGCCGCCGGGCCAGCGCGCAGAGCAGGTACAGCGGCAGCGAGAAGACCTCCAGCGCCACGAACATGGTCAGCAGGTCGTTGGCGGCCGGGAAGAGCAGCATGCCGCCGATCGCGAACAGGGTCAGCGGGTAGACCTCGGTGGAGGCGAAGCCCGCCTTGGCGGCCTGCTTCTCCTGCTCGCCGCCGGGGGCGGCGGCGCCCTGGGCGGTGAAGGCGTCCAGCGGCACGCCGTCCACCCGCGGGTCCAGCCGCCGCTCGGCGTAGAGCAGCACGGCCAGCACGCCGGCCAGCAGGATCACGCCCTGCAGGAAGAGCGCGGGGCCGTCCAGCGCCACCGAGCCCATCGCGATCAGGCCGCTCTTGGTGGTGCCGTAGCCGTCGTTGGCCAGCACCAGCACCGCGACGAAGGCCGCCGCCAGGCCCGCCAGCGCCAGCGTCACCTGGGTGCCCCAGCGCAGCCGGCGGGGCAGGAAGGCCTCGGCCAGGATGCCGAGCACGGCGGCGCCGAAGACGATCAGCATCGGCGACAGCTGGCCGTACTCGATCTGCGGCGCCGGGATGCTCGCGGTGCCGCCACCGGCGGCGGCCATCCACAGGCTGTGGACATCGCTCACTTGGTCTCACCTCCGGCAGGGACGGCCACCGGGTGGGCGGGGGCCGGGTCGGTCTTGTGGACCTGGGAGAGGGTGTCGGCCACGGCCGGGTTCACCAGGTCGGTGAGCGGCTTGGGGTAGACGCCGAACACCAGGGTCAGCGCGATCAGCGGCACGGCCACCAGCAGCTCGCGCGCCTTCAGGTCGGCCATCCCGGCCACCTGCGGCTTGACCGGCCCGGTCATGGTGCGCTGGTAGAGCACCAGCACGTAGAGCGCGGCCAGCACGATGCCCAGGGTGGCGACGATGCCCAGCGCCGGGTACCGGGTGAAGGTCCCCACCAGCACCAGGAACTCGCTGACGAACGGGGCCAGCCCCGGCAGCGAGAGGGTGGCCAGGCCGCCGACCAGGAAGGTGCCGGCCAGCACCGGGGCCACCTTCTGCACCCCGCCGAAGTCGGCGATCAGCCGGGAGCCGCGCCGGGAGATCAGGAAGCCGGCGACCAGCATCAGCAGGGCGGTGGAGATGCCGTGGTTGACCATGTAGAGGGTGGCGCCGCTCTGGCCCTGACTGGTCATCGCGAAGATGCCCAGGATGATGAAGCCGAAGTGCGAGATGGAGGCGTAGGCCACCAGCCGCTTGATGTCCTTCTGACCCACCGCCAGCAGCGCGCCGTACACGATCCCGATCACCGAGAGCACCAGGATCGCCGGGGCGAAGAACCGCGAGGCGTCCGGGAACAGGCCCAGGCAGAACCGCAGCATCGCGAAGGTGCCGACCTTGTCGACCACCGCGGTGATCAGCACCGCGGTGCCGGCCGTGGCCTCGCCCATCGCGTTCGGAAGCCAGGTGTGCAGCGGCCAGAGCGGGGCCTTCACCGCGAAGGCGAAGAAGAAGCCGAGGAAGAGCGCCCGCTCGGCGTTGGTGTTGATCACCAGCTTGCCGTCGGCGATCGCACCGGTCAGGGTCTGCAGGTCGAAGGTGCCGAAGCCCTGGCCCTGCGCGACCACGTACAGCCCGATCACCGCGGCCAGCATGACCAGGCCGCCGAGCAGGTTGTAGAGCAGGAACTTGACCGCCGCGTAGGAGCGCTGACGGTCCGACTCCGGTCCGCCGGCCCGGTCGCCGAAGCCGCCGATCAGGAAGTACAGCGGGATCAGCATGGCTTCGAAGAAGACGTAGAACAGGAAGACGTCGGTGGCCAGGAAGGAGACGATCACCATCGCCTCGACGGCCAGGATCAGCGCGAAGAAGGCCTGGGTGCGGCGCTTGCTCTCGAAGGTCTGGCCCTCGGGGGCGGGCGCCCCCGTGACGGAGTCGCCGGTGCCCGGCGTCGGGTCGTGCCAGGAGGCCAGCATCACCAGCGGCACCAGCACCGCGGTGAGCAGCAGCAGCACCGCGCCGATGCCGTCCACGCCGAGCGAGAAGCTGATCCCGAAGGAGCGGATCCAGGCGTGCTGCTCGGTCAGCTGGTAGCGCGGGCCGCCGGTCTTGAACTGCGCGGCGACCAGGCCGGCCAGCGCCAGGGTGGCGGCCGAGACGGTCAGCGCCACCGCCTTGGTGGCGCGCCGCCGGGACTCGCTCGACCCGGCCGGAAGTGCGGCGGTCAGGACCGCCCCGGCGGCCGGGACGGCGCAGGTGGCGGTGAGCAGGGCACTCATGCCGCCACCCCCTGACGGTCCATCGGAGTACTCATGCCGACCTCATCAGGAGAGTGGTGGCGACCAGCACCAGCGTGCCGCCGAACATGGAGAGGGCGTAGGAGCGGACGTAGCCGTTCTGGACCCGCCGCAGCCGGCTGGAGACGCCCCCGATGGTGGCGGCCAGCCCGTTGACGAAGCCGTCCAGGCCCTTGATGTCGAAGTAGACCAGCGCCGCCGCCAGCGCGGAGCCGGGGCGGACCAGCACCGCGTGGTTGAAGTCGTCCTGCAGCAGGTCGCGGCGGGCCGCCCGGGTGAGCGGCGAGCCGATCGGCGGGACGACCGGCACCTCGCCGCGCCCGTACATCAGGTAGGAGACGCCGACGCCGGCCAGCATGCAGGCGATGGTCAGCCCGGTGACCACGCCGGAGGGCAGCGGCGAGTGGCCCTCGCTGTGCCCGGTGACCGGCTCCAGCCAGCGCAGGAAGGAGCTGTTCAGGGTGAACAGGCCGCCGGCGAAGACCGAGCCGAAGGCCAGCAGGATCATCGGCACCGTCATCGAGGCGGGCGACTCGTGCGGGTGCGGCATGCGCTCCTCGCCCGCGGCGGAGCCGCTCGTGTCCGCCGTCGGCCGCCAGCGCTTCTGGCCGAAGAAGGTCAGCAGCATCACCCGGGTCATGTAGAACGCGGTGACCGCGGCGCCGACCAGGGTGACCAGGCCGAGGATCCAGCCCTCGGTGCCGCCCTTGGCGAAGGCGGCCTCGATGATCTTGTCCTTGGAGAAGTACCCGGACAGGAACGGGAAGCCGATGATCGCCAGGTAGCCGAGCGCGAAGGTGACGAAGGTGATCGGCATGTACTTGCGCAGGCCGCCGTAGTGACGCATGTTCACCTCGTCGTCCATGCCGTGCATGACCGACCCGGCGCCGAGGAAGAGCCCGGCCTTGAAGAAGCCGTGGGTGACCAGGTGCATGATCGCGAAGACGTAGCCGATCGGACCCAGGCCCGCGGCCAGCACCATGTAGCCGATCTGCGACATGGTCGAGCCGGCCAGCGCCTTCTTGATGTCGTCCTTGGCGCAACCGACGACCGCACCGAAGATCAGCGTGACCGCGCCCACGCAGACCACCGCGGTCTGCGCGTCCGGGGCCAGGTCGAAGACCGCGTGCGAGCGGGTGATCAGGTAGACGCCGGCGGTCACCATGGTGGCCGCGTGGATCAGCGCGGAGACCGGGGTCGGGCCCTCCATCGCGTCGCCGAGCCAGCTCTGCAGCGGCACCTGGGCCGACTTGCCGCAGGCCGCGAGCAGCAGCATCAGGCCGATCGCGGTCAGCTTGCCCTGACTGGCCTGGGG
This sequence comes from Streptomyces tateyamensis, assembly GCF_003205575.1. Lineage (GTDB taxonomy): Bacteria > Actinomycetota > Actinomycetes > Streptomycetales > Streptomycetaceae > Kitasatospora > Kitasatospora tateyamensis. The sequence goes on from NZ_PYBW01000036.1 coordinate 42,442, forward strand.
CGCGTTCTCGAACACCCCCGCGAAGGAGAAGTCCCCGAACTGGGTGAACATCAGCATGATCGCGATCGACAGGCCGACGTCGCCGACCCGGTTGACCAGGAAGGCCTTCTTGGCCGCGGTGGCCGCGCTCGGCTTGTGCTGCCAGAACCCGATCAGCAGGTACGAGGCGAGGCCCACGCCCTCCCAACCGACGTACAGCAGCAGGTAGTTGTCCGCCAGCACCAGGATCAGCATGGCGGCCAGGAACAGGTTGAGGTAGCCGAAGAACCGGCGGCGGCGCTCGTCGTGCGCCATGTAGCCCACCGAGTAGAGGTGGATCAGGGTGCCGACACCGGTGATCAGCAGCACGAAGGTGATCGACAGCTGGTCCAGTTGGAAGGCGGCGTCGGCCCGGAAGCCGGCCACCGGGATCCAGCTGAACAGCTTGACGTGCACGGCCCGGTCGTCGGCCGGGCGGCCCAGCATGTCGAAGAAGAGGACCAGTCCGAAGGCGAAGGAGAGCGCTGCGGCGAGCGTGCCCAGCCAGTGGCCGAAGCGGTCGAGCACCCGCCCGCCGAGCAGCAGCAGGGCAGCTCCGGCCAACGGCGCTGCGACGAGCAGCGGGATGAGTGAGTTCACGTGGGGCCCCTACAGCTTCATCAGGTTGCTGTCGTCGACCGAAGCCGAGTGCCTGGTCCGGAAGATGCTCACGATGATGGCCAGGCCCACCACCACCTCGGCCGCGGCGACCACCATGGTGAAGAAGGCCAGGATCTGGCCGTCCAGGTTGCCGTGCAGCCGGGAGAAGGTGACCAGTGCCAGGTTCGAGGCGTTCAGCATCAGCTCCACGCACATGAAGAGCACGATGGCGTTGCGCCGCACCAGCACGCCGGCCGCCCCGATGGTGAAGAGCAGGGCTGCCAGGTAGAGGTAGTTGACCGGGTTCACTGCTCCTCCTCCGGGTTCTGACGGTGCGTCGGCTCACCGGGCACGGTCTCCAGCGCACCCCGCTGTTTCGGGGCCGCCGGGCGCCCGGAGGCGGGCCGGCCCAGCCACTCGGCGCTGCTGTCCTCCAGCTCGGCCATCCGGCGCAGCATGTCCTGGCTGACGTCGCGGATCTGGCCGCGCTCGCGCAGCGTGCTCATCACCGAGTCCTCGGCGACGGTGCCGTCCGGCAGCAGTGCGGCGATGTCCACCGCGTTGTGCCGGGCGTAGACGCCGGGTGCCGGCAGCGGCGGGACCTGCACGTTGTCCCTGACCCGCTGGGCGGCCAGCTCGCGCTGGGTGCGCGGGGCGGTCACGTGCTCGCGGTGGGTCAGCACCATGGCGCCGATCGCCGCGGTGATCAGCAGTGCGCCGGTGACCTCGAAGGCCCAGACGTACTTGGTGAAGATCAGCCGGGCCAGGCCCTGCACGTTGCCCTCGGCGTTGGCCTCGGCCAGGCCGCTGAAGTGGCCGAGCCGGGCGTGGGCGATGCCGGCGATCAGCAGCACCCCGAAGCCCAGGCCGGTCAGCACCGCGGCCACCCGCTGGCCCTTCAGCTGCTCCTTGACCGAGTCGGCCGCCGAGACGCCGACCAGCATCACCACGAAGAGGAAGAGCATCATGATCGCGCCGGTGTAGACCACGATCTGCACCACGCCCAGGAAGACCGCGCCCTGGGCCAGGTAGCAGACCGCCAGCGACAGCATGGTGGCGGCCAGGCAGAGCGCGCTGTGCACGGCCCTGCGGCAGAGCAGCATGCCCAGCGCGCCGCCGACCGCGAGCACCGCGAGCACCCAGAACTGGACCGCCTCGCCGGTGGAGGTCATGAGGTCACCTCGCGATCGTGCTGGGGCTGGGTGACCGTGCCGGGTGCGGCCTGGGTGACCTCGCCGCGGTAGTAGTCGCCCTCATCGGTGCCGGGGGGCATCGCGTGCGGCGGCGCCACCATGCCCTCGGTGAGGCCGGCCAGCAGCTGCTCCTTGGTGAAGATCAGGTCCTTGCGCGAGGAGTCGGCCAGCTCGTACTCGTTGGTCATGGTGAGCGCGCGGGTCGGACAGGCCTCGATGCACAGGCCGCACAGGATGCAGCGGGCGTAGTTGATCTGGTAGACCGCGCCGTACCGCTCGCCCGGGGAGTAGCGCTCCTCGTCGGTGTTGTCGGCGCCTTCCACGTAGATCGCGTCCGCCGGGCAGGCCCAGGCGCACAGCTCGCAGCCGACGCACTTCTCCAGCCCGTCCGGGTGCCGGTTGAGCTGGTGGCGGCCGTGGAAGCGGGGCGCGGTGGGCTTCTTCTGCTCCGGGTACTGCTCGGTCAGCCGCTTCTTGAACATGGCCTTGAAGGTCACGGCGAAGCCCGCGGCGGGTCCCAGCAGCGACGGCTTGTCGTCGGAGGTGGGCATCCGGTTCAGCTCCCTTCGGACTGGTTGGCGCCGTTCAGCGCATCCTGCAGGTCATCGGCCGGCGGCTGGACCTGCGGCACCCGGCTGCGACGCCGGGGCACCGGGGGCAGTTGCTGGCCGGGCAGCGGCGGGACCGGGTAACCGCCCGCCATCGGGTCGAACTCGGCGGCGGCAGGCGCCGCCTGGTCCTTCTGCTCCTGCTGGCGGCCCTCCTTGTCGCGCAGCGTGTCCCACAGCAGCGAGAGCAGCAGCAGCGCGCAGACCGGCGCGCCCACGTAGAGCACCACGTCGCCGAAGCCGTAGCCCTGGTTGCGCAGCGCCCGGACACTGGAGACCATCACCAGCCAGACCAGCGAGACCGGGATCAGCACCTTCCAGCCCAGCTTCATGAACTGGTCGTAGCGCAGCCGGGGCAGCGTGCCGCGCAGCCAGATGAAGAAGAAGAGCAGCAGCTGGATCTTGACGGTGAACCAGAGCAGCGGCCACCAGCCGTGGTTGGCACCGGCCCAGAAGGCGGAGATCGGCCACGGGGCCCGCCAGCCGCCCAGGAAGAGGGTGGAGGCGACCGCCGAGACGGTGACCATGTTGACGTACTCGGCCAGCATGAACATCGCGAACTTCAGCGAGCTGTACTCGGTGTTGAACCCGCCGACCAGCTCGCCCTCGGCCTCCGGCAGGTCGAACGGGGCCCGGTTGGTCTCGCCCACCATCGCGATGATGTAGACGATGAACGAGACCGGCAGCAGGCAGGCGAACCAGGTCGGCTGCTGCGACTCGACGATCTGCGAGGTGGACATCGAGCCGGAGTAGATGAACACCGCGGCGAACGAGAGGCCCATCGCGATCTCGTAGGAGATCATCTGCGCCGAGGAGCGCAGGCCGCCGAGCAGCGGGTAGGTCGAGCCGGAGGACCAGCCGGCCAGCACGATCCCGTAGATCCCGATCGAGGCGGTGGCCAGGATGTAGAGCAGCGCCACCGGCAGGTCGGTCAGCTGCATCGGGGTGCGGGTGCCGAAGATGGAGATCTCGTTGTCGGCCGGGCCGAACGGGATCACCGCGAAGGCCATGAAGGCCGGGATCGCGGCGACCACCGGCGCCAGGACGAAGACCACCTTGTCGGCCTTGGCGACCACCAGGTCTTCCTTGAGCGCCAGCTTCACGCCGTCGGCCAGCGACTGCAGCATGCCCCAGGGCCCGTGCCGGTTGGGCCCGATCCGCAGCTGCATCCAGGCGACGACCTTGCGCTCCCAGACGATCGAGATCAGCACGGTGACGACCAGGAAGGCGAAGCAGAACACCGCCTTCAGCAGCACCAGCCACCACGGATCGCGACCGAAGAAGCCGAGCGTCTCGTAGGCGGCGGCGATCGGCACGTCAACGACGTTGGCCATCACTCCTCCTCCCCGGCGGGGGCGATGGTCACCAGGTGACCGACCGTGGTGCCGAGTCGGCGGTACACGCTGCTCGGTGGGGGCACCTCCCGGCCGAAGGCCGGGAGGGAATTGAGCGGCAGCCAGACCGTGCGGTCGGGCAGCTCGGGGTGGATCTGCAGCGGCAGCACCAGCGAGCCGGCCGGGCCGGTGACCCGGAGCCGGTCGCCCGCGCCGATCTCGGCGGCGGTGGTGGGCGAGAGCCGGGCCACCGCCGGGTGCCGGGTGCCGGCCAGGTGCTCGTCACCCTGCTGGAGCGTGCCGCGGTCCAGCAGCTGGCGCCAACCGGCCAGCACCGCCTGCCCGGTGGCCGGGCGGGGCAGCGGGGCGGGGTGGCCGGCCGGGGCCGCCGGGCGGTCGCCCTCCCACGGGGTGAAGGCGTTCAGCTCGCGGCGCGCGGCGGTGACGTCGGGCAGCCCGAGCCGGTGGCCGAGCGCCTCGGCCAGCATGTCCAGCACCTTCAGGTCGCTGCTCAGGTGCCGCCCCATCAGCTGATCGGGCTTCATGGCGGCCTCGAAGAGCCGCACCCGGCCCTCCCAGTTCAGGAAGGTGCCGGCCTTCTCGGCCACGGCGGCCACCGGCAGCACCACGTCGGCCTGTTCGGTGACGGCGGACGGGCGCAGCTCCAGCGCGACCACGAAGCCGGCCCGGGCCAGCGCCTCGTCGACCAGCTGCGGGTCCGGCAGGTCGTCCGGGTCGATCCCGCCGAGCACCAGCGCGTCCAGGTCACCGGCGGCCGCGGCGGCCAGGATCTGGCCGGTGTCGCGGCCGAGCCGAGCGGGCAGGTCGGACACGCCCCAGGCGGCCTCGGCCTCGGCCCGGGCGGCCGGCACGGTGACCGGGCGCCCGCCGGGCAGCAGGCCCGGCAGCGCGCCGGCCTCCAGCGCCCCGCGCTCGCCGGCCCGGCGCGGCACCCAGGCCAGCCGGGCGCCGGTGGCGTGCGAGAGCCGCAGCGCGGCGGTGAGCGCGCCGGCCACCTGGGCCAGCCGCTCGCCGACCATGATCACCGCGCCCGGCCGGCGCAGCAGCGCGGCGGCGGCCCCGGCCTCCTCGGTCAGCGGCTCCTCGGCCGCCAGGGCGCCGAGCCACTCGGCCTCGGTGCCCGGGGCGGCCGGCAGCAGCGTGCCGCCGAGCTTGGTCAGACCGCGGGAGCGGTGGTCGGCGATCGCGTGCACCTGGAGGGTGCCCCTGCGGGCCGCCTTGCGCAGCCGCAGGAAGACGATCGGCGACTCCTCCTCGGGCTCGAAGCCCGCGAGCAGCACCACCGGCGCCTGCTCCAGCATCTCGTAGCTGACCGCCGTGCCCCCGAGGTCCACGCCGCGCCCGGCCACCTGGTGGGCCAGGAAGTCGGCCTCCTCGGCGCTGTGCGGGCGGGCCCGGAAGTCCACGTCGTTGGTGCCGAGCACCACCCGGGCGAACTTGGCGTAGGCGTAGGCGTCCTCGACGGTGACCCGGCCGCCGGTGAGCACCGCGGCACGGGCGCCGGCCAGGCCCTCGGCGGCCGCGCGCAGCGCCTGCGGCCAGGAGGTGGGGACCAGCTCGCCGGTGGCCGCGTCGCGCACCAGCGGGCTGGTGAGCCGGTCGCGCTGCTGGGCGTAGCGGAAGGCGAACCGGCCCTTGTCGCAGTTCCACTCCTCGTTGACCGCCGGCTCCTCGCCGGCCAGCCGGCGCAGCACCTTGCCGCGCCGGTGGTCGGTGCGCAGCGAGCACCCCGAGGAGCAGTGCTCGCAGACGCTGGGCGAGGAGACCAGGTCGAACGGGCGGGAGCGGAACCGGTAGGCGGCCGAGGTGAGCGCGCCGACCGGGCAGATCTGGATGGTGTTGCCGGAGAAGTAGGACTCGAAGTCGTCGCCCGCGCCGGTGCCGACCTGCTGCAGCGCGCCGCGCTCGACCAGCTCGATGAACGGGTCGCCGGCGATCTGCTGGGAGAACCGGGTGCAGCGGGCGCAGAGCACGCAGCGCTCGCGGTCCAGCAGCACCTGGGTGGAGATCGGGACCGGCTTCTCGTAGGTCCGCTTCATCCCGTCGAACCGGGACTCACCCTGGCCGTTGGACATCGCCTGGTTCTGCAGCGGGCACTCGCCGCCCTTGTCGCAGACCGGGCAGTCCAGCGGGTGGTTGATCAGCAGCAGCTCCATCACCCCGCGCTGGGCCTTCTCGGCCACCGCGGAGCTGAGCTGGGTGCGGACCACCATGCCCTCGGCCACCGGGATGGTGCAGGAGGCGACCGGCTTGCGCTGGCCCTCGATCTCCACGATGCACTGGCGGCAGGCGCCGGCCGGGTCCAGCAGCGGGTGGTCGCAGAACCGGGGCACCTGGGTGCCGATCTGCTCGGCCGCCCGGATCACCAAGGTGCCCTTGGGGACCTGGACTTCGACGCCGTCGATGGTGAGCGTGACGAGCTCGACGGCTGTGGTGGAAGGCTCTGTGACGGTCACGCGTGCACCTCCCTCTCGGTGGCGGGGCTGGGGGCCGCGGCACGCTGGCCGTCGGCCCAGACGGTGCTGGCGGCCGGGTCGAACGGGCAGCGGCGCTCGGTGAGGTGCTGCTCGTACTCGGCGCGGAAGTGCTGCAGCGAGGAGACGATCGGGCTGGCCGCACCGTCGCCGAGCGCGCAGAAGGACTTGCCGTTGATGTTGTCGGCGATGTCCAGCAGCTTCTCCAGATCGCCCGGCTCGCCCTGGCCGGCCTCGATCCGCTTGAGCAACTGGACCAGCCAGTAGGTGCCTTCGCGGCACGGGGTGCACTTGCCGCAGGACTCGTGGGCGTAGAACTCGGTCCACCGGGTGACCGCGCGGACCACGCAGGTGGTCTCGTCGAAGACCTGGAGCGCCTTGGTGCCCAGCATCGAGCCGGCCGCGCCCACACCCTCGTAGTCGAGCGGCACGTCGAGGTGCTCGTCGGTGAACATCGGGGTGGAACTGCCGCCCGGGGTCCAGAACTTGAGCCGGTGACCGGCGCGGATCCCGCCGCTGACGTCGAGCAGCTGACGCAGCGTCACACCGAGCGGGGCCTCGTACTGGCCGGGGTTGGTGACGTGCCCGGAGAGCGAGTAGAGGGTGAAGCCGGGGGACTTCTCGGTGCCCAGCGAGGTGAACCACTCCTTGCCGCGGACCAGGATCGGCGGCACCGAGGCGATCGACTCGACGTTGTTCACCACGGTCGGGCAGGCGTACAGGCCGGCGATGGCCGGGAACGGCGGGCGCAGCCGGGGTTGGCCGCGCCGGCCCTCCAGCGAGTCCAGCAGCGCCGTCTCCTCGCCGCAGATGTAGGCGCCGGCGCCCGCGTGCACGGTGATGTCCAGGTCGAAGCCGCTGCCCAGGATGTTGCTGCCGAGGTAGCCGGCCCGGTAGGCCTCGGCCACCGCGGCGTGCAGCCGGCGCAGCACCGGGACCACCTCGCCGCGCAGGTAGATGAAGGCGTGGTTGCAGCGGATCGCGTAGGAGGCGATCACCATGCCCTCGATCAGCGCGTGCGGGTTGGCGAAGAGCAGCGGGATGTCCTTGCAGGTCCCGGGCTCGGACTCGTCGGCGTTGACCACCAGGTAGTGCGGCTTGCCGTCGTTCTGCGGGATGAACTGCCACTTCAGCCCGGTGGGGAAGCCGGCGCCGCCGCGGCCGCGCAGGCCCGCGTCCTTGACCAGGGCGATCAGGGCGTCGGGGTCCATCTCCAGCGCCGTCCGCAGGCCCTGGTAGCCGTCGTGCCGGCGGTAGGTCTCCAGGGTCCAGGGCCGGTGGTCGTCCCAGGAGGCGGAGAGCACCGGGCTGAGCAGCTTCTCGGCCGGCTCGGTCGCGGTCATCACGCGTCACTCCCTTCGCCTCGCGGCGACACCACCCGGGCGCCGGGGGTGCCGGGCAGCTGTTCGCCCTTGGCCAGCCGCAGGCCGGCCAGGCTGGGCGCGCCGCCCGCGCCGGACTCGTCGTTGGCGCCCTCGCGCTCGTCGGGGAAGCCCGCCAGGATCCGCGCGCTCTCCTTGAACGAGCACAGCCGAGCGCCCCGGGTGGGCCGGACCTCACGGCCGGCCCGCAGGTCGTCGACCAGCTGCCTGGTGCTGTCCGGGGTCTGGTTGTCGAAGAACTCCCAGTTGACCATCACCACGGGGGCGTAGTCGCAGGCCGCGTTGCACTCGATGTGCTCGATCGAGATCTCGCCGTCCTCGGTGGTCTCGTTGTTGCCGATCCCGAGGTGCTGCTGGAGCTCGGCGAAGATCTGGTCGCCGCCGAGCACCGCGCACAGCGTGTTGGTGCACACGCCCACGTGGTGCTTCCCGGCCGGGCGGCGGCGGTACATGGTGTAGAACGTGGCCACCGCCGTCACCTCGGCCGTGGTGAGGTCCAACTGCTCGGCGCAGAAGCGGATCCCGGTGGTGCTGACGAACCCCTCCTCGGCCTGGACCAGGTGCAGCAGCGGCAGCAGGGCGGACCGGGACTGCGGGTAGCGGGCGATCAACTCCGCGGCGTCGGCCGCGAGTCGCTCGTGCACCTCCGCTGGGTAGGGCTTGGCCGGCATGGCCGGCAGCCCGAGCTCAGTGCTTGTCTCAGAAGGGCTCACCGGTCCACGCCTCCCATCACCGGGTCGATCCCGGCCACCGCGACGATCACGTCGGCCACTTGGCCGCCCTCGCACATCGCCGCCATCGATTGCAGGTTGGTGAACGACGGGTCGCGGAAGTGCACCCGGTACGGGCGGGTCCCGCCGTCGCTCACCACGTGCACGCCGAGTTCGCCCTTGGGCGACTCGACTGCCGTGTACGCCTGGCCGACCGGGACCCGGAAGCCCTCGGTGACCAGCTTGAAGTGGTGGATCAGGGCCTCCATCGAGGTGCCCATGATCTCCCTGATGTGGTCCAGCGAGTTGCCCATCCCGTCCGGGCCGACGGCCAGTTGGGCGGGCCAGGCGATCTTCTTGTCGCCCACCATCACCGGGCCGGGGGCCAGCCGGTCCAGGCACTGCTCGACGATCCGCAGCGACTGGCGCATCTCCTCCAGGCGGATCAGGAACCGCCCGTAGGAGTCCGCGGTGTCGGCCACCGCCACGTCGAACTCGTAGTTCTCGTAGCCGCAGTAGGGATCGGTCTTGCGCAGGTCCTGGGGCAGGCCGGTGGCCCGCAGGATCGGGCCGGTGGCACCGAGGGCCAGGCAGCCGGCCAGGTCCAGGAAGCCGACGTCGACCAGGCGGGCCTTGAAGATCGGGTTGCCGGTGGCCAGCTTGTCGTACTCGTGCATCCGGGAGCGGAACAGCTTGACCGCCTCGCGGATCTGGTCGACCGCGCCCGGGGGCAGGTCCTGGGCCAGGCCGCCGGGCCGCACGTAGGCGTGGTTCATCCGCAGGCCGGTGACCAGCTCGAAGATGTCCAGGATGAGTTCGCGGTCCCGGAAGCCGTAGATCATCAGCGTGGTGGAGCCGATCTCCATGCCGCCGGTGGCCAGTGCCACCAGGTGCGAGGTGATCCGGTTGAGCTCCATCATCATCACCCGGATCACGGTGGCCCGGTCCGGTACCTGCTCGGTGATGCCGAGCAGCTTCTCGACCGCCAGGCAGTAGGCGGTCTCGTTGAACAGCGGGGTCAGGTAGTCCATCCGGGTCACGAAGGTGGTGCCCTGGACCCAGGAGCGGAACTCCATGTTCTTCTCGATGCCGGTGTGCAGGTAGCCGATGCCGCACCGGGCCTCGGTGACCGTCTCGCCGTCGATCTCCAGGATCAGGCGCAGCACGCCGTGGGTGGAGGGGTGCTGCGGGCCCATGTTGACGATGATCCGCTCGTCGTCGGCCTGCGCGACGGCGTCCACCACCTCGCCCCAGTCGCCGCCGGTGACGGTGAAGACCCGGCCCTCGGTCGTCTCGCGGGAGCCCGCCTCCTCGAAGGGGGCCGCGGTTCCAGGATTGTTGGCCATCAGCTGTACGACCTCCGCTGGTCGGGCGCCGGGATCTGGGCGCCCTTGTACTCGACGGGGATGCCTCCGAGCGGGTAGTCCTTGCGCTGCGGGTGGCCCAGCCAGTCGTCCGGCATCATGATCCGGGTGAGCGCCGGGTGGCCCTCGAACACGATCCCGAAGAAGTCGTAGGCCTCCCGCTCGTGCCAGTCGTTGGTCGGGTAGACGCTGACCACCGAGGGGATCCGCGGGTCGGCGTCCGGTGCGGTGACTTCGACCCGGATCAGCCGGTTGTGGGTGATCGAGCGCAGGTGGTAGACCGCGTGCAGCTCCCGCCCGGACTCCTGCGGGTAGTGCACGCCGCTGACGCCCAGGCAGAGCTCGAAGCGCAGCGCCGGGTCGTCGCGCAGCGTGCGCATCACGGCCGGCAGGTGCTCGCGGGCGATCTGGAAGGTGAGCTCGCCACGGTCCACCACGGTCTTCTCGATCACCTGAGCGACCGTCAGCTCCTGCTCCTCCAGGGCGCCTTCGAGCTCGTCCGCGACCTCGTCGAACCAGCCGCCGTACGGGCGTTCGGCCGGCGCGGGCAGCACGATGGCCGCCGCCAGGCCGCCGAAGCCGGAGGTGTCGCCGGTGCCGTGGGCACCGAACATGCCCTGCCGCTTGCCGACCACCTCGATCGGCAGCTCGGTGCGGCCACCAGGGATCTCGCTCATCGCAGCAGCCCCCGCATCTCGCTGGTCGGGGTGGCGTCCAGGGCCAGCTCCTCGGCCAGCTCCTGGGCCCGGAGCTTGTTCACGCCGAGCGGCTCGGCCTGGATCTTCTCGTGCAGTTTGATGATCGCGTCCAGCAGCATCTCCGGGCGCGGCGGGCACCCCGGCAGGTAGATGTCGACCGGGACGATGTGGTCCACGCCCTGGACGATCGCGTAGTTGTTGAACATGCCGCCGGAGGAGGCGCAGACGCCCATCGAGATGACCCACTTGGGATTGGCCATCTGGTCGTAGACCTGGCGCAGCACCGGCGCCATCTTCTGGCTCACCCGGCCGGCCACGATCATCAGGTCGGACTGCCGGGGCGAGGCGCGGAACACCTCCATGCCGAACCGGGCCAGGTCGTACCGGCCGGCGCCGGTGGTCATCATCTCGATGGCGCAGCAGGCCAGCCCGAACGTGGCCGGGAAGAGCGAGGACTTTCTCACCCACCCCGCGGCGCTCTCCACCGTGGTGAGCAGAAAACCGCTCGGCAGCTTCTCCTCGATTCCCATCTACCCATCCCTCTCAGTGGCCTCAAATCCCGCTGATCACTGCGGTGTTGCCCGGCCTGCTCAGTCCCACTCCAGGCCGCCGCGACGCCAGACGTAGGCGTAGGCGACGAAGACGGTGGCGATGAACAGGAGCATCTCGACCAGCCCGAAGATCCCCAGGGCGTCGAAGCTGACCGCCCACGGGTAGAGGAAGACGATCTCGATGTCGAAGACGATGAAGAGCATCGCCGTCAGGTAGTACTTGATCGGGAACCGACCGCCGCCCTCCGGCTGCGGGGTCGGCTCGATGCCGCACTCGTAGGCTTCCAACTTGGCCCGGTTGTAGCGCTTGGGGCCGGTCAGCGAGGCCATCGTGACGGAGCCGACCGCGAACGCCGCCGCGATGGCACCGAGTACGAGGATCGGCGCGTAGGCATTCATCTGCCCGCTCCCTCCGTCCAGTCGTCCTTGACTGCAGATCGGAACCGCCGGGTCACTGTGGGGTGATCCGGGTGCTCCGGTTCCCGTGATCCACCTCATGTGAGGCAGTTCACAAGGCCCGGAACGAGCGCATCCTATGCCCGTCCGCTTGTGATCTGCGACACGCAGTTCAGGACGATCTTTGTGATCTACACCACCTCGCAGACCGGTAGCCATGGCGACAAGTCCCGAGATATGAACACATAGAACCGAGATGGTCGCAAACAGTCACAATCCTTGGGGAAAGGACTGGTCAGAGCCATCGGCCTATATCAACTATCCAGCGATCATCGCAAATTTCGGAGGATCATTTCGCCGTGCTAGGAACCCTCACTCGACCGGGTGGCCACCGCCGGGCGCCTGCTTGACCTTTCGTTCACAAGCTCACGAACGGCGGGGTCGTCGGCTGCGCGGGGCACGGTGGACCGGCCGCCCGGGTGGCCGTCGGCGCTGGGAGGGCAAGCAGCGGGGGGCCGGCGACGACCCCGCGAGGGGCGGGTGCTTGTGAAGGGGTTCGCATGGGCGGATCCCGGCTCGGATTCGCCCGTGCGACCAACGGCGCTACGCCTCGGCGGACTCCGGCGCGGAGGCGGGCACGGTCTGCGCAACCGGGGCCGCGGCGGGGACGGCCCCGGCCGAGCGGAAGGCGACGGCCGAGTACACGCCGCCCAGGACCGCCAGCAGCGCACCGCCGCTGAGGATCGAGTCGATGCCGCCGACGTGCAGCCCGGCCACGCTGCCGTGGCTGAACCGCCAGGCCGCCGCCATCGGCCCGGCCAGCGCCATGCCGGTGACGCCCGCCACCTGCTGGACCGGGTTGAAGGCCGAGAAGACCCGGCCGAGGTACTCCTTGGCCACCGACTCCATCACCAGCGGGGCGATCGCCATGTTGACCGCGATCAGCGCCGGTCCGAGCAGCGCGATCAGCACCAGGGCGGACCAGAAGGTGGTCATCCGGGCGTAGGCCAGCAGCAGCAGGCCGAGCAGGGCCAGCCCCAGTGGGAAGGTGACCCGGTGCCCGTACCTGGTGGCCAGCGGGGTGACCAGCACGGCGCCGCCCAGCATGCCGAGCCCGAGCGCCATGTCGAGGATGCCGAAGTAGCTCTTGTCCGCGTGCAGGTTGTCGGTGACGAAGAAGAGGTTGACCGTGTTGAGCGCCCCGACACCCACCGAGATCAGCGCGATCGCGATCAGCAGCGCCCGCACCACCCGGTTGCCGGCCGCCATCCGCATGCCCTCCCGCAGTTCGGCCAGCACCCCGGCGGGCACGGCCGGTTCGGCCTCGGCCGGGGCCGGGCGCACGCTCAGCGCGCGGACCAGCAGGAAGGAACCGACGTAGGAGAGCGCGTTGATCAGCAGCGCCCACTGGGTGCCCGCGGTGAAGAGCAGCGGGGCGGCCAGCGGCGGGCCGACGATGCCGGCCACCGCCTGGGTGGTCTGGCCGATCCCGGCGGCCCTGGTCCGCTGTCCCTCGGGCACCACCTCGCCGGTGACGGCGAACCGGGCCGGATTGAAGAACTGGGAGAGAGCGGTGTTGAGGAAGACCGCGAGGTAGACCACGGCCACCAGGACGCCGCCCGGCACGGTGTGGGCCGGCAGGAAGGCGAGCAGGGCGACCGCGCCGATCAGCACGGCGCGAGCCGCGTCGGCTCCCATCATGGTCCGCCGGTGGTCCCCCCAGCGGTCCACGTAGACCCCGGCGATCGGAGCCACCAGCAGCGCGGCCAGCGCCACGGTGACCAGCAGGCCCGAGACGGCGAGTGGTGCGGCGCTGCCGTGCACCAGTTCGGTGCCGACCCAGAGGGTCAGCGTGGTGTCGAAGACGAAATCCCCGGTCAGCGAGATGGCCTGACCACTCCACAGAAGTGTGAAGTCCCTGTTGATGATGCGCACGGGCGCACATCCTGACACGAACGTTCGAACACTGACAAGAGTTCGACGAATGATCGGTCGGGAAGCTGGGCATGCACGGTGTGCACATGACACACTGCCAGCGCCCACCAGACCGAAAGGCCGTCAGATGTCCCGGACCCGCCTCACCGTCGCGGCGGCTGCCGCCACGCTCGCGCTCTGCGCGACCAGCGCCGCCTCCGCCGCCACCGTCTCCCCCGACGCCCGGCCGGTGCAGGCCACCACCGCGAGCTGCGGCTACACGCCCGCCGTGCCCGCCGACAACTTCAAGGGCATCCCGGTCTTCGATCCGGCCAAGGCCGCGCAGCCGTACCACGCCACGCTGCGCACCAGCCAGGGCGCGATCACCTTCCAGGCGCTCACCGACGCGGCGCCGTGCACCACGTTCTCGTTCCGCTTCCTCAGCGAGCACCACTACTTCGACCGCAGCCACTGCCACCGGTTGACCACCCAGCGGCTGTGGGTCCTGCAGTGCGGCGACCCCACGGGGACCGGCAGCGGCGGCCCCGGCTACTCGTTCCCCGACGAGAACCTGACCGGCGCCACCTACCCCGCCGGGACGGTGGCGATGGCCAACGCGGGGCCGAACACCAACGGGAGCCAGTTCTTCTTCGTCTGGAAGGACACCAAGCTCTCCCCCGCCTACACGCCGTTCGGCAAGGTGACCGCCGGGCTGGACGTGCTGCAGAAGATCGCCGCGGGTGGCGAGGACGACCAGAACGCCCCGGGCGACGGCTTCCCGACCCTGCCGGTGGACATCCGCTCGGTGCACATCGGCCGCTGACGCCGCGTCGGGCCACGAGCTGCCCCCGCCCGCCGTACGGGGCCGGGCGGGGGCTTCACCGCCGGTCTGCGCGCACCCGGCGCGGCCGGCGGAGGGTCCAGGGGTCTGGGGTCGGCGGTCAGGGGTCGGCGGTCAGCTGCGGACCGCCGCCGGCTCCGGCTGCGGCGCCACGGCGGTCGGCACCGCCTGCGCGGCCGCCGGGCTCGGAGCCGCGCCGAGCGCACGCCGGGCCGGCACCAGCAGGGCGGCCAGCGCGGCCGCCAGGCAGAACCCGGCGAGCAGCGTGAACCCGTCGGTGTAGCCCGACTCGAAGGGCCGGCCGGAGGCCTGCAGGTGGCCGGTGACCAGGCCGGTCATCAGGGCGGCGCCGATCGAACCGCCGATGGTGCGGATGTTGGCGTTCATGCCGGTGGCCGCCCCGGTCTGCGCGGCGGGCACGCTCTGCACGATCAGGTTGCTCATCGAGGCATAGGCCAGGCCGATGCCGAGGCCGAACACCCCGGCCGCCAGCGCGACCTGCCACGGCTGCCCGTGCCAGGCGGCCAGGATCGCGCAGGCCACCGAGCCCAGCACGGCACCCGAGACGAGCTGCGCCTTCGCGGGGAAGCGCCCGGCCAGCCGCCCGCTGAGCACCCCGGCGACGAACATCGCGACCAGCATCGGCAGCATCAGCAGCCCGGCACCGGTCACGCTCGACCCGAAGCCGTAGCCCGCCGAGGACGGGGTCTGGGCGAACCCGGGCAGGAAGGCCCAGACCGCGTACATCCCGGCACCGAAGAGCAGCGCGGCGGTGTTGGTCGTCCAGACCGCGGGCAGCCGCATGATCCGCAGGTCGATCAGCGGGTTGCGGGAACGGGCCTCGGCCAGCGCCCAGAGGGCGAACAGCACCACGGCCAGCACCAGCAGGCCGATCACCGAGCCGGATCCCCAGCCCCACTTGGCCGCCTGACTGATCGGCAGCAGCAGCGCCACCAGCCAGCCCGAGAGCAGCACCGAGGCGAGCCAGTTGACGCTCCCTTCGGTGCGCTGCGGCGACTCGGGCACGTAGCGGTGGGCGATCAGCGCGGTGATCGCGACGATGATCACCGGGAACCAGAAGAGCCAGCGGTAGTCCAGCGCGGTGACGATGGGTCCGGCCAGCACCATGCCCAGGCCGCTGCCCACCGCGATGACCGCGGACAGGTTGCTGATGCCGGTGGGCACCCGGGCCGCGGGGAACTCGTCGCGGATGATGCCGAAGGAGAGCGGGAAGAGCGCGCCGGCGATGCCCTGGATGACCCGGGCGACGATCAGCACGGCGATGTTGGGGGCGAGCGCGGCGGCCAGGCAGCCGGCCAGCAGCGCGATCAGCGCTCCGACCAGGGTGCGCTTCTTGCCGACCAGGTCGCCGACCCGGCCGAGGATCGGGGTGAAGATCGACGCGGAGAGCAGGTAGGCGGTCATCACCCAGGTGACCGTGGCCTGCGAGGTGTGCATCGCGTGCTGGACGGTCGGCAGGGCGGGCGTGATCAGCGATTGGAGCAGGGCGAAGACACCGGCTCCGGTGGCGAGCACGCCGAAGGTGAGGCGATTGGTCTGGCGGTTCATCGAACCTTCTCTGGACGCGGGCCAGGAGTGGAAGCGCCTCGAACTGCTAAAGTGGAGGCGTTCCTCCAGATTAGCGGAGGCACCCCTCCGTTTCAACCGGCCCGCCCGGACCGGTCGCCGAAAAGAGGTTTCCGTGTCCTCGGAACAGGTAGTGGTCAGCGAGTTCCTCGCGGCCCAGCGACCGCGCCGCACCGATGCCGCGCGCAACTTCGACGCGCTGCTCGCGGCCGCTCGCGAGGCCTTCGCCGAGCATGGCGCCGAGGCCTCGCTGGAGGACATCGCCCGCCGCGCGGGGGTGGGGATCGGCACCCTCTACCGCAACTTCCCGACCCGCAAGCACCTGTTCGAGACGGTCTACGCCAACGAGGTCAACGACCTGAGCCTGGTCGCCGAGGAGCTGGCCGGCGAGCCGCCGTGGCAGGCGCTGCACGGCTGGCTGCAGCGCTTCGTGGACTACACCGTGACCAAGCGCGCGATCCGGGACGCCCTGGCGGGCGAGGAGAGCGACGTCTTCCTCGCCTGCCGCAAGTCGATGTTCGACGCGGGCGAGCCCCTGCTCGAGCGGGCCCAGCGGGCCGGCCAGGTGCGCCCCGACATCACCATCGACGACCTGCTGCGCCTGGTCTCCGGCATCAGCTCGGTCGCCTACCCCGAGGAGGGGCAGCGCGACCGGGTGCTCGCCATCGCCCTGGACGGCGTGCGGGCCGCGGCCCGCTGAGCGGGGCCCGCACGGCCGGCCGCTGACCCGGCCTGCGCAGCCGCGTCGGGCGCCTGGAAGGATCGCGGGCAACGATCCGAGCCTCCCCCGGGCTCTACTGGGCGAGGAGGCACTTCATGCCAGAAGCCACGAGGGACCGCGATCGCGAGTTCCAGGAGTTCACCGCCACCGCCTGGCCGCGGCTGCTGCGCACCGCGTTCCTGCTGGCCGGGGACCGGCACACCGCTGAGGACCTCGTGCAGCAGGCGCTGGAGCGGGCGTACGCGGCCTGGGGGCGGGTGCGGCGCGCTGACGATCCGTCGGCGTACGTGCGGCGGATCCTGTTCAACGAGCACGCCCGCCGGTTCCGCCGCCGGGCCCCGGAGCAGTTGGTCGCCGCCGTACCGGACCGGCCGGCCGGCGACGGCTACGGGCTGCTGGACACCCGCGCCGCCCTGCTGCGCGCCCTCGGCACGCTGCCGCCGCGGCAGCGGCAGGCCGTCGTGCTCCGGTACTGGGAGGACCTGAGCGAGACGCAGGCCGCCGCCGTCATGGGCTGCTCGGTGGGCACGGTGAAGAGCCAGACCGCGAAGGGGATCGCCAAACTGCGTGCCTCCTCGACCCTGGGTGACCTGGACAGCATCGGAGCGACGGCATGACCGAGCAGCACCTCGACGCACAGCCCGCCCTCGAAGCACAGCTCGCCGACCTGGCCGGCGCCGTGCCCGTCGGCCCGCCCCCGCTGGCCCAGTTGCTGACGGGCGGACGCCGCCGGCTGCGCCGGCGCCGGACGGCGGCCGTGACCGCCACCGTCGCCGCCTGCCTGCTGCTCGGCGGCACGGCACTGCTCGGCCCGGACCACCGCTCGGCCGCCCCGGTGCCGCCGGCCGGCCCGCCGAGCCCGAGCGCGCACGGCGGTCGGACCTTCGGCCCGCTCGACCCGTTCACCCCCGACCGCGCGGTGGTCGGTGAGGGCACCACCCCGAGCGGCCAGCACTGGCAGGCCTGGGTGGCGCGCTGGCCGGCCGCGACCGAGCAGCAGAGCCTGCAGCAGGCCCAGCAGATCTGGCAGGAGCAGCACGCCGCCGGCAACCTGCGGCTCGAGCCGACCAAAAAGTCCCTCGAGGGCTCCTGGGTGGCGTACCTCGACGTGTGCGACCTCTACGTCACGGTGGACGGCGTGCGGCAACCGCTGGACGCCGAGACGCTCGTTCCCGGCCGTGCCTCCGAGCTCAACGCCTTCGCCTCCCGGGACCAGCCGGGCCTCGCGCTCGGGCGCCGCCCGCTGTACCCGCCGAACGACCACCTCGACAACCACCTGGGCGACCAGTGGCTGACCTTCGTCGAGGTCCGGCCCGAGGTGACCAGGGCGGTGGTGCACCAGGCCGACGGCAGCACCCTGGAGCTGCGGCCGGCCGCGCTCGGCGACTCCTCGGTGCACTGGATCGCCTTCGCCCGCTCCGACGCCGCCAAGGGCGGCACCCTGGAGCTCTACGCGGCGGACGGCACCCTGCTCGGCAGCAGCGGCCACTGGTTCGAGTGACCGCGCCGGAGGCGCCGGTCGCTCAGGCGTCCGGCGCCACCCGGGCCAGGCCGTTGATGATTCGGTCCATCGCATCGCCGCCCTGCGGGTCCGTCAGGTTGGCCAGCAGCTTCAGGGTGAACTTCATCAGCATCGGGTGGGTCAGGCCGCGCTGGGTGGCGATCTGCATCACCTTCGGATTGCCGATCAGCTTCACGAAGGCGCGGCCCAGCGTGTAGTAGCCGCCGTACACCTCCTTGAGCACCTGCGGGTAGCCCTGCAGCGCCCGCTCCCGGCCGGCCGCGGTGACCCGGGCCTGCGCCTGGATGATGGTGCGCGCGGCGATCTGGCCGGACTCCATCGCATAGGCGATGCCCTCACCGTTGAACGGGTTGACCATGCCGCCCGCGTCACCGACCAGCAGCAGGCCGCGGGTGTAGTGCGGCTGGCGGTTGAAGGCCATCGGCAGCGCGGCGCCGCGGATCGGGTCGGTCATGTTCTCGGGGGTGTAGCCCCACTCGGCGGGCATCGAGGCGCACCAGCTCTTCAGCACCTCGCGCCAGTCCAGCTCGCCGAAGGCCGGCGAGGAGTCCAGGATGCCCAGGCCCACGTTCGAGGTGCCGTCGCCCATGCCGAAGATCCAGCCGTAGCCGGGCAGCTGCTTGCGCTGGCCGCCGCGGGTGTCCCACAGCTCCAGCCAGGACTCCAGGTAGTCGTCACCGGAGCGGGGCGAGGTGAAGTAGGTGCGGTAGGCCACGCCCATCGGACGGTCCTCGCGCCGGTGCAGGCCCATGGCCAGCGAGAGCCGGGTGGAGTTGCCGTCGGCGGCCACCACCAGCGGCGCCCGGAACTCCACCTCGCGCTTCTCCGCCCCCAGCCGCGCCGTCACCCCGGTGATCCGCCCGGTGCGCTCGTCCAGCACGGGGCCGGACACGTTGCACTTCTCGTACAGCCGCGCCCCGGCCTTCTGCGCCTGACGGGCCAGCAGCTCGTCGAAGTCGGCCCGCTTGCGCACCAGCCCGTAGTCGGGGAACGAGGCGAGCTCGGGCCAGTCCAGCTCCAGCCGGACCCCGCCGCCGATGATCCGCAGCCCCCGGTTGTGCAGCCAGCCGTTCTTGGTGGAGACGTCGATCCCCATGTCCACCAACTGCTTGGTGGCCCGCGGCGTCAGCCCGTCCCCGCACACCTTCTCGCGCGGGAACTCGGTCTTCTCCAGCAGCAGCACGTCCAACCCCGCCTGCGCCAGGTAGTACGCCGTCGCCGACCCGGCCGGCCCGGCGCCGACCACGATCACGTCCGCAACACTCTCAACGGCGTTCTCGGTCACGACGGCCACACTCCTGACTCCTGGGACGGACCTCGGCAGTCTACGGGGTGCCGGCCACGGGTTCCGCGATGCTCCACAGGTCGTCGAAGCGCTGGATCCGGCGGGCCAGCTTGTGCGCCTGCAGGACCAGGCGGGTGGTGGCGATCACCGGGGTCCAGTTCGCGGCCAGTGGCAGCGCCCCTGACACCTCGTAGCAGAGCTGCTGGTCGAAGAGGATGAAGTCGAACATCGGGTCCACCGCCTCGGTGGCCCGCAGGTCGCTGGCCCGCAGCGTGCGGACCGGTGCCGGACCACCGAGGCCTCCACGTCGCCGAGCTTGCGCTCGACGTCGACCAGGAACTGCACCATCAGCAGCGCGCCGCCGACGAAGGTGGACAGCACCGGGGTGGTGGCCGTGGACTGGTCGGTCAGGTTGGTGACGGCTGATCACGCGCCGTGCACTGCTCAGGCCTTGAAGCCGCGGTGCAGGGCCACGATGCCGCCGGTGAGGTTGCGCCAGGCGACGCGGGTCCAGGCGGCCTGTTGGAGGCGGGCGGCGAGGGCGGGCTGGTCGGGCCAGGAGCGGATGGACTCGGCGAGGTAGACGTAGGCGTCGGGGTTGCTGGAGACGCGGGACGCGACCGGGGGCAGGGCGCGCATCAGGTACTCGGTGTAGACGGTGCGCAGCGGGGTCCAGGTGGGGGTGGAGAACTCGCAGATCACCACCCGGCCGCCGGGCTTGGTGACCCGGTGCAGTTCGCGCAGCGCCGCGTCGGTGTCGTGCACGTTGCGCAGCGCGAAGGAGATGGTGACCGCGTCGAAGACCTCGTCGGCGAACGGCAGCCGGGTGGCGTCGCCGGCGGTCAGCGGCAGCTCGGGGTGGCGGCGCTTGCCCTCGGTGAGCATGCCGACCGAGAAGTCGCAGGGGACGACCTTGGCACCGGCCGCGGCGAAGGGCAGCGAGGAGGTGCCGGTGCCCGCGCCCAGGTCGAGCACCAGGTCACCGGGGCCGGCAGCCACCGCGTCGGCCACCGCCCGGCGCCAGGCCCGCGCCTGGCCGAGCGAGATCACGTCGTTGGTGCGGTCGTACTTGGCCGCGACGTCGTCGAACATCGCGGCGACTTCGTGCGGCTGCTTGTCCAGGTTGGCTCGGGTCACGGACCCCATTGTTCACCCTGGCGGCGCGCCGGTTACCGCAGGGCCCGCCGCGGCGAGCGGTGGCGCCGCCGGGAGCGCTTGCCGTGGGTGATGGCCGGCATGCCGTCGGCCAGTGCCTCGGCGGCCAGCGCCATGGTGGACACCACCGCCTGCGCGCTGCGCACCGCGGGGCTGCGGAAGTGGCGGCGGATCCGCAGTACGCACAGGGCGCAGACCAGCAGCGCCACCGGCACGCTGATCTGGGCCAGCCGGATGCCGGCCGCCTGCGGGTACTTCTGGTCGCACAGCCGCACCGCACCGGCGTCGGTGGCCGCGTGCTCCAGGCAGATCGAGTCGCCGACCCGGGCCTCGGCGGGCAGTTGCAGGTCGGCGGCGGAGTGCTGCTGGCCGCCCGCCTGGTAGCTGACCGCGCTGTAGGTGGCGCTGCCGCCGGAGAGCTGGGTGATGGTGCCCTGGACCCGGACCGGGTCGGCGCCGATCTTGTCGGCCAGCTCGGTCTGCCGCCAACCGAGCAGGCACATGCCGAGCGCCACCACGGCGCTCAGCACCGCCGCGAGGTACCAGCCGCGGCCGATCCGGGGGACGGCGGACGGGGACGGAGATCGCATTTGCTGGGGTGACCTGGATTCGGATAGGGGCGTGGTGAGGTGGACCGACGCACCTGGGACGGGTAACACCGGACCGGTCGGATGGTAGCCGCTGACGCGGTCCCAGGTCACGGCGAGTCCGAATCAGACCGACTGCGGATCAAGGGAGTTCGGATACTGACGGGCCGCCACATCCAAGGCCGACGGACGGTCAGCGGCGGCGGAAGACGATCCTACCGGCCAGTACGGTGGCCAGGCAGGGTCCGTTCTCGGCCGCGGGGACGGCGAGAACGGCGAAATCCGCCCGCCCGCCGACCACCAGCTCCGGCGCGGCCGCCCCGGCCGCGACCACCGGCAGGCCCGAGCGCCGCACCGCCGCCAGCACCGCGGGCGCGCCGAACGGCCCGACCAGCGCGGTGGTCCCGGCCGCCAGCAGCCGCTGCACCCCGCGCCGGGCACTGCCGCCCAGCCCGCCGTAGTGCCCGTCCGCCAGGTCCGCGGGCAGCGGCACCGGATCGGTGCCCGCCTCCTCGCGCGGGTCCGGGTGGTAGCTGTGCTCCAGCAGCTGCACGGCGTCCGCCGCCAGCCGGCCGGCCGCCAACCGCGCCTGGCCCCAGTCGCGCACCCGCGCGCCCGGGTGCGCGGCGGCCAGCTCCGCGAACGCGCCGAGCCCGGCGATCCGGTCGTCGTGGACCAGGACCGCCGGGCCCGTCGAAGCCCGGTGCAAGGTCAGCATCGGCCGCGGCTCG
Organism: Streptomyces tateyamensis; assembly: GCF_003205575.1. Classification (GTDB taxonomy): domain Bacteria; phylum Actinomycetota; class Actinomycetes; order Streptomycetales; family Streptomycetaceae; genus Kitasatospora; species Kitasatospora tateyamensis. Next base: position 64,134 of record NZ_PYBW01000036.1, read on the forward strand.
GGGAGTCGGACATCAGGCGTTGTCGAGGATCTTCAGCTCCGGGTGCGCGGTGCCGCCCTCGATCGCGGTGGAGGCGATGTGCGAGGCCACCCGCGGGTCGACCGGGTCGTTGGCCGGGTCGTCCAGCACCCGCAGGTGCTGGTAGGTGGTGGAGCGCTGGGCGGGGGTGCGGCCCGCGGTGCGGATCAGGTGGATCAGCTCGGTCAGGTTGGAGCGGTGCTTGGCCCCGGCCGCCGAGACCACGTTCTCCTCCAGCATCACCGAGCCCAGGTCGTCCGCCCCGTAGTGCAGCGAGAGCTGGCCGGCCTCCTTGCCGGTGGTCAGCCAGGAGCCCTGGATGTGCGCCACGTTGTCCAGGAAGAGCCGGGCGATGGCGATCATCCGCAGGTACTCGAAGACGGTGGCCTGGGTGGAGCCCTTGAGGTGGTTGTTCTGCGGCTGGTAGGTGTACGGGATGAAGGCCCGGAAGCCGCCGGTGCGGTCCTGCACCTCGCGGATCATCCGCAGGTGCTCGATCCGCTCGGCGTTGGTCTCGCCGGTGCCCATCAGCATGGTGGAGGTGGACTCGACACCCAGCCGGTGCGCGGTCTCCATGATCTCCAGCCAGCGCTCGCCGGACTCCTTGAGCGGGGCGATCGCCTTGCGCGGGCGCTCCGGCAGCAGCTCGGCGCCGGCGCCGGCGAAGGAGTCCAGGCCGGCCGCGTGGATCCGGCTGATCGCCTCCTCGATCGAGACGCCGGAGATCCGCGCCATGTGCTCGACCTCGGAGGCGCCCAGCGAGTGGATCACCAGCTGCGGGAAGGCCTGCTTGATCGCGGCGAAGTTCTTCTCGTAGTACTCCACGCCGTAGTCCGGGTGGTGGCCGCCCTGGAACATGATCTGGGTGCCGCCCAGCTCCACCGTCTCGGCGCAGCGGCGCAGGATCTCCTCCAGGTCGCGGGACCAGCCCTTGTCGCTCTTCGGCGGCACGTAGAAGGCGCAGAACTTGCAGGCCGTCACGCAGACGTTGGTGTAGTTGATGTTGCGTTCGATGATGTAGGTCGCGATGTGCTCGGTCCCGGCGTAGCGGCGGCGGCGCACCGTGTCGGCGGCGGCGCCCAGCGCGTGCAGCGGGGCCGAGCGGTAGAGCTCCAGCGCCTCCTCGGCGCTGATCCGGCCGCCGGCCGCGGCCCGGTCGAGGACGGACTGCAGGTCGGTGCTGGGCGCGGCGGGGGGCGCGGCGAGCTCGGTCACCTGCGGCCTACTTTCTTCCGAGGGCTACGACGTGCGGCTCCGGGGCGCCGGTCGGGGATCGCCGGAGCCTGCGGAGTGCGACCGAACCAGCCTACGCCAGGGGGTTCAGCCGACCTTGTGCAGAGTCGCCGTGGGGTTGCCCGCGGCGCCGTCCGTCGACGTGTACTTCAGGGTGCCGTCCGACTGGAGCTCCAACTGCTCGGCGGCGGCGCCGCCCGAGCAGGCGCCGGCCGGGTTGGCCCGCACCAGCCGGGAGCTGAAGACCAACTTGGTCGCGCCGGCCGAGATGAGCTTCCACGCGCCGTCGCAGCGCACGCTGAGCACCCCGCCGGAGGCGCCGTTGACGCTGGTGGTGTTCTCGGCGCCGAGCGCGGCCGGGCGGACGGTGACGGTGGTGGTCTCGCCGAGCAGCGAGCCGAGGGTGGAGGTGGAGTCGGTACCGGTCCAGGTGCCGAGGAAGGCGGCGGGCACCGCGTCGGGGGTGGACGGCCCGGGAGACGGCGGGGCACCGGGGGTGGCGCCGGCTGACGGCTCGTCGGCGGCCGCCGGGGTCTCGTTCTGCGGGGTCTTCCCGGACGGCTCGTCGGAAGCGGCGTCGGAGGCCGCGCCGGACGGGGTGTCGGAAACCGACGGCCCGTCCGCCGTGTCCCCCGCCCGCGAGCTCCACGGGTGCACCGCCAGCAGCCCGCCGCCCGCACCGACCACCAGCGCCGCGCCGGCCAGCAGCAGCGGCCACCGCCGCCGGCCGGCGGGGCTCGCCGGGCCGGGCCGGCCGGGCGCCGCGGCGGCGTCCACCGCCTGCTCCCCCTCCAGCTCCAGCAGCTCCACCGCCTGCCGCCCGACCGCCTCCGCCAGCACCGGCGGCAGCCAGCCGCCCCGCCCGAGCCGTACCGTCCCGCTCTCCCCGGCCGCCCCGAGCGCGGCCAGCCGCTGCCCGAACTCCTGCGGGGCGGGCCGCTGCTGCGGCTGCTTGGCGAGCGCGGCCGCCAGCAG
>NZ_PYBW01000339.1 GCF_003205575.1 Streptomyces tateyamensis
CGTGACCAGCGCGAAGGCGGCCCGCCGAACGCCACGCAGGGTGCGGAGAGCGGCACCCCGAGTGGCGGGGGCGGGCGGGGGCGGGCGGGGGGGGGGGGGGGGGGGGGGGGGCAGGGCCCGTAGGCCAGCAGGCCGGCCAGCGCGGGGGAGGCGCCGGCGGAGGGGCGGGGCGGCGGGGGGGGCACCCCGGGGGGGGGGGGGGGGGGGGCGGGGAGACGGCGCCCCACCCACCCCCCCCCCCGGCCCCCCCCCGCCCGGCCCCGCGCGGGGGGCCCCGGCGGGCCCCCCGCCACTGGCGGCTGGCGCTGCCGCCCGGCGCCACTGCCGTGCTCGACGCGGGCTACGAGCTCCGCTTCCCGGCCGGCCGAGCCCTGGCCGGCGGCAACCGGCGGAGCTGACCGCCCCCACCCGCCCCG
>NZ_PYBW01000340.1 GCF_003205575.1 Streptomyces tateyamensis
CGGCGGCGCGGTGCACAAGGTCCGGTTCACCCTGGACCTGCTCAACCCGCTGGACTGGTTCCACCCCAACGCCACCGGCCAGGGCCGGATCGCCGAGGTGACCTGGCGTGCCTCCGGCCTGGCCAACTGACCGTCGCGCGGCAGACCGTCAGGGTTGGCGGGGCTCCGGGACGGCGGCGCCGCGGGAGCGGTAGAGCGCCCGGGATCGCTGCGCCAGGTCCTTCGTGGCCGACGAGTTGGCCCAGGTGCCGAGCACGATGGCCGCGCCGGGGACGACCTTGGCGACGATCCGCTTGGCGGCCCGCACGCCGGCCATCTGGGCCAGCCGGACACCGAGTTGCAGCATCACCCGACCGAGCGGACGCTGGCCGCCCAGGCCGAAGAGCGCGTCGGCGCGTTCCCGGCCGGCGGCCACGCCGAGCGCCAGTCGGG
>NZ_PYBW01000341.1 GCF_003205575.1 Streptomyces tateyamensis
CGGAACGAGGGCGCCCCCGCCGGGGCGCCGCGCACGGCGGCTCCCGGGCGGGGGCCAGGATCGGGGTCTGTTCGGCTGCCATGGCCCTTTTCCCCTCCGCCAAGATCAGGCCTGGGCGGAGGGGACCGGCCCGGCGGCGTCCGCCGGGGCGGGGGCGGCAGGGACGGCGCCCTTGCCGGGCAGAAAGAGCCAGGCCAGCAGCGCACCCGCCACGGTGATCACCGCGGACAGGCCCGCCACCACGTGCATCGCGTGGATGAACGACTCGTAGG
>NZ_PYBW01000342.1 GCF_003205575.1 Streptomyces tateyamensis
CCGCTGCTGCTGCCGGACGGCTTCGAGGGCCACCCGCTGCGCAAGGAGTTCGTGCTGGCCGCCCGGGTGGCCAAGGCCTGGCCCGGCGCCAAGGAGCCCGGCGAGAGCGACCACGAGGGCGGCTCGACCCGGCGCAAGATGCAGCCGGTGGGCGTGCCGGACCCGAACGAGTGGGGGCCGCTCAAGGGCACCCTGCCGCCGGTGGCCGAGCGCCCGGCCCGGGCCGCGCGCGGTCCGCGGGCGGCGGCCGGCGCCGAGG
>NZ_PYBW01000343.1 GCF_003205575.1 Streptomyces tateyamensis
GTGCGGGCCGAGGAGCACCGGATGACGCTCTACGCCCCGGTGAAGCACGTGACCGGCCGCGGTGACACCCTCAACAGCCCACTGCTGACCGTCGAGTGCTGGTCCCCGGCCGAGGGCGTGATCGGGGTGCGTACCACCCACCACGCCGGATCGGTGCGCCGCGGCCCGGAGTTCGCGCTGGCCGGCGCCGAGGCGGGCACCGGCAAGGTGCGGCGGGGGGGGG
>NZ_PYBW01000037.1 GCF_003205575.1 Streptomyces tateyamensis
CAGCGACTTCTTCAACTGCGCCACCAACTACGGCGCCGGCAAGTACGACCTGACAATCGTGGGCCCCAACCGCTTCCTGCGCCGCTTCACCGGCGACGCCACCAAGGCCGGCAAGACCTGCTCCGCCACCGCCTCCTACGCCGCGGCCCCCGACACCGGCAAGACGGCGCTGTGGTTCAAGCTGGGCAACACCGGCACCGCGGCGGTGACCTACACCGTCACCTCCAACCAGTACCGCACCGGCAGCTGGACCTACACCGTCCAGCCCGGCGCCACCGTCAGCGACTACTTCAACCAGGTCGCACTCTGCAACGGCTGGTACGACTTCACCGTCACCGTCTCCTCCGACACCACCTGGTCCCAGCGCTTCACCGGCCACCTCGAGACCGGCACCCCCAGCACCACCGGCTGACGGAACCTCCGGCCGGGCAGCGGCCGCTCAGGCCTCGGCCTGGGCATCGGCCTGAGCCTGGGCCTGCTTGGCGGCGGCCTCCAGGCGGGCCCGGTACTCCTGGTACCAGGCCTCGTCTCCGCCGTCCATGTTGCTGTTGCTCTCCCGCATACCGGTCCGACCGTCGATCAGCTCGCGGACGATGTCCGCGTGCCCGGCGTGGCGGTGCGTCTCTGCCGTCACGTGCAGCATGATCCGCTGGAGGGTGACGTCGCCGTTCTCGCCCCACCACTCGACACGGCCCCTCGCGTCCAGCGGCAGCGCCTCGATCGTCGCGTCCGCGTGCGCCCAGGCGCGGCGGTAGAGGCCGACGATCTCCTCGCGGGACTCGTCAGCCGGCGCCCACAGGTCCGCGTTCGGCTCGGCGCCCTCCTCGTGCCAGGGGAGCGCCTCGCCGTGCGGGCGGCCGAAAGTCGGGCCGAAGTACCCGAGCTCGACGCCGGCCAGGTGCTTGACCAGGCCGAGCAGGTTGGTGCCGGTCGGTGTCAGCGGACGGCGGCTGTCGTACTCGGACAGACCGTCAAGCTTCCACATGACGGCCTCACGAGCTGCCTTGAGGTAGCGGTGCAGGTCGTCCTTGGGATCGTTGGGTGCCATGGGGGCGAGTCTCCCACCCGCCACCGACACCGCGCCTCGAGCGGTACCGGGGAGTCGGTGGTGGCGCGCAGCGGGGGGTCGGGGCATGGGCCGTCCCTGGCTGATCACTCCTGCCTGCCGTCATGGCCGCCCAGACCGGTGCCGGTCGGGACGGAGTGTCAGGGGTTGGTGAAGCAGCTGGCGCGGCTGTTCCCGTGGGCGTACAGCAGGGGAGTGGGGTAGAAGAAGCCGGGTTCCTCGCCGCTGGGGGTGCCGGCTGGCAGGGCGGCCTGGCAGGCGGCTCGGGCGGCCATCTCCGCGGTGAGGTCGTTGCGGACCGGCAGGACCGGGGTGGCGTAGACCTTGCCGTCGTGGGCCTGGTCGCAGGGGACCAGGGTGACGGAGTCGACGCCGTCGTTGGGGTCCGGGGCGCGCGTGCTGTTGCGGAAGCAGTCGCCGACGCGCAGGTCGATGACGCTGTCCACCAGGGCGGCCGCGACCGAGCCGTTGGGGGAGCGCCGGACGTCCGGGCCGAACGAGCTGGCCAGGTTCGCCCAGATCCCGGCCCAGAACAGGGCCGCGACGATTCCGAGCACGGCGGCCCCCTTGCCGCGCTGTCCGGTACGCCGGACCTGGAACAGCCCGACCACCCCCAGCACCAGCGCCACCGGCACCACCCCGAGCAGCCCGCACCACCGCGCCCACCGCGCGAAGCGGTTGGTGCCGGAGGGCGGGTAGGCGCTACTGGCCGCGCTCGGTCGGCTCACCGGCGTCGCCTGGTCCGTTGCCACGTTCCCCACCCTCGTCCTGCCTGTTCGTATGCCTGTTGCGGGTCGGGACTCTAGCGGATCCGGCGAGCCACTCCACCAGTCGGCCCGCGCAGCGGAATGCGGGGCCGCACGAAGCAGGACCACGGCGAGGGCGTGTCGTGGCAGGGCGAACGCGGTCTCTGGAACCGCGGCGGTGTCCGAGGAGTCCTCAAAGAAGACGGGGGCAGTCCTGACGGAAGGTCAAGGAGGTTTCTATGTCTGGTGGTTCGAGATCCAGCGGGATCGTCGACACGACGCTGGCGGCCGGCGGTGCGGCGGTCAGCGCCATCGCGGCAACCACGGTTTTGGCTGCGACCGCGGTAGCGCAACTCCTGATCCAGCTCGGGCGATTGATCGCCGACGTGGCGAGCTGGTGGCGTAGCCGTTAGGCAGGGCCCGGCCACCTGTCCGGCCGTTCGCCCGCTCGCCCGCCTGGCCGACGGTTAACCCGGTGAACCCGCCGGGTCGCGGGCACTACTGTGCCCGCATGACCAACACCCCCGTCGGCCCCGCCGAGCTGCCCGCGAGCTTCGCCTCGCTGCCCACCACGAGCTTCGCGTTCCCCGGGCCGCTGCGCGACCAGTTGGTCGCGGCGGTCCTCGACGGCTCCAAGACCTCCACCACCGGGGTGCTCGCCGACTACGAGCACGAAGGCGAGCCGCTGCCCGAGGTCGGCAACCAGTTCCTGGTCGTCGATTCGGACGAGCGCCCGGTCGCGGTCATCGAGACCACCTTCGCCGCCGTCGTCCCACTGGCGGAGGTGGACCTCGCGCACGCGGTGGCCGAGGGGGAGGGGTACACCACCGTCGCCGAGTGGCGGGAGAGCCACGAGCGGTACTGGCACAGCGAGGCGATGCGCACGGCCCTGGCGGACCCTGACTTCACCGTGGACGACGCGACACCGGTGGTGCTGGCGCGCTTCCGCCTGGTCGCGGACCTGCGCCCGGCCAACTGACGAACCCCGTAGCATCGTTCCCGGCCGAGCCCCGGCCCGGGTCCCGGCCGGGGCCCGGGCCGGCCGCCCGGCCCGCCCGCCCCGGATGGCGGAAGGGGCGTGTCGCGGACCGCCGTGCCGCGCCCCGACCCCTAGCGTCAGAGCCCATGGCCTCCCCGCTGCCGCCGCTGCGGCCGTCCCCCTCGCACCAGGTCCGCGCTGCCGTACTGCTGCGCCGACCGATGCTGTGGCTGGTGCCGACGGTACTCGCGGCCCTGGTCACGCTGGTGCTGGCGCTGCTCTACATGGGCGGCATCATCAACCCGAACGGACAGCTGCACCGACTCCCGATCGCCGTCGTCAACGCCGACGCGGGTGCGACGCTGCCGGGCGGCCCGCAGAACCTGGGCGACCAGGTGGCCCAGTCGGTCGTCGCCGCCTCGCCCGCCGGGTCGGTGGCCTGGCACCGGGTCGACCAGGCCGAGGCGCAGGACCTGCTCGCCTCCGGCAAGGTCTACGGCGCGTTGGTGGTCCCCGCCGACTTCACCGCCAGGGTCGCCGCCCTGACCACCACTCAGGCCACCGCCCGGCCGACCATCACGGTCCTCACCAACCCCGGCGTCGGCAGCCTCGGCTCGTCACTGACCGCGCAGCTCAACCAGACCGCGGCCCGCCAGGCCTCGCTGGCGATCGGCAAGCAGCTCACCACCGCGCCGGCCGCTGCCGCCACGGACTCGACCACCCGGCTGCTGCTGGCCGACCCGGTCACGGTCGTCACCCAGGTCGGCCACCCCATCGGGCAGCACAGCGGCCTGGGCCTGAGCGCCTTCTACTACACGCTGCTGCTGGTGCTGAGCGGGTTCATCGGCGGGAACCTGGTGCACACCTCGGTGGACACCGCGCTCGGCTACGCGGACAGCGAGTTCGGCCCGTGGCACAGCCGCCGACCCACGGTGCCGATCGGGCGGACCCAGACCCTGCTGCTGAAGATGGCGATCACCGCCGGGATCTCGCTGGTCACCGCCTCGCTGGTGATGGTCGCCTGCATCGCGATCCTCGGCATGGACGCCTCGCACCTGCCGCTGCTCTGGCTGTTCTCGTTCTGCGCGTGCCTGGCGGTGGGCCTGGGCGTGCAGGCGATCAACGCGGCGTTCGGCAGTATCGGGCAGCTGGTGTCGATGTTCGTCTTCATCGCGCTCGCCCTGCCGTCCTCGGGCGCGACCGTTCCGCTGGAGGCGGTCCCGGGGTTCTACCGCTTCCTCGGCGCCTTCGAGCCGATGCGCCAGCTCAGCGCCGGGGTGCGGGCCATCCTGTACTTCGACGCCCGCGCCGACGCCGGCCTGGCCCGCGCCTGGACCATGATCGCGGTCGGCGTCGTGGCAGCCCTGCTCTTCGGCTTCCTGATGACCCGTTACTACGAGCGCAAGGGGCTGCGGCGCCTGGTCCCGCAGCCGGCCGAAGACTGACGGCACGGAACGCCGTTGCCCAGGAGTCCGTCGGTGCCGGCAGCAAGCGGCATGGACGACGAGATCCGAGACCTCACCGACCAGTAAGGATGCCCGGGTGCGCGGAGGGGCGCGCACCCGGGCATCCGGTCAATGGGCGGCCGACTCGCCGCCGGTCGAGAGCAGCCGACCGGCGGCCGGCGGCCGGCGATCGACTCAGCCGTTGCTGTCGGCAGGCGTGGTGCTGGTGGTGAAGCCCTGCGCCTTGTTGGCCGCGATCGCGAACTCGTTGGTGAGGGTGGTCCCCAGGTTCACCGAGTCGGTCTTCACCCCGACCAGCTTCTCGGTGGCGAGCACCGTCTTCGGACCGTTGGCCGGCATGATGCCGTCCGGCAGGAACTGCCCCTTGTCCTGGGTCAGCGCCGAGATGTAGTCGTCCTTGGTGAACGTGCCGTTGGAGACGTAGGACGGGGGCAGCGCGTTGGCGATGTCGGCGGCGCTGTGCGAGTCGATCCAGTGCATCGTGGCGACCAGCGCGTTGACCACCTTCTGCGCGGCCTCCTTGTGGCTGTTGACCCAGGCGGTCTGGGCCAGCACGCCCGCGGACGGCCAGGTGCCACCCATCGCCTGCTGGGCGCCGGTGGTGGTAGCCAGGTCGACGGCGGAGTAGCCGATGTTCTTCTTCTGAATGGCCGTCACGGTCGGCTGAGTGGTCATCACACAGGCGGTCTTGCCGTTCTGCAGGGCGGCGACCGCAGTCGAGCCGGCTCCGACGCCGATCCGTGAGTACTGGTCCGGCTTGAGCTTGCTCTGGGCGGCCAGGAACTGGGTGAGCGTGTCCGTACCCGAACCCAGGTCGGTGACGCCGAGGGTCTTGCCGGCGAAGTCGGCGGGCGAGTGGACGCCGCTGTTGGTGGTGCACATCTCGCGCTCGCCAGGCGCACCGGAGAGGTTGACGATGTCCTCGACCGCCTTGCCCTTCACCTGGAAGTCGATGGTGTGCACGTACCAGGCACCGGTCATGTCCACCTGACCCGAGGCCATCGCGTCCTCGGCGCCGATGCCGCCGTCGGTCTCGGTGCTCAGCACCACGTTGACGCCGAACTTCTTGTAGTAGCCGAGCTGCTGGGCCAGCTGGTACGGCAGGTAGATCTGCTTGTCGATACCGCCGACCATCAGCTTCACCGTGGGCGTACCGGAGCCGGAACCAGAACCGGAGCTGGAGCAGGCGGTGAGACCAAGGGTGGCGCTGAGGACGAGAGCGCCGGCCAGCGAGCGGGTGAGGGGCCGCTTGAACATGGCTGCCACGTTCCTTTCGGGGTACTGCGGGGTGGGTGGGGGAGCTGTCCGGCCGGGGGAGCCGGGCAGCTGGAAGGCCTGGGCAAGCCGGGCGGAGCCACGGGAGATGCCGGGAGATACGGGAGATACGGGAGATACCGGGGGAGGGGAGGCGGAAACGGCCGAGCCGGTCCCTAGATGGCCGCACTCTCGGACGGCGCCGGCGGTCGCCAGGAGAGCAGTCGCCGTTCGAGCCTGGTGATCAGCCACTCCGCCGTCAGCGCGATGACCGCGATCACCGACATGGTGGCGAACACCCCGTTGGGGTCGAAGCTGTTCTGCGCGGTCTTGATCACCAGACCCAGGCCGCTCTGCGCCCCGAGCACCTCGCCGACCAGGGCGCCGACCACGGCGAAGCCGAAGGCGGTGTGCAGACTGGCGATGATCCAGGTGAGTGCCGAGGGCACCACCACGTGCCGCACGATCTGCAGCGGCGAGGCGCCCAGCACCCGGGCGTTGGCCAGGATGTTGCGGTCCACCTCGCGCACCCCCTGGAAGGCGTTGAAGAAGACCACGAAGAACACCAGCACCGCCGCGAGCAGCACCTTCGGCGTCTCGCCGATCCCGAAGGCGACGACGAAGATCGAGCCGAGCACGATGCGCGGGATGGCATTCACGATCTTGATGTACGGGCCCAGCACGTCGGCCAGGAAACGGTTCTGACCCAGCGTCACCCCGAGCACCACGCCCGCCAGCGACCCGAGGACGAAGCCGAAGAGCGCCTCCCGCAGCGTGGTGGCGATCTGCGACCAGTAGGAGCCGAACTCGGTGGCCTGGTCACCCTGCGAGAAGTAGTCGCCGAGCCGCTGGGCGATCCCGCTCGGCTGCCCGAAGAAGAACGGGTCCAGCCAACCGACGGAGGTGACGAACTGCCAGCCCCCGATCAGGAACGCGGCCAGCCCGAGCCGGGCCGCCAGGACCAGCAGCTTGCGCCGTCGCAGCGCCCGTGCCCCCGCGCCCGCGGCGGTGTCGGCGGCCCGCTGCGCGGTGGCGCTGACCGTGGCGGTGTTGCTCATGACGTCTCTCCCGTCGTACGTGCGTAGGCGCGCTGGACTTCCTCGCTCAGCGACTCCCAGATCTGGTGGTGGAGTTCGAGGAAGCGCGGCTCGAAGCGAATGGTCTGCACCGAGCCGCGCGGGCGCGGCAGGTCGATGTCGTAGACCGCCTTGACCGACCCCGGCCCGGAGGTCATCACCACCACCCGGTCGGCCAGCGCGACGGCTTCCTCGAGGTCGTGGGTAATGAAGATGACCGCCGGGCGCAGCTGCTCCCACAGGGTGAGCAACTCGTTCTGCATGATCGCCTTGGTCTGCACGTCCAGGGCACCGAACGGCTCGTCCATCAGCAGGATCGAGGGCTCGTTGATCAGGGCGGCGGCCATCGCCACCCGCTTGCGCATACCGCCGGAGAGCTGGTGCGGGTGGTGGTCCTCGAAGCCGGCCAGGCCGACCCGGCGCACCCAGTCCCGGGCGGCCGCCTGCGCCTGCTTCTTCCCTACGCCGCGGAACACCGGTCCCATCGCGACGTTGCCGAGCACGGTCTTCCAGGGCAGCAGCGCGTCCGCCTGGAACATGAAGCTGGTGCCCTCGGTGATCCCGTCCACCTCGTGTCCGCCGACCCGTACCGAACCCTCGCTGGGCCGGTCGAGCCCGGACACCAGGCTCAGAGTGGTCGACTTGCCGCAGCCGGTCGGCCCGACCACGGCGCAGAACTGCCCCGGCTCCACAGCGAAGGTCACGTCGCGGGTCGCGGTGAACGCCTCACCACTGGGCGTGAGGAACCGCTTGGTCACGCCGGACAGCTCGATCCGGGCGCCCGCCCGATCGCCGCGGCCGGCGGCCGGGCTGGTCACGACATCGTCTCGCACAGCCATCGAATCCGTCTCCTTGTCTTCCTCGGTCTTGGTGCCTCGGGTTCGAGGAAGTCCGGCGCACGGGCGCCGGGCCTTGCTGAGGTCACTGTTGTGTTTCAAGCGCAACCCCCGTTCTGTTCGGGGGGTGTTGCGCGGTGACGAGAAGGTAGGGCCGGGCGGGCGGGCGGCGGGAGTCTTGCGAGCGTTGCGCGGCTTCCCCGCGTTCTCGTGGGTTCTGCTCGTTCTGCGCACGGTCGCGGGGGTGGGCAAAGGCCGATCCACCAGGCACAATCACCGCAACGCGGAGGCACCGGGCAGCCGCGCCGAGGGGGTCGGCTGCGGTACGGAGGTGGGCCCGATGGCTCGAAGGAACGGTCGGGGCCGGAAACTCTCGGCTCGGATCCTGATCAGCCAGCTGCTCATCCTGGCGATCACCAGCGCCATCGGCTTCGTCCTGCTGGCCTTCGCCCAGCGCGACCAGCTCGACCGCGACTCCGAGCAGCGCGCCCTCACCATCGCGCACATCACCGCCGCGGACCCGCAGATCAGGCAGGCCATGGAGAGCGGCGTGGACGGCGGCATCGTGCAGTCCGCCGCCGGCCGGATCCAGAACTCCTCGCACGCCTCCTACGTCGTGGTGATCGACCTGCACGCCGTCCGGCACTCGCACCCGTTGGCCGAGTTGGTCGGCCGGCCGGTGGAGGAGTCCGTCGAGGTCTGGCACGGCGAGGAGGTGCTGGGCAGCGACCACGGCGCCACCGGCGGCTCGGCCAACGCCAAGGTGCCGCTCTACGGGCCGGGCGGGGAACTGGTCGGCGAGGTCTCGGTCGGCATCCCGGAGAAGGACGTGCTCGGCCAGTTGCGGCACGAACTCTCCAGCTTCGCCGAGTTCGCGGCCATCGCGCTGGCCGTCGGCTGCACCGCCTCCTACGTGCTGGCCCGCCGGCTCAAGCGCACCACCTTCGGCCTCGAACTGGAGGAGATCGCCGGCCTGCTGCAGGACCGCGAGGCGATGTTGCACGGGATCAAGGAGGGCGTGATCGCCTTCGACCCGCAGGGCAGGGTGAGCGTGATCAACGACGAGGCCCGTCGGCTGCTGGGCCTCGGCACCGCGGTCGGCTCCCGGCTCGACGACCTGCTGCCGGACGGCCGACTGCGCCGCGCACTGGACGGCACGTTGGAGGGCCTGGACCTGACGGTGCTGACGGACAGTCACTGCCTGGCGGTCAACCGGATGCCGGTGGTGCTCCAGGGCCGGGCTCTCGGCGCCGTGGTCACCGTCCGAGACCGTACTGAACTGGTCGGGCTGCTCCGTGAGTTGGACGCGGTGCGGGGACTGACCGACGCGCTCAGGGCGCAGCAGCACGAGTTCGCCAACCGGATGCACACCATGGCCGGCCTGCTCGAACTCGGCGAGCACGGCGCGGCGCTGGACTACGCCGTGGAGCTCAGCCGCGGTGACGCGGCGCCGGCCGAGGCGGTCCGGGACCGGATCGCCAACCCCCTGATGGTCGGACTGATCGTGGCGAAGACCACCGTGGCCGCCGAACGCGGCGTGCGGATCGTGCTCGAGCAGGACTCCCGCCTGGGCGAGCAGCCCGGCCACCTGCGCCGGCTGCTCACCGTCACCGGCAACCTGCTCGACAACGCGGTGGAGGCGGCGCAGGGGCAGCCCGGCGCAGCGGTGCGGCTGAGCCTGGTGGAGACCGAGCGGGCGATCACCCTGCGCGTGGCCGACAGCGGTCCGGGCATCCCGCCCGGCGCCGCGGAGAGGATCTTCGAGGACGGCTGGTCCACCAGCCCCGACCGTGGCACCGTCCGGCGCGGCCTGGGCCTGGCCCTGGTCCACCGCCTGGTGCAGCGGCACGGCGGTTCGATCACCGTCAGCGAGGGGCCGGGCGCTGTCTTCACCGTCCGCTTCCCGCTGCCCGACCACGACCCGGCCCCGCTCGGCACGTCCAGCACCGCGGCCCCCAGCGTCCTGGAGGGCGCCCTGTGATCAGAACCCTGGTGGTGGACGACGACTTCCGGGTCAGCGCGATCCACGCCGCCTACGTCGGCAAGGTCCCCGGATTCGAGGTGGCCGGCCAGCGCGCCAGCGTGGCCGACGCGGTCGAGGCCGTCCACGAGCTCCGCCCCGACCTGCTGCTGCTCGACGTCTACCTGCCCGACGGCAGCGGTCTGGACGTCCTGCGCCGACTGACCGCCGACGCCGCGGGAAGCCGCCCCGACGCCCTGGTGATCACCGCCGCCCGCGACCTCGCCTCGGTGCGCACCGCGATGCAACTGGGCGCCACCGGCTACCTGGTCAAGCCGTTCGGCTTCGCCGTGCTGGCCGAGCGCCTGGACGGCTACCGGGAGCTGCGCGAGCGGATGGCGGCGCTGGACGGTGCCGGAGACAACGGGCAGGCCGAGGTGGACGCACTGTTCAGCGCCGCCCGCCCCGCTGCGCTGCCCGCCGTTCCGGCCAAGGGACACTCCGCGCCGACCCTCTCGGTGGTGCTGGCCGCCCTGCGCGGTGAGCGGGGCGACCTGTCGGCCACCCAGGTCGCCGAGCGAACCGGGGTCTCCCGCGCCACCGCCCAGCGCTACCTCTCCTACCTGGTCCGCGAGGGCCTGGTCAGGCTCGACCTGCGCTACGGCGCCACCGGCCGCCCCGAGCACCGCTACCGCCCGGCCGCCCGCCCGTCCGCCTGAAGCGCCCGCGCGGCGGCCCGGTCGACCATTTCACCGCGGTCATTGCAGCGCGTCGTGATCTGCACGCCCTGAGTGATTGCCGGACTCCCCGCCTTCGGTCCTCGGTCTGCGGATCTTCCCGGGTCTGCGTCTTCGCGTCGACCGCAATTCTTCGGGGAGTTGCCGAGGTCACGCGGCGGTCGGAACCGGTGGAGGGTATGGACTCGTAGGACCGACTCATTCATCTAGTCGTTCGCGCCGTTGAGTTGGGCTGCGGCCCATGCGGCTCGTAGCACCGAGAGACGCCGCCGGATCTCCGGGTCGCCGGTGCTCGCGCCGACCAGGCCCGGCAGGGCGATGGCCCGCCCGTTGTGCAGGCGTACCTCGAGGAGGCAGTGACTGATGCCGCGGTTGACCTCCGGTGAGAACCCGAACGACTGCACCTGAGGCCAGGTGACCACCCGCGTCCTCACCAGGGTCCGCGTGGTGAGGCCCGCGGTACCCACTGTGGTACTGCCGCAGAACGGGCCCACGAAGGTGGCGGCGACGACGTAGGCGACGATCAGGCCGGCCGCGAAGAGCGCCATCATCGCGGGACTGCGGCCCTTGTCCCCGGCGGCGAGGACGAAGGCGAGGGCGCATGCCAGCGCGGTCGGGAAGAGGACCAGAGTCCGCAGGCCGGTCCGCCGGTACCGGATCGGTGCCTTGAAGCAGTTCCGCCCGTCACGCCGATCGCTCATCTCTTCCCCGCTCACTCCGCCGTCGACGGTCATTGTCGCGGAGGCCCTGGGCGCAAGCCAATTACCTGCCGGAAGGTGATAGGACAAAACCGTCACGCAACTCGGCGGACGCGTCCTGCGAGCCCCATGTGGCGGAGGGAGGAGAAGGTCCGGGCAGGCATCATGGCGGCATGCGTTGGCTGGCTGGACGCGGGCCGCAGGCCTGACGGTAAGCCCGGTGACCTGGCGCGACGCGGCAGCGCACCGGCCCGGGCAGCTCGAACAGGACGGGGCACTGGTGGCGGCTTCCGACTCGGTCGGGGTGCTCCTCACCAGGTCCACCCGCTAGGTGGCGCAGGCAATGGCGGAGCCCCGGCCGGGGGGGGGTGAGCCGGGGCTCCGCGGGCCCGGGGTCGGCGTCGGGGGGATGGCGCCAACCGGCCGGGGACTTTCGGATACCCGGGATGCG
Organism: Streptomyces tateyamensis; assembly: GCF_003205575.1. Lineage (GTDB taxonomy): Bacteria > Actinomycetota > Actinomycetes > Streptomycetales > Streptomycetaceae > Kitasatospora > Kitasatospora tateyamensis. The sequence continues at coordinate 11,270 of NZ_PYBW01000037.1, forward strand.
CCACTGCATGCACCGGCATGGTCCCCGACTGTGTGGGCCCCTGTCGGACATCCGGGGGTGCGGGCCGCGCCGGCACCGAGGTCAGTTCAGCTGCTCGGCCAGGGCGAGGATGATTCCGCTCGGCCCGCGGAGATAGCAGAGCAGGTAGCTGTCCTCGTAGCGGGTGACCTCGCCGACGAGTTCGGCGCAGTGCGGGCGAAGACGGGCGAGGGTGCTCTGGAGGTCGTCGACGGCGAACATGACGCGGTGCAGGCCGAGCGTGTTGGCGGGGGCGAACTCCGGCTCGGGAGTGATCGCCGTGGGACGGTGGTACTTCGCCAGTTCGATCCGGCCCGGGGCGTCGGGAATCCGCATCATGGCGATCTCGCTTCGCATGTCGTCGAGCCCGACGACATTTCCCGCCCAGCTTTCCTCGATCGGCATCCTGCCTTCCAGCTCCATGCCGAGTTCGGTGAAGAAGGCGACGGCGGCGTCCAGGTCGTCGACGACGATGCCGACATTGTCCATGCGTCGGATGGTCATGGCCCGGAGGATAGCGGCCGGGTCCGACGCGGCCGGTTCAACGGGCCGTCGCGGCCGGCGAGCCTGTCGACCCACGTCGCCATTGGCGCCGGCTACCTGCCACCCCGCAGGCCGGCGCCGAACTCGGTACTCAAGGGCAGCCGCCCCACTTTGATCGGAGCACCGCCGCCAAGCGGTAGCGTCGCCAACTCGGCCAACTGCACATAAAACAGGCAGAAGGTCAGTCAATCCGACGCGGATTGCGAGGAAGGATGTCAGATACCTTGCCGATACATCCGATCTATGTCTAGCGTGTGCGCACCCCGAGGAGCGCTCCCTGCCAGTCAGATCGGATCCCTCATGCGTTATCGATCAAGCAACCCCGAGCTCGAGGACCAGTCGCCGGCCCTCGACCGCCGGTCCCTGCTGACGTACGGCGCCGGGCTTGGTGCGGTGCTGGCGATCGGCTCGCTGCCCGTCTTCACCCCCGCCGCCCGGGCCGTCACCCGCCCGGCCGGCCTGGCTCTGGTCCCGGCCGGGAGCGCGACCCGGCTCTGGTACACCTCGCCGGGCACCGAGGCGGCGATCATGCAGCAGGGCCTGGCCGTCGGCAACGGCCGGCTCGGCGCCATGGTCACCGGCGACCCGGCGTCGGACGCCCTGTACCTCACCGACGACACGCTGTGGACCGGCGGCTTCAACAACACCCTCGGCAGCGACGGTCAGTTCCCGTACGGCACCAGCGACTTCGGCACCTTCCAGCTGCTGGCCAAGGCCCATGTCAACGTCCCGGCGCACGCCCTGTCGGCGGTCTCCGGCTACCAGCGCGCCCTCGACCTGAGCAACGGCTACGTCTCGGCCGGTTACCAGTACAACGGGGTGACCTACTCCCGCGAGGTCTACGCGAGCAACCCCGACGACGTGCTGGTGGTGCGCCTCAGGCAGGGCGGCGGCGGCAGCTACACGGGCAGTGTGGCGCTGAACGGCACTCACGGCGAGAGCACCAGCGCGAGCGGGGGCACCGCCTCGTTCGGCGGGACCCTGGCGAACGGCCTCAAGTACGGCTGCACGGTCGCGGTCACCGCCACCGGCGGCACGGTCTCGACCATGGGCGCCACCGTCACGTTCACCGCGTGCAGTGAGGTGGTGATCGTGTTCTGTGGCGGCACGAACTACACGCCCGACTACGCCAAGGGGTACCAGGACGTCTCGGTCAACCCGCTGTCGGTGGCCCGGAGCAAGGCCCAGGCCGCTGTGGCGGTGGCCGGCGACACGCTGCTGGCCACCCATGTCGCGGACTACCAGGCGCTGTTCAACGCCATGTCGGTGAACCTCGGCACCTCCAGTGCCGCGCAGCGCGCCATGGACACCCCCTCCCGGCTGGCCGCCCGGGCCGCCACCGGCGCCGCGCCGGACCCTGAACTGGAGGCCTCCTACCTGCAGTTCGGCCGGTACCTGGCCATCACCGGCTCGCGCGGCAGCCTGCCCACCAACCTGCAGGGCCTGTGGGTGGACAACAACAACCCGTCGTGGATGGCGGACTACCACACCGACATCAACGTCCAGATGAACTACTGGCTGCCCGACCGGGCCGGACTGCCCTCCTGCTTCGACGCGTTCGCCGACTACTGCCTGGCCCAGCTGCCCGGCTGGACCGCCACCACGCAGAGCCTGTTCCAGGACCCGCGCAACGGATTCCGCAACAGCAGCGGCAAGGTCGCGGGCTGGACCATCGCGATCAGCCTCAACCCGTGGGGCGGCAGCGGTTGGTGGTGGGGGCCGGCCGGCAACGCCTGGATGAGCAACACCCTGTACAGCCACTACGAGTACACCCAGGACACCGCCTACCTGCGGCGCATCTACCCGCTGCTCAAGGGCGCCTGCCAGTTCTGGGAGGCGCGGCTGATCACCGACCCCACCACCGGCAAGCTGGTCGACGATGCCGACTGGTCGCCCGAGCACGGGCCGACCAACGCCAAGGGCATCACCTACGCGCAGGAGTTGGTCTGGCAGCTGTTCCAGAACTACACCGCCGCGGCTGCGGTGCTCGGCCAGGACCCGGCCTACTCCACCACCGTCCAGAACCTGCAGAACAACCTCTACCTGCCCCAGGTCAGCTCGACCACCGGCTGGCTGGAGGAGTGGATGACGCCGAGCAACCTCGACACCTCCGACCTGACGCATCGTCATCTCTCGCCCCTGGTGGGCCTGTTTCCCGGTGACCGGATCACCGCCGACCAGAGCCCCGCCGCGCTGCTGACGGGTGTCACCAACCTGCTCACCGCGCGCGGCATGAGCTCCTTCGGCTGGGGCATGGCCTGGCGTGCGCTGTGCTGGGCGCGCCTGAAGAACGCCGACCTGGCCTACCAGGCGGTGATGACCGTGCTCAAGCCGTCGGTGAACTACAGCAACGGCGCGGCGATCAACTTCTTCGACATGTACAGCTTCGGCTCCAGCTCCGTCTTCCAGATCGACGCCAACTTCGGTACGCCCAGCGCGATGGTCGAGATGCTGGTGTACAACCGCCCGGGCCTGGTCGAACTGCTGCCGGCGATCCCGTCGGCCTGGTCCGCCGCAGGCAGCGTCAGCGGGCTCCCGGTGCGCGGCGCGATGGCTGTCGACCTGGCCTGGTCGGGCGGGCAGGTGACCAGCGCCACCCTGCACGGCACCCCGGGGGCCGGCACCACGGTCAAGTTCGGCACCTGGACCCAGGCGGTCACGATCGGCAGCGGTGGCTCGGTGACGGTCACGCCGCCGGCGCGCGCGACGGCTTTCACCCTGGTGAACCGCCGCAGCGGCAAGGTGATCGACGTGCCGGGGTCGTCCACCGCCACGGGCACCGCACTGATCCAGTACACCGGGCACGGCTCGCCCAACCAGCGGTGGAAGTTCACCGCCTCGGGCGCGGGGTGGGCGATCACCAATAACAACTCGGGCCTGGCAATGGATGTTTCGGGAGGCGGAACGGCCGACGGCGCGGCGATCATCCAGTGGACGCCGAGCGGTTCCACCAACCAGCAGTGGACGCTCGCCGACGCCGGCGGCGGCTACCTGAAGCTGGTCAGCGTGCGCAGTGGCAAGGTGATCGGGGTCAGCGGGGACTCGACCTCCGACCTGGCCGCCCTGACGCAGCAGACCGACACCGGTGACGCCAGCCAGCAGTGGCAGCGCGTCCCCGCGTAGCCGGCCGCCGTTCCGCGCCCGTCACCGTGCCGGTGCCTGCGGTACCCGGACCGCAGGCACCGCATCGCTTGTCCCGGGGAGGTGGCTGCGCGGTACGCGGCGCGTGTCCGCGCGACGGTCCGGACGGCGGCTGCTCACGCGGGCGGGGCGTCGGCCGAGGCCGGATGGCGGCCGTACCAGTCGAGGCAGACGACCAAGGCGTCGTCCAGGGCATCGTCGTCGCGGTGGCCGCCGAGCTCGGTCAGTACCGCTCGGGGAACTTCGGCGGCGGGCAGCAGTTGGGTGTCCAGGATCGCCCTGGCCAGCGCCCGCTGGCCGTAGGGCTCGCCCGCTTTGGAGGTGACCGCGTGCACGCCGTCGCTGACGAAGATCAGCCGGTCGCCTCGTTCGACCCGGATGCGCTGCGCCTCGTACGGGGTCTCGTCGGCGAGACCCAGCGGCAGCTGCGCCTCGAACGGAATGTGCTCGACCGCGCCGGCTCGGAGCCGGAGCAGCTTGGGCGAGCCCGCGTCGACGATCTCCACCAGGCCGGTGTCGAGGTGGAACTCGAGGAGCAGGACCGACACGTGGGCGTCACCGCGGTACTGCCCGTACACGGCCTGGTCGGCCAGGGCCGCTTGGTCGGCGATGCTGACGCCCGCTCGCCGGGCGTTGCGCAGGGAGTTGACGACCAGGTTGGTGAGCAGGGACGCCTCGATGCCCTCACCCATGCCGTTGGTGACAGTCAGAGTGAGGCGGTCCTCGGTGGCGGACCAGTCGAAGTTGTCACCGCGGATCGCGTAGGCCGGTTCGAGCTGGGCGCCGATGGCGTACTCGTCGCGGGCGCAGGCGCGGCCAGGCAGCAGCTGCCACTGCATCTCGGCGGCGAGGGTGAGTCGGCTCTTGCGGCGGGCCTGGAGATAGAGGTCGGTGTCACGTTCCGCGACGATGATGTGGTAACCGAGCATTTCGGCGATTTCCCACAGTTCGTCCTGCACGGAGGGGGTGAGGGTGGAACTGTCCAGGCCGACGCTCAGGATGCCGAGACGGTCGCCCCGGACGGTCACCGGCAGGTGCAGCAGACGTGTTCCCTCGGAGGCGCCCGGCTCCGCGAAGGGCTCCTGCGAGCCGAAAGCGCGGCCCGGAGCGCTGGTGTGCACCGGGAGCGGTCGCGCGGTGTGGGGCAGCTCCGTGACCGGCTGCAGCACGGTCAGGCTGTAGTCGGCCATGAGCAGCTCAACCTGGTGAGCCTGGTAGAGGTCGGTGAGACTGGCACGGATGGTGTCCAGCAGGGCGTACGGCGCAGCGACGCGCAGTGCGCGTTCTACCGCCGACAGGTTGGCCGCCAATCAGCCCGTCCTCTCGATCGACCGCCGACCGTTTCCGTCGGCGATGTGTCCTGTGTGGTGGCACGGGTGCCAAGATGGCCCCATGGACACAGTCTCCCCCCTGCCGGGCCGCTCAGACGCCGCGGCCATCGCGTCGTCAGTGGTGGAACTGCTGGAGGTGCTCTGGGGCGGTGGCCGCGACCTGGTCGCTGCACCGGTCTCGGTGTCGCAACTGCGGGTGCTCTACGTCCTGGAGGCCAGCGACGGAATCAACCTGCGCACCCTCACACAGGCCCTGGACACCCGGCCCTCTTCCGCCAGTCGGCTGTGCGATCGGCTGGAAGCGATCGGTCTGGTGCAGCGCACCCCGAGTGCGGCCAGTCGACGGGAGCTCGAACTCCACCTGACGGCCTCCGGTCGCGCGTTTCTCGCCGGTCTGCGAGCGGACCGGGAGCAGTCCCTGCAGGGGGTTCTCGAAGCCATGACCGCCGCGGACCGCCGCGCGCTGATGTCCGGGCTGACCTCCTTCCGTGCAGCAGCCGTGGGGGTCACGGCGCAGCGGACCACCCCAGGGGTGCCGGGCGGAGAGCCGGTCGCGGACGAGTCCGGCCACGATGGGTCCGGACACGACGTCGTGCAGGGCGTGCGGGATGTCGGGCCCGCGCGCAGCGCCTGAACCGGGCGCTCGCCCTGCCCGCCCCGCGCGGGCCACCCTGCTCACGAAGCGGTCACGGATCATTGCTGAGCGGCGATTGTTGTCGAAGCGCAACTATTGCCTCTAGGGTGGGCCATGTGCCGCACTCTGCGGTACCGGGCCGCGCCCTGCGCACCGCCCGGGTGAAGGGAGGCCGTAGTGGCTGAACGACCCAGCACGGCCCCGGGCTGCCTGACGGTTCACCTGACGATCGGAGCGGAAGTCGCCCAGATCGAACTGTCGGGCGAGATGGATCTGGACACCCGTCCGCAGTTCGAGGAAGCGGTCCGTCACGCGCTTCTCATGCACGCCCGGATCGTGATCGTGGACGCGAAGGACCTCACGTTCTGCGACTGCGCGAGCCTCGGCAGTCTGCTCCGGGCGAAGAAGCGCATCACGGAAGCACCCGCCACCTTCCATCTCGCCAACCCGTCGCCCGCTCTGCTGCGCCTCGCCGACCTCACCCGCACCCGCAGTGCCCTTGGCCTTCCACCGCAGCTACCGACGGCCCGTACCGAGTCCGCTCCCGTCAAGGGCGGTGACCGCGTGGGCGTGGCCCCCTGACCACTCCGGCTGAGGGGTCAGGGCGGGGATCGGGACCCGCCGAAGGGCCGCCGTACCTCCGTCGGCCCGGGGGAGGGGCGCGACGGGCCGGCGCCCATCGACACACTGCCGCGCCACCGTCCACCGCGTGGATGGTGTCGGTGACGCAGCCGTGGCCGCGGCTGACAGCGGGTGGAGCTTCGCAGCATCATCCGGCGGAACGGGGGCAGGTGATGAGCTGTATCCGACGTATCTGACCTGTGGGGACTGCCTGTGACCGCGCGTGAGACGATCGAACATACCGGCGACCTGATCAAGGGCGTCATCAAGGAGTACGCCGGCATGGTGACCGGTGACGAGGACCTGCGGGCCGAGGGCCAGGCCGACTACGCCGGGAGTGCTGCGCAGCGGTCGGCCGATCCGACCGGGACCCCCGCGGACCACTGCGCGAGGGCCGGTCAGTCCACGCATTCCCAGGACGCAAGGGCTGACGAGACGTCAGCCTGATCAGAAGCTGTCGAGGCCACGCCGCTCCACGAGAGAACGGCACGTGACCAGTGACAGGACAACATCGGCCTCCTTCACCTTGTCAGCGAGCTGACGGGGTGAGGGCCGTGCGGTCGAACGGGCCACCATGCGAGGCGGCGTACGCGACGGCGGCGTTGACGGCGTCGAGGCCGAACGTCCTGACCCGTTCGGGGGCGAGGTCCAGGGCGCCCGAGGCGAGGAGCCGGATGATGCCGACGTTCGCTGTACGCGGGTACATCCACTGGCCTCGCACGGTGATCGAGTTGCGCATGATCCATGGGTAGGGGAGTGCGAAGTCGTCGCCACCGAGCATGCCGACGCCGCCCATGAGAACGACGCGGCCGTACTCGCGCACGGTCATGGCTGCTGTGCGCGCCACCGAGCTGGGTGCGCCCGGCGGTAGCAGGTCGATCACCATGTCGATCGGGCCGCCGCCCGCCGCGGACATCGCCGCGCGGTCGCCGGCCTCGTCCCCGGTGAGCGGGACCGTGCGCACCCGCGGACCGAACCGGTCGGCGAGGAGGTCGAGCGCGGTCTGGTTGCGGCCCGGGGCTACTACACGGCCCGCCCCCATGGCGAGCGCGACCGCGACCGCGCTGCTGCCGAGGTTGCCGGTAGCTCCGCTGACGAGCAGCGTCTCACCGGCGGCGAGCCCGCCGGCCAGCAGCCCGCCGTAGGGAATGACGTGCATGCCGAGCGCGGCCCAGCGGGCCGGGTCGTCCCCCGCCGCTGCGGGCAGCGGGAAGACGTTCTCCGTCGGGACCCGCATGAGCTCGGCGAACGATCCGTCATGCAGGTGCCGGGCGAGCCGCGCGCCGCCCTCACCGCGGGAGCTCCAGCCCTGGAGCGTGATGTCGGGCGTCAGGGCGTCGTCCCGCGAGCGCACCGTACAGTCGCACCACACCAGGTCGCCGGGGCGCAGCCGGGTGGCGTCCGGGCCGACGTGGACGACCCGTCCCACGCCGCCGATGCCGGGCACCACGGGAGGGACCAGGGGGTAGTTCCGCTCGCCGCTGAAGACCTCGGCCGCGTAGGGCGCCACGGCGGCGGCGAGGACCTCGACCACCACCTCGCCGCCGCCGGCCTCGGGGTCGGGCACCTCCCGCACCGTGAGCGGGGCGCCGAACCGCGTCAGAACTGCTGCTCGCACGTGATGACCTCCGTGTTCGTCCGTGTTCGTCGTGATCGACACTATGAGCCCGGTGGGCATGCGGGAAGCGACGATCAGGCATGTGTGGTATGCGTATGTCGCATGGACATCTCCAGCACAGGCCTGCGGGTCCTGCGGCAGATCGCCGAGTCCGGCAGCTTCACCGCAGCAGCCGTCCGACTCGGCTACACCCAGTCGGCGGTCTCGCGCCAGGCCGCCGCCCTCGAACGAAGCGCGGGCGCCGCCCTCTTCGAACGCCGACCCGACGGAGTGCGGCTCACCCCTGCGGGACTGACCCTGCTGCGCCACGCCCGCACGATCCTGGACTGCCTGACGGCGGCCGAACGCGACCTCAACGGCACTGTCCCGCGGACCGAACCGGTGCGGCTCGGCCTTTTCCTGAGCGCGGGCGCGGCCATCCTGGCTCCCTCGCTCGCCCGCCTCGCGGCAACCGACCCGCAGATCACGGTCACGACCACCGAGGGCACCACGCCCACCCTGACCCGGGCACTGCGCGCGGGTTCGATCGACCTCGCCGTGCTGACGTCCCGCCCACCCCACCGGCCCTTGGACGGCGAGTCACCGCGCCTGCACGTCGAGACCGTCGCGGACACCGAACTGGTCGTGGCGGTGCCTTCGACCGGCCAGTTCGCCGGCCGCACCGCGGTGCACGTCGACGAACTGGCCGACGCCCCCTGGATCGCCACCCCGGCGTCGAACTCCGAGCCCCTGCTCGGCGTCTGGCCCGGCCTGCCCGGGCGGCCGCACATCGTCCACCGCGCGCGCGACTGGCTGACGAAGCTTCAGCTGGTTGCCGGTGGCTTCGGGGTGACGACGGTGCCCGCCCGGCTCTCGCCGGTGCTCCCCTCCGGGGTGAGCCTGCTGCACGTCGAAGGCGCACCCCCTGAGATCCGCCGGGTTCTCGTGGCGCGACTCCCCGGCCGCCCGACCCCGGCGATCACGGCCGTCACCCGGGCCCTCACCTCGACCGCCTGATACGTGCCGTCAGGGCCGCCCGGGGCAAGGTGAGCCGCTGCCCCGGCTCCTCGTGCGGGCGCCTTGCGGCGCCGGGCTCAGAACCGGGTCAGCCCAGCTCCGCCGCCAGCTCCTCCAGGGCGCCGGTGACGATGGTGCGCATCGCCCGCTCGGCCCGCTCGGCGTCGCCCGCGCAGACCGCCTCGGCCACCTCGCGGTGCAACTGGACGGCGTAGGCGCGCGGCTGGTGCGGCATCAGGTTGTGCTCGGTGCGCCCGGTGAGCACCGCGCCCACCGTGTCGCCGAGGTGGGCGAACATCTCGTTGCCCGAGGCACGCAGCACCGTGGCATGGAAGTCGATGTCGTGCCGCAGGAACGCGGTGAGGTCGGCGGCTCGCGCGGTGACGGTCAACTCAACAGCCAGCGCGCTCAGTTCGCGGCACTGGTCGGCCGTGGCGTGCTGCGCGGCCAGGGCTGCGGCGGCCGGCTCCACGGCCACCCGTAGCGAGCCGAGCGAGCGCAGCTGGGCTGCCCGGTCGGCGCCGGCCAGCCGCCAGCGGATCACCAGCGGGTCGAAGACGTCCCAGTCCCGCCTGGGCTGCACGGTGATCCCGACGCGGCGCCGGGAGGCCACCAGGCGCATCGACTCCAGGATCCGGACCGCTTCGCGCACCACCGTGCGGGAGACCCCGAAGCGCTCCTCCAGCTCCTCGATCCGCAGCACCGCCCCCTCGGCGAGCTCCCCGGACGCGATGGACGGTCCCAGCTCGGCGAGCAGTTTTCCGGGCAGCCCCTGGATCTCCATCCCGCCAGCCTAGGGCCTGGCTCACCAGTCCCGCCGGGTCCGGCCCGCCCGGCACGCACTCTCGCCGCACGGCCGGAGCATATAAGTATGACGATTTGATGTCGCCATCTTGAATAAGTCATACCTTTGGGGCGATAGTGGCGGCACCGCAGCCAGTACGAGGAGCGAACCCATGGCTCTCAATGCCGAGAACCAGCTGATCGTCGTGATGGGAGTGGCGGGCGTCGGCAAGACCACCGTCGCGCACCTGCTCGCCGAACGCCTCGGCCTTCCCTACGCCGAGGCCGACGACTTCCACCCCGCCGCCAACATCGCCAAGATGACGGCCGGCATCCCGCTGGACGACGCCGACCGCGAGCCGTGGCTGCGCGCCCTGGCCGGCTGGCTGCACGAGCGCGGGCAGGCGGGCACCGGCGGAGTGGTCACCTGCTCCGCGCTCAAACACCGCTACCGCGACACCCTGCGCGCCGGCTGCCCCGACGCGTACTTCCTGCACCTGGACGGCGGGCGACGTCTCATCGCCGACCGTCTCGCCGCCCGGACCGGCCACTTCATGCCGGCCTCGCTGCTCGACTCCCAGTACGCGGTCCTCGAACCGCTGCAGGCGGACGAGCGCGGCACCGTGCTGGACGTCGGCCCTGACCCGGACGGCAAGATCCGCACCCCCCACGAACTCGTCGAGATGGCCGCAGCCCGGCTGCGGCCCGTCAATGGAGACCTCGCGTGACCGCCTCCCTGCTCCTCGCCGCCGCCCCACAGGCGCTCCCGCACACCCACAGCGACGGCAGACTCCTGCTGGCCGTGCTGCTCAGCATCGGCGTCATCGTGCTGCTGATCAGCAAGCTGAAGCTGCACCCGTTCCTGGCCCTGACCCTCGGCTCGGGCCTGCTCGCCGCGGTGGCCGGCGCGCCCTTCGACAAGCTGACCGCCAGTTTCGCCACCGGCTTCGGCGCCACCGTGACCAGCGTCGGCCTGCTGATCGGCCTCGGCGCGATGCTCGGCAAGCTGCTCGCCGACTCCGGCGGTGCCGCGATCATCGCCGACACCGTGCTGGGCCGGGCGAGCAGGCGCACGCTGCCCTGGGCGATGGCGCTGATCGCCGCGCTGCTCGGGCTGCCGCTCTTCTTCGAGGTCGGCGTGGTGCTGCTGATCCCGATCGTGCTGATGGTCGCCAAGCGCGGCGACATCCCGGTGCTGCGGGTCGGCATTCCCGCGCTGGCCGGCCTGTCCGTGCTACACGGTCTGGTCCCGCCGCACCCGGGCCCGCTGGTGGCGATCGACGCCCTCAAGGCCGACCTCGGCACCACCCTGGCGCTCGGCCTGCTGATCGCCGTGCCCACCCTGGTGATCGCAGGACCGCTCTTCGCCCGGGTCGCCGAGCGCTGGGTGGGCCCGCTGGCCCTGCCGGAGACCACCCAGGAGGCGGCCGCCGAGCGTCCCGAGAGGACCCCCGCGTTCGGCGCGGTGCTCGCCACCATCCTGCTGCCGGTGGTGTTGATGCTCGGCAAGGCGCTGGTCGACGTGGTGATCGACCAGCCCAAGGACGTCACCCAGCGGATCCTCGACTTCGTCGGCTCGCCGCTGATCGCGCTGCTCGCCGCGGTGCTGCTGGCGATGGTCACCCTCGGCCGCGCGGCCGGCTTCGACAAGGGCCGGATCTCCGACACGGTGGCCAGGTCGCTCGGCCCGATCGCCGGCATCGTCTTCATCGTCGGCGCGGGCGGCGGCTTCAAGCAGACCCTGATCGACGTGGGCGTCGGCGACGCGGTCAGCCACTGGGCCGGCAAGCTGCACCTCTCGGCGCTGCTGCTCGGCTGGCTGATCGCGGTGCTGATCCGGCTGGCCACCGGCTCCGCCACGGTGGCCACGATCACTGCGGCCGGCATCGTCTCGCCGTTGGCGGCCGGCATGTCCGGCACCCACGCAGCCCTGCTGGTGCTCGCCGTCGGCGCCGGCTCGCTGTTCTTCTCGCACGTCAACGACGCCGGCTTCTGGCTGGTGAAGGAGTACTTCGGGATGAACGTGGGCCAGACCATCAAGTCGTGGTCGGTGATGGAGACGGTGATCTCGGTGGTGGCGATCGCGCTGATCCTGCCGCTCAGCCTGGTCATCTGACGGATCGTGGCCCGCTCGGGGCTGGTGGGGGAGAGCCAGATCCCCTCGAGCGATCGGACAGCGAGCACCCCGTCGCCGGCGAATACCCGCCGAGCCCGACCCAGTGGGTGCGCGACCAGGTCGAGTTGTCCGAGTCCTCCGGCAGCACCAAGGGCATGGCC
>NZ_PYBW01000344.1 GCF_003205575.1 Streptomyces tateyamensis
CGGCGGCTGCGGCGGGGGGGGGCGGCTCGGCTGGGGCGGTTGGGGCGGGGGCGCCCGGGGCGCCCGGCGCGGGGGGGGCGGCGGGGCCCGGCCGGTTGTCCGGGGGGTGGAGGGCCGCCGCACCCGGGGCCCGGGGGGGCCCGGGCGGGGGAGGGGGCGGGGCAGGCGGGGGGCCGCGGGGGCGGGCGGGGGGGGGGGGGGGGGGGGGGGGGGGGGCGCGCACCCGGGCCCGGCGGGGGCACCCCCGCCGGGCGGGGTGTATTCCGGGGGGGGGGGGGCGGCCGGCGTCCACCTTCCCCGCGGGGGGCCCCCCGGCGCCCGGGCCCGGGTGTCGGGGGGGGGGCCGG
>NZ_PYBW01000345.1 GCF_003205575.1 Streptomyces tateyamensis
ATCCCGGCGGGATCCGCAGCCGAGCCCCTGGGCGCCCGTTCTCCCTGTGCGTCAGCTGCAGGTGAGCCCGGAGGTGGTCCAGTTGCCCGGGTCGACCATGCTGGTGGGCGCGTACGCCTCCGGCGGGAAGGCCTTGCCGGTGCGCAGGCGGTCCACCATGGTCTGGACGGCCAGCGCCCCGACCTCGGTCCCGTTGATGAACAGCGCGGCCCGCATCCCGGAGGGCTTGCCGCTCTGCCAGTCCCGGCAGGCCAGGTAGGCGCCCAGGCCGACACCGATCAC
>NZ_PYBW01000346.1 GCF_003205575.1 Streptomyces tateyamensis
CAACGTCACCCCCTCCTACCTGCGGGAACTCACCGCCGCCGGGCTGTTCGCAGCGGGCCGCCACCACCCGGGCCTGCTGCTGGTCGGCGGCGAGGCGATCTCGCCCGCCGCCTGGCAGGAGCTGTGCGCGGCGCAGCAGGATCTCGGCGTCACCGCCTACAACGTCTACGGGCCCACCGAGTGCACCGTCGACGCCCTCTACGGCCGGTGCGCGGATCGCCCCGAGCGCCCGGTCGTCGGCCGCCCCGGCCGCAACCTGCGGGCCTACGTGCTCGACGACGCCCTGCGGCCGGTGCCGCCGGGCATGGCGGGGGAGCTGTACCTGGCCGGAGCACAGGTGGC
>NZ_PYBW01000347.1 GCF_003205575.1 Streptomyces tateyamensis
TGGGTGCGGTTGGGGGTGGCGATCACCACCAGGTCGTACTCCTCGGCCCGGTCGAAGACCTGCTCGGGCGAGTCCAGGACCTGCGCCTCTGGGTGCTCGACGGCCAGTCTGGCCCGGCGCTCGGGACTGGCGGTCACCACGGCGGCCAGCCGCAGTCCGGAGGGGGTGGCGATCAACGGGGCGTGGAAGGCGGCGCCGGCCAGGGCGTAGCCGATCAGGGCCACCCGGGACGGGGGGTGCGGAGCGGGCGTCATGCCGTCAACGGAACCACACCGGCCGTCCACAGGCCGGGACGTCGCTGCCGGGG
>NZ_PYBW01000348.1 GCF_003205575.1 Streptomyces tateyamensis
TCTTCCGGAACAAGGCGAAGTCGCTGCTGGGCCTGTCGACGATGATGCGCGACGAGTTCGGCGGAGAGGTGCCCGGCACCCTGGAGCAACTGGTCCGGCTGCCCGGCGTGGGCCGCAAGACGGCCAACGTGGTCCTCGGCAACGCCTTCGGGGTGCCCGGGATCACGGTGGACACCCACTTCGGGCGGCTGGTGCGGCGGGTAGGGGGGAACCAAGAGGAGGGTCAGGGGGGGGGGGAGGCGGGGGCGG
>NZ_PYBW01000349.1 GCF_003205575.1 Streptomyces tateyamensis
GCCCGGCCAGCGAGGCGTCCTGGTCGGCCGCGCTGCCGTCGGGCGCCGCGCTGACCAGCACCGTGCTGCCGTGCTCCAGGTCGCGGACCATGACCTGGCTGGGCGCGCGGTAGTCGTTGTCGAGCGAGGTGAACTCGGCGTACCGGCCGTCCGCGCTGATCGTCCCGCTGGTCACGTCCGCCGTGGCGCCGTTCGGCTCGACGCTGGCCGCCTCGGTC
>NZ_PYBW01000350.1 GCF_003205575.1 Streptomyces tateyamensis
CAACGCCTACTTGGTGCGGTGGGTCCGCAAGAAGTACAAACGACTGGCGGCGCTGAGGAAAGCACTCCAGAGCGTGAGAGGGGCAGCCCAGCGCTATCCCCGGATGTTCGCGCACTGGAAGTGGGTGACCACAGCGTCCTCGGCTTGGTGATCAGAATGACAAGAGCCGTGTAACGGGAGACTGTTACGCACGGATCTGTGGGAGCCGGGGGGTGAGATTCCCCCCGGCTACCCGACTCCCTGCGGCCATCGCC
>NZ_PYBW01000038.1 GCF_003205575.1 Streptomyces tateyamensis
GGGGGGGGGGGGGCGGGCGGTCGCCGCTCCCCCGCCCCGTGGCGCTGGGGTCAGGAAGCTCAGGAGACGTTGAGCGCGGTGTCGTCGATGACGAAGCTGGTCTGCTGGCTGCTGTCCTCGGTGCCGGTGAACTTCAGCGTCACGGTCTGGCCGGCGTAGGAGGAGAGGTCGAAGCTCTTCTGTACGTAGCCGGTGGCGGCGTTGACGTTGGAGTAGGTGGCGAGGGTGGTGGTGTTGGCGGTCACCGCGAGCTTGTCGTAGGCGGTCGAACCGGTTTCGGCGGTGTCGATGTGCAGCCAGAAGCTGAAGGTGGCCTTGCAGCCGGCCGGGATGGTGACGGTCTGCGAGAGGGTGTCGGTGTGGGCGGAGCCGTAGCCGTCCAGCCAGGCCTTCCAGCTGCCGGAGTGGGCGGCCTCGGAGGAGCTGTTGTCGACCACCCCGCTGCTGGCGGTCCACGGCGGGGCGCTGCCGGTCTCGAAGCCGGCGTTGCCGAGCAGTTGGCCGGCGGTGCAGCCGCCGCCCCCGGCGGGGTTGACGGTCCAGCTGAAGGTGGTGGAGCCGGTGGGTCCGGTGGAGTCCGTGGCGGTGGCGGTCACGGAGTACGTGCCCGCGGTGCTGGGAGTGCCGGTGATCAGGCCGCCGGCGCTGATCGACAGGCCGGCGGGCAGTCCGGTGGCGGACCAGGCGAGGGTGCCGCCGGCGGTGTCGGTGGCGGCCAACTGCAGGGAGGCGGCGGTGCCGGCGGTGCCGGTCTGCGCACCGGGGTTGGTCACGGTGACGCTGCCGCTGGTGCCGGTGGTCCAGGCGTCGGTGACGGGGGCGGCCTGGGCGGCGGAGCCGGCGTAGGGCAGCCCGTACATGTCCTCGATGGTGCGCAGGACGCCGAAGTGGTCGAGGTGCTCACCGTACGTGCCGGTCTTCACCGACTGGCCGTTGAACAGGGTGGTGATCTGGTTGGCCGAGGTGGAGCTGTCGTCCTCGTCGAAGGTGGTGATGAGCAGACTGTTGTGGGTCTTGGCCCACTGGGCGTAGGCGTCCAGGTGGGTCCTGAACCAGGTGTCGCCGGTGGAGATGGAGCAGTCGTGGATGTCGTTGCACAGGTTGGGGACGACCCAGGAGACGGTGGGCAGCTGGGTGAAGTCGGTGGGGAAGGCCGAGAACGGCTGGTTGTCGGCGGTGGGGACGTTGCTGAAGTTGACCCAGGGGTTGTGCTTGCGGGCGTATTTGCCGCTGGTGCAGGCGGTGGAGCCGGCCGAGGGCAGGTCCTCGGAGTAGCCCTTGAAGGTGAGGCCCTTGGCGATGAGTTGGGCGCCCTCGTTGTCGGTGCTGAAGGTGTGGGGGCAGGAGTCGTCGGTGACGCCCTGGTTGGAGCCGGAGAACAGGTCGAGGTAGTTCGGCTCGCTGGGGTGCTCGATGGCGTGGGAGTCGGTGAAGTTGGCGCCGCTGGTGGCGAGCTGGTTGAAGTAGGGGGCTTGGGAGTTGCCGATGATCGAGCTCTCCGAGGTGTTCTCGAAGATGACCAGCACCACGTGGTCGGGGCGCGGCACCCCGGCGGCGGCCAGGGCGGGCGTGGCGGCGGTGACCGAGCTGATGCCGGTGACACTGGTCACCAGGCCGCAGAGCAGGCCGAGGGTGGCGGCCAGGCGGGTGGCCGGACGTGGCAGACGCAACGCGGACTCCTCGAAGAGGCGGATGATGATTGCCATCATTCGCAATTGACGGTGTTCACACAAGATGCGCTGTTGCGAACGCCATGCGAATTCCCGCTCTCCGAGGAGTACTTGATCTTCCGCTGGAGGTTGTTGACGCAGGAGCGGCCGACGGTGTCAGGCCGGCCGGGCCAGCGAGAGGCCGAACCTCCCCTCCGAGTCGGTCCACCACTCGTGCAGCGCGAAGCCGGCTGCCGCCAGCTCGGCGGCCACCCCCTCGCGGCGGAACTTGGCCGAGATCTCGGTGCGCAGCTCCTCGCCGGCCGCGAAGTCCACCGTCAGCTCCACGCCGGGGATGGCGACCTGCTGCGTCCGGGTCGAGCGCAGCCGCATCTCGATCCACTCCCGCTCGGCGTCCCAGCGCGCGACGTGCTCGAAGGCCTCCGGGTCGAAGGTGGCCTCCAGCTCCCGGTCCAGCACGTTGAGCAGGTTCTTGTTGAACTCGGCGGTCACCCCGGCCGCGTCGTCGTAGGCGGCGACCAGCACGGCCGGGTCCTTGACCAGGTCGGTACCGAGCAGCACTGCGTCCTCGGGTGCCAGTTCGGCCCGCAGCGCGGTCAGGAACCGGGCCCGCTCGGCGGGGGTGAAGTTGCCCAGCGTGCCGCCGAGGAAGACCACCAGGCGCGGCCCGGGCGCCGAACGCGGCAGCCCCAGCTCGGCGGTGAAGTCGGAGACCACTCCGTGCACCGACAACCCGGGGTAGTCGAGCGTCAGTTGCTCACCGGCCTCGCGCAGTGCGCTCTCGCTCACGTCCACCGGGACGTAGGCGTCCAGGGTGCCCAGCCCACGCAGCGCGTCCAGCAGCAGCCGGGTCTTCTCCGAGGAGCCGGAGCCCAGTTCGACCAGGGTGCGGGCCCGGGTGGCCGCGGCCACCGCTCCCGCCCGCTCAGTCAGGATGGCCCGCTCGGCCCGGGTCGGGTAGTACTCGGGCAGCCGGGTGATGTCCTCGAACAGCTCGCTGCCCCGTTTGTCGTAGAACCACTTCGGCGGCAGCCACTTGTCGTCGGCGGTCAGCCCGGTGCGCACGTCCTCGCGCAGCGCTCGGGCGAAGTGGTCGGCCGGGAGCAGCCGGGTGAGTTCGAAGCTGGTCATCGTCAACGGGTTCCTCTCAGGCGGCGGTGGTGAGATCGAGCGGGCGGACCGTCACCGCGTCGGGCGTGGCCAGCACGACGGAGCGGTCGGGCACCGGGGTCCAGCCGGGGCCGTCGTCGCCGGGTTCGGAGGCGACCAGCACCGAGCGGCCGAGCTCCAGGCGGTGGAAGAGGGTGTCGCCCCAGACGGTCGCGGCGATCACCCGCCCGTCGGTGACGAGCAGGTTGAGCCGGGCGCTGGTGCGGTCGGCCACCTCGGCGACGGTGTCGGCCAGTGCGCCGCCCACCTCCTGGCCCGCTCGCAGCCGGCGCCGCAGCAGCGCCCAGACCAGTGCCGAGTCGCAGCGCGCCTCCAGCGTGAGCAGGTCGGCCGGTGCCAGCAGTTCGGCCAGCGTGCCGAGCGCGCTCGGCCAGCCGGCCAGCGCGCCGTTGTGGCTGAACAGCCAGCCGTCGCCGGCGTAGGGGGCGGCCGCGGACTGCTCGGCGCTGGTGCCCGCGGTGGCCGAGCGGACCGCCGCCAGCAGCGCGGGGGTGCGCAGCACCCGGGCCAGGTCCAGCAGGTTCTCGTCGGCCCAGATCGGCACCGCGCGGCGGTAGCGGGCCGGCACCGGGTCGCCCGGGGCGAACCAGCCCAGGCCGAAGCCGTCGGCGTTGACCGTGCCGTGCCTCTGCAGCCGCGGCGCCCAGGACTGGCGGTACAGGCCGTACGGCGGCTCGACGATCACCTCGGCCGGGCTCACCGGCTCGCCGAGGTAGGCGAGGTGTCGGCACATCAGGAGCCGTCCAGGTCACGGGCGGTGCGAAAGCCCGCGAAGATCTGGCGGCGGACCGGGTAGTCCCAGTTGCGGAAGGTGCCCCGGCAGGCCACCGGGTCCACCGCGAAGCTGCCGCCGCGCAGCACCTTGTACTCGCCCGCCTGTCCCGGCTCGGGGAAGAAGACCTCCGAGTACTCCCGGTACGGCCAGGCCCTGAAGCCCGGGTACGGGGTGAAGTCGCTGGCCGTCCACTCCCACACGTCGCCGATCAACTGCCGCACCCCCAGCGCCGAGGCGCCCTCGGGGTAGCTGCCCACCTCGGCCGGCTGCAGGTGGCGCTGGCCCAGGTTGGCGTGCTGCGCCCCGGGCGGCTCGTCGCCCCACGGGAAGCGGCGCGAGCGGCCGCTGACCGGGTCGAACCGGGCCGCCGTCTCCCACTCGGCCTCGGTGGGCAGCCGCCGCCCGGCCCAGCGGGCGTAGGCCTCGGCCTCGTAGAAGGTCACGTGCAGCACCGGCTCGTTCGGCGGCACCGGCTCGGTACGCCCGAACCGGCGGCGCAGCCAGACCCCGTCCTGGCGGGTCCAGAAGAGCGGCGCCGTCAGGTCGGCCGCCTGCCGGTGCTCCCAGCCCGCCGCGCTCCACCAGCGCGGCTGCTGGTAGCCGCCGTCGGCGAGGAAGCGCTGGTAGTCGGCGTTGCTCACCGGGACCGTGTCGATGGCGAAGGCGGGCAGGTCCACCTGGTGGGCCGGGCGCTCGTTGTCCAGCGCCCAGGGCTCGGTGTCGGTGCCCATGGTGAACGGCCCGGCGGGCACCACCACTTCGGCGGGCAGCCGGTCCGCCGGTGCGGGCGCGGGAGCCGGTGCGGTGAGCACCGCCTCGCCCCGGCGCAGCTGATGGGTGATCAGCATGGTCTCGTCGTGCTGCTGTTCGTGCTGGGCGATCAGGCCGAAGGCGAAGCCGGCCGCCAGCAGCGGGGTGCCGGTCAGGCTCACACCCGCCAGCAGGTCGAGCACCCGGCCGCGCACCTCGGCGGCGTAGGCGCGCGCCTCGGCGGGCGGCAGCAGTGGCAGCGTGGGGCGCTCGGCGCGCGGGTGCTCGAAGGCGTCGTAGAGCGGGTCGATCTCGGGGTGCATCGGGTCCCGGCCGCCGACGTTGCGCAGCAGCCAGAGCTCCTCCTGGTTCCCGATGTGCGCCAGGTCCCAGACCAGCGGGGACATCAGGCGGGAGTGCTGGGCCGTCAGTTCGCCGTCGTCCACGCAGTCGGTCAGGCCCCGGGTGCGGTCCCGGGCGGTCAGCAGCCGGGCGGCGATGGCCTCGCGCAACTGCTCGTCGGTCAGCTCGAGAGTCAGCTCGGGGTGGGCGGGCGGGTTCAGCACGGTGCGTCCTCCTGGCGAGCGGCGCCGTCGAGCAGGTCGTCGGCCGGACATCGGCCCCTGGCGGTGTAGCGGTCGGCGAACTCGGCCAGGGTGGCGCGCGCCGGTTCGTCGCGGCCGGTGCGCCCGAGCGCGGCGTCGGCGGCCGCGAAGCAGCCCAGCGCCGCGCGGCGCAGCAGCGGATCGGCCACCGCACGGGTGGCGGCCCTGGTCCAGGCGGGGCCGCGCGGCCCGGGCTCGGTGACCGCCGAGGCGAGCGGCTCCAGGGCCTCCAGTGCGGCCTCGGTCGCCCGGTGGTCGGCGAACAGCGCCGCGGTCAGCGCGGCCGGCGCCACCCAGCCGTCGCCCGGCTGCGCGTCGATCATGCGCAGCTCCAGGTACCCGCGCGGGCGCACCGGCGGGAAGAGCGTGGTCAGGTGGTACTCCAGGTCGGCCAGGGTGGGCCGCTCGGCCGGCGGGCGGCGCAGCCAGGCGCGGAAGGTCAGCCCGGCCGGCGCGCTCCACGGCGCGGGCGCCGGGCGGCGCACGCAGAGCACCTGGGCGTCCAGCACGTAGCGCGCCCAGGCCTCGCGCGGGTCGCACTCGGGGGCGGTGGGGGCCAGCGTGCGGCTGGGGTCCATCCTCGACCAGACGGCCTGGCGGGTGGACCGGTAGCCGGTCGGCCGCCCGTCCAGCAGCGGCGAGTTGGCGAAGGCGGCGACCAGCACCGGACCGAGCCGGTGGGCCAGCAGCCAGCGCTCGCGGAAGCCCGCGCTGCCGGGCCGGTCGGTGCCGGAGTCCAGGCAGACCTGGGTGGAGGCGGTGGCGCACATCATGATCTTGCCCCAGGGACCGGACCTGCCGAAGTACTCCTCCATCGCCAGATAGCGCGGCTGACGCAAAGTCACCTGCCGCGGCCGGGGGTGGAGTTCGGTACCGTAGCCGGCGAGGGTCAGGCCCTGGGCGGTGAAGGCGGCGCGCAGCGTGTCCAGCTCCTGTGCGGTGGTCGCCAGGCAGTCGGCCAGGTCCGCGGCGGCCGGGGAGCTGAGCTCGACCTGGCCGCCGGGCTCGCGGGTGATCCGGGAGCCCAGGGGGAGCAGTGGCCGGTCGGGGGACAGGTGCAGCGCGGCGAGCGCGGCGTCCACCCGGTCGGGGGAGGGGGCACGGTGCGGTTGCTGGGCGTCGTGGACGAACCATTCGAGCTCGACGCCCACCCGACCGGGCGGCCCGATCTTGAAGCAGGTGGAGGCGACGTAGACCTCGGCCGAGTTCTCGGTCAGCGGGGTCACCGTCGGCGGTGCCTGCGGCTCGTTGTCGAGGGGCGAGCTCGACGGTCGTACCAGGTTCACTGCATCACGTCCTCATGATCATCAGTGGCATGGCCCCGTCCTTCCTGCCCAGTCTGCGGCGGGTCACACGGGCTTGCCAGTGGCGTGATGCGGGTCACAGGCGAAGAAAAGTCCAGGAACCGGAAATATCCGGGGACGCTCTCCCCGTTTGGAGTACAGTCGAAGGAAGTGGGGAGCTTGTCCCCGTTACCGCCCGACCACTGAGAGGAGCGCAGCAATGGAAACCCTGGTGCCCCAGCCTCCGCTGGACGACCGCCCGCCGGTCCGCCCCGCCGCGCCCCGGCTCCGGGCGGATGCCACCCGAAACCGCGAGCGGATCCTGGCCGCCGCTCGGGAGCTGTTCGTCGAGGTCGGCGTCGACGTACCGATGGACGAGATCGCCCGCCGGGCCGGCGTCGGCAACGCCACCGTCTACCGCAACTTCCCCGACCGGGCGGCGCTGGCCCAGCAGGTCGCGCTCTCGGTCTTGGACCGGATCCTGGTCCGGGCCCGCGAGGCGCAGTTCGAGCCGGACGCCTTCGCGGCCCTGTGCCGCTTCGTCCACGCGGCGGCCGACGAGCGGGTCGGCGCGCTGTGCACGCTGCTCTCCGAGCACGTCGCGCTGCACGCCGACGACGAGCTGTTCGCGGTCAAGACCCTGCTCGACGGCGCGGTCCAGTCCCTGATGGACCGGGCCCAGCAGGCCGGCACCATGCGCACCGACGTGGCCCCCGGCGACGTCTTCGTGGCCCTGGCCCGGCTGACCCGACCGCTGCCCGGCTCGCAGTGCCTGGCGCACGACGAGTCGATGTTCGTCCACCGCCACCTCGCCCTGTTCCTCGACGGGCTGCGGGCCGCCGGCTGCTCCGAGCTGCCCGGCCGGCCCATCACGTTGGAGGAACTGCGGCGCCCATGACCCGCAGCGGCCGCCGGGCCGTCTCCTGAACTTCACCCGGACGTGAATCCATCGCGTCCGACTGCTCAGCACCGATCTCCTGCCGTTAGGTGAGTACACCCATGTCTCAAGTGGCCCCCCAGGCCGACCAGAACCGCTGGAAGGCGCTCGCGTTCATCGCGCTCGCCCAGCTGATGGTGGTGCTCGACGCCACCATCGTGAACATCGCGCTGCCCTCGGCCCAGAAGTCGCTCGGCTTCTCCGACACCAACCGCTCCTGGGTGATCACCGCCTACGCGCTGGCCTTCGGTGGCCTGCTGCTGTTCGGCGGCCGGATCGCCGACCTGTGGGGCCGCCGCCGCACCTTCATCGTCGGCCTGGTCGGCTTCGCGGCCGCCTCCGCCATCGGTGGTGCCTCGCAGAACTTCGGGATGCTGGTCGGCGCCCGTGCGCTGCAGGGCGTCTTCGGCGCGCTGCTGGCCCCCGCCGCGCTCTCGCTGCTGACGGTGATGTTCACCGACGCTCACGAGCGGGCCAAGGCCTTCGGCATCTACGGCGCGGTCGCCGGTGGCGGTGGCGCCATCGGCCTGATCCTCGGCGGCGTGCTGACCGAGTACCTGAACTGGCGCTGGACCTTCTACATCAACGTGCCGTTCGCGATCCTCGCGGTGGCCGGCGCGATCATGGTGATCCGCGAGCCGGCCGGCGGGCTCAACCGCAACCGGCTGGACATCCCCGGCGTGCTGCTGGTCTCCAGCGGCCTGGTCGCGCTGGTCTACGGCTTCACCAAGGCCGCCGAGACCAGCTGGAGCAACGGCACCACGATCGGCCTGTTCGTGGCCGCGGCCGTGCTGCTGGCCGCCTTCGTGGCCGTCGAGGCCCGGGTCAAGGCCCCGCTGCTGCCGCTGCGCGTGGTGCTCGACCGCAACCGCGGCGGCTCCTACCTGGCGCTGGGCCTGGCCATCATCGGCATGTTCGGTCTGTTCCTGTTCCTGACCTACTACATGCAGAACATCCTGCGGTACTCCCCGGTGATGACCGGCGTGGCCTTCCTGCCGATGGTGGTCGGCATGATCACCGGCTCCACCCAGATCGGTGCCCGCCTGATGAACCGCGTCCCGGCCCGGTACCTGATGGCGCCCGGCTTCCTGGTCGCCGCGGCCGGCATGTCGATCCTGACCCAGATCAAGGTCGACTCGTCCTACTGGCTGATCCTGCCCGGCCTGGTCCTGATGGGTCTGGGCATGGGTACCGCGTTCATGCCGGCCATGAGCCTGGCCACCTTCCGGGTGCGCCCGACCGACGCCGGTGTGGCCTCCGCGATGGTCAACACCTCGCAGCAGGTCGGCGGCGCGATCGGCACCGCGGCGCTGAGCACCGTGGCGACCGCCGCGACCAAGTCCTTCGTGCCGTCCAACCCGCACCTGCCGCCGCAGCTGCTCGCGGCCCAGGCACAGGTGCACGGCTTCGCCCACGCGATCTGGTGGTCCTTCGGCTTCCTGCTGGTGGCCGCCGTCCTGTCGGGGATCCTGCTCAACGGCGGCGGCGCGCAGAACCACCTGCCCGTCGGGGCCGACGGCGAGCTCGTCGACGTGCCGGTGATGGCGCACTGACCGGCTGACACCTGCCGGCTGAGACAGGTCCTGGCGCCGAACGCCGCCCCTCCCGCACCGGGAGGGGCGGCGTTCGGCGTCGCGCGCCTTACTCGGTGGACAGTGCGCGAACGGGCGTGGTCTGCTCGCCTGACGACCCGTTCGCACCGAAGGAGCCCCCTGTATGGCCCGCACCCCGCTGGACCGCCTGCGCGAGGCCGTGGCCCGCACCGCCGAGCTGGTGCGCGAGCGCCCGCCCACCGGGCTGGGCCACGAGGATGCCGACGAGACGGTGGGCACGGTCGGCACCGACGGCGCGGTCGGCTTCGACCCGCTGGAGCTGCTCGCCGAACTGGACCGCCGGGGCGCACCGGTGGTGGTGATCGGGCAGGTGGCCGGCATCCTGCACGGCTCGCAGGAGCTGACCGGCGACCTGGACCTGTTGTGGAGCGGTGCGCCGCAGCACGCCGCGGCAATGGCTGCCGCCTTCGCCGCGGTGGGCGCCCGGCTGTACGGCGAGGACGGCGGCGAACTGCCCTGCCGGGCCGAGGCGTTCCAGGCACGCAAGATCGACTACACCACGGCGCGGGCCGGCGGCGACCTGTGCACCCCCAAGCTGCCCTGGGGCGGTCTGGACGTGGCCGGCTTCGCCGAGCGCGCGCTGACCACCCCCGGCCCGGACGGCACGGTGATCCGCTACCTGCGCCGCGCGGACCTGATCGCGATGCGCCGCGCCCTCGGCCGCCCCAAGGACCTGCGCCGGGCCGCGGAGCTGGCCGAGCTCGCCGCGCCCGCGCCGGTGCACCCGCCCAAGCCGAAGCCCGGCGACAAGGTGGCCGTGCTCTCGCCGGGCGCCGCCGTGCCGGCCCTCTTCCCGCTGCCCTACCAGCTGGGCCTCAAGCGCCTGCGCGAGGAGTTCGGTCTGGAGCCGGTGGTGTACCCCGGCACCGCCAAGTGGGGCGCCACCCCCGCCGAGCGCGCCGCCGACCTGCACGCCGCCTTCGCCGACCCGAGTATCAAGGCGGTGCTGGCCACCATCGGCGGCGACGACCAGATCACCGTGCTGCCGCACCTGGACCGGGAGCTGATCAGCGCCAACCCCAAGCCGTTCTTCGGGTACAGCGACAACACCAACCTGCTGCTCTTCCTGCGCAACTGCGGCATGGTCAGCTACCACGGCGGCTCGGTCATGGTGCACCTGGGCCGCGGCGGCTCGCTCCAGCCCGCCAGCACCGACTCGCTGCGCGCGGCCCTGTTCGGCGACGGGAGTCAGGAGTACGAGCTGCTCCCGCAACCGCTGGTGCGCGACCAGGAGTTCGACTGGGCGGAGGCCGAACTGCTCGACGCCGAGCCGCCGATGGAGGCAGGCGAGGGCTGGATCTGGCATCAGGGCGACCGGGTGGTCGAGGGCCCGGGCTGGGGCGGCAACCTGGAGATCCTGGCCTGGATGGCGATGGCCGACAAGGAGATCGGGCCGGTCGAGCAGTACGCCGGCCAGGTGCTCTACCTGGAGACCAGCGAGGAACTGCCCAGCAGCACCGAGGTCTACCGGATCCTGCGCAACCTCGGCGAGCGCGGACTGCTCGCCCAGTTCCCCGCACTGCTGATGGCCCGGGCGAAGGCCTGGAGCTTCGAGCGCCCGGGCGACGCGCAGGCCAAGGCCGCCTACCGCAAGGAGCAGCGCGAGGCGGTGCTGCGGGCGCTGGCCGAGTACGCGCCGCGGACCATGGCGGTCTTCGACGTGGACTTCGGGCACACCGACCCGCAGCTGATCCTGCCCTGCGGCGGATCGATCCGGGTGGACGGGATCGAACGGCGGATCACCGTCCGGTACTGATGCTCCGTCAGTTCGCGCACCGGCGGCCGACCACCGCGCTCAGATCGGCCGCCAGGCGCAGCTCCACCGCGCGCAGCGCCGGGTGCTCCAGCCAGTGCATGCGCGCGATGTCCGGGCGGCCCTCGTGCAGCGGGGGCCAGCCGGTGGCGGGGGTGAAGTCGTCCACCACCACGGTGCCGTGCACGGCCAGCAGGCGGGCCGGGTCGGCCGCGTCGCCGCCCTTGCCCTGGCCGCCGCCGTCCAGCACCAGCAGGTCGAACGGGCCGTGCCGGTAGAGCTCCGTCCAGTCCGCGCAGACCACGGTGACCTGCGGCTGGTCGGCGAAGACCGCGGCCGCCACCGCCGCGCGCGCCGGATCGCGCTCCACGCTCAGCAGGCGCACGCCCGGGGCCGCGCCGGTGGCCAGCCAGGCCAGGCCCACCCCGCAGCCGGTGCCGCTCTCGGCGACGGTGGCGGGTGCACCCTGGGCCAGGGCGCGCAGCAGCCGGCCCTGTTCGGGGCGGCAGGAGTAGGCGAACCCGTTGGCCTCGGCGGCGGCCAGGGCCCGGTGGACCAGCGGCGGCAGGTCGGCGGCGGTGCGGTGGGCGGCGGTGCCGTGCAGGGACATTCGGGCACTCTCCAGCGGTGGGCGCGCAGTTGACGCGTCCCATGCTGGCAGGCCCCCACCCGACGCGCGGGTGGGGGCCTGCCGGGTGGGCCGGTTCCTCCGTGGGGGTCAGCGCTTGCCGGCGCGGATCCGCACCTGGTCGCCCGGGCCCAGCGGCACCGGACGGGCCACGCTCGCCGGGACCACGGCCGCGGTGACCGGGGCGGTGGCCGTTGAGCGGGCCGGGGCGGACCGGGCCGCCCGCGTGTTCGGTGCCAGGGCCTGCGGTGCCGCCGGGGAGGGCAGTTGGACGGTGACCGTGCCCTCGCCCGAGGCCGGGAGCAGCCAGCCGGACAGCTCGCCGGCGTAGGCGGTGCCGGCCGCGGTGGCCGCCGTGCCGGCCGGCTGCACCTGCACGCTGCCGCTCGGCGCGGTCACCGGTACCGCGACCCCGGCCGGCGCGGTGACCGTGACTGCCTGGCCCACCTGGTAGGCCGTCACGGTGCCGACGGCCAACGCCGCCCGCCAGGCCGCCTGTTGGCGCTGCTGGGCGGCCAGGTCGGCCAGCCGCAGGTTCACCACCGGGGTGGTGGCGGCGAACAGCGCCCGGTAGCCGCTGAGCACCTGGTCGAGCACCGGGTAGGCGATCCGGTCCTCGGTCAGGCCGGCCTGGTGCAGCACCAGCGGGCTCGGGTCGTCGGTCAGCACGTGCTGCAGCGCGATGGCGGCCGTGCTCGGCACGATGGTGCTCCCGAAGCCGGTCGTGGTGTCCAGCGGGGCGGCCAGACAGGTGCTGGTGGTGGAGTTGGTGCAGGCGCCGCTGCCGCCCTGCGCCGCGGAGGTGTAGGTCCAGTTGTACTCGTCGGTCTCGCCGGCGGCGGTGGCGACGTTGTGGAACAGGTCGAGCGGGTGCCCCGGGACGGTGGTGGCCGACCCGACCTGGCGGGCGGCGGACTCGGCGGACCCGTCGGAGGCGAGCGCCGAGACGCCGAGCGCGGTCAGCGCCGGGGCCAGCGCCGGGTTGTCCTGCGGCTGCTGCGGAGCCAGCGCCAGGCCCGAGTACTGACTGGTCACCAGCTCGCCGGCGTCCACCGGGAGCCCCTTGGCCCGGGCCCAGGCGGTGTTGGTCTGCACGGCCGAGGTGATGTCGGCCTGGCTCACCCACTGCACCGCGCCGTTCGCGTCGGTGCTGCAGACCCAGGGCACCACGGCGGTGTTCTGCACGCAGCCGAGGTACTGGCGCCCGTAGCCGCCGTTCAGCCAGCGGAAGGAGCCGGCCTGGGCGGCGAACTGGGCGGCCAGCGGGTCGGAGCCGGCGGCGGCGGTGACGGCCTCGCTGCCGCTGCCGTCGTAGGCCAGGTCCAGGGTGAGGTTGTTGGCCGCCTCCCACTGCTGGGCGTAGGTCACGTCGGCGGGCGTCATCCGGATCGGGGCGGCCTCCGGACTGCCCGGCACCGGCGTGCAGTTCACGTCACCGGAGGTGCACTTCAGGGTGCTGTTCCAGCGGTTGTCGCTCAGCAGCACGTCCTGCACCTGGACCGAGAGGTAGTTGCGGGCGAAGCCCAGGTGGACGCCCTGGGTCAGCCAGTCGACCATGCCGCGGGCCAGCAGCCGCCACTGCCGCTGGTACTGGTTGTAGGCGAAGGTGGTGACCAGCTCGTCGTGGCCGTTGTGGTGGTAGTCGCCGACCAGGCTGCCCTGCGCCGTGCTGCCCGGGATCGGCAGCTGCACCAGCGGGGTGAAGCTGCTGCCCGTGGCCGGGCTGGTCAGCGGGGTCGAGAGGAAACCGTAACTCTCGGTCACCGAGGGGTTGTTGTCCTCGATCGGGATGCCGCCCTGCAGGTAGCCGAAGGCGGCGGCCGAGCCCGCCGGGGTGACCTGCGCGGTCATCCCGTCCAGCGCGCCCAGGTAGCCCGGGTTCTGCGGCCAGTTCAGCCCGTTGCTCGGCTGCGGGTAGCTGCTGGCATCCAACTGGCGGATGTTGTATGTCCGTTCGTAGGAGCTGAGGGCGACCGCCTCGGCCGCGTCGATGCCCAGCGCGTTCGCGGCCGGCAGCACCACGCCCTGGTACTTCGCCTCCACGGTGCCGTCCGGCAGGGTGCCGGTCAGGAAGGCCGCGTCGACGGTGGGGCGGGTGTGGTCGTAGTAGTTGAACTCGGTGAACGGGACGCCCTCGGCGGTCAGTTCGGCGGTGATCGCGGCCACCGACGGGCCGCCGTCGTCGATCACCAGGATTCGCAGGTCGGTGCGGTACGCGGGTGCGGTGTCCGCGTGCGCGGCGGCGGGTGCGCCGAGCGCCAGCAAGGCGGCGGTGCCCAGCGCGGCGGTCCAGCGGATGGTGCCGGCCCTCAAGCCCATTGAATTCTGCCTCCACGGAATGAGGCGCCCGTCTCCCGCGGGCGCCTTGGACGTGCTCAGCGGTTGCTCAGGTGGATCCCCCCGTGGCGGGACGCCCCCGGCGCAGCGCGCCCGTCCCGTGCCCGACGCGCACTGGGCGCCGACCACGGGACGCTAACCCAGGGCGGCGGCCGACGGCCAGGGGCCCCGGGGCGCAGCGGGGCGCGCGGCTGTCCGATTCGGGGTCGGCGGCGGGGTGGGGGTGAAAGTCAACAGGTTTGGTGTGGAGGGGTGTTGCGCCTACTGGGCCGGTATCGGGCGGATACCTCCGATGCCGCGGTGCGGGGTGCGCGGGGCGGTGCTGGGCGGCCCGGTGAATGGCCGGAACTGACCGCTCACCCGTAGCGGTGGAGCAGCGCCTCGCGCTCGTTCTGCTCGATCTGCTGCACCGTCAGGCCGTTCATCCTGGCTGACAGGTGGGACAGGGCGATGATGTTGTGCAGCGAGTGTTCGCCAGGGTGCGCTCGTCCAGCACCGCCACGAACCCGGCCCGCCCGCCGCGCGGCCCCTCCTCGCGGGGTACACCGCGAGCCCCCCGAGGTGTACGAGGCTCCCGGGGAGGCTGCGGTGCGCAAGCAGGTGGACCGGTTGCGCCCCCGGGTACCCCGCGAGGGGGCTCAGCGGCCCGGGAGGGCCGAGGGCGGGATAGCGTGGGGAACGTGAGTGACGGTACAGCGCTGGCACGTGGGCTGGCCCAGCTGCGCGGGGTGCTCGGGGAGCGCGGGGTGCTGGACCCCGGGGCGGCGGCGGCCGGGTTCGTGCGGGACGAGCGGGGTCTGCTCCCCGCCCGCCCCGCTGCCGTGCTGCGCCCCCGCAGCACCGCCGAGGTGGCCGCCGCCCTCCGGGTCTGCGCCGAGCACCGGATCCCCGTGGTCCCGTTCGCCGGGGGCACCGGGCTGGTCGGCGGGGCGATCCCGCTCGGGGACCGCACGCAGGTGGTGCTCAGCGTCCGCGCCCTGGACCGGATCCGAGAAGTCGACCCCGCCGACTTCTCCCTCACCGCCGAAGCCGGCTGCGTGCTGACGGACGTTCAGCGCGCCGCCGAGGAGCACGGGCTGGCCTTCCCGCTGCGCCTGGCCTCCGAGGGCAGCGCCCGGCTCGGCGGCGCGATCGCCACCAACGCGGGCGGCAGCAACGTGCTGCGCTACGGGATGACCCGCGAGCTGGTGCTCGGCCTGGAGGCGGTACTGCCGGACGGCCGGATCTGGCACGGGCTGCGCCGCCTGCGCAAGGACAACACCGGCTACGACCTCAAGCAGCTGCTGATCGGCTCCGAGGGCACCCTGGGCGTGGTGACCGCGGCCACCGTGCGCCTGGTCCCGCGCGCCCGCCACCACGCGGTGGCCCTGCTCGCGCTGCCCGGCCTCGACGCGGTGACCGCGCTGCTCGCGCTGGCCCGCGAGGTGCTGGCGGACCGGCTGACGGCGCTGGAGCTGTTCTCCCGCACCGGGCTGGACCTGCTGACCCGTCAGCTCGGCGCCCGCGACCCGTTCGCCCGCCCGCACCCGCGCTACCTGCTGGTCGAGGCCACCGGTACCCGCGACCCGGTGGGCCTGGCCGACCAGCTGCGGGAGTTCCTGGCCGAGGCGCTGGAACGGGGCCTGGCCGCCGATGCGCTGCCCGCGCTGGACGGCCCGCAGGCGCGGGCCTTCTGGGCCCTTCGCGAGGGGTTGCCGGAGGCGGAGAAGCGGGCCGGCGGCGCGGTCAAGCACGACGTCGGGGTCCCGCTGGGCGCACTGGCGGAGTTCGTCGCGGCGGCCGAGGAGCAGGTCGCGCGCGCCTTCCCGGGCACCGTGGTCAACGCCTTCGGGCACGTGGGGGACGGGAACGTGCACTTCAACGTGCTCGGGGCGGGCGAGCGGGCCGCCGAGGTGTCGGCGGCGGTGTACCGGCTGGTGGCGCAGTGGGAAGGCACGGTCAGCGCCGAGCACGGCATCGGGGTGCTCAAGCGGGACGCCCTGGCGTACACCCGCGACCCGCTGGAGCTGGAGCTGCTGCGCACCGTGAAGCAGGCGCTGGACCCGCTGGGGATCATGAATCCGGGGAAGCTGCTGCCCTGAAGTGACGCAGCGTCGCCGCCACCGCCTCGGCCGCCTCACCCGGTGCCCAGCCCAGCTCCCGGCGGGCCCGGGCGGCGCTCGGGGTGACCTCGGCGGTGAGGAAGTGCAGCTCGCCGAAGGAGAGCAGCGGGGCGCTGCGGGTCAGTTTGGCGGCCAGCTCACCGACCGCGGCCACCACCCAGGCCACCGGAGTGGCCAGCGGCATCGGCACCCGGGTGCCGGGGTGCACCGAGCGGACCAGCTCGGCCAGCTGCGGCAGCTCCAGGAACTTGTCGACAAAGAGATAGCGGGCCCCGATCTCCCGCTCAGCCACCAGCAGCTGACCGCGTGCCAGGTCCTCGTTGCCCACCACCGCCATCCCGCCCGGCGGCAGCACCGGGACCCGGTTGCGGGCCAGGTCCACCAGCAGCCGGTTCAACGCGGTCGGGTGGGCCGGCCCCGGACCGAAGACGGCGGCCGGGTGGACGATCCGCCCCGGCAGCCCGCGCTCGGCGATCGCCGTGCTGACCAGCCGGTCGGCCTGCTGCTTGGACCGCTCGTAGGCGGTGCCCAGGGGGGCCTCGGCCAGTGCGGACTCGTCGAAGCTGCCCTCGTGCGGGCGCTCGAAGACGTCCATGGTGCTGGTGTGCACGAAGCAGGAAACCCCCTCGGCGAGGGCGGCGTCGACCAGGTGCGCGGTCCCGTCCACGTTCACCCGCTGGAAGAGCGAGCGGTCCGTCAGCCACTGCTCGGGCAGGCCGGCCGTGTGGAACACGGTGTCGCAGCCCTTCAGCGCGGCCCGCACCGAGGCCGGGTCGGTGACGTCCCCGGCGACCGCCGCCACCCCGGGCGGCAGCACCCGCTGCGCCGCCGCCGGATCGCGCACCAGCGCCCGCACCCGGTCGCCGCGCTCGGCGAGCAGGCGCGCCAACGGGTGGCCCACCGTCCCGGTGGCCCCGGTCACCAGCACCTGACGCATGCGCGCTCCTCCTCGACCGCTACGGCACTCCCGCGATCATCCTCCATCCCCCCGCGGTCCTGACGCGCGAAGGCCCGGCCGGCCCCCGAGGCGGGGGCCGGCCGGGCCGCTGGTGGCGGTGCGTCAGCTGATCGCGAAGTCGTCACCGTAGACGTTGCCCTGGGCGTACCAGCCGTGCAGGTAGACGGTCACGGTGCCGTTGGCGCCGGTGGTGAAGGGGACCGAGAGCTTGGTCCAGCCGGAGGCGGAGGTCCAGGTGGACCCGGTCGCGCCGCCGCTGACGCCGAGGTAGGCGTAGTTGCCCTGGACCCAGCCGGTCAGCGTGTAGGCGTGGTTGGGCAGCAGGGTGACGGTCTGGTCGCACTCGCCGGTCTGGCTGCCGGTGGGCGCGGCCAGCAGCGCGTGGGAGCCGGAGTGCACCGGGGTGGAGACCACCGCGCCGCCGCTCTGGCAGGTCCACGGGCTCAGGCTGCCGCTCTCCAGGCCGCCGTTGACCAGCGAGCCGCCGGCGGACCCGCCGGTGACGGTCAGGGTGTAGGTGGCGGTGTGGGTGCCGGAGGCGGCGGTGCCGGTGACGGTGAGCGGGTAGCTGCCGGGGGCGGTGGCCGCGGTGGTGCTGATGCTCAGTGTCGCGCTGTTGCCGGCGGTGACCGAGGCGGGGCTGATGCTGGCGGTGACGCCGGCGGGGGCGCCGGAGACGGAGAGTGCCACCGACTGCGCCGAGCCCGAGGTCACGGCCGTCGCGATGCTCGCCGAGGCCGAGGAGCCGGCCGCGACCGAACCCGCAGCCGGCGAGGCCGCGAGCGAGAAGTCGTTGGCCGTGGTGCCGGTGACGGTCAGGGTGTAGGTGGCGGTGTGGGTGCCGGAGGCGGCGGTGCCGGTGACGGTGAGCGGGTAGCTGCCGGGGGCGGTGGCCGCGGTGGTGCTGATGCTCAGTGTCGCGCTGTTGCCGGCGGTGACCGAGGCGGGGCTGATGCTGGCGGTGACGCCGGCGGGGGCGCCGGAGACGGAGAGCGCCACCGACTGCGCCGAGCCCGAGGTCACGGCCGTCGCGATGCTCGCCGAGGTGGAGGAGCCCGGAGCCACCGAGCCGGCCGCCGGCGAGTCGCTCAGCGAGAAGTCGTTGGTGGTGGTCCCGCCGCCCGAGGTGAACGGCTCCAGCGCGTGGCTGAAGTCCCAGGTGCCCTGGGCGATCCCGGAGCAGGTGTCGGAGCCCGCGGTGCCCACGCAGCCGCCGTTGTCGCGCTGCAGCGCCCAGAACGACAGGGTGTTGATCCCCTTCCCGGTGGCCCAGGTCTGGACGTTCTTCGCGTCGGCCACCGTGGTGGTCTCGGCCGCGCCGAAGTCGTCGATGCCCGGCATCAGGATGATGCCGATCGAACCCCACAGCTGGGCGGCCGACTTGCTCGGGTAGAGCTTGGCCAGCTGGCCGTAGAGGCCGGTCGCCGCGTTCTCCGCGTCGGTGCCCATCTCGTGGGAGGCGTTGTCGTAGTAGTCGAACGTCATGATGTTGACCACGTCGATGCGCGCGTTGTTGGTGACCGCGTTCTTCAGCACTGCCAGGCCGGAGGAGGCCAGGCCGCTGGTGGTGGTCGGCAGGGTGTAGGAGAACTGGACGGTGCGCCCGTTCGCCGCGGCCCAGTCCTCGACCAGCTTGACCGCCTTGTTGCGCCGGTCGATGCCGGCGGTGTTGGTCAGCGAGTTGTCCTCGGTGTCCAGGTCGATCCGGCTGACGTTGTAGGTGGTGATCACCGACTCGTAGGCCGCCGCGATCTTGTTGACGTCGGTGCAGCTGTCGGCGATCTCGGTGCCGCCGTTGTCGGCGGCGTAACCGCCGAAGGAGGGGATGA
Source organism: Streptomyces tateyamensis (assembly GCF_003205575.1). Lineage (GTDB taxonomy): Bacteria > Actinomycetota > Actinomycetes > Streptomycetales > Streptomycetaceae > Kitasatospora > Kitasatospora tateyamensis. The sequence continues at coordinate 18,411 of NZ_PYBW01000038.1, forward strand.
CGTCACCGCCGTTCTGCTGCACGGTGGCGATGTCGCTGCCGAAGTTGGCGCTGGTGATCGGCGTGCCGGTGCTGCCGTTCCAGTACGGGGTGCACGAGCCCTTGGTGTCGGCCTGGACGAAGGCCATGCTCAGGTACTTGTTGCCGGACTGGGAGGCCTGCGAGGTGAGGCTGCCCGGGGTGTACGCCTCGTAGTAGGGGGCGAAGACGTGCGCGGGCAGCGGGGTCCCGGTGGCGGCGTGGGCGGCGGTGCCGCCGACCAGCAGGCCGGCCGAGGCGGCCAGGGTGGCGCCGGTGGTCAGCACCGCCTGGAGGGATCTGTGAAGTCGCATCAAGTGCTCCAGCAGACGTGTATGGGGGAAGGTGGCACGCGAACGGGTGGTGCATCGGGTGGTGCAGGTTTTGCGCATGACAACGACCGGCGAAATGCTGCCGGTATGGCGGTCAAGTAGCGCAGAAAAGGGGGTGGTTGGGCGAAAAGGGCAGGGCGTGGCCCCGCCGGCCGGTGGTCACACCCCCACAGTGCATCCGGTCGGATGGACAGGTCCCATAGTTGGACTAGACCAGTTGTCTGTCAAGAGTCCTAACAATCAATCAGCCCGGCCCGCTGCGCCCCGGGCCCCGCCGGACGGGACGCGACGGATCCTCAATCACCCTGCGGCGTCAGCGAGTTCCGGATGTCAGCAGATGGCCGCTGACGCCCAGCAGAGAGGGCTCGGACTCCGCGGCGCGCAGCGCGGCCAGCACCAGCGCGCGCTGCTCGGGGTCGTCCAGCCGCTCCTCGACGCCCAGCAGCCAGGCAGCACCCTCCAGGCCGTACTGTCCGCGCGGTTCGAGCCCCGCCGCGGCGAACTCCACCGGCACCTCGGCGGGCAGGTGGAAGTAGGCGGTGGTGAACAGGTTCTGCTCGGAGGCCGGGCGCAGTATGCCGTCGGCCACGCACGCGGAGGTGGCAAGGCGGTTGGCCGGCTCGAAGTAGGCACCCGAGCGCATGGTGTCGTGCAGCCCCGCGAAGCGGTTGATGGTGGCGGCCACCACCAGCCCGCCCGGGCGGACCACCCGGCAGGCCTCCGCCAGGGCGCGCAGGCGGTCGGCCGGACCGTGCGCAAACAGGTTTCGGGCGGCTACCCGGCGTGACCGGGCTGGTGAGCATCCCCACAGGGTGATGCCCACTACGTCGCGTCCCGACCGCCGCCAGCCGCCGGGTTGAGCGGATCCGGCGCTCCTGGGTGACCGGACGGCTACCTGGCGTGCCGCAGGGGTGTTTGCCGCCTGGCGGCGGATCACGTTAAACCTGGACGAGTCGCCAAGCGCGCCGCCCCCACCCGGTTCGACTCCGGGACCGCACCATCCTCGGCGGAGCGCTTTCCGTACGGCACCGACCGGCTTCCGGGGTGCCCCACGGTCACCGGCGCGTCCACGCTCCAGCGCACGGCCCCCCGGCCGCGCTGCCGCCGTGCGCCCGGAGGCCGGCAACACCGAAGAGGTAATCCTTGATGCGCAGCGCCCTGATGACCACCGTTCGCAACCGATCGTCCGTGGTCCTCGCCTCGGCCGGCCTGGCCACCGCCTGTGCCGTCTCCGCCGTGGCCTTCGCGCTCCCCTCGGACGCCGCCGGCGTGGTCGGCGCCCACGCCGCTCCTGCCGCGACCGCGCAGGGTGCTGAGCTCAAGCTGTCCCACACCGGGGCCCCTACCGGCTCCACCGTCGCCGTGGCCGCGGGCGACGCCTCCAAGATCGAGAGCGCGCCGTACCTCAAGGGCGCCGACAAGAACGGGGCCGGCCACACCGTGACCGCCGCGCCGTTCACCGGCGGCGAGCAGGCCAAGCCGGCCACCCCGGCCGCGCAGCCGACCCAGCAGGCGCAGCCCGCCGCCGCGGAGCAGCCCGCGCAGCCGGCTCCCGCCCCGCAGCCGGCCGCCCAGCCCGCACCGCAGGACAACCAGGCCGCCTCGCGCTCCGAGGACCGCCCGGCGCTGGCCGCCGCCCCGGTGGCCACCGACACCAGCCCGAGCGGCCTGCGCGCGCTGGCGCAGAGCATGGTGCCGGCGGGCCAGTGGAACTCCTTCGCCAACATCGTCAACCACGAGAGCAGCTGGAACCTGACGGCCACCAACCCGTCCTCCGGCTCCTACGGCCTGGGCCAGGCCCTGCCGGCCAGCAAGATGGCCTCGGCGGGCTCGGACTGGCGGACCAACCCGGTCACCCAGATCAAGTGGACGCTGAACTACATGAACGAGCGCTACGGCAGCCCGAACGCCGCGTGGGTGTTCTGGCAGAACCACCACTGGTACTGATCGGCCGCCGGTACCGATGTGACGAGCCCCGGGGAGCACACGCTCCCCGGGGCTCGTCGTGCGTGCGGGTCAGCCCAGGCCGTTGGCCTTGACCCAGTCCTTGGCGACCGCCGACGGGTCGTCCTTGTCCACCGCGACCCGCTTCATCAGCGCCGTCAGCCCCGCCGTGTCGAGCTTGGCGGAGACCGCGTTCAGCGCGGCCGTCACCGTGGGGTTGACGCCCGCCTTGTTCACCAGCGGGGTGACGTTCTGCACACCGAACACGTTCTTCGGGTCGTCCAGCGCCACCAGGCCCAGCGAGACCAGCTTGGGGTCGGTGGTGAACACGTTGCCCACCTGGATCGTCCCGTCCTTGAGCGCGTTCGCCGTGGTGTCCCCGGTCGGCTTCCACTCCTTGAAGGTCAGCCCGTACGCGTCCTTGAACTGCTGCTCGCGCCGCGTCTTGAACTCCGGCGGGCCGCCGATGCTGAACTGGCCCGCCTGGCTCGCCAGGTCGGCGATCGTCTTCAGGTTGAACTTGGCCGCGGTGTCCTTGCTGACCGTCAGCGAGTCCTTGTCCTCGGCCGGGGAGGAGGTCAGGATGCCCAGGGTGCCGGGCAGCTCCTTGGTCAGCGCCGCGTTCACGTCCGGGGTGGTGACGGCGGTCGCCTTCGCGTCCAGGAACTGCAGCAGCGCGCCGTTGTACTCCGGCAGTACCGTCAGGCTGCCGTCCTTGATCTGCCCGTAGAGCAGTTCACGGCTGCCGATGTTGAACTTCTCGGTCACCTTGACGCCCTTGGCCTGCAGCGCCTGCGAGTAGATCGAGGCCAGCAGCACGTTCTCCGGGTAGTTGGCCGAGCCGATCACCACCGGACCGGAGGCACCGGGGGCACCGGAGCCACCGGCGGAGGCGGCGGGCGAGCCGCCGGCCGGGGCGCCGGCCGCCAGCGGGTCCTTCGCGGAGCTGGAGCAGGCGGTGAGCGAGACGGCGACGGCCGCCGCCAGCACGGCCCCGGACAGGGTGCGTGAGCGCAGGATCATCGGAAAGGTCCTTTCACAACGGGAAAAGGAGAAAAAGGAGAAAAGGGAAAGCGGTCAGCCGCGCGACCGGCGCAGCCCGGCGGGCAGCGCGAAGCGGTTGAGCAGGGCGAAGAGCAGTTGGGTGGCCACCGCCAGCAGCACCACCAGCAGGGCCCCGCCGAAGGTCTGCGGGAAGTCGCGGGTGGCCAGGCCGTCCACCACGTACCGGCCGAGCCCGCCCAGCCCGACGTAGGCGGCCACCGTGGCGGTGGCGATCACCTGGACCGCGGCGGTGCGCAGCCCGGCCAGCAGCGCGGGCAGCGCCCACGGGACGCAGACCTGCCGGAGCACCTGGGGATGGGTCAGCCCGATGCCGCGGGCCGCGTCGCGCAGGTCCGGATCGGTGGACCGCACCCCCTCGCAGGCGGCCACCAGCAGCACGGGGGCGGCCAGCGCGACCAGCGGCACCAGCACCGCCGAGTCGCCCACCCCGGCCACCAGCACCGCCAGGGTGACCAGCCCGAGGGTGGGCAGCGCCCGGGCGGCCCCGGTCAGCGCCGTCACCAGCCCCGCCGCCCGGCCGGTGTAGCCGAGCAGCAGGCCCAGCGGGACCGCCAGCAGCACGGCCAGCCCCAGCGCCTCGCCGGAGAGCAGCAGGTGCTCGCCGACCCGGTGGACGATCGAGTCGGGGCCGTGCTGGCGGTCCGGCGCGGAGAAGAACGTGGAAAGCCAGGAGAACCAGTTCACCGGCCCGCCACCGCCTCGCGCCGGGCCCAGGGCGCCAGCACCCGGCGGGCCAGCAGCAGCACCGCGTCGGTGGCCAGCGCCAGCGCCGCGGTGAGCACGATGCCCGCGATGATCGGGGTCGGGAAGGTGCGCTGGAAGCCGTCGATGAACAGGTAGCCCAGCCCGCCGCGCCCCACCAGCGCGCCCACGCTGGCCAGCGAGATGCTGGAGACCGCCGCCACCCGCAGCCCCGCCACCAGGTAGGGCACCGCGGCCGGCAGCTCGACCGCGGCCAGCCGGCGCCACGGGCCGTACCCGAGGGCGGTGGCCGCCTGGCGCACCGGCTCGGGCACCGCGCGCAGCCCGTCCACCGTGGTGGGCAGCAGCACCGCCAGCGCGTAGCAGGTCAGCGGGATCATCACGGTGGCCTGGGTGGCCAGGCCGGTGTACGGGATCAGCACCACGAAGACCGCGAGCGCGGGCAGCGCGTAGACGACGTTGAAGACCGCGGCCAGCGGCTGGTAGAGCCGCGGGAAGCGGGCGCAGACCAGGCCGAGCGGCACCGCGCCGGCCAGCGCGATCAGCACCGGGAGCAGGGCGATCACGGCATGGTCGAGCAGCAGCCCGCGCAGGTAGTCGGTGTGGGTGGCCAGCCAGTGCCAGCGGACCAGGGGTTCATCGCCCACGGCCGCCCCCGCCCGCTATCTCGTCGCCCGCCGCGGCGACGGCGGCCACCGCCTGCGGGCCGGCCGCGTCCAGCGCGTCCAGCACCGCCTCGCGGGCGGCCAGGCCGAGCACCCGGCCGTCCTCGTCGACCGCGACGGCGGCCCGGGCGGGGGAGAGCACGGCGCTGTCCAGCGCGGTGCGCAGGGTGTCCAGGCCCGGCTGGTAGACCGTCACCTGACGGACCGTCTCGCCCGGGCCGGACCAGCCGGTCGGGCGGCCGTCCTGGTCGACCGTCAGGGTCCAGCCCCGGTGCGGCTGCCCGGCCGGCAGCAGCGCGATGCCGGCCGCCGGACGCAGCCCCAGACCGCGCAGGCCGCGGTCCCGGCCGAGGAACTGGGCCACCTGCTCGTCGGCCGGCGCGGACAGCAGGGTGGCCGGGTCGGCGACCTGGCCGATCCGGCCGTACTCGCGCAGCACCACGATCTGGTCGCCGAGCCGCACCGCCTCCTCGATGTCGTGGGTGACGAAGAGCACCGTCTTGTTCAGCTCGGCCTGCAGGCGCAGCAGCTCCTCCTGCAGCCCCGCCCGGACCACCGGGTCCACGGCGCTGAACGGCTCGTCCATCAGGAGCAGCGGCGGGTCGGCGGCCAGCGCCCGGGCCACCCCGACTCGCTGCTGCTGGCCGCCGGAGAGCTGGAACGGGTAGCGCTTGGCGGTCTCCGGCGCGAGCCCGACCAGCTCCAGCAGCTCCATCGCCCGGCTGCGGGCCCGCTTGCGGTCCCAGCCCAGCAGATACGGCACGGTGGCGATGTTGTCCAGCACCCTGCGGTGCGGGAACAGCCCGGCCTGCTGGATCACGTAGCCGATGCCGCGGCGCAGCTTGGCCGGCTCCAGCTGGGCCACGTCGGTGCCGTCCAGCAGCACCCGGCCGCTGGTCGGCTCGACCATCCGGTTGACCATGCGCAGGAGGGTGGTCTTGCCGCAGCCGGAGGGGCCCACCAGGACGGTGGTCCGCCCGGCCGGGACGGTGAGGTCCAACTCCTCGACGGCGATCGTGCCGTCGGGGTGGCGCTTGCCGGCGCCGTCGAATCTGATCACGTGAGCTTCCTGCGCAGGGGTGCCGGGGCACCGAAGTGTGCGGTGGTGCGGTCGGGAGTCTGAGACTGTGTCAGCACAAACACCCGGGGCGCTTGCCCTTGCCAGGTCCAAGGGAAACCCCGAACCATCATGCGTGACGCATCTGACACGCGGGTCGAACGGAGGTTCCCCCCGGTCCGCGGCTGCCGGGGGCCGGTCAGTCGCCGCCCGGGACGGTGGGCAGGCCGGCCGCCGCCCAGGCGACGAAACCGCCGTCCAGGTCGGTCGCCCGGTGCAGGCCCAGCTCGCGCAGCGTGGCCGCCGCCAGGCTGGAGGCGTAGCCCTCGGAGCAGACCACCACCACCGGCAGGTCGTACCCGGTGGCCTGCGGGATCCGGTGACTGCCCGTCGGATCCAGGCGCCACTCCAGTACGTTGCGCTCCAGCACCACCGCGTCCGGGATCTGCCCCTCCCGGGCCCGCTGCGCGGCCGGGCGGATGTCCACCAGGAAGGCCTCGCCGCGCTGCCGGGCCAGGTACGCCTCCTGCGGGCCCGGGCGGTGCACCCCCGCTCGGGCCCGGGCCACCAGCTGGTCCACCGTGGTCACCACTGGTCCGCCCCCTCCACCACGGTCGGGCGCAGGCCGCCGGCCCGCAGCTCGAAGCGGGCGATCTCGCTCAGCGGCGGGGAGTAGGCGTGCAGCGAGACCGCCGGGCCGGTGCCGGTGTTGCGCACGTCGTGCAGGAACTGCGGGCCGAACGCCCGGGTGGTGCCCGCGGTCAGCCGGCGGCTGCGCAGCTGCCCGTGATCGTCGTGGTGGCGGGGTCGGCCGGGTCCGCCGGGTCCGCCGGGCTCGTCGTTCTCGTCGTTCGCGCCGAGTTCGCTGCCGAGCGAGAGCTCCTCCAACTCGCCCAGCGCCACGGCGAAGGCGCCGCGCGAACCGCCGTGGTCGTGGAAGCCGGTCGCGTGGCCCGGCAGCCAGCTGATCAGCCAGACCTCGTGCTCCTCGGTCAGGCTGAGCCGCTCGTACCAGCGGTCCTCGGCGGCCAGGCGGACCTTGCCGATCCACTCCTCGGGGCGTTCGGCCAGGTCGGCGACGATGCCGCGCAGGGCGGCCGGGGTCAGGGGCATTGGTGGTCCTCGGGAGGTGTGTGGGTGCGCGGTGGCGAGGTGTTGACGAGTCGACGAGTCGCGGAGCCGACGAGTCGACGAGCCGAGGTGTCGATGTCCGACCGGGACGCGTCAGCAGGTCGACACGGCGACGGAGGGAGGAGCAGGCGGTGGCCGCGGAGCCGAGGACGAAAGCCGGTCGGCGGCGTGCGGCGGAAGGGGGACGGCCGGTCAGCGGCCCGTCAGGGAGCGGTCAGCAGGCACACATGTCGCTCGCCTGGCGTCGCAGATCGACGTGCAGGCGGCAGACCAGGAAGGTGCCGAGCTCCATGGTCGAGATACTGGTAGATCCGCCGCCGACCCGTCAAGCGGGCAGGCCGTGAATCGGGGTGGCGGAACGCACTCCACGGGGTCGGCAAGGGCCCTAGGGTGGTGGCGTGGGTGCGGCGACAGGGTCCGGCCCGGGTGGGGGGCCAGCATGGACGTCGATGCCGCGAGCGCACTCACCCAGGCGGTCTCCGCCGTGGCCGGGGCCGCCGGCACCGCGGTCGGCAAGCAGGCCTGGGAGGCGCTGCAGCAGCTGGCCAAGCGCGCCTACCAGCGGGCCAGGCCCGGCGCCGAGCTGGACCTGGCGGCCGACGCACCGGTGGACCCGGCCGACGCACCGGTGGACCCGGCGGACGAGGAGCAGGTGCGGGTGCTGACCGGCACCCTGATCGCGCGGTACGACCACGACCCGGAGCTGGCCCGCGACCTGGCCGGCTGGCTGAGCGAGCACGCCGGGTCGGTGCGGCTGGAGCAGGACAGCACCGTGACCAACGTGGTCAGCGAAAACGCCCGGGTGGCCAAGTTGATCCAGGGCCGTGACTTCCACGGAACGATCAACCTGTGAGCCACCCGGGCGGGGGTTCCTGCCGGTTCTGACCAGAGGTCAGTTGTTCTGCGCGGCATCCGAGTCGGCGGCGGAGGCGGCGCTCTCCGCGGCGTCGACCTTCTGCTGCATGTCGGCCTGCTGGTCGCCGCCGGCCGGGGCGGCCGAGGTGGCCGGTGCGGCGGGTCGGCCCGCACCGCCCGTGGCGCCGCCGCAGGCCGTCAGGGCCACCGAGGCGACCAGGGCCGCGGCGGCCAGGGCGAGGGCGCGCTTCACTTGGCGTCGCCGCCCAGGCCCTGCGCGGTGCACCAGGTGGCGACCGACTTCAGATCGTTCTGACGGGTGGTCAGGGTCGGGGTCAGCGACTTGCGGAAGGTCAGCCGGTCGTTGAGGTAGGTGTAGATCTCGGTGTGGCCCTCCTGCTTGGCCAGGTCCACCCGCTGCTGCAGGCGGGCGATCGAACCGGCCTCGGTGACGGGGCCGTTGAGGCGGTCCAGCGCCTTGCCGATCCGGTCCTGCAGCTTGGGCAGGCGCTTGCAGATGCCCTTCGAGCCGTCACTGGTCGGGGTCGGCAGCACCTTCGGGCTCGGCGTGGCCGCCTGCGCGGGGGCCGCCGCCGCGAACAGCGTACCCCCGAGCACCAGGGCGCCCACTGCGGCGCCGGTCTTGCGGTAGGAGAGCATGACGAGTCCTCCACTCACGTTCGTGTGTCCGGCGGGCCGGTCCCGCCCGGATGACAGGGACGGTAGAAGGCGTCCTTGTGGATTCCTTGTGAGGCGGGGATGACGCGGGCGCCGGGCCGCGGGGCCGCCCGGCGGGCGCCGGTCAGCGGTGCGGGCCGAACCAGGCCGGGCGGGTGGGGAGCGGGAGTGTGGGGGCCTGCGGGTCGACCAGCGGCAGCTGGACCTCGAAGCGGCAGCCCCGGCCGGTGGGCGGTTCGCCGACCGTGATGGTGCCCCGGTGCAGCGCCACCTGCTGGGCGACCAGGGTCAGCCCCAGCCCCGAGCCCGGACTGCCCTGGCGGCGGTGGAAGCGGTCGAAGACGGCCGCGCGCTCGGCGGGCGCGATCCCCGGCCCCTCGTCGTCCACGGTCAGCACCGCCACCCGGCCCGCACGCCGCAGCCGCACCGCGATCCGGGCCGGCTCGCCGACCAGGTGGCCGTGCACCGCGGCGTTGAGCAGCAGGTTATCGCACAGGATCCGCAGCCCGGCGGCCCACCCGAACACCGCGGCCTCCCCCTCCAGCGCCAGCGTGACCGCCAACTCGGGCTGCCGTCGCCGCAGTTCGGCAGCCGCCGCGGCCACCGGCTCGGCCAGGTCGACCGGCCCGAAGGCCTCCTCCGCCACCAGGTCGCCGCGCGAGAGGGTACGCAGCGCGGTCAGCAGGTCCAGCATCCGCCGGTGGTCGGCGCGCAGGTCGGCCAGGATCTCCTCCCGGTCCGCGGCCGGCAGCTGCGGGTGCGCGGCCAGCACGTCCAGGTTGGTCTGCAGGCCCATCAGCGGGGTCCGCAGCTCGTGCGAGGCCGCCGCGGAGAACGAGCGGGCCGTCTCCAGCGCCTGCGCCGTGCGCGCCGCCTGCTCGTCGTAGCGGGCCAGCGCGCTCTCCAGCGCGGCGGCCAGCTCGTCCACCTCGCCGACCCCGCTGCGCCGGTGCCCGAAACCGGCGGCCCCGGCCCGCGGGTCCAGCGCGGCGGCCCGCCGCCCGAGCCGGCTCAGCGGCGCGGTGGCCCGGCGGGCCAGCCCGTAGGCGAGCAGCCCGGAGAGGGGGGCGGCCACCGCGGCCACCAGGATGATCCGGTTGCGCACCGCGTCCACCTGCGGATTGGCCGCCGAGGCGGGCGCGGCCACCCAGAGCGTGCCGGGCTGGGCCCCGTTCACCGGCGCGGCCAGCACCCGCCAGCTGCGCCCGCCCGAGTGCACGGTCGTCGGCAGCGCGGCCGCCCCGGGAGCGGGCAGCGCGGTGGCCGCGGGCAGCGGGCCACCGGCGCTGACCGTGGCACCGCTCGCGTCCTCGACCAGCACGCCCACGTCCAGCGCGGCGTCCAGCAGCTTGCGGTGCTGGTTCTGCTCGACCTGGGTGCGGCCCTGGTGGTCGGCAGTGAGCAGGGTGCGCGCATTGGGCAGCACCGCCTGGGCCCGCCCACGCAGCTCGGCGTCCTGGGCCGCCCGCAGGTCGTGGGTGACCAGGCCGAGCAGCAGCACGCCCGCGCCGACCACCAGCAGCGGGACCACCACCGCGGCCCACAGCGCGATCCGGGTGGCTAGCCTCATCGCGCACCCCCCGGCACCCGCAGCACGAACCCGACCCCGCGCACGGTGTGGATCAGGCGCTCCCGCCCGCCCTCCTCCAGCTTGCGGCGCAGGTAGCTGACGAACGTGTCGACGGCGTCGGTGCGCACGTCGAAGTCGTAGCCCCAGACCCGGTCCAGCAGCTGATCCCGGGTCAGCACCAGGCCGGCGTTGCGGGCCAGGTGCTCCAGCAGCTCGAACTCGCGGCGGGTCAGCCGCACCGGCCGGCCGTCCCGGTGCACCTCGCGGGTGGCGGGGTCGATCCGCAGCGGGCCGACCCGCAGCGCACCGTCCGCCACCGGATCCGCCGCCGGGCGGCGGCGCAGCAGCGCGCGCAGCCGCAGCTCCAGCTCCTGCAGCGCGAACGGCTTGACCAGGTAGTCGTCGGCCCCCGCCTGCAGGCCGGCCACCCGGTCGGCCAGCTCGTCCAGCGCGGAGAGCATCAGCACCGGGATGTCGCTGCCCTGCTCGCGCAGCCGGCGGCAGACCTCGGTACCGGTCAGGTCGGGCATCGAGACGTCCAGCACCAGCACGTCCGGCGGCTCGGCGGCGACCAGCTCCAGCGCGGCCCGTTCACCCGCGGCCGAGCGCACCGCGAAGCCGCTCAGCCGCAGCCCGCGCTCCAGCGAACGGCGGATGGTGTCGTCGTCGTCCACCACCAGCACCCGGCCGTCGGCCTCGCCACCTGCCATGCCCGTCCCTCTCACCCGTTCCAGGGCGGACCCGCCCGTTCCTGTGCGGCCCTACGGTCGCACGGTCCGATGAGAGTTTTCTCATCCAAACGTGAGGGGCCGGAACCGTTGCCGGTCCCGGCCCCCGAGGGCACTGCGGTCAGGTCAGGAGACGTTGAGCGCGGTGTCGTCGATGACGAAGCTGGTCTGCTGGCTGCTGTCCTCGGTGCCGGTGAACTTCAGGGTGACGCTCTGGCCGGCGTAGGAGGAGAGGTCGAAGGACTTCTGCACGTAGCCGGTGGCGGCGTTGACGTTGGAGTAGGTGGCGAGGGTGGTGGTGTTGGCGGCCACGGTCAGCTTGTCGTAGGCGGTCGAACCGGTTTCGGCGGTGTCGATGTGCAGCCAGAAGCTGAAGGTGGCCTTGCAGCCGGCCGGGATGGTGACGGTCTGCGAGAGGGTGTCGGTGTGGGTCGAGCCGTAGCCGTCCAGCCAGGCCTTCCAGCTGCCGGAGTGGGCGGCCTCGGAGGAGCTGTTGTCGACGACGCCGGTGGAGGCGGTCCACGGGGCGGCGCTACCGGTTTCGAAGCCGGCGTTGCCGAGCAATTGGGCGGCGGTGCAGCCGGTGCCGCCGCCGCCCACGGTCCAGGAGAAGGTGGTGGAGCCGGTGGCGCCGGTGGGGTCCTTCGCGGTGACGGTCACGTTGTAGGGGCCCGCGGTGCTCGCGGTGCCGGAGATCAGGCCGGAGGTGCTGATCGACAGGCCGGTGGGCAGGCCGGTGGCCGAGTAGGTCAGGGTCTGGCCGGAGGCCGAGTCGCTGGCGCTGATCTGCAGGCTCACCGAGCCGCCGGTGGTGGTGGACTGGTTGCCCGGGCTGTTCACGGTGACGGTGTTGCCGCCGGTGCTGCCGCCCGTGGTGAAGGCGGCGGTGCCGTTCGGGGTGCCCAGACCGGTCGGGCCGTCGTAGCCGGTGCCCGCGGTGCACAGGTAGGACGGGGAGCAGCTGCCGTTGTTGCCGCTGGTCACGTCGTTCAGCGCGCTGGTGTGCGCGTACGGGTACTTCGCCGGGTAGTCGCTGGCCCCCGGGGTGCCCGCGTCGGCGTAGACCGAGGCGATGATCGGCGAGGAGGCGGAGGTGCCGCCGTAGACCGCCCAGCCGGAGCCGCCGTAGGTCTGGTAGACCGCGACGCCGGTGGCCGGGTCGGCGACCGCCGAGACGTCGGAGATGGTGCGCTTGGCGCAGCCCGTGTCGGTCTGCCAGCTCGGCTTGGCGTCGTAGGCCGAGCAGCCGGAGCCGGTGCCCTCGGTGGAGCTGGTGCTCCACACGGACTCGCTCCAACCACGGGCGCTGGAGTCGCGCTTGAGCGCGGTGCCGCCGACCGAGGTGACGTACTTGGAGGCCGCCGGGTACTCGGCGCCGTACGCGGAGTCGCCCGCCGAGACGGTGATCGCCACGCCCGGGTGGTTGAAGTACTGGGTGTCCGAGGTGGTGTCGGTCGAGTCCTCGGAGCCGCCGTAGCTGTTGGAGACGAACTTCGCGCCCTGGGACACGGCCTGGTTGACCGAGGTGCCGAGGTCGCCCATGTTCGCCGAGGTGGCCTCGACCAGCAGGATGTGCGCGTTCGGTGCGACGGCCGAGACCATGTCCAGGTCGAGCGAGATCTCGCCGGCCCAACCACTGTCGGCGGTCGGGTAGTTGGTGCCGCCGTTCTGGTCGATCTTCTTGAAGCAGCCGTTCGCCGTGGTGCAGGCCGGCAGGCCGTACTGGGAGCGGTAGGCGGCCAGGTCGGACTCGGCGTTCGGGTCGTCCATCGCGTCCACGATGGCCACCGTCTGGCCGGACCCGCCGTTGCTCGGCAGCTTGTACGCGCTCTGCAGGTCGCTCGGGCCGAACCCGGAGGGCGTGGCGTTCGGGGTGAGCGCGTTCGGGCTCAGGTCGGTGCGCTTGAGGGCCAGGCAGGCCATCTGGCCGACGTGGGCCGGCTTGGCGCACGAGTGCTGGACGCTCACCTGGGGGGTGGCGGCCGCGTCGGCGGTGGCAGCGTGCGCGGTGGGCGCGAGCAGGCCGAGCACGGTCAGGCCGGCGGCGGGCAGCAGCGCGGTCAGCGCGCGCATCCGGCCTTTTCCGGCTGGGGAGTTGGTGTGCAAGGAGAACCCTCCGTGGGGGTCGGGGCACGCCTACCGGTGCCCGGGTGCGGGCATGGGGCGGAGCGGGCCCGGTGCTGGTGGATCTCGGCACGTGCGGACGGCCGGCAGCTGGTAGCCGCGGGCCGGGAGAGTGGTGCGGGGGAGGCGCTGTACGTGGGGAGTGCGCGGTTCGGGGCGTGGTCCCGCTGTCAAGACCATGACATGCGAGCGGCCCCACATCGCCGCCGTGGGGGCGGGCTGATGTGGGGCCGACGTTAGTAGCCGTTGACGCGGGGCGGCAAGAAGGTGAGGCAAACCTTTGCCGGGACAAGAAGGTTAACTTGGCTGATCAGTGGGGGTGTTGATGGATCGCCGGGTCCTGCTGACAGGCAGTCGGGCCGCACCTGCGGGGCTGCTGGCCAGGCCCGCAGCCCGCGCGCCGGGGGAGGCCCCGACCGCACGGGCCCCCGTCGGCGCGGCACACCGGACTGCCACACTCGGCGATCATTTCAGACGGGGATCCACGTTGACCGCACGATCGGTCAGGTTTGGGCCCGAGCCCCGGGTGGTTGACCGGGCCGGCGCCGCCTACCGGCCCTTCAGGCCCGACAGCAGCAATGACCACAGGGCCTCGAAGTCCGCCTTCGACCGCTCGGCGTCCGCCCACTCGGCGGCGTGCACCGGGTCGTGGAAGTGGGCGGTGGCCTGGAAGACCGCGTGGGCGGTGGTGGCGGTGTGACGGGCGGTGAACTCGCCCTGGTGGATGCCGTCCTGGATGATGTGGGAGATCTGGGCGGTCAGCGTGTAGAGGTGCGCCTCGACGGTGTGGCTGTTCTCGGCCACCAGGACCAGGTAGGTGGCGAACAGCTCCGGGTCGTCCAGGGCCTTCTTGCGCTTGGCGGCGAACAGGGTGGCCAGCCAGCGGTGCAGGCGCTCGCCGGCCGGGCCGGTCTCGACGGTGATGGCGTGCAGGCTGTGGTGGGCCTGGTCCAGCCAGCGGGCCGTCACCGCCTCCCGCAGGGAGGCCTTGCTGCGGAAGTGGCGGTAGACGCTGCCGTGGCTGACGCCGAGGGCGCGGGCGACGTCCACCACGGTGGCCTTGGTCGGGCCGAACCGCCGCAGGACGTCCTCCGCCGCGCTCAGGATCTGCTCGGGGGTGAGGGAACTGTCGGAGGTCACGGGAGGCACGATCCTTACTCTTACTGCTCGCTGTCGAGGTGGGCCATCTGTGCGGCAGCGTACCGCTCACCGGCGGCGGCACCGGCCGGGACGGCGGCCTCGATGGCGGCCAGGTCGGCCGGGTCGAGCTGGACCCGCAGGGCGCCGAGCGCCTCGTCGAGCCGCTCGCGGCGGCGGGCGCCGACCAGCGGGACGATGTCCTCGCCGCGCGAGGCCACCCAGGCGATGGCGACCTGGGCGACGGTGGCGCCCTTGGCCTCGGCGATCCGGCGCAGCTGCTCCACCAGGTCCAGGTTGCGGGTCAGGTTGTCGCCCTGGAAGCGGGGGCTGTGGCCGCGGAAGTCGGTGCCGGCCAGCTCGCGGCCCGCCGACCAGTGGCCGCTGAGCAGGCCGCGGGAGAGCACGCCGTAGGCGGTGACGCCGATGCCGAGCTCGCGGGCGGCGGGCAGCACCTCGGCCTCGAGCGAGCGGGAGAGCAGCGAGTACTCGATCTGCAGGTCGCTGATCGGGTGCACGGCGGCGGCCCGGCGCAGGGTGGCGGCGCCGACCTCGGAGAGGCCGATGTGCCGGACGTAGCCGGCCTTCACCAGCTCGGCGATGGCGCCGACGGTCTCCTCGATCGGGACCGCCGGGTCCAGGCGGGCGGGGCGGTAGATGTCGACGTGGTCGGTGCGCAGGCGGCGCAGGGTGTAGGCGAGCGCGGTTTTGGTGGCGGCGGGCGAGGCGTCGTAGCCGAGCCAGGCGCCGTCCGGGCCGCGCTGGGCGCCGAACTTGACGCTGATCTGGACGGACTCGCGGTCGCGGCCGCGCAGCGCGTCGTGGATCAGCAGCTCGTTGTGGCCCATGCCGTAGAAGTCGCCGGTGTCGATCAGGGTCACGCCCGCGTCCAGCGCGGCGTGCACGGTGGCGATGCTCTCGGCCTCGTCGGCCGGGCCGTAGAGGTCGGACATGCCCATGGCGCCGAGGCCGAGGACGGAGGTGATCGGACCGGTGGCGCCGAGCCGGCGGGTGGGGAGGGCGGGGAGGGGAGCGGGGGTGGAGGGGGACATAGGGTGCTCCGGATCTGTCGCGGGGGAGGCGTGTCGGGATGACGGCAGGGGGACGACGGGCGAGCCCCTTGCGATGACAACTATGGCATGACGGCTGACAGATTTCAATATCTGTCAGCCGTCATCTGTCGAAGCGCGCGGGGACTCGAGGGTGTTGGTGGGCGCAGGAGGCGAGGAGTGGCGGGGCAGCCGCTCCCGGCTTCGGCGTTTGACGGCTGCTTCGTGGCGCACATTTCGGCGCTGAGGAGGGCCGACTTCGCAGCCTCGATGTCCGGGTCATCCAGCCTGATCCGCTGCTCGCCAACCAGTTGGAGCGTCGCGGTGGAAACGAAGACCTTGGTCGCCACCTGCTTGCTGCTGTCGGTGAGCCGGCTCGCCTCCCGGGCGACGGTCCGGCGCCCCGAGGCCCCGGACGGCATCGACGGTCACGATCGGACGTAGCGCCAGGTCCCGCCCGGTGCCGGCCTCCGACCGCTCGGATCGGCCGTATGCGTACGCAGGGTGGAGCCCCGACGCCCATCCGTGCGTGCCCTCTTGACGCCCCCTCAGTCACTCCCTACCGTCGGCGTCTGATCGGTTCTGTTTGTTACGGCCACCCAAACCGATCACAACCAATCATCCCCCATGGGAGGACCACCCCCGAATGCGAACCACCCTTCGCGCCTTCCTCTCCCTCCTCGCGCTCCCCCTCGGCCTCGTCACCGCCCCCACCCCCGCCCTGGCCGCCGCCACGGCCACGACCGCCACCAGCACCGCCATCACCGTCGACGGCACCTCGCCCGGCCGCACCTTCGACGGGGTCGGCGCGATCAGTGGCGGCGGCGGCAACTCGCGGCTGCTCTTCGACTATCCGGAGCCGCAGCGCAGCCAGATCCTGGACTACCTCTTCAAGCCCGGCTACGGCGCCGCCCTGCAGCTCCTGAAGGTCGAGATCGGCGGCGACACCAACTCCACCGACGGCGCCGAGGCGAGCATCGAGCACACCCGCGGCGTCGTCGACTGCAACGCCGGCTACGAGTGGTGGCTCGCCGAGCAGGCCCGGGCCCGCAACCCCGCCATCAAGCTCTACGCCCTCTCCTGGGGTGCCCCGGGCTGGGTCGGCAACACCGGCAGCGGCGGCAACTTCTGGTCCCAGGACACCGTCAACTACCTGATGGACTGGATGGGTTGCGCCAAGCAGCACAACCTGTCCATCGACTACCTCGGTGGCTGGAACGAGCGCGGCTACAACGCCTCCTGGTACGAGAACCTGCACGCCACCCTGGCCGCCAAGGGCTACGGCAGCACCAAGGTGGTCGGTGCCGACGACAACTGGTCGATCGCCACCTCGATGCGCTCCGACCCGGCGCTGAACAGCGCGGTCGACATCATCGGCACCCACTACCCCTGCGGCTACATGTCCGCGATGACCAGCTGCTCCAGCACCACCGACGCGGTGGCCACCGGCAAGCAGCTGTGGGCCAGCGAGAACGGTTCCGAGGACGCCGAGAGCGGCGCCGCCCCGATGGCCCGCGCGATCAACCGCGGCTACCTGGACGGCAAGATGACCGCCTTCATCAACTGGCCGGTGGTCGCCGCCCTCTACCCCAACCTCGGCTTCAACACCATGGGCCTGGTGACGGCCAACCAGCCCTGGTCCGGCAACTACTCGGTCAGCCGCAGCGCCTGGGCCACCGCCCAGACCACCCAGTTCACCGCCCCGGGCTGGCAGTACCTGGACACCGCGTCGGGCTACCTGGGCGGCAACCGCGCCAACGGCAGCTACATCAGCTACGCCAACCCGGGCCGCACCGCCTGGAGCACCGTCTTCGAGACGATGGACGCCGGCGCCGCCCAGACCGTGACCCTCAGGACGGCCGGCGGCCTGCCCGGCGGCGCGCTGCACGTGTGGTCCACCGACATGACGGCGAACGCCCCGAAGATGGCCGCCGCCGCGGACCTCACGGCGAGCGGCGGCAGCTACCAGCTGACCCTGCAGCCCGGCCACCTCTACACCGTGACCACCACCACCGGCCAGGGCGCCGGCACCGCCGCCGGCGCGCAGCGCAGCCCGCTCGCGCTGCCCTACAGCGACAGCCTCGCGGGCACCGCCACCGGCCAGGAGGCGCGCTACTTCAGTGCGATGAACGGCGCGTTCCAGACCAGCCGGTGCGCGGGCGGGCGATCGGGCAACTGCCTGCGCCAGCAGGCCCCGACCACCCCGGTCCGCTGGACCAACGAGTCGGCCGACCAGCCGTACGCCACCATGGGCGACCTGAGCTGGAGCAACTACACGGTCGGCGTGGACGCGCTGCTGGAGCAGTCCGGCACCGCCGAGCTGCTCGGCCGCGTCGGCACCCAGGGCCGCAACAACAACGGCCTGAACGCCTACAACCTGCGGGTCGGCGACAACGGCACCTGGACCCTGCTGAAGAGCGACACCGCCTGGACGTTCAGCACGCTCGCCTCCGGCACCGTCCCGGCGCTGGGCCTGAACACCTGGCACCACCTGGCACTGACCTTCCAGGGCGGCAGCATCACCCCGCAGCTGGACGGCCGCACCCTGGCCACGGTCACCGACACCAGCTACGGCGGCGGCCAGATCGCGCTGGGCACCGGGGGCTACTACCCGGTCCAGTTCAGCAACCTGACCGTCACGCCCGGCACCAGCACCGCGCTGGACGGGGTGTACCAGCTGGCCAACGCCCACAGCGGCCAGCTGCTGGACGCGGCCAACCAGGGGACGGCCGACGGCACGCCGGTCATCCAGTGGCCGTCCAACGGCGGCAACAACCAGCAGTGGAAGGTGACCGGCCTGGGCAACGGATACTACTCGATCACCGGGGTGGCCAGTGGCAAGGCGCTGGACGTGCCGAACCGGACCACCATGCCGGGCACCCAGCTGGACCTGTGGACCCCCAACAACGGCGACAACCAGCAGTGGCTGCTCGCCCCGTCCGACAACGGGACCTACACCATCGAGTCCCGGCTGAACGGCGACCAGCTGGACGTGGAGGGCGGCTCGCTGACCCAGGGTGCGCACGCGATCCAGTGGCCGTCCAACGGCGGCAACAACCAGCAGTGGAAGCTGACCAAGGTCGGCTGACGCGGTTCCGAAAGGGGGCCGGCCCACCCGCACGAGTGGGCCGGCCCCTGCCTCACTCCTGCCCGCAGGCCCCGCTGCGGTCGCAGTACGGCTGCCCGGCACTGCGCCCGCAGCCGCACAGCATCGCTCGGGTGGCCCGCCGCTCGCCCCCGTCCGGGGCGGGCAGCAGCAGGTCCCCGCGCAGCAGCAGTCGCCCGTCCGGGGTGCGGACCACTGCGGTGGGCCGCTGCGGCTGCTCCGGCGCCCCACCCGTCAGCAGGTAGGTCAGCGCCCCGGTCGGGCAGCGCCGCACCACCTCCGCCACCCGCTCCGGCGGCGCTGCCCCGGGCGTGATCCAGGGCCGCCTGGAGGTGTCGAAGACCTCCGGCAGCCCGCCCACGCACCGCGCCGCGTGCCGGCACAGCGCCCCGTCGAAGGTGACCTCGATCCCGTCCGCCCCGTAGCTCTTGGCCGTCGAGCTGCCGGCCGCCGAGTCGCCGGCCGCCGAGCCCTCAGTCACTGACCCGGCTCTGGTTCTGGTACGCCAGGTCCTGGTACTCGGGGTGACGCACCATCCAGCCGGCGATGAACGGGCAGGTGGCCAGTACCGCCACCCCGCGCGCCCGGGCGTCGTCCAGCGCGAACCGGGCCAGCGCCCCGCCGACGCCCTGCCCCTCGAACTGCGGCTCCACCACCGTGTGCGGGTAGACCACCAGCCCCTCGCTGCGCAGGTACGCCGCGAAGCCGGCAGGCTGCCCGTCCAGCTCGGCCTCGAAGCGGCTCGCGGACGGATTGTCACGCACGATCACAGCCATCTGGCCAACCAACCCCTCGTCAGGTCCGCCCCTCGTGACGGACTCTCAGCCATGATCTCCTGCCACCGCGCTGACGGCCGGTGAGTCGCCGCTTTGGTGCCTGCGGGCGATCCCGGCATCACCCGTCCGGCGTGGATCCGGGCGCCGCGGCCCGTTCGCCGGGCCGAAGCGGCGTGCCGGGTCCATCGTGGAAACGTGGGAACGAGGCGCCGAACGGTAGGCCAGGTTCCGAGCACGACTTGCCGGATTCCGGTCGGGCGGCCAGAGGGCCACTCGCCTGGGACCGAAGCGTTCTTCTAGGCTCACTTCGGCTTCCCGTGCCACGGTGACACCCGGTGCCGCCAACCGGAGGCCGCAGACCCACGGGGGTCCCGGGCGCTCCGGGGCCACCGGACCGAGCGAGGAGGACGTATGTCGACCAGCCGTTCCATCGCACCACGCACCTTGCGGCCACCCGCCGTGCGCGCCCGCGGCCCGCTCGGCCGGTCGGCCGCCGCCGCCCGGGGCCCGCGCCCGGTGCCACGGGGTGCGCTGAGTACGGACAGTTGCCGCGGAGGTGCCCGGTGAGCCCGCAGGCCACGCCGCCGGCCCCTACCACCGAGACTGCCCCCGCCGCCCCTGCCGACCCCGCGCCAGTGTCCGCCCCGGCTGCCGACTCGCTGCTCGCGCTGCCGGGTCCGCTCAACGCCCGGGCCAGGACCCTGACCGCCTCGGTACGGCGCCGGATCACCGAGCTGGCCGAGATCGAGTCGCCCAGCGGTGACGCCGAGCGGCTGAACCTGCTGGCCGAGGAGCTGATGGCCGGGTACCGGGCCACCGGTGCCGAGGCCCGCAGAGTGCCCGGTGCGGCCGGCGACCACCTCCTGCTGCAGTGGCCAGGACAGGACGAGAGCCTTCCGCACCTGCTCTTCGTCGGCCACCACGACACCGTCTGGCCGGCCGGCACCCTGGCCGACTGGCCGGTCGAGGAGCACGACGGCGTGCTCAGCGGCCCCGGCGTGCTCGACATGAAGG
Organism: Streptomyces tateyamensis; assembly: GCF_003205575.1. Lineage (GTDB taxonomy): Bacteria > Actinomycetota > Actinomycetes > Streptomycetales > Streptomycetaceae > Kitasatospora > Kitasatospora tateyamensis. The sequence continues at coordinate 38,361 of NZ_PYBW01000038.1, forward strand.
CCGGTCTGGCCCTCCTCGAAGGCGCCTTCGCCCTCCTCGGTGACCTGGGCCTGCGTCCGCACCGCACGGTGCGGGTGGTGCTCACCGCCGACGAGGAGGTCGGCAGCCCGGACGGCCGCCGCGTGGTGGAGCGTCAGCTCCCCGGCGCCGCCGCCGTCCTGGGCCTGGAACCGCCGCACCAGGACGGCAGCCTGAAGACCGCGCGCCGGGGCTCCACCCGGGTGCGGCTGACGGTCACCGGCCATGAGGCGCACGCGGGCAGCCATCCCGAGGACGGCACCTCGGCGGTGGACGAGCTGGTCGACCAGCTCGTCGCGGTCCGCGAGGAGCTGGGCCACCAGCCTGGCACCGAGCTGAACACCGGCCGGATCCGTGGGGGGACCCGGGCGAACGTGGTGGCCGGTCAGGCCGAGGCCGAGCTGGGGCTGCGGTTCGCCACCCCGGAGGCCGAGGCGAGCACGCTGGACACGCTGGCCCACCTGACCGCCCTGCGCCCGGGCGCGCTGGTCCGCACCGAGGTGCTGTCCAGTCGGCCGGCCTGGGTCGAGCGGTCCGGTCACAACCTGCTGCTGCGCCACCTGCGCGCTCTGGCCTCGGCGCTGGGCCAGCAGCTGGACGGCTCGCCGGCCGGCGGGGCCGGGGACACCAACCTGGCCGGCGCCCGCGGGCTGCCGACCCTGGACGGCCTGGGTGCGGTGGGGGCCGGGGCGCACGCCCGGGACGAACGGATCATGCTGGACCAGCTGGCCCCCCGCCTGGCCCTGCTGGCCGGGCTGCTGGCGGTGCCGCTGCCCCGGCTGCGCGCCCGCCCCCAACCTCCGGCCGGGGGGACCCCCGTCGGCCCGGGCGCGGACCCGCTGCGCACCATCTGACCGCACGCAGTGCTCACGGGCGGGCCCCTGGACCGGGGCCCGCCCGTCGTTCGTTCCCGCCGGTTCTTGCCAGCGGTGCGGCCCTGGCTACACAATGGAACCGACCGAACGGTCAGTCGGGAGGAGTGGTCATGGTCCCAGTGCAGACGGCAGAGCCCGAGCAGGTCCCCGAGCTCGTCGAGCGGTTCGAGGCGGTGATCGCCGCCGAGCAGCGGATCGAGCCGCGTGACTGGATGCCGGACGCCTACCGGGCCACCCTGGTGCGCCAGATCGCCCAGCACGCGCACTCCGAGATCATCGGCATGCAGCCGGAGGGCAACTGGCTCACCCGGGCCCCCTCGCTGCGCCGCAAGGCGATCCTGCTGGCCAAGGCGCAGGACGAGGCCGGCCACGGCCTGTACCTGTACGCCGCCGCGGAGACCCTCGGGGTGGACCGGTCGGAGCTGACCGAGAAGCTGATCAGCGGCCGGCAGAAGTACTCCTCGATCTTCAACTACCCCACGCTGAACTTCGCCGACGTCGGCGTGATCGGCTGGCTGGTGGACGGCGCGGCGATCTGCAACCAGGTGCCGCTGTGCCGCTGCAGCTACGGTCCCTACGCCCGGGCCATGGTGCGGGTCTGCAAGGAGGAGTCGTTCCACCAGCGCCAGGGCTACGAACTGCTGATGACGCTGATGCACGGCACCGAGGCGCAGCGCGCGATGGTGCAGGACGCGGTGGACCGCTGGTGGTGGCCCTCGCTGATGATGTTCGGCCCGCCCGACGGGGACTCGCCCAACACCGCGCAGTCGATGGCCTGGCGGATCAAGCGCCACACCAACGACGAGCTGCGCCAGCGCTTCGTCGACATGACGGTGCCGCAGGCCGAGCACCTGGGCGTCACCCTGCCCGACCCCGAGCTGCGCTGGAACGAGGAGCGCGGCAGCTGGGACTTCGGCGAGCCCGACTGGTCCGAGCTGATGCGGGTGATCAAGGGTGACGGACCCTGCAACACCCAGCGGATCGAGGTCCGCCGGGCCGCCCACGAGGACGGCGCCTGGGTCCGCGAGGCGGCCGCGGCGTACGCGCGCAAGGAGAAGGAACGACATGGCTGACCAGTCCTGGCCGCTCTACGAGGTCTTCGTGCGCCCCCGGCGCGGCCTCAACCACGTGCACGTCGGCTCGCTGCACGCGCCCGACGACCGGATGGCACTGCTCGCCGCCCGGGACCTGTACACCCGGCGCAACGAGGGGGTCAGCCTCTGGGTGGTCCCGTCCAGCGCGATCACCGCAGCCGCCCCCGACGAGCGCGACCCGTTCTTCGAGCCCAGCGGCGACAAGGTGTACCGCCACCCGACCTTCTACGACATCCCCGAGGATGTCCCGCACATCTGACGGGGAGCCCGAGCATGACGGACGATCACGTCTACCTGACCCTGGCCGAGGGCGACCACGAGGCCGAGGCCCGCTGGGCCTACGGCACCGGTTTCGCCGACCCGCTGCTGGGCGTGGACACCGCGCCGGCACCGGACGTCGACGGGGCCGACCTCTCGCTCTACTGCCAGCTGCTCGGCGACGACGCCCTGGTGCTGGCCCAGCGGCTGATCGAGTGGACCACGCACGCGCCCGAGCTGGAGGAGGAGGTGGCGCTGGCCAACCTCGCGCTGGACCTGCTCGGCCAGGCCCGCCTGCTGCTCACCCGGGCCGGCCAGGTGGACGGCACCGGTCGCACCGAGGACGACTTCGCCTACTGGCGCGCCGAGCACGAGTTCCGCAACGTGCGCCTGGTGGAGGCCGAGAACGGCGACTTCGCCTTCTCCATCGCCCGGCTGCTGGTCTTCGCCACCGCCCGCGGCGCCCTCTACCGGCGCCTGGCCGAGGCCGCACCCGACGCGGTGGTGCGCGCGGTGGCCGCCCGCGGGGTCAAGGAGCTGGCCTACCACCAGGAGTACGCGGCCGCCTGGCTGCTGCGCCTGGGCGACGGCACCGCGTACTCGCGCGAGCGGATGCAGGCCGGTCTGGACGCGGTCTGGCCGCTGGTCGACGAGCTGTTCACCGCGCACGAGGTGGAGCTGCGGCTGGGCCTGGACCCGGCCGGGCTGCGCGAGCCGGTCGAGGCCGAGCTGGCCCGGGCGATCGAGCGGGCCACCCTGGCCGTGCCCACGGCCCGGCCGCTGGCCCGGATCGGCGGGCGGGCCGGGCGCGAGGGCGTGCACGGCGAGGCACTGGGCCGGCTGCTGGCCGAGCTGCAGGTGGTGGCCCGCGAGCACCCGGGGGCGACATGGTGACGACGGCGGCCCGTCCGGACGCGGCGCAGCTGGCCGGCGCCGTGCCCGACCCCGAGCTGCCGATGCTCACGCTGGCCGAGCTCGGCGTGCTGGCCGGGGTCGAGCAGGCCGGGTCGGCGGTCACGGTCTGGCTGACCCCCACCTACTCCGGCTGCCCGGCGGTGGCCGAGATGGCCGCCGACGTCGAGCTGCGGCTGCGCCGCGCCGGGTACACCGAGGTCGCGGTGCGGCTGCGGCTGGACCCGCCGTGGAGCACCGACGCGATCACGCCCGCCGGGAAGGCCAAACTGGCCGCCGCCGGGATCGCCCCGCCCGGGCCGGCCCGGCCCGGGCTGCTGCAGCTGGGGCCGACCCGGCTGGTGGTGCACTGCCCGCAGTGCGGCTCGGCCGCGACCGAGGAGCTGTCCCGGTTCGGCTCCACCGCGTGCAAGTCGCTGTGGCGCTGCCGCGACTGCCGAGAGCCGTTCGAACGCATGAAGGAGATCTGATGGCCGCCCGCCGCGCGCAGTTCCACCCCCTGCGGATCGCCGCGCTGGACCGGCTCTGCGAGGACGCGGTGGCGGTCACCTTCGAGGTGCCCGAGGAACTCGCCGCGGAGTTCGCCTTCCAGGCCGGCCAGACCCTGACGCTGCGCCGGCTGATCGAGGGGGCGGACGAGCGGCGCTCCTACTCGATCTGCTCGCCGGTCGGCGGCCCGCTGCGGATCGCGGTGCGCGAGGTGCCCGGCGGGCTGTTCTCCGGGGAGCTGGTGCGCCGGGCCGCGGTGGGTGACCAGGTGGAGGTGCTGCCCCCGAGCGGGCTGTTCACCGCCGACCTGGCGGTGCCGGCCCACCACGTGCTGGTCGCGGCCGGCTCCGGGATCACCCCGATGCTCTCGATCGCGGCCACCGTGCTGGCGGCCCACCCGCAGTCCACGGTCACCCTGCTGTACGGGAACCGGCGCAGCGACACGGTGATGTTCGCCGACGAGCTGGCCGACCTGAAGGACCGCTACCTGGACCGCTTCGAGCTGGTCCACGTGCTCTCCCGGGAGGCCCGGGACGCCGAGCTGCTCAGCGGGCGTCTGGACACCGAGCGGGTGCGGGCGCTGCTGGGTGCGCTGGTCGGCGAGGTCGGCGGGGTCGGGCACTGGTGGCTGTGCGGGCCGTTCGCCATGGTGGCCGGGGTGCGCGAGCTGCTGGCCGGGCTCGGGGTCCAGGCGCAGCGGGTGCACCAGGAGCTGTTCCACGCCGAGGACGAGCCGGTGGCCGAACGGGTCGAGGTCGACCCGGCCGCGGACGGGGCCGCCGCCAGCGAGGTGACCCTGGTGCTGGACGGGCGGCGCAGCGTGCTGCGGCTGCCGCGTGACCGCAGCGTGCTGGACGGCGCCCAGCTCTCCCGCCCCGACCTGCCGTTCGCCTGCAAGGGCGGCGTCTGCGGCACCTGCCGCGCCCAGGTCACCGAGGGAGAGGTGGAGATGCGCCGCAACTTCGCCCTGGAGGAGAAGGAACTGGCGGCGGGTTACGTGCTGACCTGTCAGGCCCGGCCGGTGTCGGACCGGGTGACGGTCGACTACGACGCCTGAGCCGCCCCGGCGCCCACCGGCCGGGGCCGGCCGAGCAGCCCGACGATCTCGTTCACCGCTGCCCGCCCCGCCCGGTTGGCGCCGACAGTGCTGGCCGAGGGGCCGTAGCCGACCAGGTGCACCCGCGGGTCGGCCACCGCCCGGGTGCCGTCCAGCCGGATGCCGCCGCCCGGCTCGCGCAGCCCCAGCGGCGCCAGGTGGCCCACCTCGGGCCGGAACCCGGTGGCCCAGACGATCGCGTCTACCGCCTCCTGGTGCTCGCCCCAGGCCACCCCGTGCTCGGTGAGGCGGTCGAACATCGGCCGCCGGTGCAGCGCGCCCAGCTGCCGCGCCCGGCGCAGCGCGACCGAGGGGCCGAGCCCGGTCACGCCCACCACCGAGCTCACCGGCAGCCCCTGGGCCACCCGCTGCTCGACCAGCGCCACCGCGGCCCGCCCGGCCTCGGGGGTGAACGGCTCGTCCCGGATCACGGGCTCGCGCCTGGTCACCCAGATCGTCTCGGCCACCTCGGCCAGCTCGGAGAGCAGCTGGATCGCCGAGGCCCCGCCGCCGACCACCACCACCCGCTCCTTTCGCCCGCCACCGGGGAGCAGGGGCCCTTTCCCGTTCCCGGTGAAGGACTGCGGCCCCCGGTAGTCGGCGTAGTGCAGCTGACGGCCCGTGAAGCGGCCGGGGTAGTGCGGCAGGAACGGCCTGGTCCAGGTGCCGGTCGCGTTCACCACCGCCCGGGCCGTCCAGTTCCCGGCGGTGGACTCCACCAGCAGCCGCTCGCCCAGGTCGCGCACCGCCGTCACCCTGGCCGGGCGGACGACCGGCAGCGCGTGCCTGGCCTCGTACGCGGCGAAGTACCCGGGCACCACCTCGCGGGCCGGGGCGGTGGGGTCCGGCGGCGGCAGCTCGAAATCGGGCAGGTCGTGGAAGCCGTGCACCGTCGCCATCCGCAGCGAGGGGGAGCGGTGCGCCCAGGCCCCGCCGGGCGCGGTGTCCGCGTCGAGCACCACGAAACCGGTGAACGGCGCGAAGCCGCGGCGGCGCAGGTGGTAGGCGGCCGACAGGCCGGCCTGACCGGCGCCGATCACGACCACATCTGTTGCAGTTTCAACGGTCACGGTGGTGAAACACCGTGGCCGCGCGTGATCATCCCGCCAGCGGGCTGATCACCACCGCCGTCCCGTACGCGCAGATCTCGGTGCCCAGGTCGGCCGCCTCGGTCACGTCGAAGCGCATCATCAGCACCGCGTTGCCGCCGCGCGCCCGGGCCTGCTCGATCAGCCGCTCCATCGCCTGGTTGCGGCTCTCGACCAGGGTCTTGGTCAGACCCTTCAGTTCGCCGCCCAGCATCGACTTGAAGGAGGCCCCGATCTGGGTCCCCAGGTGCCGGCTGCGCACCGTGAGTCCGAAGACCTCCCCGATCACCCGGTCCACCCGGTAGCCCGGCACCTCGTTGGTGGTCACCACCAGCACGTCCGCACTCGGTCCCGGGCCGCCGCCGTACTCGTCAAGGTTGCTCATGGGGCCATCCTGCGGGCGGCGGGGGCGCGAAGCCGGCAGCGCCACTCGAAAAGGCCGACCGGGGCGGTGAGCGCGACGGTGATAGGCCTTACCGTTAGGCCATGGGTGAGCGTAGTGATCATTCGCAGGGGTCGGGAGCGACGGACCATCCGGGCGCGCTGGAGATCGAGGCCACGGTGGTGCTCGGGATCCGGGTGACGGACTGGCCGGCGCTGCGGGCCGCTGCCGTGGCCGCGGTGGAGGAACTGGACTTCTCCGGGGCCGACCCGGCGGCCCAGCGCAGCGAGCTGCTGCGCGAGGTGTCCGAGGACCCGCACGCCGCGCTCGGCGCGCTGCTCCACCCGGACCGGCTGATCGGCGCCCTGCCGGGCATCGAGGCCCTCGGCGGCACCCTGGAGCTGAGCACCACCGACGACTTCGCGCCCGACTTCGCCGAGCTGTTCCCGCTGGACGGCGAGGACGGCGAGGCGGGCGACTGGACGCTGACCCCGCGCACCGCCTGCCTGCTGCACACCCAGCTGCTGGCGCTGGCCGACGCCGCCTACGACGACCTGGAGGAGCACGGCGACGAGCCGGTGCTGCCCGGCGAGGACGCCGAGTGGTCGGTCTTCGCCCGGCTGCCGCACACCACCTGGGCGATGCACCGCTCCTGGCGGCGCACCATGGCCCGCACCTTCGACGACCTGGCCGAGGACCTCGGGCTCGGCGAGTGGCCGCTGCCCCGCTGCGCCGCCGAGGAGCTCGCGCTGCGCTTCGCCCTGGCCGACGCCCGCCAGCTGCTGACCAGCCAGCCGCAGGCGGTCGCCGACCTGATGGGCGAGCTGCCCGCCGACCTGTACGACTACGACTGGGACGGGTGCTCGGACGAACTGCTCGGCGTCTACGACATGGGCGTGGACGAGGAAGACGAGGAGGCCGGGGTCCGGCTGGAGCAGCTGCTGGCCGCCACCCACCCGGAGGGCTGGTTCCTCACCTACGACGAGGCCGAGGAGCGCGAACCGGGCCGCGGCTACCGCAGGTAGCCTGAGCGGGTGACCTCAGCACCCGCCCCCTTCGAGACCGAGACCGCCAACGCCCGCGACGAGCGGCCGCAGTACGTGCTGCCGCTGGTGCTGCACCTGGAGAAGGCCGATCCGCCGGCCCGCACCGACGCGCTGGAGACCTCGGCCCGGGCCGTGCTCACGCTGCTCGCCGACCCGCGTGCCACCGGCGAGGGCGAGTGGGCCGAGGCGGTGCACAACTGGGAGGACGCCCGGATCCGCAAGGTGGTGCGGCGGGCCCGCGGCGGCGAGGGGCGCAAGGCGGCCGAGCTGCCCGGGATCACGGTCCCCGGGGCCGCGGCCGAGGTGCGGGTCTACCCGCCGGTCCCGCTGGACGGCTGGCCCAAGGAGCTGGCCAAGCTGCAGGTCTCCGGCACCGACCTGGACGACCCCGACGAGCCCGCCCCGGTGGCCGACCCCGCGCTGCCGGTGCTCTGGCTCAACCCGCAGGTGGAGATGAGCGCGGGCAAGACGATGGCGCAGACCGGCCACGCCGCCCAGCTGGCCTGGTGGCAGCTGGACGAGGCGCAGCGCAAGGAGTGGGCCGAGTCCGGCTTCGCGCTGGCCGTGCGCACCGCGGACCCGGCCCGCTGGGCCGAACTCACCAGCGGCCGGCTGCCGCTGGTCCGGGACGCGGGCTTCACCGAGATCGCCCCCGGCTCGCCCACGGTGGTCGCCGACCACCCGGCGCTGCGCTGACGGGGCGAACCGGCGCACCGTCAGCCGGCGGGCCGCCACCTGGCACGGCGTCACCCGGGGCGCCCCCAGCCGCTGCGCCTTCACGCGAGGCGCCCTCGCCCGCCTCGCCCTCACACCGTCGGCCCGAACCGGCGCACCGTCAACGCGCCGAGCGCGGTGGCCGTGGCCAGCACGCCCCACAGGATGCCCGGCCCCACCGCGAGCAGCGCGGTCAGCGCCGCCGGGGCGGCCGCCCGGCCGAGCCCGTTGGACAGCTCCCAGCGGGCCAGCGCCCGGCCCAGCCCGTCGGCCGGGGCGGCGGCCACCACGAGGGCGGTGCCGGCCCCCGAGTAGACGATCTCGCCGCCGGTGTAGAGCACCGCCACCGCGCAGAGCGCGCCCGCCCCAAGGCCGCCACCGAGGGTCCCGGCCGCCCAGAAGCCCAGGTAGGACAGGGCCAGCAGCAGGCCGCCCGCGGTCAGCACCGAGCGTCGCGAGCGCCGGGCCAACCAGAGCACCACGGCCAGCTGAGCAGCGATCACCAACACCGTGTTGCCCACGAAGATCCCCGAGGCCCATGCGGGGGAGACGTGCAGCCGGGTCACCAACAGCGCGGGCAGCGCCACCTCCAGCACGTCGAAGCAGAACGCGAACGGCAGGTTGGCCAGGCTCAGCACGGCGCTCACCCCGCCGACCGGGGCGGTGCCCGGGGCGAGGGGCGGCCGCGCCGGCACCCGGGCGGGCGGGGTCACGCTGGTCCCCACGGTGTTCGGGCGCCCGCACCTGGTGGCAGTGCACGCGCAGGGCTGGCGGCCGGTGCTGCAGTACCCGGTGGCCGACCCGCAGGCGGGCGAGCCGGTCTCGCTCGCCCTGGTGCAGCAGCGGTTGGAGGCGCTGGCCCACCCGGTGCGGCTGCGGCTGGCTCGCAGCATCGCGCGCGGGCCGCACACCACGGGCGAGCTGGCCGCCGCCTGGAACCTCACCGCCCCCGAGGTCTCCCGCCACCTGGCGGTCCTGCGCAAGGCGGGCCTGCTGCACATCCGCCGCCGCGGCCGCTACGTGCTCTACTCGCTCGACCTGGGCACCAGCGCCCGGCTGGGCGCCGACCTGGTGGACGCGGTGCTGCGCTGACGGAGCCTCAGGTGGGCCTGGTGGCAAGGCTTTCGTCGAGCTATGCTGAGGACAACAGTTGTGTGGCCGCTCGGCCGCGCGACCTTTTGGGGGCGGGTTGTGGTGCGTGAGCATCACAGCGGGGAAGTGACCCCAGGAAGGCGTGCGGCAGTGGAGCCGAACGAGCTGGCTGGGGCTCCGTCCGAGCCCGCCCTCCCGGAACCGGAGGGCACCATGCCGTCGCAGCTCGACCCAGGCCGGCCCGACTCCCCGGCGCAGCAGGACGATTCACGCAGCCTCGCCGAACCGGTGAGCCCCGCCGATCCCTGCCCGCGTGCGGAGTCCCGGCAGCGGGCCCTCGACCTGCTCGCCCTGCTGAGCATCCTTGTCGTCTCGGCGGGCGTCTACCTGGCGGCCGGACCGGGGGCGTTCGGCACCGTCACCGGGGCAGCCGCCACCCTCTACGCCGTCTGGCGGGCCCGCCGGTGAGGCGGCCCCGCCGGCGAGCTACGCGGGCGGGGGCCAAGGGCGGTGGCGGGCCCTACGCCGGGTAGGCGTGGGTCTCGGCGGCCTTGACGGCGGCCCAGACCGGGGTGCCCGGGGTCAGTTCGAGTTCGGTGGCGGCGCTCGGGGTCAGGTCGGCGGCCAAGGGCAGCGGGCCGGTCAGTTCGGCCCGGACCAGGTCGCCGTGCAGGTCCAGCCCGGCCACGGTGAGCGGGAAGACGTTGCGGGCGCTGCCCTGCGGGCGCTCGCGGTGCAGGGTGACCGCGGCGGGCGGGAACGCGGCGAAGGCGGGGCCGGCCACCTGCTCGGCGGTCGCCAGCTCGGTCCCGTCCGCCAGCACCACCGCGTGGCCGCGCCCGGTGCCGTGGAACAGGTTGAGGCCCACCAGCCGGGCGATGTAGTCCGTGCGCGGGCGCCGGGACACCTCGGCGGGCGTGCCGGTCTGCACCTCGGCGCCGTCCTCGATCACCACCAGCCGGTCCGCCAGCACCATCGCGTCCAGCGGATCGTGCGTCACCAGCACCGCGACCGCCTCGAACTCGGCCAGGTGGCGGCGCAGTTGCACCCGCACGTCCAGCCGGGTGCGGGCGTCCAGCGCGGCCAGCGGCTCGTCCAGCAGCAGCAGCCGGGGCCGCACCGCCAGCGCCCGGGCCAGTGCCACCCGCTGCGCCTGGCCGCCGGAGAGCCGGCCGGGGCGGGCGCCCGCGTGCTCGGCCAGGCCCATCCGCTCCAGCCAGCCGGCCGCCTCGGCCCGCGACTCGCGCCTGGACCGGCCCCGGCAGCGCAGGCCGAAGGCGACGTTGTCCAGCGCGCTCAGGTGCGGGAAGAGCAGGTAGTCCTGGAAGACCACGCCCACCGGTCGCCGCTCGGGCGGGGTGTCCAGCCGGGCGGCCGGATCGGCGAGCACCGTGCCGTCCAGGCGCAGCCGGCCGCCGTCCAGCGGGAGCAGGCCGGCCAGCGCCCGCAGCGCGGTGGACTTGCCCGCGCCGTTGGGGCCGAGCAGCGCGAGCACCTCGCCGGGGGCGGCGCGCAGGGCGAGGTCGAGGGTGAAGTCGGGTCGGTTCACCCGGAGTTGTGCGTCCAGGCCGTCCCGGCGGTCCCGGCCGTCTTGCTGGTCCTGGTGGTCCTGGTGGTCCTGGTGGTCCTGAGGGTTCGTCACGGTGTCCCCGTCCAGCGTCCGCGCAGCCCGGCCAGTACCGCGATGGAGACGAGCAGCAGCACCAGGCTGAGCGCGATCGCCGCCGCCGGGTCGTTCTCCATCGCCAGGTAGACCGCCAGCGGCATGGTCTGGGTGCGGCCGGGGAAGTTCCCGGCGAAGGTGATGGTGGCGCCGAACTCGCCCAGCGCCCGGGCCCAGGCCAGTACCGCGCCGGCCGCCACCCCGGGGGCCACCAGCGGCAGCGTCACCCGCCGGAAGGCCGTCAGCCGGGAGGCGCCCAGAGTGGCCGCCGCCTCCTCGTACCGCGGGTCGGCCGCCCGCAGCGCGCCCTCGACGCTGATCACCAGGAACGGCATCGCCACGAACGCCTCGGCCACCACCACGCCGGCGGTGGTGAAGGGCAGCGTGAGCCCGAAGGCCGAGTCCAGCCAGCGGCCCACGATCCCGTTGCGCCCCAGCACCAGCAGCAGCGCCACCCCGCCGACCACCGGTGGCAGTACCAGCGGCAGCGTCACCAGGGCCCGCACCAGCCGCTGCCCGGGGAACCGGGTGCGGGCCAGCAGCCAGGCCAGCGGCACCCCCAGCACCAGCGAGACCGCCGTGGCGCTGGTCGCACAGACCAGCGAGAGCCGCAGCGCCTCCCAGACCTGATCGCCCGCCAGCTGCGCCGGCAGCTCCCGCCAGGGTGCCCGGACCAGCAGGCCGACCAGCGGGAGGTCCAGGAAGAGCAGCCCGAGCAGGGCCGGCAGCAGCAGCGCTGCCGGTGCGGTCCGGGAGGCGCGCCGCATCACGCGGAGGGGGAGGCGGCGGGGGAGGGGGAGCCGGAAGCGGCGGGGGAGGGGGAGCCGGCGGCTGCGGCTGCCGGCGCCTTGAAGCCGGCCGCGGTCAGCACCGCCATGCCCTCCGGCGACTCCACGTACGCGACGAAGGCCTTGGCGGCCGCCGAGTTGGGCGCCTTGGCCAGGTCGGCGATCGGGTAGTCGTTGACGGCCTTGGCGGCCTCGGGGAAGTCCACCCCGTCGATCTTTCCGGCGTCGGCCTTGACGTCGGTCTGGTAGACGATCGAGGCGTCGACCTCACCGAGCTCGACCTTGGTCAGCGCGCCCTTGACGTCCTGCTCCTGGGTGACCGGGGTGACCGAGACCCCGGCCGCCTTCAGCGCGGTCTGGGCGGCCGCGCCGCACGGCACCTGCGCAGCGCACAGCGCCACCTTCACGCCGGAGGCGGCCAGGTCCTTGAGCGAGGAGATGTGCTTCGGGTTGCCCTTGGGGACCGCGATCTCCAGCGTGTTGCGGACGAAGACGGCGGGGTCGCTCGCGGTGCCCTTGGCGTCGGTCACGGTCTTCATGGTGGCGGGGGAGGCGGCGGCGAACACGTCGGCGGGCGCGCCGCCGACGATCGACTGGGCCAGCGCAGAGCTGCCGCCGAAGTTGAACTTCACCGAGGTGCCCGGGTGGGCGGCCTCGAACTTCTTGCCGAGCTCGGTGAAGGTGCCCTGCAGCGAGGCGGCGGCGAACACGGTGACCGTGCCGGACAGGGCCGGCTGGGAGGCGCCGGTGCTCGGCGAGCCCGCGGCGCTCGCGCCGGTGGAGCTGCTGCTGGAGCAGGCGGCCAGGCCGGCGGCCAGGGCCAGCGCGGCCAGTGCGGCGGCGGTGCGGGTCCGGGCGCGGCTGCGGGTCAGGGTGGTGGTCATCTGCGATTCCCCTCCTGCCGGGCCCCAGGGGCGCGGCGGTGCGGTCAGGTGCGGGCCGGTCCGCCGCGCGACGCGGCGGAAGAGGGCGACCCTCGCGCCGGCCGGCACAGTCGCAACTGCTGGCGCATTGGCGATCATAGTGCCGCAAATGCAAGCCCCGATACCCTCGTGGCATCGCACAGGAGCAGGGTGTCCCGACCCCGGGGCGGACTGTGCGATGCGTCGGAAAACCCCTGGCCGGAGCGGGGGCGGCAGCGGCACAGTGGGGGCTCACCGCAGGACCGAGAGGGAACGAAGGGGGGCCGTGGGATGTCCACGTTGCGGGTCACCGCCGAACAGCTGACCGTGCTCGACCATCCGAACGCCGACGCGCTGGAGCTGGCCCAGGTCGGCCTGTACCGCGCGGTGGTCGCCAAGGGCGCCTACCGGAGCGGGGAGTACGCGGTGTACATCCCCGAGCAGGCGGTGCTCCCGGCCGGGCTGATCGAGGAGCTCGGGCTGACCGGGCGGCTGGCGGGCGCGGAGGCCAACCGGGTCAAGGCGGTCCGGCTGCGCGGAGAGCTCTCCCAGGGCCTGGTCTGCCGCCCGCGCGCGCTGGCCGGGGTGGACCTGGCGGCGGCCGCCGAGCAGGGCGAGGACTTCGCCGAGCGACTGGGTATCACCAAGTGGCGCCCGCCGATCCCGACCGCGATGAACGGCGACGTGGAGTCCGCGCCCGACCTGCTGCCGTGGGTGGACATCGAGAACCTGCAGCGGTTCCCCGGCATCTTCGAGCCCGGCGAGCCGGTGGTGCTGACGGAGAAGGTGCACGGCTCCTGCTGCCTGGTCACCTACCACGCGGTCAGCGGGCAGCTGCAGGTCTCCTCCAAGGGCATCGGGGCCCAGCACCTCGCGCTGCGCGAGGACCCGCGCAACGTCTACTGGCGCGCGGTGCGGGCGCACGGCGTGGCCGAGGTGGCCGCCCGGCTGGCCGAGCGGCTGGGGGCGGAGCGGGTCGGTCTCTTCGGCGAGGTCTTCGGGGCGGGGGTGCAGGATCTGGACTACGGGAGTTCGGCCCGCACCGAACTGCCCGGCTACGCGGTCTTCGACGTCTCGGCGGTGATCGACGGCCAACTGCACTGGCTCCCGGCGGCCGAACTGCTGGCGGGCGAGCTGCCGCTGGTCCCCGAGCTGTGGCGCGGGCCGTTCGACACCGAGACGGTGTTCGCGCACGCCACCGGTCGCGAGACCCTCTCCGGCCGCGCCGTGCACCTGCGCGAAGGCGTCGTGATCCGCCCGGTGACGGAGCGCCACAGCCCCGTCCTCGGCGGCCGCGCGATCGCCAAGGCGGTCAGCCCGGCCTACCTGACCAGGAAGGGCGGCACGGAGTACGAGTGACCGGACCGGCCCCGTTGACCGGCCCGGCCGCCTGACCGGTACCGCCGGTGGCGTTCGCGTGCTTGGCGTAGTGGCGTGACGTGGCGTCAGGCGGCCTCGGGGAACGGGCCGTACGCTGACAAATATGATCACCTCCGGTACGTACGAGCAGCGGCGACCCGTCGATTCCTCGGGCGGGCCCGACTGGAGCGCACTGCTGGCGGACTACCGGCGGACCAGGGCCGAGGCGTTCGCGCGGGGTGGCGAGCGGGTGGCCGCGGAGCAGGTGGCCGCGCTCGGGCACATGGTGGCGCTGGGCGCGCCCGCCCCGATCGCGGCCGCGCTGTTCGATCCGGCGGCCGGCCCCGGTGCGGCCGCCGGGGAGCAGGACAACTGGGTCGGCCCGCTCTGGGAGGTACTGGCGGTCCGTCACCTCTGGCGCGAGCTGGCCGCGCTGCCGATCGCCGGGCCGGTGCGCACCCTGGTCGCGCACACCCGGGTGCTGCTCGGCGAGGACCTGGCCGGCGAGCGCCTCGCGGCGGCGCCGCCGGTGCTGCACCCGTGGGAGCAGGCCGGCTGGGAGGTCGGCGACCGGGTCACCGAGTACCGGGCGGGCGGGGCGGCGGCCACCCCGCACTTCCCGCTGCCGGAGAGCCGCGAGGGCCTGACGCCGGTGGCGCTGCCGCCGGCGGTCCCGCCGACGGTGGCGGGCTGGCCGGCCACCGCCGCACTCGGCGGGCTGTGCGAATGGGTGTCGGCCCGCTGCGTGCGGGGCACGGCGGCCGAGGCGGCGGCGCTGTTCGCTGCCGCGGAGTCCGTCGGCGAGCCTGGTGGGCCGCCCGGCGGGTCGGTCACCGGTGGGTACCTGCCGTTCGCCGCCGCCTATCCCGCGCTGGTCCGGGCGGGTTCGGGGGCGGGCGCCTACGGCCGTTCGGGCGGCGCCGCGCGCGGCCGGGTCAGGGTGTGGCGGGCGCTGGCCGCGATGGCGGATCCGTCGGGGGAGTGCAGCCCGGCGGAGGTGGACGCGCTGGTGGCCCGGATGCGCTGCTACACCTGGTGCGCGCCGGCCGACGAGGTCTGGTACCTGCACCTCGCGCTGGAGGACCCGGCCACCGGGCTGGCCTGGGCGGTGAGCGGCTCGGACTACGACTGACGGGGGCGGGTCCGGGTGCCGAGCGGGGCGGCCGGGGCGGCGTCTGACGAGGTGCCGGCCCGGGTGACCAGCACCCACAGGCGGCGCAGCGCGCGGCCGAGCGGCAGCGGGTCGGCGCGGCGGGTCTCGTGCTGGTGCTGCCAGGCGCGTTCGGTGCGGTCGGTGACGGGGTGGGTCGGTCGCAGGTTCATCGGCTCTTCCGATCGTCGGGCCACTGCTGTCAGAGTGGCCGGTTGATGGTGCGTCGGGACAGGGCCAATCCGGGACAGGTGGACTGGTCCGCTGCCCGCTCACCACGCTCACGTACGCTCGGCGCATGCTGAAGGGTGTGATGTTCGACTTCTCCGGCACGCTGCTGCGGATCGAGTCGACCGAGCAGTGGCTGGACGGAGCGCTCGCGGAGCGCGGGTTGGTGCTGGCCGACGCGGAGCGGGCCGAGCTGGTGCGGCGGTTGGAGTGGTTCGGCGCGCTGCCCGGCGGGGTGGCCCCGAGCGAGGTGCCGGCCGGGCTCGCCGAGCTGGTGGACACCCGGGACCTCACCCCCGAGCTGCACCGCGCCGCGTACACCGGGCTGACCCGGGCGGCCGGACTCCCCGAGGGGCTGACGGCGGACCAGCTGTACGACCGTCACATGAGCACCACTGCCTGGGCGCCGTACCCGGACGCGGAGCCGACGCTGCGCGAGCTGCGCCGCCGCGGGATCCCGGTGGCCGTGGTCAGCAACATCGGCTGGGACCTGCGGCCGGTCTTCCGCGCGCACGGGCTCGACCCGCTGGTGGACGCCTACCTGCTCTCCTACGAGCTGGGCGCCCAGAAGCCCGACCCGCGGATCTTCCGGGCCGGCTGCGAGGCGCTGGGCCTGGCCCCGCAGGACGTGCTGATGGTCGGCGACCACCTGGCGGCCGACGGCGGCGCCACGGCCCTGGGCTGCACCTTCCACCAGGTCCCCCACCTGCCGGTGGCCGCCCGTCCGGCGGCGCTGACCCCGGTCCTGGACCTGGTCGGGTTCTGACGCCCGGTCAGGACGCGGCCGGGGAAAACGGGTGGTGTCCGGCAGGCTGCCTGTGTTAGCAAGGTGACATGCTCCAAGGCACCCACCTCACCCTCCGGGCCCGCCAAGAGGCCGACGTCCCCGTGCTCCACGCCGAGCTGTACGAGGACGTGCTGACCCGCTCGCGTGGCGACACCAGGCCCTGGCGGCCGATCCCGCCCGGCTCGCCGCACTCGCCGTACGCGGTGGGGGAGCCGACCGACGACGCGGCGCCGTTCTCCGTGGTGGAGACCGCCTCCGGGGAACTGGTCGGGGCGGCCCTGCTCTGGGGCATCGACAGCCACAACCGCTCGGGCCACCTGGGCCTGTCGCTGCGCCCCGGCTTTCGCGGCCGCGGGTACGGGGCGGACCTGGTGCGGGTGCTGTGCCGCTACGGCTTCGCGGTGCGCGGCCTGCACCGGCTCCAGGTGGAGACGCTGGCGGACAACGAGCCGATGCTGCGGGCCGCCGCGCAGGCCGGCTTCACCGTCGAGGGCAGGGCGCGCAGTGCGGCCTGGGTGTGCGGCGAGTGGCTGGACGTGGTGATGCTCGGCCTGCTCGCCGAGGAGTGGCGCCGGCAGTAGCCGCCGGCCCGGCCGGGGCGCGATCCGAGAACCGCGTCCTAGCTCGTCGTCCGGCGGGCCACGGCCAGGAAGCGGTCCGACTCGTCCAGGTACTGCTCCAAGGACCACCCGGCGCTCGTCAGGGTCGCTGTCAGCCGCGGGCGGGCCGCCAGGTCGGTGGGTGCGAGGGTGCGCCCGTGCCGGGCCGCCAGGGCCGCCCGCCCGGTGGGCAGGAACAGCGCCAGCCGGCCGCCCGGCCGGGTGACCCGGGCCAGCTCGCCCAGGTCCGCCGCGGGGTGGCGCAGGTGCGAGAGCAGCCCGGCGCCGAGGACGGCGTCCACCGCGCCGGTGCGCAGGGGCAGTTGCCCGCAGTCGCCCAGCAGCAGGGTGGCGACCGCGGCCCGGCCCGCCGAGACCGCCTCGCGCAGCATCTCCGGGGTCAGGTCCACCCCCAGCACCACGCCCTCGGCGCCCACCGCCTGACGGAGCACCGGCAGAGCCCGGCCCGTCCCGCAACCCGCGTCCAGCACCGACTGGCCGGGGAGCAGCCCCAGTTCGGCCACCGCGGCGGCGAACTTCGGCCCGTCCTCGGGGAACCTGCGCTCCCACTCGCCGGCCCGGGCCGCGAAGAACTCCCGGGTGCGGGCGTGGTCGGCGTGGTCCGCGTGGTCCCGGGCGTCGGTCATGGCCGCAGGGTACCCGTGACCCGAGCCGCCGCGTGTCGTTGAACCCGTCGGGAGCGGCAGCGCGCCCGCCATAAACTAAGGTTAGGCTAACCTAACTTTAGGAGTTGGTTGTGTCCCTCATTGCCGACCTCGCCGAGCCGGCGCCGACCCCGGGCACCGCGATCCTGCGCCGGCAGCGGGTCCGCGAGTCCGCGGCCCGCACCTACGCCCGCTCGTTCCCGATCGTCCCGGTCCGGGCCCACGGGATGACGGTCGAAGGCGCCGACGGCCGCCGGTACCTGGACTGCCTGTCCGGTGCGGGCACCCTGGCGCTGGGCCACAACCACCCCGTCGTGCTGGCCGCGATCCGCCGCACCCTGGACAGCGGCGCGCCGCTGCACCTGCTGGACCTGGCCACCGCCGAGAAGGACGACTTCACCACCGCGCTGCTGGAGAGCCTGCCCGCCGAGTTCGCGGCCCGGGCCCGGGTGCACTTCTGCGGGCCGGCCGGCACCGACGCGGTGGAGGCCGCGCTCAAGCTGATGCAGACCGCCACCGGCCGGCGCGGCACCCTCGCCTTCACCGGCGCCTACCACGGGATGACCGCCGGCGCCCTGGCGGTGACCGGCAACGTGGCGGTCAAGGAGCCGCTGCCCAGCGGCGGCGAGGTGACCCGGCTGCCCTACCCGTACTCCTACCGCTGCCCCTTCGGGCTCGGCGGCCCGGCCGGCGAGCGACTGGCCGCGGTCTACACCGAACGCCTCCTTGACGACCCGTCAGGAGGGGTGGTGCGCCCGGCCGCGATGATCCTGGAGGCGGTGCAGGGCGAGGGCGGCGCGGTGCCGGCGCCGGACGGGTGGCTGCGTGAGATGCGCCGGATCACCGCCGAGCGCGGCATCCCGCTGATCGTGGACGAGGTGCAGACCGGCGTCGGGCGCACCGGGGCGATGTGGGCGGTGCAGCACAGCGGCATCGTGCCGGACGCGATGGTGCTCTCCAAGGCGATCGGCGGCAGCCTGCCGCTGGCGGTGGTGGTCTACCGGGAGGAATACGACGGCTGGCGGCCCGGCGCGCACACCGGGACCTTCCGGGGCAACACGCTGGCCATGGCGGCGGGTGCGGCCACCCTGCGGTACGTGGCCGAGCACCGGCTGGCCGACCGGGCCGAGCAGGTGGGGCGCTTCCTGGTCAGGGAGTTGACGGCCCTGCAGACCCGGCTGCCGGTGATCGGGGAGGTGCGCGGGCGCGGGCTGATGATCGGCGTCGAACTGGTGGACGCGGCGGCCGAGCTGGACGCCTGCGGGGCCCGGCCGGCCGATCCGGCGCTCGGGCTGCGGGTGCGCGAGGCGTGCCTGGAGCGCGGGCTGATCGTCGAACTGGGCGGGCGGCACGACGCGGTGCTGCGCCTGCTGCCCCCGCTGACCATCAGCGACGAGCAGGCCGGCGCGGTGGTCGAGCGGCTGGCCGAGGCCGTCGAGGCTGCGAGCGAGCCCCGGTGACGCCCGACTCCGCGGCACCGGACAGTGACGCGGCCGGCCCCGCCACGCCGGCCGAGCCGGCCCACGCCGCCGCGCTGGCCGGCGGCGTGGCCGGCCCCGCCGCGCTGCGCCCGCTGCTGGAGACCGTGCTCACCGCGCTCGCGGCCGGCGCCGAGCGGCGGGGCGGCCCGCTGGCGGCCGGCGACCCGAAGGCACTGGCCGCCGAGGTCGGCCACGCCGTCCACGCCCCGCAGGCCTCGCTCGCCACCCTGACCGAACTGCTCGCGCACGGCGCCGCCGATCCCGCCGACCCGGCCTGCGCCGCCCACCTGCACTGTCCGCCGCTGGCCGTGGCGGTCGCCGCCGACCTGGCCGCGGGCGCGCTCAACTCCTCGCTGGACTCCTGGGACCAGGCGCCGGCCGCCACCGTGCTGGAGACCGAGCTGCTGGCCGAACTCGCCGCGCTGGTCGGCTACCAGCCGCAGCAGGCCGCGGGGGTGCTCACCTCCGGCGGCACCGAGTCCAACCTGCTCGGCCTGCTGTTGGCCCGTGACCGGGCGCTGCGCACCCCGCATTCGCGGCCCGAGCTGGACGGCGTGGACCTGGCCCGGCGCCCGCGGATCTACGCCTCGCGCGCCGCGCACTTCTCGGTGCAGCGGGCCGCCGCCCTGCTCGGGCTCGGCGAGCGCGCGGTGGTCCCGGTCGCGGTCGACGCCGACCAGCGCCTCGACCCGGCGGCGCTGGCCGCGGCGCTGGCGGCCGGCGAGCGGGACGGCGAGACCCCGGTCGCGGTGGTGGCCACCGCCGGGACCACCGACACGGGCGCCGTGGACCCGCTGCGGCGCTGCGCGCAGCTGGCCGCCGCGCACGGCAGCTGGCTGCACGTGGACGCGGCCTACGGCGGCGGCGCCCTGCTCTCGGACCGGCTGGCCCCACTGCTGGACGGGCTGGCGCTGGCCGACTCGGTGGCCCTCGACTGGCACAAGTTCGGCTGGCAGCCGGTGGCGGCGGGGGTGTTCCTGGTCCGCGAGGCCGAGAGCTACGCCTCGCTGGCCCGCCGGGCCGCCTATCTCAACCCGCTCGACGACGAGCAGGCCGGCTACCCGAGCCTGCTGGGCCGCTCGCTGCGCACCACCCGGCGGGCCGACGCGTTCAAGCTGCTGGTCACCCTGCGCACGCTGGGGCGGGCCGGCCTGGGGGCGCTGGTGGACCGCTGCCGCGAGCTGGCGCTGGCCGCCGCCGAGCTGGTCCGGGCCCGGCCCGAACTGGAACTGCACCGCGAGCCGCTGCTGACCACCGTGCTGTTCCGGGCGCGGCCGCCCGCGGGCGCGCCCGCCGGGCGGCTCGACGCGGACCGGGCCGGCCCGGACCGGTGCGAGACGGACGGGCTGGTCTCGGACCGGTTCAACGCCGAGCTGCGCCGCCGCTTGCTGGCCGAGGGCCGCGCGGTCCTGGGGCGCACCGAACTGCCCGCTCCCGTACCGGGCGTGACGCCCGGATCGGTCCGGCTCAAGCTCACCCTGCTCAATCCGCATACCACCGAGGCCGACCTGGCCCGCCTGTTGGACACGGTGGTCGCCACCGCCCGGGAACTGGGCCGCGCGTAAACTACAGCCGCGACCTGCCGCGCCGGCCCGGGAAATGGAGGAATGCACATTCGGGTGACGCTCCGTGAGAATATTTCTGACACCTCGTCACAGTAATGTTCCGGCCAAGCGAAGCGCTGGATCCAGCCAACTGGCCGGTGTCACTTGCGCACCTCGGGTGCACGGCGGATAACGTCGGGTAGCCGCCGCCACACCGGGAGCACACGGCTCTCTGGGACTAGCGGCGCAAGGGGGCCCCGTCATGCGCAACCGCGAAACCGCGGTGGCTGCGGCATGTCGTAGCGATCGGGCGCGGCCGGTGACGGCCCCGGCGTCCGTGGTGTCCACCCCCGTCGGCGCGCCTTCGGTCCGCGCCGTCGATGAATTCGGAACCTATTTCCGATGAACGCCCGGCACTGACCGGGCCATAGCCGTACCCGGCCCGGAGGCACATTGGTGCCGACCGCCGAAGACCGTCCTTTCCCGCATTCTTCCGCACGTGCCGCCGACCGGCCGTGCGCATTTCCCGGTGCCCGTCACCGGGCCCATTCCCCCGACTCGCTGTGAACACCCTGTCGTGCACTCAGCCATGCGACGCGGAGGCCGCGTGATGAGCCATCCACTCCTGAGCACCGAGCCGAGCCCCTACGAGGCTTTCCCGTTTTCCGACCGTTGCCGCCGGGTGTGGGACCGCGGCGACCACCTGTTGATCGGGGTGAGCCCGGGCAACAGCTACTTCAGTGTTGCCCGGATCGCCGAACTCGTCCGTTGGGGACGGGAGTTCTTCAGCGGCGTGGACCTGGTCTACGCCGACCTGCATGTCGACGCGCAGTTCGAGGCGTTCGGCCACCCGCCCGAGCACGCCCGGCGCCGGGCCGCCAAGGAGGTCAAGACGACCGCCCGGCGGATCGAGCGCGGGGTCGCCGAGGCCGGCCTGGCCGGGGTCGGGGTGCACGCGCTCTCCGACTTCCTGGCCGACCCCGAGTACCAGCGGCTGAGTGTCGAGATCGGCCGGGCGCTGGCCGAGGACCCGGAGTTCCGCGGCGCGGCAGAGGGGATGGCCCGCGGCTTCCTGGCCGGCCGGCTGGCCCCCGGGCAGTCGGCCACCGCCGAGCAGGTGGCGGCCGGGCTGCGTTACATCTGCGCCGAACTGCCGTTCTTCCTGGACACCCCGCGCCTGCTCGACGTGGCCAGCTCGATCTCCTGCTACCACGTCGAACTCCCCTTGACCCCGGTGCTGTTCGGCCGCGGCGAAGGGCTGCGCGCCGAACCCGAGCAGGGCTACGCGGTGGTGCGCCCCAGCGCCGTCGTCGCCGCCGCCTGACCGCCTGACCGCCTGACTGTCCGACCGTCCGAACCACCTTGCCGCCATGCAACAACTCCCAAGGAGCAGAGCACAGATGACCCTCGCCGAGTTGCCGGCCTTCCCGCTCTCCCGTCGCGGCGACGTGCTGCCGCCGGAGGCCGAAGCGCTGTGCGCCGAGCAGCCGATCACCAAGGTCCGCACCATGACCGGGGACGAGGCCTGGCTGGTGAGCAACTACGCGCTGGCCAAGCAGGTGCTGGAGGACCAGCGGTTCAGCCTCAAGGACACCGCCAAGCCGGGCGTGCCGCGCCAGTACGCGCTGACCATCCCGCCCGAGGTGGTCAACAACATGGGCAACATCAACAGCGCCGGGCTGCGCACCGCCGTGATGAAGACCCTCTCGCCGCGCGCCGACCGGGAGTTGGCCGGCTGGCTGGAGGTGCAGGCGCACCGGCTGCTGGACCGGATCGAGGCCGACGGCGGCCCGGCCGAGCTGCGCGACGCCTTCACCGAGCCGTACTCGGCCGCGCTGCACTGCCGGCTGCTCGGCCTGCCCACCGACGACTGGCGGCGGCTGATGTCCGGCATCGACGTGGCCTTCCTGACCAGCCCGCGCCCGTTCGAGGGGTCGAGCCCCAACTGGTACAAGGACCTCGGCTACATGCGGGAGAAGCTGGGCGCCGAGCCGGCGCCGACCGAGGGGCTGCTGGGCCGGTTCGCCGAGCTGCGCCGCTCGCCGGACGCCTCGGACCAGGTGAGCGACGAGCTGCTGGCTACCGTGGCGCTCTCGCTGTTCGGCGCCGGTGCGGTCTCCACCTCGGCCTTCCTGCTGCATGCCGTCATCATGCTGGCCCGGGAGCCGGAGCTGGCCGAGCGGCTGCGCGCCGAACCGGCGGTGATCGGCCGGGCGGTGGACGAGATGCTGCGGGTCAACCTGTCGATCGGCGACGCGCTGCCGCGGATCGCGCTGGCGGACGTGCGGGTGGGCGAGCAGCTGGTGCAGGCCGGCGAGCTGGTGCTGGTGCTGATCGAGGGGGCCAACCACGACCCGGCGGTGTTCCCGAACCCGGAGCGGATCGACTTCGACCGGCCGAGCAACCCGCACCTGGCCTTCGGCGCGGGCCAGCACTTCTGCCCGGCCTCGGCGCTGGGCCGCACCCACGCGGAGATCGCGCTGACCGCCCTGGTCCAGCGGCTGCCCGGGCTTCGGCTGGCGATCCCGGTCGAGCAGCTGGCCTGGCGGCCCGGGTTCATCAAGCGGCTGCCGGAGCGGCTGCCGGTGCTCTGGTAGGCGTCCGGCACGTCCGGGTCGTGGTCCCTGGCCCTGTCCCGGCCCTGGCACGGGCCGTGCCCTGGTCCAGGTCCTGGCACGGGCCCTGCCCTGGTCCAGGTCCAGGTCCTGGCGCGGGCCCTGCCCTAGTCCAGGCCCAGGTCCTGGCCGTAGTCCAGGCCCAGCAGGATGTTCCGGGTCCGCTCCCACACCTGCGGGTCGGCGGCCACCAGCAGCCCGTCCTCCCCGCCGGGCGGGTCCGCCCGGTAGGGGGAGCCGTCCAGGCGGGCCGAGACCCCGCCGGTCTCGCGGACCAGCAGCGACCCGGGCGCGTGGTCCCAGGGCAGAGTGCGCCAGTACAGCAGGAACTCCAGCCCGCCGTCGGCGACCTGCGGGTACTCCATCCCGGCCGAGCGGCGGCCCTCCGTCAGCTCGCCGAACGGCGGCGTGCGGCGGTGCAGGCCGGGGAACAGGCCGGGCTTGCGCAGGTAGCGCTTGATCGAGCCGCGCCACTGCGCGGGCTGCGCGGCGGCCGGCGGGCGGGTCAGCCGCCGGCCGTCCCGCCAGGCGCCGGCGCCCAGCTCGGCCGCGTAGGAGGTGCGGGTCATCGGCTGCCAGATCCAGGCGGCCACCGCCTCGCCGTCGCGGATCAGCGAGGCCATCACGGCGAAGTCGGGCCGGCCGGCCACGAAGTTGGCGGTGCCGTCCACCGGGTCGACCAGCCAGCAGGCGGGCTCGTTGTGCAGGGCCCGGGCCAGCGCCGGGTCGGCGGCCACCGCCTCCTCGCCGACCACCGGGAGCGGCAGCAGTTCGCGCAGCCGGCGGGAGATGATCCGCTCCGCGTCCCGGTCGGCCACGGTGACCACGTCGCCGGGGGCCTTCTCCATCACGTCACCCGCCGCGAGCGCGCGGAACCGCGGCTCGACGGCCTCGGCAGACGCCTCGGTGAGGATCTCGGCCACCTTCTCCATGAGCACGCGGATGCACTCCCTTCGCTCGGCTACCACTCTCCCACGTCCACCGCGACGGGACCTGCGGCGACCTGGTCGAGTAGCGCCCGTACCCGGGGCCCCTCAGTGCTGGCGGCGCTGCTGGAGCAGGCCCTCGTACTCGGCGCGCA
The DNA here is from genome assembly GCF_003205575.1 of Streptomyces tateyamensis. Taxonomy (GTDB): domain Bacteria; phylum Actinomycetota; class Actinomycetes; order Streptomycetales; family Streptomycetaceae; genus Kitasatospora; species Kitasatospora tateyamensis. The sequence continues at coordinate 62,287 of NZ_PYBW01000038.1, forward strand.
CCCGGCGGTCCAGGGCCAGGCCGAACTGGGCGTCGGCGACCGTGCGGGCCAGCGGGCGGATCCGGTGCAGCTGCTCCGTCAGGTGGGCGGCCTCGCCCGGTGGGAGCGGGGAGTCCGTGTGCAGGGCGCCGAGCAGCTGATCGCGGATCAGGGCGACGAAGACCTCGGCCACCGCGTCCGCGTGCTCCTGCGCCTTGCGGCTGGCGTCCAGCACGGCCGCCAGCGGCACGCCCTCGGCGAGCAGTGCCACGGTGGCGTCCAGCAGCCGCTTGGAGACGTGGGTGATCCCCTCGTCCGTCGCCGTGATGTAGCCCTGGGCCAGCGACTCGACGGTGTTGGCCTCGGTCAGCTGGTCGCCGAAGGCCGTCGCCAGTTCGGCCCAGTCGAGCCGGACCGGGGTCTCGTCCGACCAGGGCGAGGTGATCGCCTGCTCCAGGCCGATCAGCTCGGCCACGTCCTGGCCGCTCTCGCCGGCCCCGATCAGCTCGGCGATCCCGCCCAAGGTGTGCCCGCGTTCCAGCAGTTCGCCGATCAGCCGCAGCCGGGCCAGGTGCGCCGGGCCGTACCAGGCGATCCGGCCCTCCTTGCGCGGCGGCGGCAGCAGCTTCCGCTCGCGGTAGAAGCGCAGGGTGCGGGTGGTGATGCCGGCGGCCGCGGCGAGTTCCTCCACCCGGTACTCGCGGGCCGGCTCGTCCGGGGCTCCGTCGTCGATCTGCGCCACGCGGTCAGCATAGGGCGCGGCGCCCGCCAAGTTCGCCACTCCCGCCCCCTTACTAGAACCAGTGTCAACAGATACTCTACCGACCATGCCAGTGATTACTGGCATGGTCGGACTCCTTTACGCTCACCCCCGAGCCCCACCCTCCCGGCTCGCGCGCACCAGGAAGGATCCCGCGGATGGCAGAGCCAACCCCCACCCCGCGCAGCACCACCCAGACCGAGGTCCCGCACCTGCGGGTGGCCGTGATCGGCTCCGGCTTCGGCGGGATCGGAGCGGGCGTGCGCCTGCGCCGGGCCGGGATCACCGACTTCGTGATCCTGGAGCGGGCCGACTCGGTCGGCGGCACCTGGCGCGACAACAGCTACCCGGGCTGCGCCTGCGACGTGCCCTCGCACCTCTACTCCTTCTCCTTCGCGCTCAACCCCGACTGGCCGCGCAGCTTCTCCGGCCACAGCGAGATCCGCGCCTACCTGGAGCGCGTCACCGACACCTACGGCCTCCGCCCCCACCTGCGGCTGAACCACCAGGTCACCGAGACGCGCTGGGAGGAGGAGCGGACCCGCTGGCGGATCACCACCAACCGCGGCGAGTTCACCGCCGACGCCGTGGTCTCCGCCACCGGCCCGCTCTCCGACCCGGCCGTCCCCGACGTCCCGGGCCTGGCCGACTTCCCCGGCAAGGTCTTCCACTCCTCGCGCTGGGACCATGACTACGACCTGGCCGGCAAGCGGGTCGCGGTGGTGGGCACCGGCGCCTCGGCGATCCAGATCATCCCCGCGATCCAGCCCAAGGTCGGCCGGCTGACGGTCTTCCAGCGCACCCCCGCCTGGGTGCTGCCGAAGGCCGACCGGCAGATCAGCGGGCTGGAGAAGGCGGTGCACCGGGCCGTCCCGGCCACCACCGCGCTGCGCCGCGCCGTCCTGTTCGCCGTCCGCGAGCTGCAGGTGGACGCCTTCGTGCGCCGTCCCGGGGCGCTGCGCCTGGTGCAGAAGGTGGCCGAGAAGCACCTGGCCCGGCAGATCGCCGACCCGGCGCTGCGGGCCAAGCTCACCCCGGACTACCGGATCGGCTGCAAGCGGATCCTGCTCAGCCAGACCTACTACCCGGCGCTCGCCGCCCCGAACGCCGAGGTGGTCACCAGCGGCCTGCGCGAGGTGCGCGGCAACGTCCTGGTGGCCGCCGACGGCACCGAGACCGAAGCCGATGTGATCATCTTCGGCACCGGTTTCCACACCACCGACCTGCCGACCGCCGAGCACGTCTACGGCGTGGGCGGACACCGGCTGTCCGACGTCTGGAAGGGCGGCATGGAGGCGCTGCGCGGCTCCACCGTGCACGGCTTCCCCAACCTGTTCTTCGTGATCGGCCCCAACACCGGCCTGGGCAACAGCTCGATGATCCTGATGATCGAGTCCCAGCTGAACTACCTGGTCGACGCGCTCGGCACCCTGCAGTCGGTCGGCGCCACCGCGATGCAGCCCACCCAGCGCGCCCAGCGGCACTGGAACCAGCGGCTGCAGCACAAGATGGAGCGCACGGTGTGGACCACCGGCGGCTGCCGCAGCTGGTACCTGACCGAGGACGGCAAGAACACCACCCTGTGGCCCGGCTCCACCAGCGCCTTCCGCCGCGCCACCCGGCGGGTCGACCTCGCCGAGTACGACCTGATCAAGCGTCAGCCCGCCGGTGCCACCGCCGCGCCGGCCGCCGAGGAGGTCTCCGCATGACCGAGCCGTTCTTCCAGCGGAACCGGCTGCGCTCCAAGGACGGCACCTGGCTCAACACCAAGTGCTACCCGGGGGATCCGGGCGCGCCGAAGGTGGTGCTGGCCCACGGCTGGACCTGCAACACCGACTTCTGGCTGCCGGTGGTCGAGCGCCTGGTCCCGGAGCACTGCGTGATCACCTACGACCAGCGCGGCCACGGCCGCAGCGACGTGCCGGTCCACCGCGGGCGCTACGCCACCGCGGCGCTGGCCGACGACCTGGAGGCCGTGGTCGCCGGCCTGCTCCAGGACGGCGAGCAGGCCGTGCTGGTCGGCCACAGCATGGGCGGGATGACCATCATGGCCGCCGGCGGCCGCTCGCAGATCGCCCGGCGCACCGCCGCGGTGCTGCTGTGCAGCACCGGGCCCGCCGACCTGGTCGCCCAGGCACGGGTGGCCCCGCCGAAGCTGCCGCAGGGCGTGCGGGACTTCCTGACCCGGCGGATCCTCAAGTCCCGGCTGCCGCTGGGGCCGATCACCCCGGCCGGCCGGGCCGTGCTCAAGTCGACGGTGATGGGCCGTCAGGCCACCCGCGAGCAGGTGCAGGCCTGCGCCGAGATCGTGCACGCCTGCCCGACCGCGGCCCGCGCCCACTGGGGCCGGGTGCTCTGCGAACTCGACGTGCGCGCGGGCCTGACCATGCTGGAGGCGCCGGCCTCGATCGTCGTCGGCACCGCCGACAAGCTCACCCCGCCCCCGCACGCCCACGCCATCCGCCGCGCGCTGCGCAACTGCGCCGGGCTGACCGAACTGCCCGGGGTGGGCCACATGGCGCCGCTGGAGGACCCGGACGCGGTGGCCGCCGAGATCCGACGCCTCGTCACCAGCTACCTGACCACCGAAAGGACGGAAGCGGCATGACCGTACCGCCGTTGCATTCCCAGGTCGTCGTCGTCACCGGGGCCGCCCGCGGGCTCGGTGCGCTGATGGCCCGCAAGCTGGCCGAGCGCGGGGCCCGGGTGGCGCTGGTCGGCCTGGAGCCGGAGCAGCTGAAGGAGGCCGCCGCCCTGTGCGGGCCGGACGCCAGCTGGTGGGAGGCGGACGTCACCGACCTCACCGAGCTGAGCGCGGTGGCCCAGGGGATCAAGGAGAAGTACGGCCGGATCGACACCGTGGTGGCCAACGCCGGCATCGCGGTGGGCGGCCCGATGCTGGACAGCGACCCGGTGGCGTTCAACCGGGTGATCGAGGTCAACCTGATCGGCAGCGTCACCACCGCCCGGGCCTTCCTGCCGGCGCTGACCGACTCGCGCGGCTACCTGCTGCAGATCGCCTCGCTGGCGGCGATCACCCCGGCCCCGCTGATGTCCGCCTACTGCGCCAGCAAGGCGGGTGTCGAGGCGTTCGCGCACTCGCTGCGGGCCGAGGTGGCCTACCAGGGCGTCAAGGTCGGCGTCGGCTACCTCAGTTGGACCGACACCGACATGGTGCGCGGCGCCGACCAGGACGAGGTGCTGCGCGAGATGCGCAGCAAGCTGCCCTGGCCGGCCAACCGGACCTACCCGATCGGCCCCGCGGTCGACCGCCTGGTGGCCGGCCTGGCCCGCCGCTCGGCGCACGTGTACGCGCAGGCCTGGCTGCGCGGCATGCAGCCGGTGCGCTGGGCGCTGCCCTCGCTGATCGCTGCGGTCGGCTCCCGCGAGGTGGCCAGGCTCGCCCCGCGCCTGGCCACCACCGCCGCCTCCCGGCTGCGCGCCGTGGGCGCGGGCGGTGCCGCCGACGAGGTGTCACGCGGGACCCACCACGGGGTCTGACCCCGCCTCAGGCGCTGTCGGCCCGGGCTACTTGCGGGCCGGCAGCGCGCGGCGCAGCTGCTGGCGGCGGCGCCGGTAGACCCGGGCCAGGCGCTGCAGCGCGACGAACTCGTCCATCCGGTCGCCCAGGGTCAACTGGTACTTGACCCGCAGCGGGGTGCGCAGCGCGGCGATCCGCTCCACCCCGATCTCGTGCAGCAGCCGGGAGACGTGCTCCTGGTAGAGCGCGCGGTAGGCCTTGTCGCCGTCCGGGACCCACCAGAAGAACATCGGGATCTCCTCGACCAGGCAGTTGTGGTCGTAGGAGCGCAGGTTCTCGGCGAACTTGGGCTCGGGGCGGGCGCTGAGCCACTCGCGCACCAGCTCCATCGAGCGGACCCGGTCCACCAGGCCGCGCGGGTTGGTGCGGCCCTGGGTGATCGACGGGTCGTCGGGCTCGCGCTCGCGCCAGTTGTAGAGCACCTCGGAGAGCACGTCCACGCTCTGCGCCAGGTAGTGCAGCGGGATGCTGACCGGGGCGTCCTCGTAGAGGATGCCCTCGGGGTACAGCAGGCCGGAGCCGTCGAAGAAGCTGCGCCGGTACACCTTGTTCCAGGCGGTGCGGTCGGTGACCAGCGCCGGGACCTCGGTGACGTGGGTCTTCAGCAGGGTGCGGCGGAACGGCTTGGCGTGCGCGCCGGAGGGGCGGTGGCCGAGCGAGTTGAACCGGTCCGCGTTGCAGGCCGCGAAGTCCGAGCCGGTGCGGTCCAGCGTGCTGATCATCAGCTGGTAGGCCTCGGGCGCGAGGGTGTCGTCGCTGTCCACGAAGGCCAGGTACTCGGTGCCGTCGGCCAGGTGGCGCCAGCCGGTGTTGCGGGCCGCCCCCAGGCCCTGGTTCTGCTGGCGGACCAGGCGGAACCTGGGGTCCGCGGCGACGTACTCCTCGGCGATCGCGGCGCTGTTGTCGGTGGCGCCGTCGTCCACCAGGACGCACTCGAAGTCGGTGAAGGTCTGGGCGGCGATCGAGTCCAGGCATTCCCGCAGGTAGCGCTCGACGTTGTAGATCGGGACGACGACGGAGAGGCGGGGGGCCATCGGCGGTGCGGGCCTTTCGATCGGGGGGCGGGCCAGATCCTACCCGTCCCCGGGGGTGGCTCCGATAGCGTCAGAGCATGACAACTGCCCTCATCACCGGCGCGACCGCCGGTATCGGTGCCGCCTTCGCCCGCCGGCTGGCCGCCGACGGACACGACCTGGTGCTGGTCGCCCGGGACACCGACCGGCTGGCCCAGGCCGCCGCCACCCTGGAACGCGAGCACGGGGTGGCGGTGCAGGTGCTGGCGGCGGACCTGGCCACCGAGGCGGGGATCGAGGCGGTGGAGCGGCGCCTGGCCGACGGCGAGCGCCCGGTCGGGATCCTGGTGAACAACGCGGGCTTCGGCAATCCGGGCGGGTACCTGGAGGTGCCGATGGCCCAGGAGCTGACCATGCTCAAGGTGCACGTGGAGGCAGTGCTGCGGCTGACCAGCGCGGCGCTGCCGGGGATGCGCGAGCGCGGCTTCGGGGGAGTGGTGAACGTGGCCTCGGTGGCCGCCTTCGTGCCGCGCGGCACGTACGGGGCGACCAAGGCGTGGGTGGTCAACTTCACCCAGGGCGCGGCCCGCGACCTGGCCGGCAGCGGGGTGCGGCTGCTGGCCCTGTGCCCCGGCTTCACCCGCACCGAGTTCCACCAGCGGGCCGGCATGGGCACCGGCAACATCCCGGGCTGGGCCTGGCTCTCGGCGGAGCGCGTGGTGGACGAGGCGCTGCGCGACCTGGCCCGCGGCCGGACCCTCTCGGTACCGAGCAAGCGCTACAAGCTCGCGGTCACCGTCGCCCGCCTGCTGCCGGCCGGGACCCTGGGGAGGACGTCGGCGAAGGCGGGGCGCAAGTACTGAGTGCGGGGCGGTTAGGGCGGTGGGCGTGGGGGCCTGCGGCGGCCTGTGGGGGCACCGCCCACGGTCGGACTCTCGATGACAGCTGACAGAAATTGAAATCTGTCAGCTGTCATCACGGATCGCCGCCCCGTCGACGGAACGCGGAATACCCCGCGGGCGTAGCTCATTATTAGTTTCGCTAACAATGAGCTATGCTCTTCAAGCTGCCCGCCCCCTGGAGGTGCCATGAGGCCCGACACCATCGACTGGACGCCGCCCGCCCGGGAGGCGGGCCAGGAGCTGCCGCCCGTGCAGGTGCGGCGGATCCTCGCGCTGTTCAAGCCCTACCGCGGGCGCCTGGCCACGGTAGGGCTGCTGGTGGCGGCCTCCGCGGTGGTGTCGGTGGTGACCCCGTTCCTGCTGCGCGCGGTGCTGGACACCGCCATCCCGCAGGGCCGCACCGGCCTGCTCACCCTGCTGGTGCTCGGCATGATCGGCGCCGCCGTGGTGAACAGCGTCTTCAACGTGCTGCAGACGCTGATCTCCACCACCGTCGGCCAGCGCGTCATGCACGACCTGCGCACCACCGTCTACGGCCACCTGCAGCGGATGTCGCTGGCCTTCTTCACCCGCACCCGCACCGGCGAGGTGCAGTCCAGGATCGCCAACGACATCGGCGGCATGCAGTCCACCGTCACCTCCACCGCCACCTCGCTGGTCTCCAACCTGACCAGTGTGGTGGCCACCGTGGTGGCCATGGTCGCGCTGGACTGGCGGCTCACCGTGGTGTCGCTGCTGCTGCTCCCGCTCTTCGTCTGGATCAGCCGCCGGGTCGGCCGGGAGCGCAAGAAGATCACCGGGGAGCGGCAGAAGCAGCTCGCCGTGCTCTCCTCGGCGGTCCAGGAGTCGCTCTCGGTCAGCGGCATCCTGCTCGGGCGCACCATGGGCCGCTCCGACTCGCTCTCGCACGAGTTCACCCGCCAGTCGGACTCGCTGGCCGAGCTCGAGGTGCGGGCCAGCATGGCCGGGCGCTGGCGGATGAACGTGATCCAGATCGTGATGGCCGCGATGCCCGCGGTGATCTACTGGGCGGCCGGCCTGACCGCGCACGGCGGCGCGCCGATCGTCTCGATCGGCACCCTGGTCGCCTTCGTCTCGCTGCAGCAGGCGCTCTTCCGCCCCGCCGTCTCGCTGCTCTCCACCGGCGTCGAGGTGCAGACCTCGATGGCACTGTTCCAGCGGATCTTCGAGTACCTGGACCTGCCGGTGGAGATCGCCGAGCCGGCCGAGCCGGTGCGGCTGCCCGCGGTGCGCGGCGAGGTCCGGTTCGAGCGGGTCGACTTCGGCTACGACGCCCAGGCGCCCACCGGCACGCTGGCCGGGATCGAGCTGACCGTGCCGGCCGGCAGCTCGCTGGCCCTGGTCGGCGAGACCGGCTCCGGCAAGACCTCGCTCAGCTACCTGGTGCCGCGCCTGTACGACGTCACCGGCGGCCGGGTCACCCTCGACGGGGTGGACGTGCGCGACCTCGCCTTCGACACGCTCTCCGGCGCGATCGGCGTGGTCTCCCAGGAGACCTACCTGTTCCACGCCTCGGTCGCGGAGAACCTGCGCTTCGCCAAGCCGGACGCGACCGACGAGGAACTGGTCGCGGCGGCCCGGGCGGCCCAGATCCACGAGCACATCGCCAGCCTGCCGGACGGCTACGACACCCTGGTCGGCGAGCGCGGCTACCGGTTCTCCGGCGGCGAGAAGCAGCGCCTGGCGATAGCCCGGACGGTGCTGCGCAACCCGCCGGTGCTGATCCTGGACGAGGCCACCAGCGCGCTGGACAACCAGACCGAGCGCGCGGTGCAGCAGGCGATCGACGAGCTGGCGGCGGGCCGCACCACGATCACCATCGCGCACCGGCTCTCCACCATCCGCCGGGCCGACCAGATCGCGGTGCTGGACCACGGGCGGGTGGTCGAACTCGGCACCCACGAGGACCTGCTGGCGCTCGACGGGCGGTACGCGGCCCTGCTGCGCCGCGCCGAACCGCCCGCGGAGCAGGGCCGGCGGGACCACCGTGAGCCCGCCCGGGAGCAGCCCCGGGCCACCGGCCTGGTGTCCGCTCAGGCGGCCTTGGGCACCTCGTTGTAGACCTCGGCCGGCTCCTGGCCGGACAGCGCCTGGATCGCCGCCATCACCTCGTCGGTGACCTGGCGGCGCACCCGCGCGTTGCGGGCCTGGCCGTGCAGGTGGGAGAAGTCCAGCGGCTCGCCGAACTTGACGGTGACCTTGCGGATCCGCGGCCGCCGGGTGCCGACCGGCTGGATCTCGTCGGTGCCCGCCAGCGCGACCGGGACCACCGGGACGCCCGCGGTCAGCGCCAGCCAGGCGACGCCGGTCTTGCCCCGGTAGATCCGCCGGTCCAGCGAGCGGGTGCCCTCCGGGTAGATGCCGAAGGCCTGACCGTTGTTCAGCACCTCCAGCGCGGCGTCCAGTGCGACCTGGGCCAGGTGGGCCTCGCCGCGCTGCACCGGGACGGCGTCGATCGCGTCGAAGAAGCTGCGCAGCACCCGGCCCTTGACCCCCTTGCCCTGCCAGTACTCGGCCTTGGCCAGGAAGCTGATCGGGCGCGGGGCGGTCAGCGGGATGACCACGCTGTCGATGAACGAGAGGTGGTTGCTGGCCAGGATCACCCCGCCCTTGCGCGGCACGTTGCGCAGTCCCTCGATCCGCGGCCGGTAGACCAGCTTGACGAGGGGCTTGAGGACGAGCTTGGCAACGGTCTTGATCATGGTCCCTCTCCGGGTCGCGGTCCCGGCTGATCGGCGATGGCGGCGCACTGTCCCGTGGCGGACTGACCTTTCTTACCATCAGGTGGCGCCGCGGGGCCGCGAGGGTGAGCGGGCTCACAGCGGTGCCGTGCGGGCTCGGCGCGGCACCGCCGTGCTCACCCCGGCTCAGCGCAGCTTGGCCTTCAGGGTGCGCGGCAGCCGGCTGGTGCGGCGCAGCTCGTCGTAGGGCCGGCGGGCGCCGCGGGCGGCCAGCCGGTACTGCAGGCCGCGCAGCCCGCCGGGGTAGCGGTACCCGGCCGGGCGGTGGGCCGCGAAGTGCGCGCCGATCCGGTCGAAGAACTCCGGCCGCAGCCCGGTCGGGACCAGCCCGGCGGAGTCGTAGACGGTGAGCGCCTGCTTCACGGTGCGGTCGAAGACCAGGGTGCGCAGGTCGGCCAGCTCCGGGTGGCGGTCCAGGAAGGCGAAGATCGCGTCGTACTGGGCGAAGGCGTCGGCGTGCTTGGGCGAGGCGGTGGCGGTGATCGCGCCCGGGCGGCCGCGGCGGTAGCGGTAGCAGGAGCGGTCCAGGTAGCGCAGGGTGCCGGCGGCCAGCAGCGCCGGGTAGGTGACCGAGATGTCCTCGTAGTAGCCACGGCCGAACTCCACCCCCAGGCCGTCCAGGTAGGCCCGGCGGAAGATCTTGTTCCACACCGACAGCACCGAGTTGAGGATCGCCGGATGCTCGCGCAGGGTAGCGCCCCGCGGGCGGTCCAGCGGGGAGCCGGCCAGCAGGTGGCGCCACGGGTTGGGCTCGGTGGAGCCGTCGGGGTAGACGTGCTCGAAGTGGGTCAGCAGCACGTCGAAGTCGCGCTTGCGGACCTCGGCCAGCACGGCTTCCAGCGCGCCCTCGGGCAGGTAGTCGTCGCTGTCGACGAACCAGAGGTACTCGCCGGTCACGTGCGGCAGCGCGGCGGTCCGCGCCCCGCCCAGGCCCTGGTTCTCGGCCAGGTGGAGCACCCGCAGCCGGGAGTCGCGGGCGGCGTACTCGTCCAGGACGGCGCCGCAGCCGTCGGGGGAGAGGTCGTCCACGGCGACCACCTCGAAGTCGGTGGCCTGCTGGTCCCCGAGGAGGGAGTCCAGGCAGCGGGGGAGGAACTGCTCCACCCCGTGGACGGGGACGACGATGCTGAGGAGGACGGACACGGGCGCCACTCTACCGAGGGGCCCGGGCGGGGCCGGTGGCGCGGGCGGCGAGGACTGCCCGGCTGACCTGGCGCAACGGCGACCGCCGGTGCCGCGCCTGGGGGCGATCGGCACCGGCAGTCGGTTGTGGCGGTCCGGCCGACCCTCAACGGCCTACCGCCGATCCGCTGCCCGACCGGAGCCAGGCCACCGCAGCGTCGAGGTGGCCGGACAGTGGACCCGGTGAGCAGTGGAAGCACTCACTGATGTGGTGATCACATGATGTGTTCACCTATCGAACGCGGTGATCGGCCAGAAGCCGGTGTTTTCGCGTCGGAACAGATACTGCTTGGATGTAACGAGCTAGTCAATCCCTCGTGAGCGTTCAGTTTCCGAAGCATGTGGGGATGCCGCGGGCCTGGAATGGTGAGAAGCGCACGTCCGGCGGCCGGGGGTCCGAGGGGGCGGCGCGGAGCCCGGGCGGCGCGGGTCCCCGCCCGGGGGCGCACGACGGTGAAGTGATGCTCCGTCAGGGCTTCCGATCGATGCCCAGTCGTGACCGCGAGCGCGACCCCGGATGACACATGACTAGTCATCACACGATACGGTGGCCCAATCACCAGGACGGTTGCGTGAGGACCGTCTCACCCGGATAGTCTTCGCCTCACGGCCCTGGCGCCTCGTAGGGGTGGGAAACCATGGAACACATGCAAGTGCGGAGCAGGCCCCGCGTGCCGGCCATCCAGTGCGGCGTGGGCGCGACCGGGCGGCGGATCGAACGCCACCTGTCGGTGCTCGGCGCGCCCGCGGTCCCCGCGGTCGACACCGCCGAGGCCCTCGGCCTGATAAGGGAGCTCACCCCTCGCGGTGTGAGCACCCAGGCTGCGCCGCGGCGCAGCACCACGCGGATCCGGCTGCTGGCCCCGCTGCGGCGGCTCAAGCGCAGCCTCTTCGGCAGCAAGGGCTGATCGCCCCGGCTGCCGCGTACTCCGACCCGGTGGGCACCCGTTGCGCCCGCCGGGTCATTGGCGTGCCGTCAGGTCGGTTGTTGTGGCAGCTGGGGCACGGGGCGCAGGATGGGGACCATGGCATTCCAGACCCAGACCTTCGAGATCACCACCGGCGACCGCGAGGCGGCCGTGGACGTCACCGAGCGCTGCACGGCGTTCCTCGCCGCGGTGGCCCCCGGGCGGTCCGGCCTGCTGAACGTCTTCGTCCCGCACGCCACCGCCGGGATCGCGGTGCTGGAGACCGGGGCCGGCAGCGACGAGGACCTGCTGGCCCTGCTGCGCGACCTGGTCCCCGCCGACGACCGCTGGCGCCACCGGCACGGCAGCCCGGGCCACGGCCGCGACCACGTGGTCCCCGGCCTGGTCGCCCCGCACGCCACGCTCCCGGTGGTGGACGGGCAGCTGGCGCTGGGGGTGTGGCAGTCGGTGGTGCTGATCGACACCAACGGGGACAACCCGCGGCGCACGCTGCGGCTGTCCTTCCTGGGGTGAGCGACCATGGTGGACATGAGCAGCGCCGACCCTGACCGGGCCACCGCCCCCGACGAGGCCACCGGAGCCACCACCCCCTACTGCGAGCCGGCCGGCCCCGACCCGGCGGCGGCGCTGACCCCTGCTCCGGCCGGGGACGGTCCGCGCGCCGCCTGCGTGCTCTGCGGCGCCCCCACCGAGCACCCGGCCGCCACCGCGGGCGCCACCCTGTGCCCCGTCTGCGCCTGGCAGCAGGCCGGACGGGCCGCCTGCTCGGGCTGACGGCGGGCCAGCCGGGCCGTCAGGGGGCGCTGGGGCCCGCGTGCCGCAGGGTGGAGCCGTGGCGGGACTTGTGCACCACGAGCTGGGTGGGGATCCGGTGGCGCAGGTCGGCCACGTGGCTGACGATGCCGACCGCGCGGTCCCGCTCGCGCAGGCTGTCCAGCACGTCCAGCACCTCCTCCAGCGCCTGCTCGTCCAGGGTGCCGAAGCCCTCGTCGATGAACAGGGTGTCCAGCGGCATCCCGCCCGCCTCGTCCGTCACCACGTCGGCCAGGCCCAGTGCCAGGGCCAGCGAGGCGAAGAAGCTCTCGCCGCCGGAGAGGGTGGCGGTGTCCCGCTCGGTCCCCGTCCAGGCGTCCACCACCAGCAGGGAGAGCCCGGAGCGGCGTCCACCGCCGGTCCGCTCGTCGCTGTGCACCAGGGTGTAGCGCCCGCCCGACATCCGGACCAGCCGGTCGCTGGCCGCCGCCGCGACCTGCTCCAGCCGGGCCGCCAGCACGTACGACTCCAGCCGCATCCGCAGCCGGTTGTCCGCGCTGGTCCCGGCGGCCAGCTGGGCCAGCCGGCTCAGCTCGCCGAAGGCCGCCAGCCGGGGCGCCAGCTCGGCCGCCAGCGCGGCCAGTTGGCCGCCGAGCCAGCGCAGCGCCGTGACCCGCTCGGTGGCCGCGTGCTCGGCCGCCCCGGCGGCCTGGAGAGCCGTCAGCGCGGCCTGCAGCGCGAGCTGGGCGCCGGCCGGATCGGCCGGGGCCGCCTGGGCGGCCGCCGACAGCTCGGGGTCGGCCAGTGCCTCGGCCACCGCGCGCCGCTCGGCCGCCCGGGCCGCCAGGCGCTCGCGCAGCGCGTGCAGGTCGGCGGGCGCCAGTGCGGCCCGGCGGGCATCCTCCGGCGCGGCGAAACCGGCCTCGCGGGCGGTCAGCGCCAGCTCCTCGGCGGCCTGCCGGTCCTGCTCGGCCGCCTGCTCGGTGGCCCGGGCGGCCCGGGCGGCGGCGGCCAGCGCGTCGGCGAGGCGGGCCAGCCGGGCGGCCCGGTCAGCTACTGACGCGGCGTCACCGCGGGCCGCCGCCACCTGGGCGGTCAGCGTCTCCCGTTCGCCGGTGAGCGCGGTCAGGGCGGCGGTGCACGAGGCGACCCGCTCCCGGGCCCGCTGGAGCTGGTCGGTGTGATGCTGCTGGCGCTGGGCCAGCCGCTCGCGCTCCTGGAGCAGGCCGGTCAGCCGCTCGGCCGCCTGCAGGGCGGCGCGGTGGCGCTCGGCCAGGTCGGCCAGCCGTTCGGCCAGTTCCGCCGCCGGGTGACCGGCCGCGCTCGCGTCGGCGGCCGCCGCCTGGACCCGGAGCTCGGTCAGCTCGCCCTCGGCGGCGCGCTGCCGCTGCTCGGCGGCCTGCTGGGCGGTGACCGCGGCGCGCTCGTCCGCCTCGCGGACCGGCTCGGCGTCCGCGGCGGCGGGGGCGGGGTGCTCGGCCGAACCGCAGACCGGGCACGGCGCGCCCGGGTGCAGCCGGGCGGCGAGCTCGGCGGCCATCCCGTCCAGTCGGCGGCGGCGCAGGTCGAGGGTGTGCTCCCGGGCGTCCAGGGCGGCCGAGCGCAGGCTGAGCAGGGCCTGCTCGCGCTGTGCGGCGAGCTCGGCCAGCTGGTCCCGGCGGCGGGCGGCGGTCAACCGCTGGTCGGCCTCGGCGCGCTGCTCGGCGAGGCGGTCGGCCTCGGTGGCGGCGGCCTGGGCGTGCTCCTCCTGCTGCTGGCGGGCGGCGGCCCGGGCCTGGTGGTCGGCGAGCCACTGCTCGGCGTCCGCCGCGTCCTGCTCGGCGCGAAGCCGCTCGGCCTGCTCGCGGTCCGCCTGGGCGGCGAGTTCGGCCAGACGGCGCTCCTGGCCGGCTGCCACCTCCAGCCGGCCGAGCGCGGCTCGGACCGCGGCCTCGACCTCGTCGAGCACCGGCGCGGGGGCCTGGGGGTCCGGGGTGCCGGGCGACGAGGCAGCGGCATCGGGGGCGCTGGGGGCGTCTCCGACCCGGCGGGCGAGTGCCGCGCGCGCCTGTTCCTCCACCGTGCGCGCCTGTTCGTACTCCAGCGCGGTCCTGCCGTGCCGGCGCAGCGCCGACTCCACGGCGAGGGCCGCCTGCGCCAGCGCGAGCCGTTCGTGCTCGGCGGCCTCGCGCGGGGCGTCCGCCGTCAGCGCCTCCTCGCGCCGGCGGGCCTCGGCGTGCCGGGCCTGACGCTGCGCCAGCTGCTGGGCCCGGGTCAGCTCGGCCTGGGCCGCCGCGTGCCGCTGCTCGGCCGCGGCCCGGGCCAGCCCGCGCACCGTCAGCAGCTCGGCCGCTTCGGTGCGCAGCACCGCCGCCCAGCCGAGCGCGTCGGCGGTGTCCAGCTCCGCGCCGGCCCGGTCCGTCCCGGCCCGCTCCGTGCCCGCCCGTGCGGCACTGTTCCGCACCGCCCCGGGCCGCTCCGCGCCGGCTCGCTCCGTGCCGTCCCGGTCCGCGCCGGCCCGCAGTGCGCCGGCCGGCTCCGGGCGGTCCACTCCCGCCGCCTGGGCCAGTCGGCTGGTCAGCTCGCCCAGGCGCTGCCGGCCGGCCTGCACCTGGGCCTCCTGCGCGCGCCGCTGCTCGGCCAGCCAGCCCTCCACCCGGCGGTACCGCTCGGTGTCGAAGAGCTTGCCGAGCAGCGCCGCCCGGTCGGCGGCGTCGGCGCGCAGGAAGCGGGCGAAGTCACCCTGCGGCAGCAGCACCACCTGGCAGAACTGGTCCCGGCTCATCCCGACCAGCCGCTGCAACTCCTCGCCGGCCTCCTGGTGGGACTTGGTGACGGCCTGCCAGCCCGGCGCGCCGCCACCGGCGTCGGCCACCCACTCGCGCACCAGGGTCTGCGCCTTCTCGGTGGTCCAGCCGGCCCCCCGCTTCTTCGGACGCCGCTGCTCGGGCAGCCGGGTGACCTCCAGCCGCCGCCCGGCCAGGGTGAGTTCCAGCACCACCTCGGTCAGCTGCTGCGGGTCGGCGTGGTCGCTGCGCATCCGGTTGGCCCGCCGGGCGCCGGGCAGCTCGCCGTAGAGCGCGAAGCAGACCGCGTCCAGCACGCTGCTCTTGCCCGCCCCGGTGGCCCCGCGCAGCAGGAAGAGCCCGCCGGCTGCCAGCTCGTCGAAGTCCACCTCCGCCCGGCCCGCGAACGGGCCGAAGGCGGTGATCGCCAGCCGGTGCAGCCTCATCGCGGCACCTCCGTCCCCAACTCGCCCTGGTGCAGCCGGGCCTGCTCGAACCCCTCGCGCAGCCAGTCCCGCTCCGCGCCCGCCAGCTCGGTGCCGGGGCGGACGTGGCGCACGAAGCTCTCGGCCACCTCCAGGTCGCTGCGGCCGCGGACCCGGGCCGCGTAGGAGCCGGTGGCCTGCGCGGGCAGCTCCTCGGGTTCGAAGAGCAGTTGCAGGGTGTGCGGGAAGCGGCGGCGCAGCTGTTCCATCGGCTCGCTCGGGCGGACCGGGTCGGTCAGCGTGGCCTGCACCCAGGACTGCTCGTGCTCGGCGGCCGCGGGGTCGGCCAGCAGCTCGGCCAGCCGCCCGCGCAGGCAGGCCAGCGGGCGCGGCACGGGGCAGTACAGCCGCTCGGCCGCCACCGAGCCGTCCGCGGCCAGGTCGACCAGCCACATCGACTTGCGCTGGCGGGCCTCGGAGAACGAGTAGGCCAGCGGCGAACCGCTGTAGCGCAGGTGCGGGGCCAGGGTCTGGGCGCCGTGCAGGTGGCCCAGCGCGACGTAGTCGATCCCGTCGAAGAGCTCGGCCGGCACCGCGGCCACCCCGCCGACCGCGATGTCCCGCTCGCTGTCGCTGGGCGCGCCGCCGGTGACGAAGGCGTGCGCGAGCACCACCGAGCGGGTGCCGGCCGGCTGCTCGGCGAGGTCGGCGCGGACCCGGTCCAGGGCGGCGCCGAGCACCGCCGCGTGGCCGCCGCGCTGCAGCCCGAAGCCCTCGCGGACCAGCAGCGGCTCCAGGTACGGCAGGCCGTACACGGCCACCGGTCCGTGCTCGTCGGCCAGCAGTACGGGGATGCCGGTGCCGGCCGGGTCGGTGCGCAGGTGGATCCCGGCCCGCTCGATCAGGCCGGCCCCGACGCCGAGCCGGCGGGCCGAGTCGTGGTTGCCGCTGATGAAGACGGTGGGCACGCCGAGCGCGGCCAGCCGGTGCAGCGCCTCGTCGAACAGGGCCACCGCCGCCAGCCCCGGCAGTGCGCGGTCGTAGACGTCGCCGGCCACCAGCACGGCGTCCACCCGCTGCTCGGTGACCACGGCGACCAGGTGGTCCAGGAAGGCGCGCTGGGCCTCGTGCAGGTCCTCGCGGTGGAAGGAGCGGCCCAGGTGCCAGTCGGAGGTGTGCAGCAGTCTCACGACTCGGACCTCGCGCCCATGTCCCGCCACTCCCCGTTCGTTGCTGCCGTACCGAGTCTCCGAGTATCCCAGGCGCGGCGGACCGGCCGGACCAGTACGACCCCGCCGCGGCCCGCTCCGATGCCCCGAGCGGCCGCGAGGACTGTTCATCGACCGTCTGTTCGGGGAAGATCAACAGGTCGGACCACGCGCGACCCCCACACGCACGCGACGGAGCCGGCGCGAGACGGACCAGGACAGCCGGCCCGAGGGGCCCGACTCCGGAAGGGGCTCATGCAGCGGATCGAGTACACCCCCCGGGTCGCCGAGCTGCTCGGCCGGGTCCGGCGCAGGCCGGCCGCGAGCTGGCCCTGGCGCCCGGGCGAGCCGGTGCCCGAGTGGCTGCCGATCAAGCAGTCCTGGGGCTGGCTGTTCGCGCCGGACGGCCGGGTGCTGACCCTGGTCAACCCGAAGGACGGGATCGTCAGCCTGCCCGGCGGCTCGCTGGAGGCCGAGGACCAGGGTGATCCGGCGGCCGCGCTGGCCCGGGAGGCGGCGGAGGAGGCGCAGGCGGTGATCGGCCCGGCGCACTACCTCGGCTACCTCTACGACCGGATCGGCTCGGCCAACGGCGGCCACGAGTGCGCCCGGGTGCGGATGGCCGCGCCGCTGCGCGCGGTCGGGCCGAGCCGCCCCGATCCCGCCTCCGGGCGGCACTACCGGCGGCTGCTGGTGGCACCCGGGCTCGCGGTGGAACTGCTCGGCTGGGGCGCCGCCGGCCTGCGGCAGGCCCGCGCTGCGGTGCAGTTCGCCACCCGGGCGCTGGGCGTGCCGGAGCTGGCCAACGAGGTGATCGAGGAGCTCCCGGAGGAGGGCGGCCCGGTCTTCCCCAGCTAGTGCCGCGGGCCCGGGTGCCCTGCGGGCAGTGCTTCGCGATCTCCGGGTGGCCGGGTCGGCGGTCGGCTAGGGTCGCGGGGGCGAGCCGATCGACCCCCGGTTCGTGACCACCGACCGTGTGACCACAGGCGAGGGGGCCAGCATGACCGAGCGGCGCAAGGGGCTCTTCCACCACGTCGAGCTCTGGGTGGACGACCTGGTGCTGGCGGGGGAGCAGTGGGCCCCGGTGCTGCTGGCCCTGGGCTGCGCGCCGTTCCAGAGCTGGGAGACCGGGCGCAGTTGGCGGCTCGCAGGGGGAGCCCCCGGTCCGGAGGCCGGGGGAGGCTACCTGGTGCTGGAGCAGTCCCCGGCGCTGCGCCCCGGCGGCCACGACCGGCTGCGCGCCGGGCTCAACCACCTGGCGGTGCACGGCTCGCGGGCGGCGGTCAGCGCGGCGCTGGCCGCGGGGTGGACGCTGCGGGTGGACACCGGGCCCACCGTGCACCTGGTGGACGGTCAGGGCTTCGAGCTCGAAGTGGTCTGCGCCGAGGACTGACCCGCCGACCGGAGCACCGATCGGCCCGGCGCCAAGAGGGCGCTACGGCCCAGTAACTGACGGCATTTCGACATTAGGGCCAACTCCGTGCCCACCCAGGGGAATTCCGGTCAACATCTTTGGCATGGGCACTTCCCGTGCGCTCGGAGCACTGGTACCACGGAGTAACCCCGACACTCTCCCGTGGAGGTGCAATGCGCCCCGTCCGTATTGTCTCCGGTGCCGCCATGGCGATCACCCTCGCCGCCGGCTCCCTCTTCCTGGCCGTCCCAGCCAACGCCGCGACCGTCAACTACGTTGCGCTGGGCGACTCCTACTCGGCCGGCGTCGGTGCCGGCAACTACGACAGCGGCAGCGGCAGCTGCAGCCGCAGCTACAGCGCGTTCCCGGCGCTGTGGGCCAACTCCCACGCGGTGAGCAGCTTCAAGTTCGCCGCCTGTTCCGGTGCGAGAACCGGTGACGTACTCAACAGCCAACTCTCGTCGCTCAGTTCCACCACCACCGAGATCAGCATCACGATCGGCGGCAACGACGCCGGTTTCTCCGACACCATGCAGACCTGCGTACTGAACGGCACCTCGTCCTGCCTGAGCGCGGTGGCCACCGCCAAGGCGTACGCCACCAACACGCTGCCCGGCCAACTCGCCAACCTGTACTCGGCGATCCACAGCAAGGCCCCGGGCGCGCACGTGGTGGTGCTCGACTACCCGCACCTGTACCAGGTGCCGGGCACCTGCTGGTTCGGCATCAGCGACACCTCGCGCAACGCCATCAACAGTGCGGCCGACACACTGGCCGGCGTGCTCGCCAAGGCCGCCGCCAACGCCGGCTTCAGCTTCGCCGACGTGCGCAACCAGTTCGCGACCCACGAGATCTGCGGCTCCTCCGACCAGTGGCTGCACAGCACCACGCTGCCGGTCGACGAGAGCTACCACCCCACCGCGTCCGGCCAGCAGTACGGCTACCTGCCGGTCTTCTCGGCCCAGGCGTGACGCTCCGTCAGTAGCGCGGCGGCGGCGCAGCGGTCAGTGCAGGTAGTCGACCAGTCCGGCCGGCCTGAGCCCGGCCGCGTCCGCCGCGTCCAGCGCGCGCTGCAGGTCGCCGGCCAGGGTGTCGGTGAAGTGCATGATCACCACGTCGCCGGGCAGCAGCGGGCCGCCGTGGTAGACGTTCGAGGCGCCCGAGGTGAAGTCGGCGGTGGCGGTCAGCACCGTGCGCATCCCGCAGTTGGCCGCCGCCTGCAGGGTGGCCGCGTTCCAGGCGAAGTACGGCGGCCGGAAGACGGTCGGAGTGACCCCGTACAGCTGCTGGTCGTAGTCCCGGGCACCGCAGATCTCGGCCTGCTGCTCGGCCGGCGAGAGCGTGGTGAGGTCCCGGTGCGAGACCGTGTGGTCCTGGATCGAGGAGCCCGGCACCCCGGTCACCTGGCGGAAGTAGTCCGGCTGGAAGCCCGAGGGCATCGGCAGCGGGAACGCGGTGATCGGCAACCGGTGGTCGGCGATGAACCGGGCCGCCTGCGCGGTGCGGAACCAGCCGTCGTCGACGGTGAAGAAGACCACCTTGTCCTTGGTCGGCACGTTCCAGGTGGCCCAGGCCGGATCGGGGGCGGGGCCGTCCAGTTCGACGTCGTCGGCGCCGTAGCCCCCCTGGCCGTACCAGCCGTGCAGGTAGAGCTGGACCGAGGTGACACCGGCCCCGGTGGTGAAACTCGTGGTCAGCTGCTGCCAGCCGCCGTTGGTGGTCGCGATCCAGGCCGGCGGCACGTCGTGGCCGGTGCCGGTGGCGCCCAGGTGGACGTAGTCGCCGCGGACCCAGGCGCTGACCTGGTAGGTGGTCGAGGGCCGGACCGAGACGGTCTGGGTGCACCGGCCCAGGCTGTCCGCGCTCGCCGGGGTGACCGCGAGCGCGGTGCTGCCGCTGCGCGGCGCGGTGCTGCTCTCGGCCGCCTCGCCGGCGGCGCAGTTCCAGCCGGGGATCGATCCGTAGTCGGCCAGCGGCAGGGTGGGGATCTCGAAGCCCGGGTTGGTGGCCAGGTTGACCACCGGCAGGGCGTCGGCGTGCGCGGCGGGGACCAGCGGTCCCAGCAGGCCGACCACGGCGAGCGCGGCGGCGAGGGGGACACCTCCCGGTCGGAGGACGGGGGAGAATCTGCGCAGCATGGAAGGCACGTCGGTGCTCCAGGTGTGGGGGCGACAGGTGGGGGTGAGGGCGTGTCGCGGTGGGGAAGAGCCGCACGCAGGCCGGGGCAACACAATGGACTGGACCAAAGCCCCCGTCAAGGGAATGCCCGGTGAACGGGCCGATGCCTGACACCACGTCAGTTCGTCCGTTTCGGGCACCGGTCAGGGCGTGTACAGGGCCTCGATGTCCTGCGCGTACCACTCCGCGATGGCCTGCCGGCGCAGCTTCAGCGAGGGTGTCATCAGCCCCTGGGCCACCGTGAAGGAGCCCGGCAGCAGACGGAAGGCGCGGATCGACTCCGCGCGGGAGACCGCGGTGTTGGCCGCCGCCACCGCCCGCTGGATCTCCGCGTGCAGCTCGTCGTCGGCCAGGGCCGCCCAGTCGCCCAGCGGCGCCCGGCGGCGGGACAGCTGCCAGTGCTCCAGCGCCTGCGGGTCCAGCGTGATCAGTGCCGCGACGTAGGGCCGGTTGTCGCCCACCACCAGGCACTGGTGCACCAGGGGGTGGGCCCGCACCCGCTCCTCGAGCGCGGCCGGCGCCAGGTTCTTGCCGCTGCTGGTGACGATCAGCTCCTTCTTGCGCCCGGTGATGGTCAGGTAGCCGTCCCGGTCCAGCTCGCCCAGGTCGCCGGTGGCCAGCCAGCCCTCGCGCAGCGCCTCGGCCGTGCACTCGGGGTGGTTGAGGTAGCCGGCGAAGACCCCGCCGCCGCGCACCCAGACCTCGCCGTCCGCGGCGATCGCCACCTCGGCCCCGGGGATCGGCCGGCCGACGGTGCCGAACTTGGGCGCCGCCGCCGGGTTGGCGGTGATCGCGGCGGTGGTCTCGGTCAGCCCGTAGCCCTCGTAAACCGTCATCCCGGCCCCGGCGAAGAAGAGGCCGAGCTCGCGGCTGAGCGCGGAGCCGCCGCACATCACGCTGCGCACCCGGCCGCCGAACACCGCCCGCACCCGCTGGTAGACCAGCCGGTCGTAGGCGGCGTGCCGCAGCCGCAGCGCCGGCCCGGGCCCCGAGCCGCGGCCCAGCTGGCGGCGCTCCACCGCCTCGGCGTGACGTGTCGCCACCTCCACCGCCTGCTCGAAGAGTTCGCCGCGCCCGGCCTGTTGGGCGGCCAGCCGGGCCGAGCCGAAGAGCTTCTCCAGGACGTAGGGGACGGCGTGCAGGAAGGTCGGGCGGTAGGCCCGCAGGGCCGGCAGCAGGGTGTCCGCGCCGAACTCGGGCAGGTGGGCCAGCCTGATCCCGCCGCGCACCGCGGCGACCTGCACCATCCGGCCGTAGACGTGGGCCAGCGGCAGGAAGAGCAGGGTGGTGGGCTGCTCGCCCTCGCCGCGGGTGAAGACCGACTGCCACCCGGCCAGCACGTTGTCCGCCTCGGCGGCGAAATTGCCGTGGCTGAGCAGGCAGCCCTTGGGCCGCCCGGTGGTGCCGGAGGTGTAGATGACGGTGGCGATCGACTCGGCGGTCACCGCCAGGCGCTGACGGTGCACCAGGCTCTCCGGGATCCCGGCGCCCTCGGCGGTCAGCAGCCGCACGCAGTCCTGGTCCAGCTGCCAGATCCCGGTCAGCTCGGGCAGCGCGTCGCAGACCTTGCCGAGCGTCATGGCCTGGTCCTCGTCCTCCACCACGCAGGCCACCGCCTCGGTCTCGGCGAGGATCCAGCGCACCTGCTCGGCGGCGGCGGTGGGGTAGACCGGGACCGGGATGGCGCCGATCGACCAGAGCGCGTAGTCGAACAGGGTCCACTCGTACCTGGTCCGGGACATCAGCGCGACCCGGTCGCCGAACCGCACCCCGCGGGCCAGCAGCCCCTTGGCCAGGGCCAGCACCTCGTCCCGGAACTGCTGGGCGGTCACCGGCTGCCAGTTGAGGCCGTCCGCGGACCGGGACAACTGGACCAGGGCGGGGGTAAGTTCGGCGGTTCCGTAGAGCGAGTCGGCCAGTCCGCCGAGCGCCGTCGGGGCCAGCGGCGGGGTACTCAGCTCGCGCACGATCCTCCCTGCGAGGGGCACCGCCCGCGGGCCGCCCGTCGACCCGGCGTGACCCCATCACGACCGGTTGCGACGGTATCGGATCGGTGCGGCGCTGCCCAGCCTCCCGCGAACCCCGCACCGGATCCCCGGATCTGTGGACCCGCCGAGGACGACCGCGGGTCCACCGGCACGGCTGCGCGGAGCCGCCCCGGGTGTCGGTGCGGGTCCGACCGGCCCGGTGCCGTCCGGCCGATCGGCGCACTGGTCTGGACCGGTCCGGCGGCCCGGCCCGGACCCCGGTTCCCAGTGGTCATGCGCATGCTGACAACGGTTCAGGATCGATCGCCAAGACCCGTCGAATGCACTCGAATGGAGTAGTAAGCTCGCGCAGATCCATCGGCCCGGCGCCCCAGCCTGGTCGCTTGCGGGCACACCTGACCGAGGACTCCATGCGTCTGCGCAGCAGCTCGATCCGCGCGAAGATCATCGCGCTGCTCCTGGTGCCCATCGTGGCCTTGGTGGGCCTGTGGGCCTATGCCACCCTGGTCACCACCGGCGACTTCTGGAACCAGTTCACCCTGGCCTCCACCTACAAGGCCTTCGGCCAGCCGGTCGACCAGGTGGTGCGCGACCTGCAGAACGAGCGCGAGGCCGCCGTGGTCCGCCTGGCCCGCAGCCGGGCCCAGGGCGTGCAGGACGACTACCTGAAGGCCCAGCAGGCCACCGACCAGGACGCGCTGATCCTGCAACGGGCCGCCGTCGGGCAGGACACCGGCAAGCTCGACGCGAGCCAGCGGGCCCGTCTGCAGGAGTTGCTCAAGAGCCTGGGCCAGCTCGCCCAACTGCGCCAGCAGGTGGACCAGGAGAGCCTGTCCTGGCAGTTCACGCTGACCCGCTACAACGAGGTGATCGCCCCCTCGTTCCCGTTCCGCTCCAGCTTCCTGACCCGCCAGTCCGGCCAGCTGCCGCGCCAGGGCACCATCCTGATCGAGTTGGCCCGGGCCCGCGACTACCTCGCCCAGGAGGACGCGGCGATGGAGGGCGTGCTGGGCTCGGACAACCCGGGCGTGCTGCAGTACCAGGCGGTGCTCGATCCGATGCACCACCAGCAGGCGCTCTTCTCGGTCTACATCGGCGAGTTGGACGAGCCGGACCAGAGCGAGTACCAGGCGCTGCAGGGCTCCGACGCGTGGGGCGCGGTGGCCGTCATGGAGCGCGAGTACCAGGCCTCCGACAACCCGGCCGACGTGCTGCACAGCATCAACGAGGCGCGCTGGCACAGCAGCGCCGACCAGCTGCTGGACCAGCTGACGGCCGAGAACACCAAGCTGGCGGGCGCGCTCGGCGACCGAGCCCGCTCGTATGCGATGGGCCTGCTCTGGCGCGGCCTGACGGCCGGTGGGATCGGCCTGGTGGCGATCGTGCTCTCGGTGGTGATCTCGCTGCGGATCGGTCGCGGCCTGGTGCGCGAGCTGGTCAACCTGCGCAACACCGCACACGAACTGGCCGAGCGCCGACTGCCCTCGGTGATGCGGCTGCTGCGCGAGGGCCAACCGGTGGACATCGCTGTCGAGGCCCCCGAACTGGAGGTCGGCGCCGCCGAGATCGGCCAGGTCGGCCGGGCCTTCAACGCGGTGCAGCGCACCGCCGTACAGGCCGCGATCGAGCAGGCCGAGCTGCGCCGCGGCATCTCGGCGGTCTTCGTCAACCTGGCCCGGCGCAGCCAGGTGCTGCTGCACCGTCAGCTGACCCTGCTGGACACCATGGAGCGGCGCACCGAGGACCCGGCCGAGCTGGAGGACCTGTTCAAGCTGGACCACCTGACCACCCGCATGCGCCGGCACGCCGAGGGCCTGATCATCCTGTCCGGCGGCTCGCCGGGCCGCGCCTGGCGCAAGCCGGTGCGGCTGGTGGACGTGGTGCGTGCGGCGGTCGGCGAGGTGGAGGACTACGCCCGGGTGATCGTCCGGCCGTTCCCCAGCACCGGGCTGCTGGGCAGCGCGGTGGCCGACGTGACCCACCTGGTGGCCGAACTGGTGGAGAACGCGGCGGTCTTCTCGCCGCCGCAGACCCAGGTCACGGTGCAGGGCGAGGTGGTCGCGCACGGCTTCGCGCTGGAGATCGACGACCGCGGGCTCGGGCTGAGCGAGCAGGCGCTGGCCGAGATCAACCAGCGGCTGGAGGTGGAGCAGCCGTTCGACCTGGCCGACACCGACCGGCTCGGGCTCTTCGTGGTCAGCCGGCTGGCCCGGCGGCACGGCATCCGGGTCAGCCTGCGGGCCTCGGCCTACGGCGGCACCACGGCGGTGGTGCTGATCCCGCGTGAGCTGCTGGCCGAGGTGCCGGGCCCGGTGGCCGGCGCGGCGCCGGGCGTGGTGCCGGGCGCGGCCGGTGCGCCGGGCGGGCCGCCGGCCGGCGGCCGCGCGCCCGGCGGCCGCCAGCGCGAGCTGGTCGCGGTGGCCGGCGGCGCGGCGGGCCCGGGCGGC
>NZ_PYBW01000351.1 GCF_003205575.1 Streptomyces tateyamensis
CAGCCACCTGACCTACAAGCTGGTCGAGATGCCGGGTCAGAAGCTGGGCAAGCGGGTCTCCAAGGCGCTCGACCGCCGCAGCGTCGCGGCGGCCGCCGAGCGGGCCGCCGCCGAGGGCTGAGCGACTGCCAGCCCCGGACCTTGCGCGAGGAAGGAGCCGCTGTCCGCGCTCGCGGACAGCGGCTCCCTCGTGTTCCGGGCACCCTCAGACCAGCCGGCGTGCCGCCGCCCACCGGGTCAGCTCGTGACGGTTGCTCAGCTGCAGCTTGCGCAGCACCGCC
>NZ_PYBW01000352.1 GCF_003205575.1 Streptomyces tateyamensis
CCAGGTGATCATGGGGACGATCGCGTCGACCCGACGGTCCTGCGCGGCCAGCAACAGTGCCAACCCGCCGCCGTACGAGCCGCCGACCACACCGACCTTCGGGTCACCGGCGGCGTCGGTGCGGATTTCCGGTCGGGCGGCCAACCAGTCCAGCAGCCGAGCCGCGTCGCGGACCTCGTAGTCGGGGCTGTCCAGGTGGATCTCGCCGCC
>NZ_PYBW01000353.1 GCF_003205575.1 Streptomyces tateyamensis
GGGTGAACGCCGGGTCGTCGCTGGGCCGCTGGCCGCACAGGCCGACCGGGCGGCCGACCGCGTGGGCGGTGGCGATCAGGGTCTCGATGCTCCGCGTGACGGCGGGGGTGGTCTCGTCGGAGAGGTGCGCGAGGGCTTCGGAGGCACGGGCCCAGCCGGGGGCGGGCTGGGGGGGGGGTCGGGAGTGTGGTGGGGAGGGGAAGAGGGTAGATCT
>NZ_PYBW01000354.1 GCF_003205575.1 Streptomyces tateyamensis
GTGGTGATCAACCAGGGTGCGCGCGAGCGGCTGGCCGGGGCGATCGACTCCGCACTGGCGGGCGGCGCCCAGCTGGTGGCGGGCGGTCAGCTGCCGCAGCGTCAGGGCTGGTTCATCGAGCCCACCGTGCTGGACCAGGTGCCCGCCGACCACCCGCTGCTGGCCGAGGAGTTCTTCGGCCCGCTGGCGGTGCTGCTGCC
>NZ_PYBW01000355.1 GCF_003205575.1 Streptomyces tateyamensis
GCGCACCGCGGCCGCGACCGCGTCCTTCTGGAACCAGTGCAGCGGCAACGGGTTCACCGCGGCGGTGCCGGACGGCTGCGCCGGGACCGGCTGCCCGGATGCGGCGCGGAACGCGGCCGGCACGTCGGCCTCGGTGGCGGTGATGGTCTCCACGGCGGTGCTTCTCCTTCGGATGCTGAGACGGCGGGGCGAGGCGGGCGGTGCTGTGGGAGGGGCGGGGCGGGGGGGGCGCCCCCCCGCGCCCCGCGGGGGTGGGGGGGGGGGGGGTCGC
>NZ_PYBW01000356.1 GCF_003205575.1 Streptomyces tateyamensis
CGTGGCGGCTGGTCCGCTACCCGGAAGACTTCGTCGTCCTGGTCGACGGGGCCAGGCAGGACACCGAGGGGCTACGCGAGGAGGGCGCCCAGGTGGTCGCACCAATTGGGGTGCGGGTGTCGCCGGCCCAGGCCCAGGTGGTGCACCTGAGCGAGGGGTTTGACTTCTTGGGGGTCCGAGGTCGGAAAAGCACAACTCTGAAATTCAGTCACCTTGTAATAATCGTATGCCGTCCTCTTCTTGTAAAAAAAAAAAAAAAAACACATACAGGAGATGATTACAATCCATTATATAAGACGTGTCGACTACGAGC
>NZ_PYBW01000357.1 GCF_003205575.1 Streptomyces tateyamensis
CTCTCTGGACTCCCGGGTTCACCTGGACCAGTTGGCCGGCAGCATCCCGGTCGACGGGGTGTCGGGGCGGGTGCCGGCGACCGTCTGGCCGTTCGGGCACTGGCGGACGGCGTCGCGCACGACGGCCTTCGACGCCCTGCCCGGGCCGGCCGCGGGGCAGCCCGGGCCGCTGATGCCGCTGATCTGGGCGATGCTGGCGGGGACCGCGGGGATCGTGCTGGTCTCGCTCACCACGCCGGCAGCGGCGGGGGGGGGGGGGGGGGCGGGGCGGCGCCGACCCCCCCGGGGCACCCGCGGGGGGGGGGGGCCTCCCGGGGCCCCCGGGGCCCCCGGGGGGGGGGGGCCGGGCACCCGGGGGCCGGGGGGGGGGGGCCCGGGGGGGGGGGGGGGC
>NZ_PYBW01000039.1:0-48951 GCF_003205575.1 Streptomyces tateyamensis
CATCAACTGCGGAACGCAGGCCGTCGGCGCTGAGCTCGGCGGCCCGCAGTCCCGACCCGATCACCACCAGGGCCAGCAGGCCGGTGCCGAGCGCCTCGGCGGCGAGTCGGCGGCCGAGCGGAATGCGTAGGATCATTGGCTCATTCTTGGGGCCGCCACAACACGCCACAATGGCCCGGCGGCTGGCGGTAGCTCCAAAAACCTCTCGGCAACCACCGGCGACCCGCTGGTGGGATGGACGTCTGTCAGGGTGGGAGCAAGGGAACGGCCAGTTCCGCCCGCAGCTCGGCCAGGTGCTCGTCCGCGCTCTCGTGCGGGAGGAACTCCACCACGTCGAGGAAGCGGAACAGCACCTGGCTCGGCGTGATGCCGAACTCGTAGTCGGCGAAGCCGACCACCGCACCGCTGCCACCGCGGGCGGCGCCGCGCACCACGTGCTCGGTCAGCTCCGAGCTGCCGTCGGCGCTGCGCCCGCGCCGCGAGTTGGGCCGGGCCAGGTAGGGGCAGACCATCGAGGCGTACAGCATGCAGGCCCGGTGCCCGGGGCCCTCCAGGGTCGGTGCCATGTTCCGGTAGGGGCGTCCTGCCGCGAGCGCCGCCGCGATCGCGGCACTCTCCGAGTCGCCCACCACCCGCCAGACCGGGCCCTTGGGCATCAGTTCGCCGCAGACCGAGCAGAGCCGCCTGCGGGCGCAGTCGGCGCTGCGCCCGTAGTCGGTCAGCGCGAACTGCGGCTGCTCGTCCTGCCACGGCGTGATGGCCGGCACGGGGTAGCCGCGCGGGTCGCGCGGTCGGCTCTGGACGGTGGGCGGCACGGGCACGAGGTCGAAGCGCACTCCCCATGCATACCAGGCCGTCAGGCGACCCGGTTCGCGAAGGTGCGGCGGTAGGCGGTGGGGGAGGTCCGCATGGTCCGGGTGAAGTGGTGCCGGAAGGTGGCCGCGCTCTCGAAGCCGACCGCGGCCGCGATCTCCTCCACCGTGCCGTCCAGCGCCTCCAGCAGCGGCAGGCTGGCGGCGATCCGCTGGTGCACCACCCAGCGCATCGGGCTGGTGCCGTTGCGGGCGGTGAAGTGGCGCAGGTAGGAGCGCTCCGACATCCGGGCGGCCCGGGCCAGCAGCGCCACGGTCAGCGGGGTGGCCAGGTGGTCCAGCGCCCACTGCATGCTGTGCGCGAGGCCGTCGTCCTCCTGGGGCACCTGACGGATCGCCGCCTCGATGAACTGGGCCTGCCCGCCGTCGCGATGCGGCGGCACCACGAACCGGCGGGCCACCGTGTTGGCCACCTTGGCGCCGTGGTCACGGCGGATCAGGTGCAGGCACAGGTCGATCCCGGCCGCGCTGCCCGCGCTGGTGAGCAGCTCGCCGTTGTCCACGTAGAGCACGTCCGGGTTGACCCGCACCGCCGGGTACTGACGGCGCAGCAGCTCCACGTACCGCCAGTGGGTGGTCGCCTCCTGACCGTCCAACAGCCCGGCGGCGGCCAGCGCGAAGGCACCCGAGCAGATCGAGACGATCCGGGCTCCCCGCTCGTGCGCGGTGCGCAGCGCCCGCACCAGCTGGGGCGGGACCTCGCCGCCGAAGGCGTTCGGGACCCCGACCACGACCACGGTGTCGGCCGCGGCCAGCTCTTCCAGGCCGTGCTGTGCGGTGATCGAGAAGCCGCCGACCGCCGCCAGCGGCTCGCCGGGCACCTCAGCACAGACCTTCAGCCCGTACCAGGGCGCCGACAGCAGACCGGCCAGCTCCGGCCGGGCCAGGCCGAACACCTCGACCACCACGCCCAGTTCGAAGGGGGCCATGCCGGCGAAGGCGTACACCGCCACGGTGTGCACCGGCTCCGGCCGGCGGCCGATGGCCACCTCGACCGGGCGCGGGGCGCGCTGCTCTGCCATCGGCTCGGTCCCCTTGGTCATGGCGGCGGGATCTTCGTGAGTGTAGCCGCGGGCGCCGGCGCCTCCGGGGAGCGACCGCGACGCGGACCGGAGCGGCACCGAAGCCGACCGCGGCCGACCGTCCGGAAAAAGTTCTCGACCACCTGCAACCTCTCGGGGACGGCACCCGCAGCCGGCTGACCGCCGACACCTTCGCGCCGCCGACCCGGGCGGAGTGACCCGGCCCCGCGCCGCACGAGGGTGCCCCCGTCCCGGCCGGGACGGGGGCACCCTCGCAGCTGCGGTGCGACGCGGCGTCAGCGGGCCAGCTCGGCCATCCAGGCCTCGACCGCCTCGGAGGTGCGCGGCAGGCCGGCCGAGAGGTTCTCGTTGCCCTCGGCGGTGACCAGGATGTCGTCCTCGATCCGCACGCCGATGCCGCGGTACTCCTCGGGGACGGTCAGGTCGTCCTGCTGGAAGTACAGGCCGGGCTCCACGGTCAGGCACATACCGGGGACCAGCTCGGCGTCCACGTAGTTCTCGCGGCGGGCGTGGGCGCAGTCGTGCACGTCCAGACCGAGCATGTGGCCGGTGCCGTGCAGGGTCCAGCGGCGCTGCAGGCCCAGCTCCAGCACCTTCTCCACGTCGTACACCGAGGCGTCCAGCAGGCCCCAGGCCAGCAGGTGCTCGGCCAGCACCCGCTGGGCGGCGTCGTGGAAGTCGCGGAACCGGCCGCCCGGCCTGACCGCCGCGATGCCCGCCTCCTGGGCCTCGTAGACCGCGTCGTAGATCTTGCGCTGCAGCGGCGAGAAGGTGCCGCTGATCGGCAGGGTTCGGGTCACGTCGGCGGTGTAGAGGGTGTGGGTCTCCACGCCGGCGTCCAGCAGCAGCAGCTCGCCGGGGCGCACCTCGCCGTCGTTGCGCACCCAGTGCAGGGTGGTGGCGTGCGGGCCGGCCGCGCAGATCGAGCCGTAGCCCACGTCGTTGCCCTCGACCCGGGCGCGGCGCCAGAAGGTGCCCTCGATCCAGCGCTCCGAGGTGGCCTGGGCCTGGCTCAGCTCGCGCACCACGTCGGTGAAGCCGTTGACGGTGGCGGCGCAGGCGGCGCGCAGCTGCTCGACCTCCCAGGCGTCCTTGACCAGCCGCAGGCCGCTCAGGAAGACCTTGAGCTCGTCGTCGCGCTCCTCGTCGGTGGTCAGCGCCTCCTGCAGCGCGGCGTCGTAGCCGCGCACCAGGCGGGTGGGCACGGCGGTGTCGGCGGTCAGCTCCTCGACCGCCTTGCGCACGTCCCGGGCCGGCAGGCCGAGCAGCGCCTCGGCCTCGGTCAGGCTGTGGCGCCGGCCGACCCAGAGCTCGCCCTGGCCGTCCAGCCAGAACTCGCCGTTCTCCCGGTCGGACCGGGGCAGCCGGTAGAGCACCGCGTCGTGACCGCCGGCCACCGGGTTGAGCACCAGCAGCGCGTCCTCGGTCTGGTCACCGGTCAGGTGCACGTACTCGCTGGCGGCGCGGAAGGAGTACTCGGTGTCGTTGGCCCGGGTGCGCAGGTTGCCGGCCGGGACCACCAAGCGCTCGCCGGGGAAGGCCGCCGACAGCGCGGCGCGCCGCTGGGCGGCGTAGCCCGACTGCGGCAGCGGCTCGAGGCCGCGCAGCTCGGTGTCGGCCCAGCCGCTCTTCATGGACGCGGCCAGCTCCTCGGAGACCTCGCCGTACAGGCCGTTCTTGCGGCTCTTGATCGGCTTGTCCGCCGGCTCGTCGACGGCGGCCCCCTCGGGGTTCTCCGCCACTGCCGGGGTGCGGTCCTCAGTCACGTTCGTCGCCTCCATGAGGGTGCCCCCGGCCGGAGGCTGGGGGAGATCACTCCTGCCCGGGCGGCCGGATCGCGACCGGCACGGGACAGCTGTCGTCCCATCCTACGGAGCGGTACAAAGCGTTTGTTCGGTACCCGGTGGTTCAGTCGAACCGGGCGGCCAGCATCACCAGGTCGTCGGTCGGGGTCGGCAGCTCGGCGCACAGCTCCTGCAGGTGGGTGCAGAGCCGCTCGGGGTCGTGCCGGACCTCGCGCGGGGCGTCGGCGCAGGCCTTGCGCAGCCGGGTCTGGCCCGCGTGCAGGGTCGGGCCGAGGCGGCGGGCCAGGCCCTCGGTGTAGAGCAGTAGCAGGTCGCCGCGCTCCACGCTCAGCTCCACGCCCGGCGCCTCCCAGCAGCTGAGCACGCCCAGCGGCGCGGAGAGCGAGGTCTCCACGAAGTTGGCGCCGTACCTGGTCACCAGCACCGGCGGGCAGTGGCCGGCCCCGGCCAGGGTGATCCGCCGCTCGCCGGGGTCCACGCAGGCGTAGACGGCGGTGGCGGTCCGGGTCTGCTCGCAGGTCTTGAGCAGCAGCTCCAGGTCGCCCAGCACGGCCACCGGGTCCTCGCCCTCCAGCACCGCGTAGGCCCGCAGCGCCGCCCGGATGCGGCCCATCGCGGTGGCCGCCCCCGGTGCCGAGGCCGGGCCTGCCCCCGGTCCGTCGCCGGCCACCGAGCCGACGGTCAGGCCGAGCGAGCCGTCCGGCAGCGCGATCGCGTCGTACCAGTCGCTGCCCGCCGACTGGTCCAGCCCGGCCGGCTGCCAGCGGGCGGCCAGCCGCAGGCCGGGCGGGTGCGGCAGGTGGTCCGGCAGCAGGCCGCGGCGCAGCAGCGCGGCGGACCGCCGGCCGCGCTCGGCGGCCAGCCGGTCGGCCAGCAGCGGAGCGGCGAACTCGGCGTACCGGCGGGCCAGTTCCTGGTGGTACGCGGTCGGCGCGGTCGGCTCGGCCCAGAACCAGACGGCGGCTGCCAGCGGCCCCTCCTCCTCGGTGGCCAGCGGCAGCGCGTAGCAGGCGCCCAACCCCAGGTCGGCGGCCACCTCGCGGAACCGCGGCGCGACCTGGGGACCGGCGACCAGGTCGTGGTGGAGCACCTGCTCGGGGCGGCCGGCGGTGCGCAGCAGCCCGGCGAACGGGCCCTGCTCGACCGGCACCGTCTCCAGCGCGCCGATCGCCGCGTGGTCCAGCGCCATCGGCACCATCGGCCCGTGCCCGGCGTGGTCGGGCCAGCCGCCGCCGCGCGGGCCGTCGACCGCCGAGGCGGACCCGGGCGGCTCCGCCTCGGCGCCGTCCCGGGCCACCGGGACCAGCAGGGCCCGGCCGGCGCCGAGCAGTTCGGCACCCGAGTCGAGCAGCGTGCGCAGGGTGGCGGTCAGTCCGCGGGCCCGCACCAGCCGGTCGGTGTGCCGGCTCAGCCAGTCCAGGCCGGCCGGGTGGTCGCCCTCGGGCACCGGCGAGGTCGGGGTGGCGGGGGGCCGCGGTTCCAGGACCGGGGGCCGCAGCGGCAGGTCGAGCAGTCGGGCCAGCCGTCCGGCTGACGGGCCGTCACCGGAGTCGGCCCGGCCGTCCCCGTCGCTGCCGATCCCGGGCGTGGTCCCACTCGCACCGGACGGACGTTTGTCACTCATCCCGCGACTCCCAGCAGTGGGGTACCAAGTCGTGTCAAACCACACGCAATGCCCCACTTCTACACAGGACGGTCGTCGCCTGTCCAGGATCAGCCGCCAACCGGATGGCTGGTCCGGTCCGTGGCGTGGAGCAGCCGGGGAACGGGCAGAAGAACCGCAGGAAGCCACGCGTCGGCTGCCGGTCCCCTGCCCGGAGCGTAGGGATCCCCCCACCCGGCAACCCGGCTGACCAGATGTCAGTCACTCTTACGGTGGAACCAGTGGGTGCCGAACAGCGTCCATCTGGTCGCATGAGGGATTCTCGTTGAGCGTGCGGCTCTCCCCGGCCGCGTCAGGTCTTGATCCATCCGGTCGCGGAGAGGAACGAGTGCCCATGCCCGAATCGCGGGAGCCGTCCGGCAGAGCACGCGGCAACCGACAGGCGCTGCTGCAGGCGGCGTTGACCTGCACCGAGCGGTGGCGGTGGCCGGTGGTGCCGGGAGCCGTCTCGGTGGAGCGCCCGGGGGAGGCCTGCCCCGCCGCGGTGCACTGCTCCTGCGGCGCCGAGCAGTGCCCGGTGCCCGCCGCCCACCCGCACGAGGTGCCGCTGTTGGCGGCCACCACCGAGGCGCGGATGGTGCGTTGGTGGTGGCAGCGGCACAGTCCGCAGGCGCCGGTGCTGGTGGCGACCGGGCGTCGGGTCGCGGCGGTCAGCCTGCCGGCCGCGGCGGGGGCCCGGCTGCTCGGCTACCTGGACGCGGTGCGGGTGGTGCCCGGGCCGGTCCTGGCCGGGCCGACCCGCTGGTCGCTGCTGGTGGCGCCGTACGGGTATCCGGAGTTGGCGGAGCTGCTGGCCGAGCAGGAGCGCGGACTGCTGCCGGGCGGCGGGGCCGGGCAGGTGCCGAGCTCGGTGCGGTACCACGGGCCCGGCGGCTACCTGGTGCTGCCGCCCTCGCGGGTGGGGCTCGGTGCGGGCGCGGCGGGGGTGCGCTGGGTGCGCCGGCCGGTGGTGCTGCCCAGCGGCGGGGTGCGGTTGCCGGCGGTGGGCACGCTGCTGGAGGCCTTGGTGGCGGCGGGGTCGGCGGTGCCGGACGGGAGCCGACTGGCCTACTGAGCCGGGCGGTCTGCCGACGGGGCGGCCTGCTGGATCGGGTGGGCGTGCTGGATCCGGTGGGATGTGCCACTGGCAAGCCGGAGCCCGGCAGGAGGTCAACTCCACTGCCGGATATGGAAGATCCGGCCGCTGGCGACGGGGGATGCACCAGCGACCGGACTTTTTAAACAGTAACAAGGATTGGCGGCTTAGCCAAAGCCCCTGGTCGGGCCGGTCCGGGTTTTCCGGCCCCACCGGGTCGATTGTGACCGGAGTCACGTGCCTGCGATCGTATTCAGTCACGCACGGCCAGGAACGGTCAGTTCAGGGTGACCTGACGGCTCACCAGGTTGGCGCGCGCCCGGCGCTCCTCGGCGCTCAGCGGAGCGTCCACCGCCAGCGCGCCCGCCAGCCGCTCCGCGAAGGCGGCGGCCGGCTTCTCGCAGTCGGCGGCGGTCATCGCCACCGGCAGGTCCCAGACCGGCACGGTCAGCCCGTGCGCGCGGAACGAGCCGACCAGCTTGGTCCCCTCGCCCAGCGAGGCCTCGCCGGCCGCGGAGAGCCGGGCCAGCGCGTCCAGCAGCTGCTCCTCGGGGACCGGCATCACCCAGCGCAGGTGGTTCTTGTCCGGGGTGCCGCACCAGTAGGCGCTCGGCACGCTGGTGACCTTCTCGGTCGGGATGGCCGAGGCGTTGGCCCGCTCCAGCGAGGCGGCCACCTCGCCGGTCGCGGACTCGGCGTCCTCCAGCCAGAACTCGAAGCCGGTGTGCACCTCGGGGGCGAACGGCGCGGCGGCGTCCAGCAGGTCCTGCAGGCGCGGGCCCTCGGCGCCCGCGCGGCGGGTGGGCACCGGGTTGCCGGGCTCGGTGGCCAGCGCCGCCACCAGTGCGTCGGCCAGGTCGCGGCTCAGGTCGCCGGAGGAGGACTGGGTCTGCAGGCCCAGCAGGATCGAGCCGTCGGCCCGGCGCAGCGCCGGCCAGGCCAGCGGCAGCACGGTGGCCAGGGTGACCGCGGGCACCTCGCCGACCGCCTGCGCGGCCGCCTGCGGAGTCAGCGTCAGCGGCACCGTCGCGGCCGGCACCAGCTCGCGCAGCGCCACCCAGTCGGCCTCCCCCGGCAGTCCCTCGAACGGGCGGTGCACCAGCTCCTGGACCGCGTGCGCGGCCTGCCGGCCGTGGCAGGCCTTGTAGCGGCGGCCCGAGCCGCACGGGCAGTCCTCGCGGGCGCCGACCACCGGGACCGTGCCGTCGGCGGCCACGGTGGGGGTGGCGGTGCTGCTGGCAGACGTGGGCGACTTCTTGGCAGCCTTCTTGGCCATGGGGCGGCTCTCCCGGAACGGTGGGTCGGTGTGCTCCGGGGCAGCCTAACGAGGTTTCGGCCCTGGTCGAGCCGACCGCGGGCGCCGGGCGACCGGTGCGCCTCGGGGCGGCTACCGGCGGGCTCAGGCCGACCGGGCGTGCTGCGGGGCGGCGGGTTCGGCGTGCTTGCGGCGGTCGGCGGCCAGCGCGGCCCACACCGTCACCTCGCCCGGTGCGTCCCGAACTCCCCAGGCCTGGGCCAGCTTTCCGACAATGCTCAGTCCGCGCCCGCCCCTGGCGGTGAGCGAGGGGCTGGCCGGCAGCGGCCGGGTGCTGGCGCCGCCGTCGGTGACCTCCAGGGTCAGCACCCCGTCGGCGCGCATCTGCCAGCGGACCAGGATTCCGCCCAGGTCCTCGGTGGCGGAATCCATCACTCGGACGCCGTGTTCCGCGGTGGACACCGGAGACTTCGTCAAATCACCCCGCCCACCCCGGAAATCCCCTTCCACCCCCCCTGCGAGAACCAGCAAAGGGGCAAGTGGCCGGGCATACCGGCAGGAATTGCTGAGTAGTTCGGAAAGGATCAGAACCGCATCATCGATGACCGCGTCGGGTACCTCGCGGTCACCCAGATCGCGCCGCAGCCGGCGCCGGGCGGCCCCGACACTGGCTGGGCCGTGCGGCACCGCCATGGTCGATGAAGTCGGCACTTCGCGCGCCACCATCAACGCCACCCCCGGACCTCCTTCAGCGTTTGCCGAGGGATGGATGCCCCGGGGGAATGGCGCGGAAACGGTCTCGGCTGTTCGAGGTGCGTCAATTGTGAAGTCGCCGAAGGATCGCCACCCGCTGTGCTCGACAGGTGATTCCGCGCTCACGCTGCGTCATTCGATCGGGCCTTTTGGAACTGGCGGGATTGTGTCACTGGCGAAACAGCGCCAACTGCGCCGGTCAGCGACCGAGTTGGTCAAGTACCGCGCGCGGGCGGTTGGTGATGATCGCCTCGACCCCGAGCTCCAGGCAGAGTTCGACGTCCTCGGCGCGGTCCACCGTCCACACGTGCACCCGGTGGCCCGCCGCGCGCAGCCGGCGGACCAGCTCCGGCCGGCGCCTGACCAGCTCGATTCCCGGTCCGGCCACCACCGCGCCGGCCGGCAGCCCGGCACCCGGCCACAGCCGCAGCATGGCCGGGTGCTCGAAGAGGAAGACCCGCGGGTACTCGGGCGCGTCGGCCTGCAGACGGCGCAGTGCCACCCCGGAGAAGCTCATCAGGCGCGCGTGCGGCTTGTCGGGCGCGCCCTGCGTGCCGTTGACCGCCCCCGCGACCCCGAAGTGCTTCAGCATGGCGACCAGTTCGGCCTCCACCTGGCCGCGCTGGCGCACCGGGTGCTTGGTCTCGACGGCCAGGTCGACCCGGCGCCCGGCGTCGGCCACCAGGGCCAGCAGGTCGGCCATCCGCAGTACCGGCTGCGGCTCGGGCGCGGCGCCGCCGCTCGCCTTCCAGGAGCCGAAGTCGTAGCGCTCCAGCTCGGCCAGGGTCATGGCGGAGACCACCCGGCGCCCGCCGTCGGAGGTCCGGGCGATGGTCCGGTCGTGGACGCAGACCAGCTGCCCGTCGGCGGTCACCCGCACGTCGCACTCGACCGCGTCCGCGCCCTCGGCCAGGGCCAGCCGGTAGGCGGCCAGGGTGTGCTCGGGCAGCGCCGCGGAGGAGCCGCGGTGGGCGACCACCTGGACCGCCCGAGCGGAGTGGTCGGCCGGGGCAGTGGAGCGGGAGGGCGTCGTCACGTCCCCAACCCTAATCCGGGCAGGTGACGGGCACGCGACGCGCCCTCGAACGCGCGGTTTCCCGGTCAGCGGCCGGCCGGACGCCGGGTCAGGCCCAGCGTGGCAAGCCCCGCGACCAGGAAGGAGAGCAGCGAGGCCCAGGCCCACGGCTGCGGGGTGTAGTGCAGCCAGCCCTGCAGGTGGGTCCAGCCGCTGGTCCACCAGCCGGCGTTCTGGGTCGGCTCGAGGAACTGGTAGACCGCGAAGCCGAGCGCCCACGGCGCCAGCAGCAGCGGCCGGGCCGGGGCCTGCTCGGACAGGTCCCAGCCCTGCCGGCCGCGGCCCAGGAAGAAGTCCACCGCCAGCACCGCGAGCAGCGGCACGAAGACCGAGCCGATCAGGCCGAGGAAGGCGTAGTAGGCGTCGGTGAACTTGGTGATGGCCAGCGCGCCCGCGGTCACCAGCACGCCGATCCCGCCGGTGAGCAGCCGCCGGTCCACCCGGGGCAGGAAGTTGTGCACCGACATCGCGGTCGAGTACACGTTCGCGAAGGACTGGTCCGCCTCGCGCAGCACCAGCACCAGCAGGAACAGCCAGCCGGCCGTCACCCCGGTGAAGGAGGTCAGCACCCGGTCCGGGTCGCCGCCGGACTGCAGCAGCGCGATCAGGCCGAGCAGGTAGCACCAGACCTGGGCCAGCGTGTAGCCGGAGAAGCTGGCCCAGAACGCGGACTTCGCCGAGCGGGCGTGCCGGGTGTAGTCGGCGGCCAGCGGGACGAAGGAGACCGAGACCGCGATGACCGCGTCGGTGGCCGGCAGGAAGCCGCGCCAGTGGCCGGCCCCCGGGTCGGGCACGCCGTGCCGGGCCAGCTGCACGGTCAGGTAGACCATCGCCACCCCGACCGCGACGGTCACGTACTTGCGCAGCGCCGCGATCGCGCCCAGCGGCCAGATGGTCAGCGCCGTGGTCAGGCCGCCGGCCAGCACCACGAAGAGCCAGCGCCAGCCCTCGGTGCCGACCACGGTCTGCGCGCCGGAGGCGATCACTATCAGCTCGAAGACGCCCCAGCCCAGGCACTGCACGATGTTCAGCGCGGTGGGCAGGAAGGAGAGCCGGGTGCCGAACAGCCCGCGCAGCACCGCCATGGCAGGCGCTCCGGTGCGGGCGCCGATCAGCGCCGCCACCGAGAGCATCGCGGTGCCGATCGCGGTGCCGAGCACGACCGCCACCGTGGCGGCGGTGAAGGAGAGTTCGCTGCCGGGGGCGCCGAGCACGGTGGCCGCGCCGGTGAAGCCGATCAGCGAGATGCCCAGATTGGTCCAGAGCGCGAACTGGTCCCTGAAGCCCAGCGTGCGCGGCGGTGCGGTGTCCAGCACCAGCGGTGCCTCGGCCCGGACCGCGGCCGGCTCCGGCGCGGCGGTGGGGACAGGGGAAGGTGGGGCAGCCGTCATGGCGGTACTCCCTACGCCGGCATTACCCGGACAGGTTCCGGCGGTCAGCGCTCCCTCGCCCGTACCGGCGTCCCCGCCATGGCGTACGGTCGACCAGCGCACTCTCAGCCTGGTGGGTCCAAGCTCCCGCGTGTCAGTTCAATGGCAGCGACAGGGTAGCTCGGGGCCCGGATTCCGCCAAGGCGGGGCAGGGCGCCGTCCAGATCGCGGGACACCGTTCGGTCGGATCCGAACGAGTGGCACCGTGACGGGGGGCGACGCTGGGGCCGTACGGTCCGCCTAAGGATTCTTACGAGTTCTTCAGGAGCCCGCTTACGGCAACCAGATCGGACATGGGAAAAACTAGGGGCCAAGGTCCTGGTCAGCAATGGAGGTCGTCCGTGAGCACCGAGCACGAGAGTGGTTCCACCGGGCCGCTGGGGGAGCAGCTCTCCAGCGGTCACGGCGAGCCGGGGGGCACTGCGGCGGTCGGTGGCGAGACGGCTGCGGCCGGGGCGGGTGCCCCGGCCGAGCAGCCGGGGTCGGCGCCCACCGTGGCGTTCGGCCGGGTGAGCGCCCCGGAGCCGGATTCCGCCCCGGAGGCCGCCGCACCGCAGTACGTGGATGCGCCGCCGCCGGTGCTGCCCGCCGCCGCGCCGAGCGCGGCCGAGCAGCCCGCCGCACCGGCCGCGCCGGCCGCACCCGGCTACCTGGACGCGCCGCCGCCGGTTCCCGCCGCGCCGGTCGCCGCCGAGCAGCCGGCCAACCCGTACGCCGCCCCGACGGCGCCGGCCGCCCCGCCGATCACCGCGGGCGTCCCGGCCGGCCCGGCGCCGCTGCCGGGCGAGCACCACCACCCCTTCGGCGCCGGCCACCCGGTCGGCGGCTGGGGCGAGGCGCCGGGCGGTCCCGGCTACCCGGGCGGCCCGGGCTACCCCGGCGGCCCGGCCTTCGCGGGCGAGCCCGGCGGCTACGGCCAGCCGGTCCCGGCCAAGAAGGGCAAGGGCGGCCTGGTCGCGCTGATCGCCGCGGTCGCGCTGGTGGCCGGCCTGGCCGGCGGCGTCTCCGGCGCCGCGCTCAAGGGCGGCTCCTCCTCGAGCGGCGTCAGCCACTCCAGCACCACGGTGACCACCGCGGGCGACAGCAAGGCGGTCAACCGCGCGCCCGACTCAGTGGCCGGCATCGCGGCCAAGGCGCTGCCCAGCACCGTCACCATCAAGGCCCAGGGCTCCCAGGAGTCCGGCACCGGCACCGGCTTCGTCTTCGACACCGAGGGCCACATCCTGACCAACAACCACGTGGTGGCCCCCGCCGCCGGCGGCGGCAAGCTGACCGTCAAGTTCTCCGACGGCAGCAGCTACCCCGCCTCGGTGGTCGGCCAGGCCAAGGGCTACGACGTGGCCGTGATCAAGCTGGACAACCCGCCGTCCGGCAAGCTGATCCCGCTGCCGCTGGGCGACTCCGACCAGGTCGCGGTCGGCGACACCACCATCGCCATCGGCGCCCCCTACGACCTGGAGGGCACCGTCACCTCGGGCATCGTCAGCGCCAAGAACCGCCCGGTGGCCTCCGGTGACGAGACCGGCGCCCAGGTCTCGTACATGAACGCGCTGCAGACCGACGCCTCGATCAACCCGGGCAACTCCGGCGGCCCGCTGCTCAACGCGAGCGGTGCGGTGATCGGGATCAACTCGGCGATCCAGTCCAACTCCTCCGGCGGCTCCGGCCAGGCCGGCAGCATCGGCCTGGGCTTCGCGATCCCGATCAACCAGGCCCAGCGGGTGGCCAAGATGCTGATCCAGACCGGCACCCCGGTCTACGCCACCCTCGGCATCCTGCGCAACGACCAGTACAACGGCGACGGCGCCCAGGTGCAGACCTCCTCGGTCCAGGGCACCCCGGCGGTCACCCCCGGCGGCCCGGCCGACAAGGCCGGCCTCAAGCCCGGCGACGTGATCACCAAGCTGGGCGGTGTGATCATCGACAACGGCCCCGGCCTGGTCTCCACCATCTGGACCCACGCCCCCGGCGACCAGGTCGACGTGGAGTACACCCGCGGCGGCCAGACCATGAAGACCACGGTCACCCTGGGCAGCCGCACCGGCGACACCAACTGACAAACCAGGTGCACCGACCCCCTGCGGACCCGTTAGGCTGACCTCCGCCTGGAGAGCTGCCCGAGCGGCCTAAGGGAACAGTCTTGAAAACTGTCGTGAGGTGACCCCTCACCGTGGGTTCGAATCCCACGCTCTCCGCTGGTGGGGAAAGACCTGATCAGGGCGGGTATCGACCAAGTGCCGATACCCGCCCTTTTCGATTCCTGTGCCAGGGTGTCCCACTGCTTCCCGATGCTGACCAGCGTGTCGGGGCCAGTTCGGGGCCAGGCCCCGGCTACTCCGACGGGGCGTCAGAGGTTCCGGCGGACTCGTTCAGCGCCCGCTCGATCTTCTCGTTGGCCTCGTCCCGCTTGCCGTCCAGCACCTTGGCGTAGAACCGGTAGAGCACAGCAACGCTGTGCCCGGCCCTGCGGGCCACCTCGGTGGGATCGACACCCGAGACCAGCCACAGGGTGATGCCGGCCTTCCGCAGCGCATACGGCACCTCGGCCAACCTCTCGTCCAAGTCCGGCTCGGGCGAGTCGACCGCGTGGGGCCCGTTCACCCGCTCGGGTACCTGTGCCTGCCACCAGGCGTCGCGGATCTTCTTCCACACCGCCGCGTACTCCTTGCTCAGCACCCGGCCCCCCTCGGCCGCCTTGAACACCCGGCCGCCGGCACCGGTGCCGTACGTGGTGAGGTGCTCTCGCAGCATCGCCACGAGCACCGGAGGGATGGGCACGTCGCGGGTGGCCTTCCGGGCTCGCCGCTTGAGCCCGCGTTCGTCGTGGGTCGTTCCGTCGTTGGTCCAGATGGAGCCGACGTTCGGCGAACTTCCGGCGAGCAGCAGGCTGCCCCAGCCGGACTCGGGCAGGGTGCAGTTCCGCTTGCGCAGGTCCGTCACCTCGGCCGGCCGCATGCCCGCGTAGTACATGCAAGCGAAGAACGCCGTGAGGTGGCGGCCACGCGGGCCCACTGTCGGGGCGGTGGCGATCAGCTCCTTGGCCTGGGTCGGGTTGGGGACGTAGCGCCAGTCCACCTCGTCATCCGTCTCCGGCGGGTCCCAGTCGATGAACTGCAAAGGGTTAGCCGCGAGTTGGCGACGCTCCACGCCGTAGCGAAGGCAGTTGTTCAGTACCATCCGCTTGCGGCGGACAGTGTTCGCGGCAGCCTCTTTGCCGTTGAGCATCAGGGTCAGCGCGGTGAGCCCGCTCCGCATCAGGTCAGCGTCTTCCTCCAGCAGACCCATGGGGACGGACTTCCGCTCGATCCATTCGAGCGCGGCGGCAACCTGCTCGGGCGGCTCGGGGAGTCGCTCGGAGAAGTTGAAAGCCCAGCCGGTCAGCGCCCGTCGGAGTACCCGCGGGGCGGGTGCCCCCTTCCGGTCGGTCACCAGCGCCGGCGTGATGGTGGCGAGCGCATCGGCGCGCGTCCCCCGGCTTTTGGCGGACGAGCGGGCCCACTTCATCTCTGCGTACTTCCGGGCGTGCTGATACCACGTGACCTGCTGCTTGGCCTTCTGGATGGCCCGCAGTTCGGAAGCTGGCAGGCCGGACTCCACGTCGAACTGCTCGCCTTTCTTCATGGCGGTTCGCAGCTCGGCCTCACGGCCCTGGGCCAGGGTCTTGGTCGCGAAGCTCTTGGAGTGCCGCTGGGGCCCGACAGTCCAGCGCAGCTCGAACGGCTTCCGGCGGCCGGCGCGCTGGCGAATCTCGTTAATCCGTACCTCGAAGGTGAGCAACCGGGTTCCTCGCAACGAAGAAGGGCCCCGGCGTCTGCCGGGGCCCTGGTGGGATGGGGTGTCGGTCAGGCGGCGGTCGTCCCGCGCGCCGCCCACCACGCGTCCAGCGCGGCACGGGTGCACCGCAGGTGGCCGCTGGGAAGCGGGACCAGTTCGGGGGCCAGGCCCTTAGCGCGCATGCGGTAGAACGCGGAGCGGGAGATGCGGGTCTCGGCGAGCACCTCGTTGAGCGTCAGGTACTCGTGCTGCGTCGGCTTCTTCGGCATTGCGGGACCTTCCTAGCCTGATGTGGTTGCTGTCCGAGCTGGGGATTTCTGCGTCATCGCGTCATCTGCGTCATTCGGGCCTGTGACCTGGGGTTTTGGGTGACGCACCGGTTGGGGTCTGCGTCATCGGTGCGTCATTGGCTGCGTCATCGGTGACGCAGGTGACGCAGGATGACGCAGCGTCCGCCGTCTGCGTCACCGCTGTCCGTGCAGGTCAGGGGTTGTTTTTCGGGCCGGGTGACGCAGGTGACGCAGCGTTTTCCTCTTAAGACAAAAAGAGGGGTGGTTGTTGTAGTTCGGCGCCCCTCACTGAGATGAGAAGGGGCCGCTTCGCGGCGCGCCTCTTGGGCGGCTTCGCCGAAGAGCAAGAGGAGCACCCCGGGCGGCGCCGGTGCTCTTCTTGCCGTTCACGTGCCCTGGTCGGGCAGCGGGGGCTGTTCGTGCGGGGGTGGGACGGCCGGGCGGGTCATTTCGAGGTAGCGGGCTTCCTTCGTGCGGCCGGAGTCGATGAGGACGCCCCGGGCGGCGAGGGTGGGTTGCAGGCGCTTGAGGCGGTCGGCGAGGACCTTTCCGGTGGTCGGCCAGCCCTTGGGCAGCGGTCGGGCCTCCTCGCCGCTGTAGACGCAGCTGAGGCAGGCCAGCCATTCGGTGGAGGTCATGCGCTGGGCCGCGCCGGGGGCGATGGTCTCGGCGTGCGTGAGGACGGTCTGCGCGAGCAGGTCGCCCTCGATCACGTCGTCGTTGAGGTCGTCCAGGCTGGCCCGGTAGGCGGCCAGCGCGCCGAAGCCGGTGGCGGCGTCGAGTTGGGCGCACAGGTGGGCGAAGTCGGCCATGCGCGGATCGGTGGGGGTCTCGGCATGGGCCTTGCGGACCTTGACCGTGAGGTCGAGCAGGGACCCGAGTACGACGGGTAGCACCTCGGCGTACTCCGCCCACAGCTCGGCCTCGGTGCGGCGCACCTTGGGCCGTTCCAGCCGCAGCGGCAGGAGCCGCTCGGCCAGGTCGGGGCGGATGACACCGACGTCGATGCCGGTCAGCAGCAGCGGTCGGCGGTAGCTGGAGCGGTGCACGTCCCCGTCGGTGAACAGGGCCCGCTTCACGGACTCGGCGCCGGTGACGATGCAGCACATGGCGTCCGACAGGTCGGGGCTCATGTGGGAGAGGTTGTCCAGGGCGGTGACCCATCCGGCGGCCACCGCCGCAGTGAGGCTGTCCTCGTCCTTGGGCGGGCGTCGCAGGTCACTGCTCATGCCTTCGACGATCCTGGTCAGCATCCGGCCGGCGGTGGACTTGCCGGCGCCTTGCGGGCCGGTCAGGAATGCTGCCGGTACCGGGACTGACGGGCCGAGGCAGCCGATCAGCCAGGCCAGGGCCAGGCACTCGGCCTGCGCGTTGGCGAAGTTGGTCAACCGAAGGAGCAGGTCGATGCCCTTGCCGTCGGTGTCCCGGGTCGGGAGGGGGAGTTCGCCGGTGAGCTGGGTGCGCTTCCAGCACACCTCGCGCGGGTCGGGGGTGCGGATGTCCCACCCGGTGGGGTGGATCCGCACGGACATGCCGTCGGCGCGGCCCAGGTCCAGCCACGTGGCCCCGTCGAAGCCGGGGGCGACGCGGATGTGGACGGGCTGCACCTGTTCGGACAGTGCGAGTGCTTCGATCAGGTCGAGTGCCTCCTTGAGTGCGGTGCCGTTGAAGACGCCGATGCCGTCGCGGTACAGGCCGACCATCAGTTCCTGGCGGTGGCTGCCGGTGGTGCCCTGGGAGCGGATGGGGCGGGCGACGGGGTGGCCGGTGCGCTGGGCGTAGACGGTGCCGTCGGCGGTGCGGAAGTACCGGAAGTGGGCTTGCGCGTAGTCGGCGATGACCTCGCGCGCCGGGGTCTTCTCGTCCTCAGCCACGGGCTACATCCCCAGTTTCGCGAGGGCGTTGGCCCACGCGTCGGCGCA
Organism: Streptomyces tateyamensis; assembly: GCF_003205575.1. Lineage (GTDB taxonomy): Bacteria > Actinomycetota > Actinomycetes > Streptomycetales > Streptomycetaceae > Kitasatospora > Kitasatospora tateyamensis. Next base: position 16,958 of record NZ_PYBW01000039.1, read on the forward strand.
GTGCCTGGGGGATTCGCCCTTGGCCTGCGCCGCGGCGAACAGCCGGGCGGTGTGGGCCTCGGTCAGGCAGCCGCACCGCCCGTGCGTGGACAGGACCGCGAGGAACGCCCCGAACACGGTGGCGTGCACCGCGCTGGCGGCCTCGCGGATGCGCTGCTCGGCCATCGCGATGCCCCGCTCCAGGTACGTCGGCGTACGGTGCGGGCACCGCCCGCCCCCGGCCGGTGCCGGCACCGTGGCGGTCACCGGGCGGGCTGGGGTGGGGTCCTTCACGATCAGGTCGCGGACGGTGTCCGGCAGGGCGGTCAGGGCGCCGGTGCCGGGGCCGAGCCACCGGGCGTAGGCCATCGTGGACTTGATGTCCACGCCGGGCCGTACCCGGTTGGCGGAGGTCATGGCGCCGCGGTAGAGCCAGTGCTCGCCCCGGGTGGTCGCCACGGTCTGGGTGGCGGGCAGGCTGGCCCGGGCCCACGCGATCGCGGCCGCGTCGTCCAGGTCCACCACGGTCAAGCCGGCGCCGCCGGGGTGGTAGCCGACCGCGGCCGCCTCACGCCACGCCGCCGCCCACTCGCGGGAGGTGATGATCTCGTGGTCGGTGGTGGCGGCGGCCCAGCCGTGGCAGGGGGCCGGGCAGGTGCAGGGGCCGGGGGTCTTCATGTTCGGTCGGCCGCCGCACCGGTTGCCGGTGCAGGCCGGGCAGTTGCCGAACGGCACCTTCCCGGCCCGCAGCGGCAGCACGGGCCAGCCGGAGGCAGCCAGGGAGAGAGCCGCGGTCAGGTGCTCTCCCCGCAGGCGGGTCGCTTGGGTCATGCTGAACATCTCCTGTTCTCACGAGGGCAGGTGAGGCGGAGCGGCCGGGGTTCCTGGCCAGGACGGCCCGGCCGCTCCGCACGGCTAGAACGGGGGCTCGGTGCTGTAGACGGGCTCGCGCCAGCCGAGCCGGCGGGCCACCAGGCGGGGCAGCCGCAGGACCCGCCGCTGCGGGAAGGAGTTCCAGCAGTCGCAGGGGTCGGCGTCGCACTCGCCGAACTCCGGGTCGCCCCAGCAGTAGGCCAGGAAGCCTTCACCACAGCACTGCGGGCAGTTCGGGTTCGGGCGCTGGGTGAGGAGCACGGCGGGCCTGGGGCCGTAGCTGAGGGTCAGGGTCCAGTACAGGTGCACGGGGTTCGTCTCCTGTCGTGGCAGGGGTGGTCTGCTGCGCTTCGGCGCAGACCTTGTGGGAGGGGCGGCGCTGGTCGTCGCGCAGCGGGGTGGGCCTGCCGCACCAGCGGCACGGCAGGTCCCGGGTGTGGTCGAAGTGCCGTGCGTCGCGCCAGTTGAGGAGCGCCACGGCCGGTCCTACGCGGCCACGTGGTCGGGGGCAGTGGCGCCGAGCAGCTCGGCGGCCTGGTGGCCGATGTGCTGGGTGTAGGCAGGCGGGATGGCCTGGCGGGCTTCGAGGTTGCTCATCCAGGTGCAGCCCATGGCGTCGGCGAAGGCGCGTTCGTCCTTGTGGGCGAACGGGATCTGACCGGGGTGGTGGTGGCAGGGGGCGGTGAGTTGGAAGGCGTGCCAGGAGGTCTCGAACAGTCGGTGCCGACGCACGCGCAGACCGAACATGGAGCCGCACAGCAGCAGGTCGGGGCGGACCGGTGAGCCGGGGACGTTTTCCATGACCCACGGCCGCCCGCTCCCGGTGAGCAGGTCCCGGGTGGGGGCGATCAGGTTCGGGTGCTGCTCGGCGCTGCCGCGCCACCTGGTCACGGCGGCATAGTGCTGGCAGGGCGGGGAGGCGTGGACCAGGTCGAAGCGGTGGGCGTGCTGGGCGGCGTACTCCAGCGCGTCCGCTTGGACGAAGGTGAACGGGTAGTTCGGCTGGGGTTCCTTGTCGACGCCGGTCACCTCGAACCCGGCCAGGTGGTAGCCCATGCCGGCACCGCCCGCGCAGCAGAACAGGTCCAGCACGGTCAGGCCGTTCGCTTGGCGGCCCGGGGCGCTGCTCACGCGGCCCATCGGACCTCCAGTCCGGCCGCGGCGGCAGCCTGGCGGCCGATCAGGCGGGTGTAGGCGGGCGGGATGCACTCGCGGATGCCGTCGCGGTTCATCCAGGGGACGGCCATCACCTCGCGGGCCAGGGCGACGCCGGAGAAGTTGCCGACGAACTGCCCGAACCAGCCCTCGGGGACGGGGCGCCCCATCTTGGCCTGCGGCGCGAGGTGGGCCGGGTGCTCCGGGACGGCCAGGACGAGGCCGCCGCCGGTCTCGAAGTAGCGGTGCCGGTAGGTGCGCAGACCGAACATCGCCCCGCACAGCATGACCGGGTCGCGCAGCTCGGGGCGGGCGCCGCCCACGTTCTCGATCACCCACGGCCGCCCGGCCCTGCTGAGGGCGTCGCGGGTGGGGGCGATCAGGTCCGGGTGGGCGTTGCCCTGGATCCGCTGGGCGTCGGAGTAGCCCTGGCACGGCGGGGACGCGTGCACGAAGTCGAACTCCGCGCCGTGCTGGGCGATGAACTCGACTGCGTCCGCGCGGGCGAACGCGAACGGGTACCGGGGCTGCGGGTCCTTGTCGATGCCGAGCACCTCGAACCCGGCCAGGTAGTAGCCCATGCCGGCGCCGCCCTGGCAGCAGTACGCGTCCAGCATCGTCAGGCCGTTCCACGGCCGGGCGGGCAGCCATCCGGCCGCCGGGCGGTCGGCCAAGGCGGCCACGGGACTCTGACGGGCGCTCACGCGGCCCGCCGCGCGGTGATGTCGGTGACGGTGGCGAGGTGCACGGGCGGGGCCGGGGCCACGTCGGGGGCGGGCTCGCGGCCGCCGGGCGGGGTGCCGTCCGCCTCGCCCTGCTGGGCGCGTTGGGCGGCGGACCAGGCGAGCACGTCCCGGTCGGTGGCGGATTCCTTGTCGCCGTCGCGCCAGGACCAGGCGCACCAGCCGCTGGCCAGCAGGGCGACGCCGCCGAACGCGACGGCCGAGATCTCGTCGAAGGTCACGGGGTTCCTCCGGTGCGGGTGGCCAGGGCGATGGCGTCCATGACGGTGGTGCCGAGTTCGGCGCAGCGCTGCTGGATCGCGGCCCAGGAGGCGGGGTCGATGCGCATCAGCGCCGCGAGGGAGGCGGCCGGGTCGTGGTCGGCGGCGGCGGTCAGGGCGTCGGTGAAGTGGGAGGCGGCCAGCGGCCGGATCGTGGGGGCCATGGTGGTCACTCCCTCGGTCAGTGGTGGTTGAGGGCGTGGATGACGGCGGCCAGGAGCTGGTTGACGGGGTGGGACAGGCCGGTGCCGGCGGTCTCGAACCCGGCGAGGAACAGCAGCAGGGCCGCGATGGGGCCCACGCGCTTGGCCCAGATGAGGACGGCGGAGCTGATGCCGAGCAGGACGGGCAGGGCGATGGTGATGTCCATGGGTGGTGCGTCCTTCCGAGCAGCAGGGGTGAGGGTCAGCGGGTGCCGGCGCGCCACGTGCGGTGGGCCAGGTTGTAGAGGTGGCGGCCGATGCGGATGCGCTTGCCGATGCCGCGGCAGCGCCGGCAGGTGCGGCCGCGCTTGGGCCGCCCGTTGCGGTCGGTGCGGACGGCGTAGCCGAAGCCCCGGCACTTGCGGCAGTTGCCGAACGGGCTCGCCGCACACAGCGCCGCGTAACCGAGGGTGACGGCGCTGGTGAGGGCTATAGCGGTGGGTATGAGGGTCACGGAGGGGCTCCCAGACGGGTTTCGGGGCGTTTGCGGGCATGCTTGCTAGCCAATAGGCGGCTGGTCAGCTGCTTTGTGGGTTGCTAGTGGGGCCGCTAGGTCTAGCGGGGGTGGCCGCTAGGCCCAGCGGCCCGCCGGGTCAGCCCGCGTCGCGGTTTCGGTCGCGCTCCGTGACGGCGGCGAGAATGTCGGTGCGGACGATGCCGCGCCGGTTGGCGCCCTTGCCGGCCTCGGTGGCGCCCCAGACCTGGACGGTGCTGATGCCGTAGGGCTTGAGCGCGGTGCCCAGCTGGTCGGGCTTGGCGCGGCCGGTCAGCTCGGCCCACGGCCCGTACACGTCCGGGCGCAGCTCGGCCAGGCGGTCCACCACGGTCTCGGACCAGACCTTCGGCTCGTCCGCGGTGGTGACCGCGAGGATGTCCGCCAGCAGGTCGTGCGAGGGGCCCGCCGGGGTGGGGGTGGTGTCGGTGCCGAGCGCGTACCCGGACAGCAGCCCCGCCCGCTCCCGGGCCACCCGGGCCCGGCCGGCGATGGCTTCGGCGGTCGGCGCGTCGACGTAGACGGAGCGGATGAGCTGGGCGTCCGCGCCCTCGCCGCCGACGTAGTAGGCGATGCCGCGGTCGGTGCGGGTGAAGGTGGTCGCCTTGACGCCGCGCTTGAACGACCCGCTGCCCAGCACCATGTCGTTCTCGGTGTGGCCCATCACCTTCAGGCACAGGCGCAGCACCGCGTTCGCGGAGATGCCGGAGGGGATGGACTTGGCGTCGGGGCGCTGGGTGGCCAGCAGCAGCACGATGCCGGTCGCGGGGCCGCGCTTGACCAGGTCGGTGCAGATCTCCTCGAACTCGCCCCCGTACTTGGGGTGCTCGAACCACACCTGGCACTCGTCCACGCCGATCACGATCGGGTGCAGACCCAGGGTCTTGTTGTTCGCCAAGTCGCTGGTGACCTTGTTCTCCGGGCAGATGTCCCGCGGCAGGGAGCGGATCGCCTTCGTGCGGCGGCGCAGTTCCTCGCGCAGCGCCCACAGGTCGGCGATCGCGTACTCGATGTCCTCCTCGTCGTCGCCGGCCCGGTGACGGTGGCTCACCTGGTTGCCGACCGGGTCCAGGTCACCGGTGCCCTTGAGGTCGTAGGTGTGCAGCTCGGCCCGCGGGTCCAGCGCCGCGATCAGAAGGAGCAGGCGCAGCAGGAACGTCTTGCCCATGCGCGGCACGGCGCCGATGATCCCGGCCATGAACATCAGGATGATGGTGACCCAGGCACCGCGCTGATCGGTGGCGAAGTTCACCGGCTCGAACAGGTCGACCGTGCCTGCCTTGGCCAGTGGCCAGGCGGGCTGCTTGGACTTGGACATGTCCTGGTCCCCCACCCACAGGATGAGCCGGCCCGGGTGCTCGTCGGGCATCGGGGAGGGCCACACCGTCCCCAGCGGGCGTCGCAGGCCGGAGGCGAGGCGCTCGCGGCGGTCCATCACGTCGGCCACGGTCACGCCCTCGGGCAGTTCCACGTCCGCCCGCCAGCCGGGCCCGTCGCGGGTGATCGGGGCGGGGAAGGTGATCGCGGTCCCCTTGGTGCGCGCGGAGGTGATCCCGGCCAGCCCCAGCGCCTCCAGCGCCCGCACCACCATGTCCGAGGTGAGCTTGGGGGCCTTGGCCTTGACGACCGAGCGGGAGATCAGCGGCTCGTCCGCCGGGGCACCGGCCCAGCCCAGCGCCGCCACCACGGCCGCGGCGAGCAGGACCAGGGTGGTCACGTCGGTCATCACCAGCAGCACGATCGTGGCGGCGAGGCCGAACAGCGACCCGAGGAACATCACCAGACCCCGCAGCCGGACCCGGGCGTCCCGCTGGCGGGTGAGCTTCAGGTACATCGCGGCGTCCTCCGTGCGCGCCGCCGCGGCCCGCAGCGGCGCACCCTCGGCATCGGAGGACCAGCGGCCCAGGAACGTGGCCAGGCGGGCCGCACCGCGCGGCGCACGCCCGGCGAGCCTGCCCGCGTACAGCGGGGACCGGACCGCGTGGAACGCCACCGTGTGTCCCACCTGCCGTGTGGCCCAGGTGAGCTGGGTGCGCAGCTCCGTCTTGGACAGCAGCCAGGCGGGCAGGATCGGGCGCCGCACCGGCGGGCCGGGCAGCGGCAGCGGACCAGGGGCGGGCTGGTCGACGTAGAGCGGGCCGGTCCCGTCCTCCTCCTCGTCGTCCGGGACCGGGCCGGGCGCCGTGGTGGCGGGGCGGCGGGCGGTGCGGGCCCGGTCCAGGTCCACCACCCCGGCCGGCACCGCGTCCATCACCGGCTCACCGTCGGTGAACGCGGCCTCCAGCAGCCGGAACAGCTCCTCGTCGGACCCCTCGTCGGGGCCGGGCAGGGGCGATTCGTCGTGGTTCACTTGCAGTCCTTCCACACAGCTCAACAGGTTGGGTGGTGCAGGAAAGGGACCCGGGACGGCCGACCGCGCCGGCAAGCAAGGGGCGGCCGTCCCGGGCCAGGTGCACGGTCAGGGCCGGGGCAGGGCCCGGCACCGCTCGGCGTGGGCCTGCGCCCACTCGCGGGCGGCGCCCTGGTTGGCCTTGAGCGCGGTGGCCGGGCCGCCGATGCAGGTGGCGGAGACGTGGTCGCACTCCTGGGCGTCGCCGCAGCCCAGGCAGGTGGCGGTGAAGTCGACACCGGAGCCGCGGGTGATGTCGACGGTCGCTCCGCCCGCAGTCAGGTAGCGGGCAAGGACACCCTCCGGCCACACGGGGACGGTGTCGGTCTCGGGAATCGTCATGGTCAACGCCCTTTCAGGCAGCGAAGTCGAGCGGTTCGTAGTCGGCAGGGGTCCAGCCGTCTGCGCAGGGCACGCACGTGCCGATCGCGGCGGGCAGGACATAGCCGGCGTCCCGCCCGCAGGCGGGGCACAGGCGGCGGGCGCGGTTCGCGCAGTCGAGCGCGGCGCGTTTGGCCTCGCTCATCGGCCGCACCGGGCGGGCCAGGTCGAGGCGGTACAGGTAGGCGAAGACGGGGGCGCCGCGGCTGAGCCGGGAGCGCCAGCCGACCTGGGCGACCACGTCCTGACCACCCGGCCGCAAGCCCCGGGCGCGCAGTTGGCGGCGCGTCAGCAGCCCCTCAGGGGCGAGCTTGCGCGGGTAGGTGGGCATGCCGCCGTGTCGGGACCCGGACGGGTCCCAGAAGTGGCCGCGGCTCACCGGGCGGTGCCCTCGGGCGTCGGGGGGTCGTAGTCGGCGAACAGCTGGACCCTGACTCCGGCGAACGTGCCGTTGGCGAGCAGCATGCCCGCCCCGGTGCTGGACTCGACCGACCTGACGGCGGCCGGGGCGATACCCACTGCCTGGCGCCACTTCTCGAAGTCCGCCGTGTTCTTGCGGAACGACAGGCACACGCCCCACTTCGGGTCGCGCCACTCGTCGTCGCGGACCCAGTCCAGGGACACCTCGGGGGCTGGCAGGGTCGTGAAGCGCGTCAGCATGCCCAGCAGGGCTCCGGCAGCAGGGATCAGCTCGGCCGTGCTCACGGCGGTGTCGCTGGTCATGATGCGATCTCCTCAAGCTCCTGGGCCGCGGGGAATGCGGCCAGCACGATGTGCGGGTGCTCGGCCTTGGGCAGGTCCTGGTATCGGGCCGCGACCCAGCCGGCCGACCAGCCGGTCAGCTCGACCGCGGTGCGCTGCGGCAGACCGACCTGTCGGGCGGCCAGCACGATGGCCCGCGCCTTGGCTTCCGGGAGCCGTTCGGTGGCGGGGCCGGCCGACAGCAGTTCCTGCCGGACCCGCTCCAGGGCATCGCGCTCACGGCGCTCACGCTCGCTCACCTCACGCTCACGAGCCTCCCGCGCGGCCCGCTCCCGGGCCTCCCGCTGGGCCTGCTCGGCCCGCTCAGCAGCCTCACGGGCCGCAGCCGCGTCGCGCTCGTCACGAGCCAACCGCGCCTCGTGCTCACGCTGCTCACGGGCCAACACGGCTTCGTGCTCGCGGCGCTTCTCCTCGCGCCGCTCGGCCGCTTCCTGCTCGGCCAACCGGTCGGCGCGCGCCTGCCGCTGCCGCTCGGCCGCGAGGCGTTCACGCCGCTCGTGCTCGGCCCGCTCAGCAGCAGCATGGGCGGCCAGCGCAGCGGTGATCGCCCGCCGGTAGGCCAACGCGGCCTCCGCGGTGACGATCAGCAGCAGCGGCGCCACCGCATGGACCACCACGCCCACCGCATCCCGGTGCAGCGCAGACAGACCCACGTTGAGCAGCACCGTCATCACGCCCGTCATCCAGCGCAGCGCCACCGGCCAGGACCCGCCGTGCCCGCCGAGTCGGGCGAGGGTGCTGTCCATCCGGACCACGATCACCACCGCCGCGTCCACCACCAACGGAAGAATCGGCGCCGTCCACCGCCACCCGGGCGGGGTGTGAGCGGACATCAGCGGGGTCACCGTGAGCACGCTGTACAGCACCGCCCCGAACGTGATCACCCACGTCCCGACCGACAGCATCCGCTCGGCCGAGCGGACCTGATCCGGGGTCATCGACACAGTCACCGCGACCACCCCCACCGGCACCGTGAGCGAGCGATGAGCACCCGCACGGCAGCCGTGAGCAGCACCACGGACAGGTGAGCGCCGCTCACGGCCGCCCCCTCTCCCGGGCACGGGCCGCGCGGACCAGACGCCGCTCGGACTCCCCGCTCAGCCCGGCCACCGCCAGCGCCACCCGCGAACGGGCCGCCAACACCAGCCACACCACCGAGGGCATCACCGGACACCCCCGATCGAACCGGCCCGCTCACGCGCCAACCGCGCCGCCTCGGCAGCAGCCGCGGCGGCGGCCCGCGCGGCCTCTGCCGCAGCCTGGGCACGCGCCATGTCCTGTCGCGCCTGCTCGCTCATGCCGCCACCGCCGACCACGCCGGCCGCCGGCCCGACCGCTTGCCGAACGGCAGCGGCGCCGGGGCAAGCTTCATCAGCGCACGGGCGAACTCCGCCGCCTGCGGGTCCTGCTCGGCCAGGTCGGCCAGGATGTCCCGCAGCGCGTCCGTACGCGCCGCCCACTCCTCCGCACTCTCGTCCGGCACGCCGGAGAGCAACTCCGGCTCCAGCCCGAGCCCGAACGCCAGCTCGGTGAACTCCAGCGCCGTGAAAACGCGCTGTCCTGCAACAATCGACTTCACGGGTCTCACCTCTGCGTAGAAGGGGTGTGGCCCAGGGGCCGCCGCGTCTTCCTTGGCCGGAACGCGGTGGCCCCGCTTCTGGGCCTGACTACTCGTCACGAGCAGCCATGCACCCCGACCCGCCGCACAAGGCGGCCGATCGGGGCTCAAAGTCACTCGTTACGCACGGGCTGTAGTCGCAGGTGGCGCTACTAGCCCGCAGTCGCTGTCCTCTTCCGGGGGCGAGCCCCCGTTTGTAGGCGTAGACAGCTGACCTTTCGGTCTCAGCCGTCCGGCATGCCAAGGCGCCGGCTTCCTCGGCCCAGTCCTAGCCAGGCCACTTCACCCTGGACACGGCAGTCAGGCCGGTCATCCATGGGCGCATTTACGCAGCTCAAAGACAGCCCAAGGATCTGCCTAGGGGGGCTTTCCCCTTGGGGTGATACCCAAGGTAGGCAGCAGCCTGCTTGGCGTCAAGTCCCCCTCGCGGTATCTTTGCCATGCCCCCCTAGGCAGCGGAAGGAAGTCATGAACGAGGAGATCGAACGGGTCGCCAAGGTGGTCGCCCCGGTCGCCCGTGCCAAGGCCGCGATTGACCTGATGGCGGACTATCAGGCCCGCGTGGTCGAGCTGTCCCGGATCCGACGGGAGGCCATTGAGGACGCCTCAGCGTCTGGCATGAGTCAGGCCGAGATCGCAGCGCAGTTGGGCGTGAGCCGCGGCAGGGTCGGTCAGCTGGCGGCCTCGGGGCCGCCTCCTGAGCGCGCGTTCTTTGGCATCGGCCCGATGACCGTGGCAGTCGCCGGGAAGGTCGAGGCGGGCAAGTCTGCCGACGAGAACCCGAGCCAGGTTGTGACTAGGGAGGACCTGAACAACTTTGAGCACCTGCGGAAGCTGTTCGGGGGGATGAAGCTCGACGCGGGGTACGAGGTGATCCCGACCTCGGGCATCGTGAGCCTCAATCGAGAACACCTGGTGGTCATCTGTGGTCCTCGACTGTCCCCGATCGTGGCCCAAGTGCTCGAAGGGGATGACCACTTGCGCTTCGCGAAGGACCGGGCCTGGCACCTGGTAGACCTTCACACCAAGACGGAATACCGCTCCCCGCTCGACGAGGACGGGACCGCCGGTGACGTTGGCTACCTCGGTCGCCTGCCCCGTCTCGACGGAAAGGGCACGTTCCTGTACATCGCCGGCATCCATGCCATTGGTGCGAGTGGGGTCGTCCACTACCTGGAGAACCACTTGGGCGAGCTCTACCGTGAGGTGAAGACGCGCCGCTTCTCGACCCTCATCTCCTGCCGGTACGACCCCACGACGCTCGAAGTCCTCGAAAGCTCCCGCGTGACCCCGATCTACCGACACGAAGGCTAGCCATGCGCGTTTCGATCGCCACAGAGCCAGGCGGAGCGGGTCCGAACGAGGATTGGGTGGCCGGGACTCCCAGCCTCGCTGTCGTCCTGGATGGGCTCAGTACGGCCGGCCTAGAGACGGGTTGCCGGCATGGCGTGCCGTGGTACGTCGCCCGCCTCGGTGGCTGCCTCATGGCAGCGTTGGCAGACGCCGATCGGACGCTCAGCGATGGGCTGGCGCTGGCGCTGGCCCAGGTCGCAGCGCTCCACGCCGGGTGCGATCTCGGCAACCCCGGAACGCCCTCGGCGACAGTGTCGGTCTTGCGAGTAGGAAACTCTCGGCTCGACTACCTGGTGCTGGCAGACTCCCCAATCGTGTTCGAGGGGCGCACCGACTACTCCGTCGTGACGGACCTCCGGGTGGACTCCGTCGTACCCGAGCTGCGGGCTGAGACAGAGCGATTCGCCACTGGGACGCCCGAGCACGCGGAGAGTGTCCGCCGGATGGTGACCGCGCAACGGCTCACCCGCAACACGCCTGGCGGCTACTGGGTTGCGGCAGCCTCACCAGAGGCTGCCGAGCACGCGGTAACCGGATCCGTGACCCGCTCCGAGGTCACCGCTGCTGCCGTCATGTCCGACGGGGTGTCACGGCTGGTCACTGAGTATCGGACGGCCTCTTGGGCAGACGCGTTCGCCATCCTGAGAGCAAGTGGCGCAGGGGAGCTGATCGCGGAAGTGCGGAAGGTCGAAGCAACCGATCCGGACGGGAAGCGATGGCCCCGCTTCAAGTCGGGAGACGACGCGGCAATCGCATTCTGTGAGCTCTGACCGGCTTCCCCTGTGATCGCGGCTCGTAGCCATGGCAGGCCGGAGGGGGCGGGCGAGGCCGCCTTGGCAATCTCACCCGCCCCCCTCCGGCCTCACGGCTGGCTGGCCCTGTCAGTGGGCAGAAGGCCGATCGTCGGGGAACCGGCGTCCACAGCATGCAGCGCCTGCACGTCGGCGCGGTCGTGGGCGCCGGCGCCGTCCCGGAGAACGAGGATCACGACCTCACGAGCATCGCAATCCTGGTTGTCGCAGTAGAGCTCGACTCGCCCTGTGTCGCGGTCGTCGTCGTGGTCCGAGAGCATCGCGGTGTTGCTGCCGCAGAAGTAGCACGGCAGCGCCTGACTCGCCCGCTTGACCCGCTGCCGGACCCATGGCTGCTGCCCTGTTTCCCACTCACCCATTGGCGAATTCCCCTACTCGACCTGCGCGCCTGCGGGGCGCACCACCCACCGTAGCGGAGCGGGTCAGGTGATCAGGGATAGGCCAGGGAAATTTCGGAAGTGCCGTCCATTCCCGGTCAGAAGCGGGGCATCGTAGTAGATGGATGTCGCTGCGATCCACAAATCATTATTCTGATTCACCTGACCGAGCGGGTGCCCGAGTGACTGCGCTTGGCTCTTCAATTTTCCCCAGAGGCGTGCCATCTCGGTGTCATAGGGGGCCACTAGGTATCGACGGATTGCCTCTTCCAGGGCTGCAACCTTTCGCTCCCCCCAGCCAGCCTTAGAGGCCCCGAAGTAGACCTCTGCAACTGTAGTGAAAGAGAGAGTGGGAATCGTGCCGGAGAGGTGGGCCTGATAGCCGTCGATATCTGTACCCTGAAGGAGGCGCGAGAAGACGTCAGTGTCAACAACTACGTACTTCACTACCCATCCTCACGGGCCGACGAGATGGCTGCCAGGAAAGAATCAAAGTCATCGATTGGTTCGATGGAGAGATCGCTAATCGAGTCCACTGGTGCGACCATCTGCTCTGCGGCTAGCCTGTCAAGGCTCGGGGTGGTCGGGTGTCCCACTGGACTGATCTCCGAGATTCGAAGCACTCGGATCGTGGATTCATCTGGTTGCAGCTCAGCAACACCGTGTGCCATGACCAGTTCGTCCATGCAGTCCAGGACCGTGTCTCGCAGCTCTGCACCGAAGCCGCACTGGATGCTTCCGGCATAGGTATCGATTCGACAAAGCAACGACGCCGGGGAGAAGTCACCCATCTGAAGTCGGCCGACCACTGTGGCTTCGCTCTCTACAGGTGAGAGTGAGACCATCTTCAGCGCGGTCCTAAGGTCCGAGTCGAAAGCGAATTCCCTAACTACGGGCGAGGAGACGGAAATTCGGGAGATGCTCCTCTGATTGATTCCCCCAGTTAGCGACCGGAGACCGTTCAGGACCTGCGGGGTAAATCCGTCGGGCACTACTCCGGGATGCTGGTGTAGTGCCCTAATTCCATCCGCCAGGGTAGTGAAGGAATCTCTTAGGAGGTCGTCTCCGGCAAGCGAAGTCTGGCCAGTGCGGGCAATCTTCATGATGGCTGAGCCGGGTTCGAATCCCACGAAGTCCAATCGAACCGCGTCGACAATTTCACGCGGGCGTCGACCTGACTTTATCTGCGAGCCGCTAATTGACAGTGCAAGTCGCTCCAGCGTGGCTTGCAGCTCGCTGGCGATTCTCGCTAGTTCGGCGAGTGGGATTCGTCCACCGTCCGTTGAAGGTCCCACTGCGCAGAGGGTCACATTGAAGGACGCTTGATCACCCGGATTGAAGGAATTCAACATCCACACCTCCTCGCTAGATCCAGAGCTGCGCAACTAGCCCGAACTCTACTCGGAGCCCGGCTGAGCAACTAGTTATGCTGACGGGCGTCACCCTTCCGTGACCAGTGGGCGGCGGCCGAGAACAGGCGTGCGAACAAACCTGCGGAGGAACGGGGGCTTCGCTCTGGCGCGTTCTTGAGTCTGCGTTGCAGGTCAAGGCGTTTGCCCGGAAGCTGCGCTGGTGGACCGCCGTCGAGAGCATGCTTCCGAACCGCTGCATAGCCTGCTGACACCGCTTGGGCAGCGAGTGCTTCCCGACGGTCCGGGGCCAGGCCGGGGCCACTGCTATCGTCGGAGGCCAGTAGACCCGTAGCGGAGCAGGTCAGGGCACCAGCAAGCCGGAACTTGCCTTCCCCCTTGAAAACTGTCGTGAGGTGACCCCTCACCGTGGGTTCGAATCCCACGCTCTCCGCTGGTGGGGAAAGACCTGATCAGGGCGGGTATCGGCTACATGCCGATACCCGCCCTCGTCGGTTCCGGGGCCGGGGCGGGCCGGGTCGGCGGCGGACGGCCGTGTGGCAGCCTGGAGCGGTTGGCCACGCCCGCTGTGCCGTACGGAGGTTGCACATGGAGGAGTTGACGCGCCGTCTGGCGGCCGGGCTGCCGGCCGGGGCGGTGGTGGTGGACCCGGACGTGACGGCGGCGTACCGCCACGACATGGCGGGCTTCTGCGCGGCGGGCGACCCGGCCTGCCTGGTCTTCCCGCAGACCGTGGAGCAGGTGCAGCACGTGCTGCGCACCGCGAGCGAGCTGCGGGTGCCGGTGGTCCCGCAGGGGGCGCGGACCGGGCTGTCCGGCGGGGCGAACGCGGTGGCCGGGTGCGTGCTGCTGTCGCTGGTGAAGATGGACCGGATCCTGGAGCTGGACCCGGTGAACCGGATCGCGGTGGTGGAGCCCGGGGTGGTCAACGCGGTGCTCTCCCGGGCGGCGGCCGAGCACGGGCTGGCCTACCCGCCGGACCCGTCCAGCTGGGAATCCTGCACCATCGGCGGCAACATCGGCACCGGGGCCGGCGGGCTGTGCTGCGTGAAGTACGGGGTGACCGCCGAGTACGTGCTGGGCCTGGACGTGGTGCTGGCCGACGGGCGGCTGTTGCGCACCGGTCGGCGCACCGCCAAGGGGGTGGCCGGCTACGACCTGACCCGGCTGTTCGTCGGCTCCGAGGGGACCCTGGGCGTGGTGGTGGGCGCGGTGCTGGCGCTGCGGCCCGCGCCCGCGCCGCAGCTGGTGCTGGCGGCGGAGTTCCCGAGCACGGCGGCGGCCTGCGCCGCGGTGAACGCGGTGACCACGGCGGGCTTCACACCCTCGCTGATGGAGCTGATGGACAGTGTGATGATCCGCGCCGTCAACCAGTTGGCCCGGATGGGGCTGCCGGAGGCCACCAAGGCCCTGCTGCTGGTGGCCTTCGACGGGCCCGAGCAGCGGGCCGAGCTGGCGCGGGTGGGGGAGCTGTGCCGGGCGGCGGGCGCCACCGAGGTGGTCCCGGCCGAGGACCAGGCCGAGTCGGACCTGCTGCTGCAGGCCCGCCGGCTGGCGCTGACCGCGATGGACACGCTGGGCACCACGATGGTGGACGACGTGGCGGTGCCCCGGTCCCGGATGGCCGAGATGCTGGACGGGGTGGCGGCGATCGGCGAGCGGTGCGGGCTGACCGTCGGGGTCTGCTGCCACGCCGGGGACGGCAACACCCACCCGATCGTGGCCTTCGACGCCGCCGACCCGGAGCAGGTGGTCCGGGCCCGGGAGTCCTTCGAGGCGATCATGGCGCTGGGGCTGGAGCTGGGCGGCACGATCACCGGGGAGCACGGGGTCGGGCTGCTGAAGCGGGAGTGGCTGGCGCGCGAGCTGGGGGAGACCCAGCTGGAACTGCAAAAGCAGATGAAAGGATTGTTCGACCCGCTGGGAATCCTCAATCCCGGCAAGCTTTTCTAGCCATTCCCCCGGGTGGCGCGGTGGGGTGGCGCGGCCCGGTGCAGTGAATTCCGCCGCGGGGCGGCGGGCCCGCTGGCCGAACTCCGACCTGTGGATATCGGTCGTTCCGGCCCCGGGGTTTAGCGCCTGGGCATCACGCGTTCGAGGTAATCGACGCTGCGGGTCTGGCGGACGGGCGGTCGGATGCGGAGTCTTGTTCTCGGCGTCGCAGCCCGCAGGGGTTCGTCTGGCCGCGAACTCCCGCACCAGTTATTCCACTTCCAGATTCTTGGGGGATTCCATGGCTCGTATCCGTACCGCCCGCACTGCCCGCACGGTCGCCGCGCTGGCCGCCGTTCCGCTCGCCGCAGCCCTGCTGATCGGTGGCGCCGGCGCCGCCTTCGCGGACAACGGGGCCGGTGCCGGCGGCGGCTCGAACGCCTCGGTCGTCTCCAACCTCGGCTCCGGCAACATCTTCGGCTCGGTGGACGGCAACTCCAACTGGACCCAGCAGGTGGCCACCGGCAGCGGTGCCTCCAACCAGAACAACACCCTCGCCTCGAAGGACAACTCCGGGTTCATCTTCGCGGACCAGTCCAACAAGAACGTCGACATCTACTTCGCGCCCGTGATCAAGTAGCGGGCACCCGACAGGCCCGGGCGGCGGAAAGGGTCACCGCGCTCCGGATCCAGTGGGCGGCACTCCGGTGCCGCCCACTGGTGTTCCTGCCGGTGGTCCGCCTACGGCGTCCGGGTGAGCTGACGGCGCGTCGAGCCGGCCGTGCCTCGGCGCACCCTGACGGCGGGTCAGGCTCGGAGGATGGTCCGCTACCTGCGTTCGACGGCGATCTCGGCCTCCGCCCTGGTGCTGCTGCTGGCCACGGACGCGGCCGGCGGGGCGGGCCCCGCGCCGGTCATCGCGCCCGCCCCGGTGGCCGCGGTACTGCCGGGCGCCGCGCCCGCCGCCGCACCACCGCCGCTGGTCCGGGCGCTGCCGCCGACCGTGCTGCCGGACCAGGGGCGGGCCAAGCTGGCCGCCGAGCCGCAGACGGTCTTCACCGGAAGCGGCTTCGACGCCTGCAGCGCACCCTCGCTGGACGCGATGCGGGCCTGGCGCGGCGCCTCGCCGTACGGGGCGATCGGGATCTACACCAGCGGCCGGCAGCGGGCCTGCGCCCAGACCCGGCTGACCCGCGACTGGGTCCGCCAGGTGCGGGCGCTGGGCTGGCGGCTGCTGCCCACCCACGTCGGGCGCCAGGCACCGTGCTTCGCCGGAGACCACAAGCCGGACCGGATCGACCCGGCGAAGGCGGTGCAGCAGGGCCGGGAGGAGGCGGCGGAGGCGGTACGCGCGGCCAGGGCGCTGGGGCTGGGGCCGGGCAGCCCGCTCTACCTGGACATCGAGGCGTACAAGCCGGGCGATCCCGGGTGCGCCAAGGCGGTGATCGACTTCACCGTGGGCTGGACCCAGGCGCTGCACGGGGCCGGGTACTTCGCCGGCTACTACTCCAGCCTGGACTCCGGCGTCGCCGACCTGGTCGCCGCCGCCCGGGCCGGCGCGGGCCCGCTGCCGGACGCCGTCTGGTACGCCCGCTGGGACGGCAAGCCGGCCACCGACGCCCTGCCCGCCACCCTGTGGACCGAGCACCGCCGCGCCCACCAGCACGTCGGCGACCGCCAGGAGAAGTACGCCGGCCTCCAACTGACCATCGACGCCGACCAGCTCGACACCCTGGTGGCGCGGTAGGCCCCGGTGCGGCGGTCGAGCGGCCCGGTTGAGCTACTCGTCTCATTTCCGCGACGACCTGCTGACACCGACGGCCCACCCGGTCCAGAATCGGCACCGCGCCGGGTGCTACCCGCAGGTAGCAACTCGGCCGCGCAGGCAGGAAAGCCCGGTCAAGGAGGACCTCGCGTGTTCAGCACCATGCAGGACGTACCGCTCACCGTCGCCCGGATCCTGGAGCACGGAGCGAGCTTCCACGGCCGGGCGACCGTGACCACCTGGGACGGCGAGGGTCCCCGGGTCCGCACCTTCGCCGAGGTCGGCGCCCGCGCCGCACAGCTGGCCCACGCGCTCCGCGACGAGCTGGGCGTCACCCCCGACCGGCTGGTCGGCACCCTGATGTGGAACAACGCCGACCACCTGGAGGCCTACCTGGCCGTCCCGTCGATGGGCTCGGTGCTGCACACCCTCAACCTGCGGCTGCCCGCCGCCCAACTGGCCTTCATCGTCAACCACGCGGCCGACCACGCGATCGTGGTCTCCGGCAGCGTGCTGCCGCTGCTGGCCGGAGTGCTGGACCAGCTCGCGCCCACCCTCAGGCACATCGTGGTCTCCGGCCCGGGCGACCTGTCGCTGCTGGCCGGCTTCGCGGGCGGGGTGCACGAGTACGAGGCGCTGATCGCCGGCCGGCCCACCGAGTACCCGTGGCAGGACGAGCTCGACGAGCGCAGCCCCGCGATGATCTGCTACACCTCCGGGACCACCGGCGACCCCAAGGGCGTGGTCTACAGCCACCGCTCGATCTACCTGCACTGCCTGCAGGTCAACTCGGCCGCCACCTTCGGCCTGACCCAGCAGGACACCGCGCTGCCGGTGGTGCCGATGTTCCACGTCGGCGCCTGGGGCATCCCGCACGCCGCCTTCATGTCGGGCGCCAACCTGCTGATGCCGGACCGGTTCCTGCAGCCGCAGCCGCTGGCCGCGATGATCGAGCGGGTCCGACCCACCGTCAGCGCCGCCGTGCCGACCATCTGGAACGGCCTGCTGGACGAGCTGGACCACCCGACCGGCCGCGAGCAGGCCTACGACGTCTCCTCGCTGCGCCAGGTGGTGATCGGCGGCTCGGCCTGTCCGCCCGCCCTGATGCGCGCCTTCCAGGAGCGGCACGGCATCCGGGTGGTGCACGCCTGGGGGATGACCGAGACCTCCCCGCTGGGCACCTTCGGCCTGCCGCCGGCCGGGCTGGACGAGGAGCGCGAGTGGGAGTACCGGGCGATGCAGGGCGTCTTCCCGGCCTCGGTGCAGGCCCGCCTGAGCGGCCCGAACGGCGAGCGGATGCCGCACGACGGGGTGGCCGCCGGCGAGCTGGAGGTGCGCGGCCCGTGGATCGCCGGCGCCTACTACGGCGGCGCGGGCCAGGAGCCGGAGCGCCCCGAGGACAAGTTCACCGAGGACGGCTGGCTGCGCACCGGCGACGTCGGCACCATCACCCCCGACGGCTTCCTGACCCTGACCGACCGGGCCAAGGACGTGATCAAGTCCGGCGGCGAGTGGATCTCCTCGGTGGAGCTGGAGAACCACCTGATGGCCCATCCGGAGGTGGCCGAGGCCGCGGTGGTCGCGGTGCCGGACGAGAAGTGGGGCGAGCGACCGCTGGCCACAGTGGTGCTGCGCCCGGGAGCCGCCGTCGACCTGCGCGGCCTGCGCGCCTTCCTGGCCGGGCGGGTGGCCGCCTGGCAGCTCCCCGAGCGCTGGGCGCTGATCCCCGCGGTGCCGAAGACCAGCGTGGGCAAGTTCGACAAGAAGGTGATTCGTGAATGGCATAAGTCTGGCAAGCTGACCGTCATTTGGGAAGACGGCAAGGCCAGCAAGGGTGAGCAGGGCTGAGAGAGTCCTCACAGCGCCTTGAGTCCTACGGCCCCGCCCTCCAGGGCGGGGCTTTCGGCTTCTCAGAGCTGCTGGAGGTACACGTGAAGGCTGTACGGTCCGCCGACCTCCGCTGCGTCCAGGTGGCCCGCCACGGCCTGCCCGCCCTCCAGGCCGCATGTCACGTGGATGTTCACCACGCCGTCCCGGATCTCACCGTTCCCTGCGACCTCCGCCAGACGGCCAGAGGTGCGAACCGCTTCCCTGGGGTTGTCGGCCTTCATGTTGGCGACCGTGAACGACCGTGCTGCGCCCACGACTGAGACGACGGCCGCGTTCGTGATGCCACGCTCCTTCGCGATGGTCGCCAGCGCCTCTATCGCGTCGCCCTTGTCGCCCAGGATGATCAGTTCCACGGTCGCTCTCCGTTCAGCCCCAACCCAATGGCCCGCAGGTTCTCCCTGCTGGACTCCGTACGCAGAGCCCCCACAAGAAGGGCCCTGGCGGCCCCTGAGCCGCCCTCCACAGCCTCTCCCAGGAACACCGCCGCACACCAGCGGTTCGAGACGTCATGGGGGTCGTGGAGCAGTTGGCCGAGACTGCGGACTTCGGCTGCCGGGGCAGCACGTGCCGTGTAGCGCGAAGCGTCGGGCCAGGACAGCTTGAAAGCCCGTCGGGTGAAGCAGCGCATGCAGCGCTGTCGGGTCTCGTCATCACGGCTCATGGACTGCTCGTCCCTAGGCATTCACCCTGGGCGGGCCTCACGGCACGCTCTATGGACCGCTACAGGTATTCCTGTCGGTCGTTGTCAGCCAGCCTGCCGACGAAGCAGGCCTGCGGTTGCTGCAAGCGCACCGCGTCCACGGCCGCAAGCGGTTTGCGGGCCCTACGCCCCACCAGTCCGAGCGCGTGGCGGTGCCGCTTGAGCAGCTGCGCCGTGCGCCGAAGCGTGACGAGCAATGGGCTGCTGATCTGTTCCGGATTTACGGGTACAGTGCAAAGCCGAAGGGCCACCCTGCGTAGGGTAGCCCTTCGGAGGTGTCAATAGCTTTATGCCCAGACTATTTCCAGAAGCTCAGGGTTGAACTTCCTAGCACCTTTGCCGACGGGATGGACAATCACGGCCTTGACGTGCTTCATGATGACCGCCTTCTGGCGTTCAATGGGCAGCCTCTCGAAGTCGTCGGACAGATTGACGGTATCCTGGGCCCGCGCCTTCTCCACCACGAACCAATTCCGGTCCCGCTTGAGCTGCTCCTGCTCCTTTTCGAGAGGCTCAAGCAGGGCGATCAGGGTTGAGGCTGTGATCTTGTTGCTTCGCCTGGCTTCCAGATACTCGGCTTTCTCTGCCTCGATCTCGGCCAGGCGGGCCTCACCCGGAAAGGTTTCCGGCATCTCCGCATGAGGTGCGGCCAGCAACGCTGCCTGTGCATCATGCACCAGCGTGGTGATCCACGAATCCAGCGCTTCGCCCTGGCGACTCACCTTGCCGCAACCGCCCTCCGATTTGGTCGGACAGGCGTAGGAGAAGGCGCTTCTCTTGCTGCCAGGGATGTAGTCGGACCTCCGCTTCGGGACCATCCGTGTTCCGCACTCGGCGCAGCGCACCACACCAGTCAGCAAGTAGCGGTAGCCATTGGTGTTCCCCTCGTTTCGGAATTTCTCACTGCGCTCCGCGAGGACCTCACGTACTGCGCTCACGCGCTCCGGCGTGGTGATGGAGGCCCACTCGGCAATGACGGGGTTACCGTCCTTCCCGTAGTGGATTTCGCCCTTCACCGCCCGGTAGCCGCAGAGGCGCCAGTTGGTCAGGATCGCCTTCACGGCGGTCCGGGAGATGGGCTTGACGCTCTCCCGTGCTGTCTTCACCCCCAGGGCCTGCCAGCTCCTTGTGATGGTGGAGAGCCGCGTTCCCGCCAACAGGTCGTCATGAGCCTTGAGGATCAGTTCTGCCTCGTCCTGCTTCACAGTCACCCGGTCGTCGTTCCAGCCGAACGCCCGGTGGCTCCCACCGTTCTTGCCCGCGTCGGCAAGCTCCCGGTGCTTGCGTGCGATACGCCGAGAGGCGTCCGCTGATGCCTTGTTGGCCATCGTGACCATGACCCGGGCCATCGTCCGGCCGTCGGTGGTGGACAGGTCGTAGTCCTGCGTGACGGTCCCGAAGACAAGCTTCGGGTTGTCCTCGAAGATGCCGATCAGGCGCTCAAGGTCCATCGGCTGACGCATCAGTCGGTCAAGGTCGTAGGCGACCACACCGTCAAGCGCACCGGACTTCAGATCGATCAACAGCCGCTCGAACTCAGGCCGAGTGACGTTCTTCTTGTAGGCCGACACGTCGTTGTCGATGTAGTCGCGGACGATCTCCCAGCCGACACGGGCGGCCGCGTAGTACGTGTAGTCCTCGCGCTGGCGGTCAACCCCCAGCTCGTCGCCGTCCTTGTCCAGGCTGATCCGGGCGTACCCGCCGATCCGCTTCGTCACCGTCGCGGCCCTCCCCTGATCCGTGCGCGTTCCACTCCGCAGAGTAGCCGAACCTCGGTGGATCATGACACTCCTTGAAGAAGGTGATCCGCGCCGACTACACGGCGGACCAGCTCGAGGTGATCGTCCTCGGCAAGGAGTGATCAGGTGACCGCCTTCGGCAAGGAGTGATCCGGCGGCGGAGCCGCCCACCTCACTGGTGGGCGGCCTCGCTCAGTGAGCCGATCCGGCCGAGCAGGTCCACGATGCGTTCCTGGACGTCCGCGCTGGTGGACCGCTCGGCCAGGAAGAGGACCGTCTCGCCGGTGCGCAGGCGGGGCAGCTCGGCCGGGTCCAGGTCCACCGAGGTGTAGACGACCAGCGGGGTGCGGTGCAGGCGGTCGTTGGCGCGCAGCCAGTCCAGCAGCCCCGCCCGGCGCCGCTTGATCTGCAGCAGGTCCATCACCACCAGGTTGGGCTGCACGCTCGGCGCCTTGGAGACCGCGTCGTTCTCCGACTCGGCGTGCTCCACGTGCATCCCGCGCCGTTCCAGACTGCTGGTCAGCGCCGCCGCGATGTCCGGGTCGCCCTCCACCAGCAGCACCCGGGCGGCGTGGTGCTCGCTGTCCTTGGGTGCCAGCGCGCGCAGCAGCACCGCCGGGTCCGCGCCGTACGCGGCGTCCCGGGTGGCCTGGCCGAGGCCCGCGGTGACGAGCACCGGCACCCGGCTGTTCAGCGCCGCGGTGCGCAGCGACTGCAGCGCGGTGCGGGTGATCGGCCCGGTCAGTGGGTCCACGAAGAGCGCCGCCGGGAAGGCGGCCACCTGCGCGTCCACCTCCTCGCGGGAGCGCACTATCACCGGGCGGTAGCCGCGGTCCTGCAGCGCCTGCTTGGTGGACGGGTCGGGCTCGGGCCAGACCAGCAGCCGGCGCGGCCGGCCGTCGGCGGTCGGGCTGACCGTCGCCGGGTAGTCCGTGGCGGGGTAGTCGGGGTACTCGGGCACCCGGGTGCCGGCGGACGGAGTCGACTCGTCCTGGCCGGTCAGCCGGGGCAGCCCGCCGTCACCCGGATCCGACGGTCCGTCAGCCGCGGCGGGCACCGCTGCCGGGGCGGGGTCCAGTTCGGCCATCGGACGCGGCGGCGTGCGCGGTCCCTGCGGCGCGGGGACGGCCGGGGTCGGAACCACCGGTGCCGGGTAGGCGGCGGGCAGCGTGCCCGTGAAGCCGCCGGGGCGCGGCGGGGTGAGCTCGGCCAGCCCGCTGCC
The DNA here is from genome assembly GCF_003205575.1 of Streptomyces tateyamensis. GTDB lineage: Bacteria > Actinomycetota > Actinomycetes > Streptomycetales > Streptomycetaceae > Kitasatospora > Kitasatospora tateyamensis. The sequence continues at coordinate 38,974 of NZ_PYBW01000039.1, forward strand.
GACCGGCAGTTGCTGCGGCAGCGGCAGCGCCGCGGGCGGGGCGGACGGCAGCGGCGGCGAGACCGGGGTCGGCGCACCGGCCGGCACCAGCTCGGCGGCCTGGCTGCCGGCACCGGGCTGATCGGTCCGGGTGGGCTCGATCGCCATCGGTCCGCCGGTGGCGTCGGGGCCGGGGTCGGCGGCGCCGGGCAGGCCGAGCCGGCGGCGCCGGCCGGTGGGCGGCTGCGGCTCGGGCGCCTGGACGGGCGGCAGTGGGGCGCTGGGCAGCGCGTGCTCCAGGCCAGGGTAGACCGGGACGGCCGGGTCGAGCAGACCGGGCAGGCCGGGCAGCGCCGGGTCGGTGGCGGGCACCTGCGGGCGCTCGGGCAGCGCGCGGCGCCGGCCGGACGGTTTCTCGCCCTCGCCCGCGGCCGGTTCGGCGCCGGCCGGCTCCGTGGGAGCGGGGCCGAGCGCGATCGGGCCGCGCCGCTCGGCGCCGTCCTGGTCGGACCGGCCGTCCTGCGCCCGCTCGGCCGACCCGGCCGGCCGGGCGGCCCGGCGCCGGCCGGTCCGCTCCGGTGCCTCCGCGGCGGGAGCGGCGGCGGCTGACCGCTCGGCAGCAGCTGACGCCCCGTCGGCCGCGGGCGCCCCGGCCAGACCGGGCAGGTCCGGCAGGACCGCGGTGTCGGTCTCCTTGGGCACGTGCCGGCCCTCGCCGGCGGCCGCGCGCTCGGCGGCGGCCCGGGCCGCGTCCTCGTCCAGCGGCAGTTCGACCACGTAGGTGGTGCCGGCCTGGCCGGGCAGTTCGTGCGGCTGCAGGACGCCGCCGTGCCGCTCGACCAGCGCGCGGGCCATCGGCACCTTCACCCGGTCGCCGCCGCGGCCGGGGCCGCGCACCTCGATCCGGGCCACGTCGCCGCGCTGTGCGGCGGCCAGCACCACCATCGGCGGCTCACCGGTGTCGGTGGCCACCGAGCCGGTCAGCGCGACGCCGCTGACGTCGGCGACCAGGTAGGCCAGCGCCTGGGCCAGCTTCTCGTGGTCGGCGGTCACGTCCACCGCGGCGGCGTGCACCGAGAAGCGCAGCCGCCCGGGGCCGACCAGCTGGCCGGCGTACTCCACCGCCCGGGCGACCAGCTTGTCCAGCGAGGTGCGGGCCCGGTTGAGCTCCTCGGCGCCGGCCTCGCCGACCGTCTGGTGCGCCAGCACGCCCTCGATCAGCATGCCGAACCGGCGGCAGTCGTCGGCCAGCGCGCGCAGCATCCAGTTGGCCTCCGGCCACAGCTGCCCGGCCGGGTCGGCGGCCAGCCGATCGATCCGGCCGCGCAGCGCCTCCAGCGCGGTGGACACCTCGCCCTCCAGCACCGCGGTCAGGTGCTCCGCCTTCGCGGTCAGCGCCAGTTCCTTGGTCCGGTCGGTGAAGGTCATCACCGCGCCGACCAACTGCTCGCCGTCGCGCACCGGAGCGGTCGTCAGGTCGACGGTGACCGGACGGCCGTCCTTGCGCCACAGGGTGGCGCCGCGCACCCGGTGCTTGCGGCCCGAGGTGAGGGTGTCCAGCAGCGCCGACTCCTCGGCGGCCAGCGGCGTGCCGTCGGCCCGCGAGTGCTGGACCAGCGGGTGCAGTTCGCGCCCGCCCAGCTCGCTGGCCCGGAAGTCCAGGATGTGCGCGGCGGCCGGGTTGACCAGGACCACCCGGCCCTCCAGGTCGACGCCCAGCACGCCCTCGGCGGCCGCCCGCAGGATCATCTCGGTCTGCTTGTGCTGGCGGCGCAGCTCCGCCTCCACGCCCAGCCGGCCGGTCAGGTCTCGGACCAGGAGCAGCAGCAGGTCGTTGGCCGAGCTGGCCCGCGGTCCGCCCTCGCGGTACGGGTCGTAGGGGACCAGCGGGGAGAGGGTGAGGCCGCGGCTCTCGCTGTCGTCGGCGAAGTCGTTGCCGGAGACCTCGACCGGGAAGGTGCTGCCGTCGGTGCGGCGGGCGGTCATCCGGACCGGCTTGGCGGCTTCCGCAAGGTCCTTGGGGGCCGGGCGCATCGAGCCGGGGATCCGGCTCGGGTCGAAGTCCGGCAGCAGGTCGAGCACGCCGCGGCCGACCAGAGAAGTGCCCTGGGTCTGCAGCGCGCGGACCGCTGCTTCGTTCGCGTCCACCACCGTGCCGTTGCTGTTGACCAGCAGCAACGCATCGGGCAGGGCATCGAGTATCGCGGCGAGGCGAGCAGCGCCTCGGATCGGCCTGCTGCTCACGTCGACGGTCTCCTCACGACTCACGACTGCGGTCCGTGGTGCGGACCGGGCTGCCTCCGGGGGTTGGAGTATCCCATTGTTTTTGCCGAGAGGACGACCCGCCTAGTAACGTAACCAGTGGTTGGTGCCGGAGCCCAGAGCTGTGGCATCATCACTGGCACGTGGAGTGCACCGGGGACGGTGCAGTCCGGGTGATGGAGGCTTCGCCTAGTCCGGTCTATGGCGCCGCACTGCTAATGCGGTTTGGGCCTTAAAGCCCATCGAGGGTTCAAATCCCTCAGCCTCCGCCCTCAGGGCCCCACCGACTCCGGTCGGTGGGGCCCTTGGCGTTTCCGGGTACCAGGACGGGCGGGCGGGTGCCTGTCCGGGATGGTCCGGGCGGTCCGGGCCGGCCGAGGTCGACCGGCGTCGCTCCGACCCGGTCCGGGCGGCGTTTCCGAGGCCAGGCAAGCCGGGGCGGACCCGTCGGAACTTATCGATTTCACCCCAGGTCGGCGGTCATGTAATGTTGTCCCCGCAACGCCCGCCGGTCCGCCGGCAGGCAAGCGCTCATAGCTCAACGGATAGAGCACTTGACTACGGATCAAGAGGTTGCAGGTTCGAATCCTGCTGAGCGCACCAACCTACCGCTCGCGGTCCCTCGGGGCCGTCCGAGCGCTCATAGCTCAACGGATAGAGCACTTGACTACGGATCAAGAGGTTGCAGGTTCGAATCCTGCTGAGCGCACCAACCGAAGGCCCCCCGGTGGCGGGGGGCCTTCGTCGTTTCCTGACGCTTCCTCAGTCCAGTAGGTCAGTCCCGTAGGTCTGTCCGATATGTCCGTCCGGCAGGTCAGCCCGGCCAGCGGGCGGCACGCAGGGCCCGGCTGCAGCTGGCGGGCAGCAGGCCCAGGGCCAGCGCGCCGGCCAGCATCAGCAGCGTGGTCGCGGGGGAGAAGCGGTCCAGCAGCAGCCCGACCGCCAGGGTGCCGGCCGGGACGCCCGCCAGCATGGTGGTCATGGTGACGGCGATCACCCGGCCGCGCAGTTCGTCCGGGACCTGGCGGAAGATCAGCACGTCGATCATCACCCGCAGTGCGGGCATCGCCAGGTTCATCGCCGCCAGCACCAGGAACACGGTCACGGGGCCGCCGGGCAGCAGCAGGCCGACGGTGAGCGGCACGCAGAGCCAGGAGGCCGCCAGCAGCAGTCGGCCCGGGCCGGCCAGCCGGTGCAGCCGGCCCACCAGGAAGGCGCCGGCGATCGCGCCGACCGCCTCGCCGGCCAGCACCAGGCCGATCGCGGTGCTGCCGGTGCCCCGGTCGCGCAGCAGCACGATCACCGCCAGGGTCATGGCGCTGCCCGCCACGTTGAGCGGCAGCGCCGCACCCAGCGTGGCGCGCAGCAGCGGGCTCGCGAGCAGCACCCGGGCGCCCGCCCAGAGGTTCCCGTCGCCCGCCTGCCGGCGGTGCCCGGCCGGCCGGCCGTCGAAGCGGACCGCCAGCGTGGCGAAGAAGGAGAACAGCGAGCCGAGCGCGGTGCCCAGCACCGGGACGACCCGGCCGAGCGAGAAGAGCAGCCCGGCCAGCGGCGGCCCGAGCAGCGCGGCACCGCTGCCGCGCAGCTCCTCCTGGGTCAGCGCCTGCCCCAACTGCTCGGGCGGCACCACGGCGCGGACCGCGAGCGGGCGGACCGGTCCGCCGTAGGCGGTCGCGGCGCCGACCACGGCGGCCACCAGCAGCAGGTGAGCGACGGCGAGGCGGCCGAGCAGTTGGGCCGCGACCACGCCGGCGGTGGCGAGGAAGCGGATGCCGTCGGCGGCCAGCAGCACCCGCCGCCGGTCGTGCCGGTCGGCCACCGCACCGCCGTGCAGGCCGCACAGGACGGTGGCGCCCAACTGCACCGCACCGAAGGCGCCGGCCAGCGCGGCGGAGCCGGTGCGGGCGAGGAGCAGCAGCGGGAAGGCCGTGTCGGCGAGCCGGGCACCGAGCACCGAGGCGGCGGCACCGGTCCAGAGCAGTTGGAAGCGGCGGTTGCGAGCGAGAGGGAGGGGTGGGGTGAGTGAGCTGGGTGAGGTGGATGGGGATTGAGGTGCTGGCGGGGTCGGAGTCGGTGCCGGGGTCGGGGCCGGGGTCAGGGCGTCACTCATTTCTCCCCCAGTAAGCGTTCACTGATACGTGAATGGTTAATGATGAGGTGAATGATTGCCGATGGGTGAGCATGACCACAAGGCCTGAACACCTGCCAGACTGACGGGATGCGCGAGAGAGCCGAAGAACGCCTGGTAGACGATGTGGCGACGCTCAAGGCGCTGGCCGACCCGGTCCGGCTGGCGATCCTCGGGGCGTTGAACCGGCACGATCCGCAGCCGCTGTCCGCCAAGGAGTTGGCCACCGAGTTGGACGAGCCGCAGACGAAGCTCTACCGGCACCTCAAGGCGCTGGAAAAGGTCGCGCTGATCGAGGTGGCCGGCACCAGGCTGGTCTCGGGCATCGTGGAGAGCCGCTACCGGGTGTGCCAGCGCGCGCTGCGGCTGAGCGCCGGCATCTTCGCGGAGGACTCGGCGCAGCGGCCCGAGGCGCTGGCTGCGCTGCTGGCCGGACTGGACTCGTTCCGCCGCGACTTCGAGCGGGCCGTGCGGTCCGGCCGGATGGACCTGACCCGCCCCGACCAGGGTGGTGCCCCGGGAGTGTTCCGGAACAGCGTGCTCCGGCTGACCCCCGAGCGCGCCGCCCGGCTCCGCGTCGAGCTGCGCGAACTGCTGGAGCGGGCCGCGGCGGACGAGGTGGCCTCCGACGGGCCGGGCGGGACGGGAGAGCCGGGTGAGCCGGGTGAGCCGGTGGTGGACGTGAAGCTGCTCGCGCTGATGTACACCGAGAAGGACTGACGGCTCGTCACCCTGGCGGCGGGGTGGGGGTGTGGGCATGGGCGGGCTCGGTGCGGCCGGACGGGTGGACTGTGGGGCGGCGCGCCGGGCGGTGCCGATCGCGCAGCGGTAGATCGTGATTACTTCTTGTCACATCGTGTGCACAGGAGGATCTCATGACCGCGAGATCGCCACGGACCATCCGCCCCCGTCCCCGGCGGACCCGACGGCCGGTCGTGGTCGCGGCGGCCCTGGCAGCCGGTCTGACGTTCGGTTGGCTGCCGACCGTCTCGCAGGCGCAGCAGTCCCCGGACAGTTGGACCGCGGACCGGCACGCCGTGCTGCGTTCCGGCCTGACCGTCGACCTCGGCTTCGCCCCCGCCCCCGGAGTGAGCGTGCAGGCCGCCAGCGGCAAGCTGGGCGACGGCGGCTACGCGGACGGCCTGCACAGCGGCGCGCCCGCCGAGAGCTTCCGGGCCGTCCAGTCCCGCCCGCAGGCCGACGGCACCTGGCGCACCATGGGCACCCTGCAGCTCACCTTCTCCCGCCCCGTGCGCAACCCCCGACTGCACGTCAGCGGCCTGGCCGGTGGCAGTGGCGGTAGCGGGGGCAGCGGCGGACCCGGTGCGGCGCTGCGGCTCAGCGTCACCGGCGGCACCCCCGCCGGCCCCGTGCTCACCGCCCGCACCCCTTGGAAGGGTTGGACGGTGGCCGACGGCACCCTCGGCCCGACCGCCCAGGACGGCAGCACCGACGCCACCGTGGACCGGTCCGGCAGCGTGGAGCTGGACGGCACCTTCGACACCGCCACGCTGCGGGTCGAGCGCCGCGACACCATGCCGGCCGGCAGTACCGCCGCCGTCCCGGTGCTCGACCAGGCCTTCACGGTCAGCCTGGACGAGGCGCTGGGCAGCGCCCCGGCGGGCTACGGCAACGCCTCGCACGTGATCTCCGACCTGTTCCTCGGCAGTGACGCGGTCTCCCCGGTCCCCACCGCCGGCCTGGCGCACCGGACCGGCGCCGGCACCCCGCTTCCCGCGCCGCCGGAGATCCAGCCCGGTCGGGTCGAGCACACCGCCAACGACCCGACCCTGGACTTCCCGAAGGACGCGGCGATCGGCCGCTTCTACGACCTCACCGTGCCGGTCAGCCCCGGCCAGTCGCCCGCCACCCTGGCCGGCTGGATCGACTTCCGCCGGGACGGCACCTTCGACGCCGCCGAGCGGGCCCAGGTGGACATCAACCCCGGTGCCGGCAGCGCCACCCTGGAGTGGATCGTGCCGCCGGACGTTGCGGCCGGCCAGACCTGGGCCCGGCTGCGGATCGCCCGCGACCCCGCCCAGGTGGTCTCGCCGAACGGCTTCGCGGACGCCGGCGAGGTCGAGGACCAGCTGGTGGACCTTCAGGTGGGCGCGGCCAAGCCGGAGATCAGCAGTCCCGTGCCTGGCAGCTCGGTCGGCGACCCCAAGCCGCAGTTCTCCGGCGACAGCGGGGTGTCCGGCGCCACCGTGTCGGTCCAGGAGGGCGGGGTGACGCTCTGCCAGGCCAACGTGGGCCGCGACGGGGCGTGGAGCTGCGGCGCCGGACAGGCGCTGCCCCAGGGCGACCACACGGTGCGGCCGAGCGAGACCACCAGCGGCGGTCTGACGCTGCAGGGGGACCCGGTGCGTTTCACGGTGACCACCACGCCGCCCGCCCCACCGGTGTTCACGGTGCCCGAGTACACCAACGACCCCGGTCTGCTGCTCACCGGGACCGGCGCGCCCGGGTCCACGGTCACGGTGACCGAGGCGGCGAGCGAGCTGTGCCGGACCGCGGTGCGGGCGGACCGGAGCTGGTCCTGCCTGCCGGTGGAGGAGTTGGCTGAGGGAAGCCACCTGCTCACCGCGACGGCGGCGGACCCGGCTGGCAACCGCACGGCGGGCAAGCCGGTCACCCTGATCGTGCGGACCGTGCCCCCCGCCAAGCCGGTGCTGACGGTGCCCGGTCCGGGCGAGCAACTGCACCTGCTGCGCCCCCGGTTGGCCGGGCGCGGCGATCCGGGCAGCTCGGTGACCGTGGTCGCGGGCGGGGACGGGGCGCTGTGCTCCGCGGTGGTCGCGGTGGACGGCAGCTGGACCTGCAACGCCCAGCGGGACCTGGCGGCGGGCGAGCAGCTGCTCACCCCGACGGCGGTGGACCGCGCCGGGAACGTGGCCCAGGGCGAGGCGGTCCGGGTGGTGGTGGCGGGTGGGGTGAGCCCGTCCGCCACGGGTGGGGTGAGCCCGGCTCCCACGGGTGGGGCGAGCCCGTCGGCCACGGGTGGGGCGAGCCCAGCTCCCACGGGTGGGGCGAGCCCGTCCAGTTCGGGGAGCGCCAGCCCTGCGGGAGTGGCCAGCCCCTCCGCCACGGGAGTGGCGAGCCCTGCGGAGGGGGCCAGCCCGTCCCCTGCGGGAGTGGTGAACCCCGGTGCCTCAGGCAGCGCCAGCCCCACGGGAGTGGCCAGCCCGCCCCCCACGGGAGCGGCCGGCCCCTCCGCCACCGGAGTGGCGAGCGCCGACCCCCCGGTGCCGGTGCTCGAGGACGCCCCCGTGCCCATTCGGGTACCGACCGTGCGCGCGATCTACGCCCTCCAGAAGTCGGCCCCTGCGACTTTCCCCTCCAGTGACCCAGGCTCCAACACGGCCTCCAGCCCCGCCTCCCCTGGCCACACCACGCCACCCGACGAGCCCGCCGGAGCCTCCTCCTCGCAAGCGCTCGCGCCGCCGCCGGGTGATCCGGCGGCCGGGCGGCCGGGGGACCTGGGTGGCTGGCGCGCCGTCACCTGCGGGGTGTTCCTGATCCTGACCGGCCTGACCCTGGTCACCCGCCGGGTGCTGGCCCAGGGGCACGGGAGCCGGCGGCGTCCGCGCTGAGCCCGCCGATCCGGATCCCGGGGTGCCTCCGTTCGGGGTACCCGGGGCCGGATCTGGCGCACCGTCAGTGAGCTGGGCTTTTACTGCCGACGAGGCGTCAGATGCAGCCGACACGCCGACAGGTAAATGTCGCACTTGTCCCTTTATGTACTTAGCCTGACTCTGCACCGCCCGTCAGACCCGGGCCGACAGCTACCTGACTCAGCGACCCGGAGGATCCCCGTGGACGTCCCCGCCGACCACCCCGCAGTTCCCGTCCTGGCGGGAGCCACCCCGCTCCCCAAGGCTGAGAAGCCGATCCCGGCGCCCGCCCATCCACAGGCTGTGGATACTCGCGCCGAAGTGGCGGCCCGCCGGCCCCCGAAGGCCGACCCGGGGCTGCGCGAGCGGTCGGCGCTGGTGCTGCCCGGCTGGGTCGCGCTGCTGGCGCTGCTGTTCGCGCTCGGCTCGATCGCGGTGGTGCTGGTGCGGGTCGGGGTGCTCCCGCAGCTCGAACTGCCGGGGCTGCCGGACCTGCGCACCGGGGCGGTCCGCGAGGCCGGCGCCGCCGCGGTGACCGACTGGGCGCTGGCCGCGGTGACCGGCGCAGCCCTGGTGGCCCTGGTCGCGCTGGCCGGCCTGCTGGCCAACTCCGGGGGCGACACCCGGGTGCTCAGCCGGTGGGGCCGCTACCAGGGCACGGTCCGGCGCACCGGCCTGTCCTGGGTGAACCCGCTGCTGCGCCGCCGCCGGGTGGACGTGCGGCTGCGGCACTGGCGCAGCGAGCCGGTCCAGGTCACCGACCGCACCGGAACTCCGATCGTGGTCCGGCTGCTGGTGGTCTGGCGGATCAGGGACACCGCCCGTGCGGTGTTCGGCGTCCGCGACCACGAGGTCTACCTGCGCGAGCAGATCCACGCGGTGCTCACCCGGGTGGCCAGCACGCTGCCGTGCGACAGCAACGCGGCCCCCGGCCCGGCGCTGCGCGACGGCCAGTGGTTCGCCGACGAGCTCTCCCGCTCGCTGGCCGCCGAGGTGCTGCCGGCCGGGCTGGAGGTCTACTCGGCGCAGCCGCTGGCGCTGGAGTACGCGCCGGAGGTGGCGGAGTCGATGCGCCGGCGGCGGCTCGCCGACCTGGACGCGGGACTGCGCACGGTGCTGGTGGACGACGCGGTGGAGGCGGCCGCGCTGGCGGTGCGGCGGCTGGAACGGGCCACCGCCCAGGAACTGGACGAGGCGGCGCGCAGCGCTCTGATGGAGCAACTGCTGGTCGCCTTCGTCGCACCGGCGGGGGTGACGAGCGCCGTCCCGGCGCCCGCGGCCCGGTCGGTCAGCCGCAGTGGCGGCAGCAGGAACGGGGCGGGAAAGGAAGGGAACCGAGCATGAAGATAGCCAGCGACCCGGCACTGATCGGGTTTCAGGAGCGGATCGGGGAACCGACGGCGCAGCACCGCTGCGGGTGCCCGTACTGCGCCCGGCGGGTGACCGCCCGAGCGTGTCGTCCGACCAGGCGGTCGGGCCGGATATCCACCCTGCAGCTCACCGTCCGGAGCACCTGCCTGGCCACCACGGTGCTGGCGGGCGCCGGGGTCGCGGGCCTGTCCCTCGGCGCGGGTACGGCCCGCGCGGACTCCGCCCCCAGCCACGCTGGTTGGGACGGTTCGGTGTACTGGTTCCAGAACGAGTCGGGTGAGTGGCGGTACACCAAGTACTACGACACCTACGTGGCCCGTACCCAGAAGGCAGGCAGCTCCGGCAGCTCCGGCGTGAAGCAGGGCTGGGACGGTTCGGTCTACTGGTTCCAGAACGAGTCGGGTGAGTGGCGGTACACCAAGTACTACGACACGTACGTGGCCCGCACGCAGAAGGCGGACAGCTCCGGCAGCTCTGACAGCTCCGGCATGAAGCAGGGCTTTGACGGTTCGGTCTACTGGTTCCAGAACGAGTCGGGTGAGTGGCGGTACACCAAGTACTACGACACCTACCTGGCCCGCACCCAGCAGGTGAGCAGCGCCAACAGCTCGGGCAGCTCCGGCA
>NZ_PYBW01000039.1:49026-49513 GCF_003205575.1 Streptomyces tateyamensis
CGCCCTCGCCTCCACCTCCACCTCCACCTCCGCCCCCGCCGCGAGCTCGGGGCCGGCCGAGGGGAGTGTGGAGAGTGCGATCCAGTTCGCCACCGGCCAGCTCGGCAAGCCCTATGTCTGGGGCGGCGACGGGCCGGACGGGTACGACTGCTCGGGACTGGTGCAGCAGGCCTACCGGCGGGCCGGCATCGAGCTGCCCCGGGTGGCCGACGACCAGTACCTGGCGACCACCCCGGTCAGCCCGGGTCAACTGCGCCGCGGTGACCTGATCTTCTGGTCCAGCAACGGCCGGGTCTCCGGCATCCACCACGTGGCGATCTACCTGGGCGACAACCGGTACATCGAGGCCCCGCACGCCGGTGCCAAGGTGCGGATCTCGGTGCTCAGCAGCGGCTACTTCCCGACCCACCTGGGCCGCCCGTAACGCAGACCCGTCCCGGACCGAGCCCCGGCCCGGTCCGACTGGCCCCGAAACCGGCGGGGCCCG
>NZ_PYBW01000039.1:49536-149405 GCF_003205575.1 Streptomyces tateyamensis
CCCGCCGTTCTGTTCGTCCGCGTGTCACCCGCCCGAGGGGTCCGGGCTGTTCCGGAGCTGGTCCGATTGGTTAGAGTCCCTGCCATGGCTGAGAACTATGAAGACCCCGCCGGCAGCACCCAGATGTTCCGTGCCTTCGTGGAGACCCCGCAGGTGGAGACCCAGAGCAACGTGTCGGTGCACCGCGCCGGCAGCGGCGGCGGCCGCAGCGGGATGATCGTCATCGGGGCGGTCGTCGCGCTGGCTGTCGTCGCCGTCGTCGTCTGGCTCGCCGTCAAGTAACGGCGAGCCCCTCGCAGTACCGGGGCGGACGCGGCGTCAGCAGGGCTGGCGCCAGGCGTCCAGCTCCAGGTGCTTCTCCATCGAGCTGAGCTGCAACTGCTTCGACCGGCCGCAGTACTGACCGTTCGGCACGTTGTACTCGACGTGCAGCACCGCCTTGCCCTGCTGGATGAACGGGGTGAGCTTGTCGCACTCCGAGTACTCCGCGCACTGCTCGTTGACCGCGAAGTCGAAGTCGTTCACCAGTGCCGGGATCTGGTCCAGGTCGTTCTTGAGCGCGACCCCCAGGCCCCGGTCATGGGCGAGCCCGGCCACCATCCGGTTGAACGCCAACTGCTGGTCCGCGGTGAGCGGGAAGCCGCTCTTGTTCACGTAGGCGTCCAGCAGGTCGGGCTCGACGGCGTCGAAGCCCTTCCCCTTGCACATGTCGAACCGCTTGGCGAGCAGTGGGCGCAGCACGTCCAACTGCCTGATGTCGAGCCACTTCTCGCCCTTCCAGCCGTTGCCGGACCCCTCGACCGAGTTGGGGAAGGCGGCGGCGTCGGGGCGGAAGCTCTCCCAGGAACCGGCGTTGACGTAGCAGATCACCTTGCGGCCCTTGGCGTGCAGGGCGGCGACCACGTCGGCGCCGTTCTCAAAGCCGTCGATGTCGTACACCGGCACGTCCACCGACTGGTCGACCGAGCCGCCCAGTTGCCACTGCCAGGCGGTGCCGGGTGCGGGGTGCCAGATCGCCCCGGTGGTGCTGCCGGTACCCGGGGAGCTCGCCGGGCCGCTGGGGTGGCCCGGCGCGCTGCTGCCGGGGGAGGCCGAGGTCGCCGGTCCGGACGGGGAGCCCGAGGGCGAGCCGGGGGCCGAGGTGGCGTCGGAGAGCGAGGGGACCGGCTGCGGCGCCGGCGTGGCGTCCCCGTCGTCACCTCCGCCGTCGCTGCCGCAGGCACTGGCCAGCAGTGCGGTGGTCAAGGTCAGGGCCGCCCACAGGGCGGCGGCGGATCGACGGGTCACAGCGGGCACTCCGGGTCGGTCGGGGGCGAGGGCGATGGAGTGGCGGGTCGGCCCTTGGCGGAGGGGTGAGCTGAGAGGTGGGCAGTGGGGTGAGCTGAGGGTTGAGCGGTGGGGCCAGTGGTGGGGGACAGCCCGTACGGCAGGCGGTCCCAGGGGTTGGCCCCGCTGCCGGGCACCGCGCAACCGACGCCCGCTCGCCGGGAGGCGATCAGGGCGCCGGTGGCCTCGGCCCGGTCGGCGGGGACCTCGTAGACCAGGTGGCAGAACCGCTCGGCCGGGTGGTGTCCGGTCCACAGCGGCAGCACCAGGTCCTGGTAGCTCTTCCAGGTGCCCTCGAAGGTGACCAGAAGGTCGCTCAACTCGGGCTCGGCGTAGGCGGGTTCGGGGTGGTCACCGTGACCCAGCACGACCGTGGCGCAGCCTGCTGCCCGGGCTGCGACGGCGAGTCGGCGGTAGTGCGGGACGGCGTCCGGGTGGGTCGCCGCCTGGTCGAAGTAGACCCCGGTGGTGCCGTACCAGTCGCGGTGGTTGAGGATTTCGGCGACCACCTGGGCGTGCGGCCGGCTGCCGTAGCCGGTGTCGACGTACCCGAGCACCTCCACCCCGGCCTCGGCCAGTCGGGCCGAGGCCTCGGCGAAGGCCGGCTCCAGGGCCGGGCCCGGGCCGTCGGCCACGTTGAGTACCACGGCTCGTACCGTACCGGGTCCCGCGGCCGCCACCGCCTGCCAGGCCGCCGGGTCCACCGCGGGGTGGACGTACAGCGGCACCAGCAGGCGGGTGGCCGTGGCGGTGCCGGTCATCGTGCTCCGGCGGTCGGTGCGGCCCCGCCGGCTGCCTGCCACAAGTCGCGCAGGCTGTCAGCGAGTTGGAAAGTCGGCTGCCAGCCCAGGGTGGCGCGGGCGGCCGAGATGTCGGCCTGCTGCCAGGAGACCGCGGCCGACCGCTCCGAGCCGGCCCCGGTCTCGGCCAGCTCACCGGTCCAGCCGGCCGCCGCGATCAGGCCCTCGGCCACCGCCCGGACCGGCCTGGCCAGGCCGCCGGCGATGTTGAGGATCCGCGGCAGCGGCCCGGTGGCGGTGACCGCGGCGGCCACCGCCGCGGCGACGTCCCGGGCGTCCACGAAGTCGCGGTGCGCGCTCAGGTCGCCCAGGGTGATCACCCCGGTCGGCCCGGCAGCCAGCTCGGCCGCCAGCCGGCCCGGCAGCGAGGCCGCCGGTGAGCCGGGGCCGAGCGGGTTGAACACCCGCAGCGACACCGCGTCCAGGGCGGACTCGGCGACCGCCAGGGTGCCGGCCAGCTTGGTGACCCCGTAGATGCCCAGCGGGCTCGGCTGGCTGCGCTCGGTCAGCGAGCTGCCCGGCTCCGCGGGGCCGTACTCGCCGGCCGAACCCAGGTGCACCAACCGGGCCCCGGGCCGGGCCAACTGCAGCGCCTCGGCCAGCACCGCCGGGCCGCGGGCGTTGACCTCGGTCTGGTGGAGCGCCGAGCCGCTGACCGCACCGGCGCAGTTGACCACCACGTCGGGTGCCTGCGCGGCGAGGTCGACGGCCAACTCCTTGACCTGACAGGTGGCCAGGTCGAGCCTGAGGTGGTGGTCCGGGCGCCGGCCGGCCGTGCGCAGCTGCACCGCGGGCAGGGCCCGCAGTGCAACTGCGACGTGCCGGCCGAGGAACCCGTCCCCACCCAGCAGCAGGATCCTCACGCGGCCCGCCCGTCGGCGACCGCCTCGGCGAGCTGCGGCACCTCGACCGGCCCACTGGCGGGCTGGGCCGGGATCAAGGTGGGCTCCGCCACGGCCACCTGTGCCACCTGCGCCACCTGCGCCGCGTGTACCGCCTGTGCCGCCGGTGCCACCGGCGCCACAGAGCCGGCCGGAGCCACCGGGTTCGCCGCGGGCAGCAGCAGATCGCGGCGCAGGGCGAACTCGGCGTTGGCCCGGTCGTAGTCGTCCGGGCGGCCGATGTCCAGCCAGTAGCCGTCGAACTCGTAGGCGGACGGCGGGGTCTGGGAGTCCAGCAGGTCGAGCACCAGCTCGTCGAAGCCGAGCGGCAGCCCGGGCTGGTACTTGGCCAGGGCGTTGCGGGACACGCCGTAGACGCCCATCGAGACCCGGTAGTCGTAGCTGGGCTTCTCGTGGAACCCGGTGATGGTGCCGCGCTCGGTGGTCAGCACCCCGAAATCGATCTTCACCTCGCGCGCGTAGGTCGCGATGGTGAGCGGCGCACCCGACTCCTCGTGCTGCTGGAGCACCCCGGCGAAGTCCAGGTCGGTGAGGATGTCGCCGTTCATCACCAGGAAGTTGTCGGGCAGCCGGTCGAGCATGGTGAGCAGCGGGCCCATGGTGCCCAGCGGCGTGTCCTCGACGGCGTAGCCGACCCGCAGCCCCCACTGCGAACCGTTGCCGACGTAGGCGCGGATGATGTGGCCGAGGTGGCCGATGGCGAGCGTGACCGTCTTGAAGCCCGCGGCGGCGAGCTGCCGCATCACGATCTCCAGGATGGCGTGCTGGTCACCGATCGGGACCAGCGGCTTGGGCAGGGCGGTGGTGTACGGGCGCAGCCGAACACCCTTGCCGCCGGCCAGGATCACTGCGTGCATGTGGTCTCCCCCACGAAGTCGACTGGACTGTGTCAACACAGAGCGTGCTCAGAACTGGACGCTGTTCAGCGCCGTGACGTGCTCGGACCGGGTCACACGTTGTACAGGTCGGTCTTGTAGCGGGCCAGGTTGGCGGGGTCCCGGAAGAAGGCGATGGTCTTCTCCAGGCCGGCCTCGAGCGAGTGGGCCGGGGCCCAGTCGGTGGCGGCGCGCAGCCGGCTGGCGTCGGCCACCAGGCGCATCACCTCGGAGTTGGCCGGGCGGATCCGCTGGGTGTCCTCGCGGACCGTCAGGTCGACCTCCATCAGCTTGCCGACCAGGGTGACCAGGTCGCCGACCGAGATCTCGCCGCCGGTGCCGGCGTTGAAGGTGCGTCCCACCACGGTGTCGGCGGGCGCGGTGCCGACCGCGTGGAAGGCGGCGGCGGTGTCCTTGACGAACATGAAGTCGCGGGTGGGCCGCAGGTCGCCCAGGGTGATCTCGCGCTCCCCGGCGGCGATCTGCGCGATCACGGTGGGGATCACGGCGCGCATCGACTGGCGCGGCCCGAAGGTGTTGAACGGACGCAGCGTCACCACCGGGGTGTCGAAGCTCGCGTGGTAGCTGTCCGCCAGCCGGTCCCCGCCCGCCTTGGAGGCGGCGTACGGCGACTGGGTGTTGATCGGGTGGTCCTCGGTGATCGGCACGGTCTGCGCGGTGCCGTAGGTCTCACTGGTCGAGGTGTGCACCAGCCGCGGGATGTCCAGGTGGCGCACCGACTCCAGCACGTTCAGGGTGCCGGTCACGTTGGTCTCGATGTACGAGTGCGGCGCCTGGTACGAGTACGGGATCGCGATCAGCGCGGCCAGGTGGTAGACCGCCTCGGTCCCCTTGACCAGCCCGTTCACCGAGCCCGGGTCGCGCACGTCGCCGAGCACGATCTCCACCGAGTCCAGGGTGTCCCGGTCCAGGGTCTCCAACCAGCCGAAGGAGGAGAAGGAGTTGTACTGGACCATGGCCCGCACCCGGTGCCCGTGGGCGACCAGGTGCTCGACCAGATGGGAACCGATGAATCCCTCGGCTCCGGTGACTGCGACAGTGGTCATGTCGGTGAACTGCCTTCTGTTGTGTGGTGTGGGAAATCAGCGGTGACGCGTGGTGCGGCCCAGCACCACGACGGCGACCGGGACCAGGACGGCGGCTGCTGCTCCACAGCCGTAGACCTGGGCCATCACGGGGTCGCCGCCGAGGAGCAGGGCGAGAATCTCGGAACCGGCCGCGAAGACGGCCAGTCCGGCGGTGCGCCAGGCCACCGAGAGCGCCTGCAGCAGCAGCGCGGTCCATAGCGCGGCGGCGAGCAGGAGCAGGGCGGCCAGTCTGGTGGGACTGATCAGGTGGGCCGAGGCCCACAGCGGGGTGACCGCGTAGTCCAGCGCGGCCACCGCGGCGACGTAGCCGCCCAGGCAGCCGGCCAGGGCCAGCGTGGTGCGGCGGCGGAAGTCGCCGGGACTGAGGCTGACCCGCAGCGCGGTGGTGGCCGCCGCCCGGTAGCGGTACAGCAGCCACTCGGCCAGGCCCAGACTCAGGGTCAGGGCGACCAGCGCGGGGCCGGCGGCGGCCGAGTCGGGTACCGCCGGGGCGTGCGGTCGCAGGCCGTGGTGCACGGCGGCACCCAGGCCCGCGACCATGGTCAGGGTGCCGACGCCCAGGCCGAACAGGCCGGCCGCCAGCGTGCTCGACCAGCTGGGGCCGGTGTGCACGGTGGCCGGCGCGCGCAGGCAGTCGGTCAGTTCCCAGCCGGCCAGGCCGAGCGCCGCGGCCAGGGTGCTCACCAGCACCGCGGCCCGGGCCAGTCCGTTCAGGTCGACCAGGTGGACCAGCAGCGCGCCGACGGCCGAGGGGGCCAGCGCGACCAGCAGGTGCTTCTCCCGGCCCAGCACCAGCAGCACGGTGGCCGCGGCCAGGTAGCCGGACTGGCCGAGGAGGAAGACCAGGGCGGCCAGCGGCCCGCCGATCAGCCAGCCGCAGCCACCGGCCAGCACCGCCCCCAGCGGGGCGCCGATCGCCAGGGTCAGCCCGGCCGAGCGGCGGTCCAGCCGGCTCTGCCAGCCGTAGGCGCGGTGCGCCAGCGCCTGGTTCCAGGCCCAGCTGATCAGGGTGGCGGCCGCGGTGGCGGCCATCCCCGAGGGCAGGCCGTAGCGCAGCCGGTGCGGTGCGAACAGGTCGGCGCCCAGCAGGTAGGCCAGGCCCGGCAGGGCGAAGACCAGCCCGCGCAGCACGCAGCGCCAGGGGTCGATCCGCCACGGGTTCTCGGCGCTGCTCGGGCCCGGGTAGCGCCGGTCCACCTTGGCGAAGAGCTCCTCGGCCAGGGTGAAGGCGTCCGCGCGGCCGTAGAGCAGGGCGGCCTGCTCGTCGGTCAGGCCGTCGGACTCCAGGAAGGCGGCGATCTCGTAGGGGTGCACCGCGTCGGCGCACAGGTCGGCCAGCCGCTCGGCCAGGTCGTCCAGCGGGTCGGCGGAGACCGGCGGGTGCTTGGGGTCGGCGGGGTCCGGCGCCTGGGGGCGGCGGCGGCGCGGCGGCAGGGTGCGCAGCCGCATCGTCTCCTCGGCCCAGCCGGGGGTGCCCTCGTCCGGCACCAGCCGCAGCGGGCCGCTCACGCGGCACCCTCCGCGTCGCGGGACTGGGAGTGGACCACCGTCAGGTTGGTCTGACCCGCCGTCAGCTCGGTGTAGATGGAGCGGAAGCCGTCGATGTTCTGGCGGAGCGTGAACTGCTCGATCACCCGCAGCCGCGCCTCGGCACCCATCCGGGCCCGCCGCTCGGGGTCGCGCAGCAGCTCCAGGGCCGCCTTGGCCATCGGCTCCGGCTCGCGCGGCGGCACCACCAGGCCGGTCTCGCCGACCGCCTCGCGCACCCCGCCGACATCGGTGGAGACCGTCGCCCGACCCGAGGACATCGCCTCGATCAGGGTGAACGGGAAGCCCTCGCTGATGCTGGAGAGCATCACGATGTTGCCGGCCGCGTAGGCGTCCTGGATCAGCTCGACCCGGCCCTCGAAGACCACCGAGTCGCCCAGGCCCAGCTCCTGGGCCAGCTTCTCGCAGCCGTCCCGGTAGCCCTCGGCGCCGCGCGCGGTGCCGCCGAACAGGCGCAGCCGGGCGTCGGGTATCTCGGCCCGGACCAGCGCGAAGGCGCGGATCAGGGTCTCCAGGTCCTTGATCGGGTCGACCCGGCCGGCCCAGGAGAGGGTCGGCGTGGTCGGCTCGGGGCCGGCCGCCGGGAACAGCTCGGGGTCCACCCCGTTGTAGACGGTGCGGATGTTCTCGGTGGGGGTGCCGCCGCGCTCCTCCCAGCGTCGGTTGTACCGGTTGCCCGGGGTGACCAGCGCGGCCTGCGAGTAGCTCTCCTCGGCCAGCATCCGGTAGAAGCCGAGCAGCAGCGCCTTGACCGGCCACCGGTACGGCCCCGTGCGGTAGCCCAGGTAGCGCTCGCGCAGGTAGATGCCGTGCTCGGTGAGCAGGAACGGTACGGCGAACTGCTGGGCGGCTATCAGGCCCGGCAGCGCGGCCAGGCCGCCGCTGACGGCGTGGGCGACCCCGTGCCGGGGCGGCTCCACACTGAGCGGGCGCAGCGCGTGCTCGAGCAGGTCGGTGGCGTGCAGGGCGTCGTGCAGGGAGGGGTCCGAGGCGGCCGTGGGCAGGTACGGCCGGGACCACACGCCCTGCAGGGTGCGCAGCGCGCCCTCGGTGCGCAGCGCGGGGCTGAGCAGGCCGCGGCGGGCCAGGTCGGCGAAGCTGTACAGCTCGGTGCCGAAGTGGGTGGCGTAGACGGGGTCCAGCAGCGAGTGCAGGAACCGCTCGTAGGAGTCCAGGAAACGGCGCAGCTCACGGCCGCGCGGCGGCTTGCCGGCGGCGGCCGGTCCCCACAGCGGTGCCATGGTGACGGACCTGACCTGCGGCGGCAGCTCCCAGGCGAGCTCCTCGGCGCCGGTACCGGTCACCGCGATGATGTCGAACTCCACGTCGGGCATGCCCTGCACGAGCTGGTCGCACCAGACACTGACCCCGCCGTGAGCGTGCGGGTACGTCCCCTCGGTGAGCAAGGTGACGCGCATCCTGCTTCCTCTCCCCCCATCGGTGGCACCCGGTGGCGGCCGGGCGCCGCACCGGTGCGGTCTCGTCACGGTGGACGAGCCGCACCGATGGGTTCCGCTACTTGCTGCTGGTGTTACTTGCTGGTCGGGACCAGCGACTTGCCCTTGGTGCCCTTGGAGTCACCGGGGCCGGCCGAGACCGCCTTGCTGGTGCCCGTGGGCACCACCGCCTTGGGTGCGGTGCTGTTGGTCTTGACCGTGGTCGGTGCGACCTTGGCGGCGCTGACCGCGGCCGGGGCGGAGCCCGAGCTGAGGGTCAGCGTGACCGAGCTCTGGAAGACGCCCGGGGTGGCCCAGCCGGACAGCGTGCCCGCGTAGGCGCTGCCGAACGCGGTCGAGCCGAGCAGCTGGGTCTGCACGGTTCCGGTCGGCATGGTGGCCTCCACCTGGACGCCGGACGGCGCCTGGACGGTGACGGTGTTGCCGATCCGGTAGGCCGTCACCTTGCCGGCCGAGACCGCCTGGTTCCAGGCCGCCCGCTTCTGCATCTCCTGGCCGATCGCCGCCTCGCGCAGGTTCACGATCGGGGCCGTGCTGTTGTACAGCCCGTTGTAGCTGCTGATGATCGAGTTGAGCACCGGGTAGGCGATCCGGTCCTCGGCGAAGTTCGACTGGTGGATGAAGTGCGGCCGCGGGTCGTTGCTGGTCACGTGCCGCAGGTCGATCTGGGTCTCCAGCGGCACGATGTACGAGGCGTACCCGGTGCCGGTGTTCAGCGGGGCCGACAGGCAGGTGGAGTTGCCCGCGGTCTCGCAGACCCCGCTGCCGCCGTTGGCCTTGCTGGTGTAGATCCAGTTGTACTCGTCGACCTCTTCGTTGGTGTGGCCGGCGTTGTAGAACACGTTCATCGGGTAGCGCGGGACGGTCAGCGCGGAGCCGATCTGCCGCTGGCCCGACTCGCGGGACGCGTCCGAACCCGTGAACTTGATGCCCTCGGCGGTGAACGCGGGCGCCAGGAACGGGTTGTCGGTCGGCTGCTGCGGCAGCGTGACCAGGCCGGAGTGCTCACCGGTGAGCAGCTCGGTCTGGTCGATGTTCAGCTTCTGCTGCTTGGCCCAGTCGATGTTCTTCTGGATCGCGCTCTGGATGTCCGCCTGGCTGACCCACTGGATGTTGCCGGCGGCGTCCGTCTGGCACTTCCACGGCACGACCGTGACGTTCTGCTGGCAGCCCAGGAACGGGTGGTCCCAGGTGTGGTTGATGAACCGCATGGAGTTCTGGTTCGCCAGCACCGAGGTCAGCAGACCGTCCGTGGTGGCGCCCGTGCGCTCCAGGTAGTCCTGGCTGCCGAACCCGTTGAACGGCCAGTCGATCGTGAAGTTGTTCGCCTTCTGCCACTGCAGCAGGTAGCTCACGTCGTCCGAGGTCATCCGGATCGGGCTGCCGTCGGCCGGGGTGCCCGGCTGGCAGGTCACGTCACCGGGGGTGCACTTGAGGTTGGTGTCCCAGCGGTCGTCGGACAGGAACAGGTCGTCCGCGTGGAGCGCGAAGTAGTTCCGGTCGTAGCCGAGGTGCACGCCCTGGGTCAGCCAGTCCACCATGCCGCGCGCCAGCAGCCGGTACTGCTGCTGGTACTGGTTGTAGACGAAGGTGACGACCAGTTCCTTGCGGCTGTCGTGGCTGTACTCGCCGACCAGCGAACCGCGCGAGGTGGTGCCCGGGATCGGCATGTCCACCAGCGGGGTGAACGAGGCGCCGGCGGGCAGCGTGGCCAGCGGGGTGGCCAGGTAGCCGTAGCTCTCGCTGACGCTCGGGTCGTTGTCCTCGAACGGGACGTTGCCCTGCAGGTAGCCGAACGGCCCGGCGGTGCCGGCGGCGGTGACCCCGCCCTGCATCCCGTCCAGGGTCCCGATGAAGCCCGGGTTCTGCGCCCAGTTCAGACCGACGTCCGGCCGGGCGTAGGTGTACGCGTCGACCTGCCGGATGCCGAACTGCGCCTCGTAGGCGGCCAGCGCGGTCATCTCGGCGG
Source organism: Streptomyces tateyamensis (assembly GCF_003205575.1). Taxonomy (GTDB): domain Bacteria; phylum Actinomycetota; class Actinomycetes; order Streptomycetales; family Streptomycetaceae; genus Kitasatospora; species Kitasatospora tateyamensis. The sequence goes on from NZ_PYBW01000039.1 coordinate 59,523, forward strand.
AGCCCGAGGCGAACGGGTTGTCGTTCGGCAGCACCACGCCCTGGAACTTGGCGCGCGGCGAGCCGTTCACGGTGTCGCTCAGGAAGGCCGTGGTGATCTGCGGTCGGTTGGGGTCCGACAGCTTGACCACGGTGTAAGGCGTGCCCTCACTGGTGAGCTCCGCGGTGATCGCGGCGACGGCCGGGCCGCCGTCGTCGACCACGAGCACGGTGAGGTCAATTCTGTTCTGCGTTGCTGCGAACGCGGTCGTGGACTGCAGGCCCGCGGCCAACAGACCGGCTACCGCGCACGCGGCAGCCCGACGGGTCACTCGACCCATGTGGTTCCTCCCCTGAGAAGGTGGAGCGCCCCCGTGCATCCACCCGGCTGTACTTGTGTCCCCCGAGTCGCACGGTCAGCCGTGCTCGTCACTGCCGACCATGGTGGGCCAGAAATACCGGCTGCATGGGCTGAACGAGTGATAGTGCAGCCAATCTGTCATAGACGTTCACCTTGGTGCCACCTTGGGCACCGGAAAGTTGTTAAGCCGGACTTAATGTGCAGCTAAGCCGGGATGGGCCATGACAATTTCTGTTTGATGAACGCGTCTCACCAGGCGAAACATGTCGTATACGGGCGCGCAAGACCGCCTCGCGCGCTCCGAGTGACTTGTGTGCACGAGCGGGCGCACTTCGTAGTCTTGTCGGACCGCAGTTCGGCAGACCCCGAGGAGCAGTAGTGATCGACCAGCCCGCTCACCCCGATCAGGCCGTGGGCGAACTGGCCGCCCGCAGCCTCGGCTTGCCCGGCGCCGTCAACGCACGTGACCTCGGCGGTTACCGCACCGCCGACGGACGGCCGGTGCGCAGCGGGTTGGTGCTGCGCAGCGACGGGCTGAACCGGCTGACCGAAGCCGATCATGAGCCGTTCGCCGCGCTGGGCGTCCGACACGTGATCGATCTGCGCAGCCTGGCCGAGGTCCGGCAGGCCGGACCCGACCGGGTGCCCGGCCTGCCTGTGGCGGACATCACAGCGGTGGAGTACTCCGCCGAGCCGCTGAGCGTGCGCGCGCCCGGACCCGACGGCCTCACCCTCCACCACCTGCCGATCTTCGCCGCCGACTTCGACATCTACGTGGCGCTGCGCCGGGCGCTGGCCGACCGCGACCCGGTCAAGCAGCGCGAACTGCTCGGCGACGGGCGGGCCGCGGAGATCATGGTCGGCCTCTACCGCTGGTTCGTCACCGACCCGGTGGCCCGGCAGCGGTTCGCCACGGTGCTGCGGTTGCTGGCGGAGCCGGGGCAGGGGCCGGTGATCTTCCACTGCACGGCCGGCAAGGACCGCACCGGCTGGACCGCGGCCCTGCTGCTCACCGCCCTCGGGGTGGACCGGGACACGGTCTTCGAGGACTACCTGCTGACCAACGTGCGCTCCGCCGAACTGATCGACACCTTGGTCGACAGCTTCCACACCCGCGGCCTGATGCAGGAGCCGACCCTGCTGCTGCCGCTCTTCCTGGCCGACGCCGCCTACCTGGAGGCGGCCTTCGCCGAGGTGGCGGCCGGCTGGTCGGGCTTCGAGGAGTTCTGGCGGGCGGGCCTGGGCCTGGACGATCAGGTGCTGGCCGGGCTGCGGGCCAACCTGCTCGACGGCGCCTGAGCCCGGCCGCAGCCTTCGCCCCCGCGGCAGGGGCGGTCGGCCTTCGAGAGGTCAGCCCTCGCTGGTCAGCCCCTCGCGCAGCTGGGTCAGGGTCTTGGTGAGCAGCCGGGAGACGTGCATCTGCGAGATGCCGATCTCCTCGCCGATCTGGGACTGGGTCAGGTTGCCGAAGAAGCGCAGCATGATGATCCGGCGCTCCCGGGGCGGCAGCTTGGCCAGCAGCGGCTTGAGCGACTCGCGGTACTCCACGCCCTCCAGCGCGAGGTCCTCGTAGCCGAGCCGCTCGGCCAGCGGGCCGTCCCCGTCCTCCTCGCCGGGCGTCGAGTCCAGGGAGCTAGCGGTGTAGGCGTTGCCCACCGCCAGGCCCTCCACCACGTCCTCCTGGCTGACCCCGAGGCACACGGCCAGCTCGGCCACGGTGGGGGAGCGGTCCAGCCGCTGGGAGAGCTCCTCGCCGGCCTTGGTGAGCGCCAGCCGCAGCTCCTGCAGCCGCCGCGGCACCCGGACCGACCAGCTGGTGTCCCGGAAGAAGCGCTTGATCTCGCCCACCACGGTGGGCATCGCGAAGGTGGGGAACTCCACCCCGCGGTCCGGGTCGAACCGGTCGATCGCCTTGATCAGGCCGATGGTGCCGACCTGGACGATGTCCTCCATCGGCTCGTTGCGGCTGCGGAACCGGGCCGAGGCGTAGCGCACCAGCGGCAGGTTGAGCTCGATCAGGGTGTCGCGCACGTAGATGTGCTCGGCGCTGCCCGGCTCCACCGTGGCGAGCCGGCGGAAGAGCGAGCGGGAGAGGGTGCGGGTGTCCAGGTTCGCGGTGGCCTGCGGCGCGGCCGGCTGGGCGGGCACCGGCTGGGCGGGCGTCGACTGGGGGTCCGTCGGCTGCTGGTCCGTCAGCTGGTGGTCCGTCGCCCGGGGCTGCTGCTCGGCGACCGCCGTACCACCGTGGATCTTCGTGCTGACCGTTTCTGCGGACATGCACCCACCCCCTCGTGACTGGTCAACGGGAGCCCCCGCTCGGCGGTTCCCCGGTCTGCGCCGAGTGATCGGCGTGCCCCACCGCTTGCTTACCGGCCGGGCGCGGGTCGCAAACCCCGACGTCGCGAGATGTCACATGGCGGTAACGCGCAGCTATGGGTTGTTCCTGCTCATTCGTCCCAGGAGTTTCCGGTCCGCAGCCTGGTCAAGATTCTCGACAACAGCCGGGAGACGTGCATCTGCGACATGCCGAGCTCGCTGGAGATCTGGGACTGCGTCAGGTTGGCGAAGAACCGCAGCATCACGATCCGGCGCTCCCGTTCCGGCAGCTGGACCAGGAGGTGGCGGACCATGTCGCGGTGCTCGACGTCGGTCAGCGCGGAGTCCTCGTAGCCGAGGCGGTCCAGCAGGGCCAGCCCGCTCTCGTGCTCCTGGGCGGCCTCCAGCGAGGCGGCGTTGTAGGCCCGCCCGGCGTCCAGGCAGGCCCGTACGTCCTCCTCCGGGATCCGCAGGTTGGCCGCGATCTCGGGCACCTTGGGGGTGCGGCCGTGGGTGACCGTCAGTTCCTCCATCGCGCCGCTGACCTGGACCCAGAGCTCCTGGAGCCGGCGCGGGACGTGCATGGTGCGCACGTTGTCGCGGAAGTAACGTTTGATCTCCCCCAGGATGGTCGGCAGTGCGTAGGTGGGGAACTGCACGCCGCGGTCCGGGTCGAACCGGTCGATCGCGTTGATCAGGCCGATGGTGCCGACCTGGACCACGTCCTCCATCGGCTCGTTGCGGCTGCGGAACCGGGTGGCGGCGTAGCGCACCAGCGGGATGTTGACCTCGATCAGGGCGGCCCGCACCTGCGCGCGCTCGGGTGCGTGCGGCGGCAGCTCGGCCAGCCGCTCGAAGAGCACCCGGGTCAGGGTGCGCACGTCGATCGGGCCGCCGCCCTCGGCGGGCGGCTCCGGTGGCTCCGGCGGCTCGGGCGGCTCGGCGTGCTCGACCGGCTCCGGCTGCTCCACCGGCTCGGTGGGGGACGCCGGCTCGGTGCGGGCCACGGGCTCGGTGCGGGTCGGTGCGTCCGTGCGGGCCGACGGCTCCGCGAGTGCCGCCACCTCGGTCCGTGCCGCCGGCGCCGTCCGCGCCGTGCCGGTGTCCGTGCCGGCCCGCGGCCGGTCGTCCTGGATCCGCACGGACGCGCCACCCCCTCCTCGTTGACCGCCCTGCCCTGACCGGCAAAATCGGTCATAGCATCACAAGCCGGGCGCGCTCCGTTCAAGCACCACTCGGAGGCGTGTTGACGGACCGTCGGGTGGCTGCGGCCGAATGCGCCACGGCCCCCCGATCGCCCGGATGCCGCGCGTGGCGGTACCGGGTGGCGGGGGGCCGTTGGGTGGTGCGTGTGCGACTGACTGGCAGACGGGGCCGCCAGGGCCGGTCAGACCTCGAAGTCGGCGACCACCAGGGTGGCGATCTCGCGCCACTGCTGGGCGACGGCCACGTGCGCCGGATGGGTGGCGTAGGCGTTCAGGCCCGCCTCGTCGGCGAACAGGCTGTTCAGGGCGAAGTCGTAGGCGACGTCGCGCGGGCTGACGTTCCAGCCGGTCTGCCACTCGAGCAGCTCGGGGATCTGCTGGTCGAGCCCCTCGAAGCCCTTGGCGGCGGCGAGCGCGCGCTCGTCGTCCTTGGCGATGCCTTCGTTGAGCTTGAACAGGACCAGGTGGCGGATCACGGGAGACTCCAGCGGGGTGAGGGCGACAGACCTCGACACGGTAACCCGGGGCCCGCGGCGGGCGGCCGGAGTGCCCGCTATTTGACCAGCCCGGACATGAACTGCCCGAGCGAGTTGGCCGCGTCCGAGATGCCGACGAAACCCGACTGGACCAGTTCCGCCGCGCGGGCGGGCGAATGGATGATCGTGTACACCACGAAGATCAGCAGCAGGTACATGCCTATCTTCCGTGCCTGAGCCATCCCGACCGCCACCCTCCGCCGTCTTCCCCACCCGGGTCAGAGCGCAGCTTATCCACCGTTCGGCGTAATCAGGTGAGGGGCGCGTTCACCCGGCGGGACGAAGGTCCCAGTGACTCGGGTCATTGTGCGGATGCCTCGGACCGAGCGCGACGGCAGGATGGTTGACGTACCGGGGACCTGGCAGGAATCCCCGGTGCGTTGGTCCGGAGTCTCCCCGCTGTGGGACCGGGTGCCGTGGCTTCCCCCCTGACACGGCACTGGGTTGGGGAACTCCGCCGGGGCAGCCGACTAGTCCCCCCGAGTCGGCTGCCCCCTCAGCGGAGCTGATGGGTCGTCGGCTCCGCTGTTCCCTCTCTTCCGGCCGATCTCAGGCCGACCCCCCGGCCGACCACCCCGTCCCGGCCGGCGCTACGACTGGGTGAAGCGCACCTCGGCCTCCGGGACCAGCCCCAGCTCCTCGCCGGTCACCGGCTCGCCCGTGCTGATCAGGATGTTGTAGTGGTTGGGGAAGTGGCAGGCGTCGAAGCCCAGCACGGTGCCCACCGGGCGGCCGCCGATCCAGACCGTGTCGCCCCGGTCGATCACCCCCGCCCGGGAGATCTCGGTGAAGCCCAGGAACCCGACCCGGTCCACCCGGGTGCCGGCCTGCGCCTCGGACAGGTCGGTGGTGACCAGCTCGTGCAGCTCGCCGGCCCGCACGCAGCGGCTGGCGTACGGCTCCACCGTCATGCCGCGGTCCTCCCGGCGGTGCACCAGCACCTTGACCAGCTCACCGGCCACCGCGCGCTTGGCGCCGTCCTCGCGCGGCCGGACCTGGTGGTGGGTCAGCTCGGTCATCGGACCTCCTCGGGAATGCGGATCGCGACGTGGGTGGCCTGTTCGCCGGCCAGCCGGTAGGCCGCGTGCACCAGGTCGAGCGCGGCCTGGCCGCCGTCGCGGTGCCCGCCGGGGCGGTCCAGCGCGGCGCCGAAGGCGGCCAGGATGCCGCGGTACTCGTGCCAGAGCGACTCCTTGAACCCCGGGCACCCGGCCAGCAGATCGGCCCGGTGCACGCTGCCGTCGGCCAGTGTGATGGACACGTCCTTGAGTTCGCCCGGGTAGCTCCAGTCCAGCTCCACCCGGGCCCGGCGCGGCGGTGCCTCGTCGGTGGCCAGCTCCACCACCGCCCGCCGGTCCAGCCCCGCCGCGTCGCGCTCCACCGTGGCGCGGACCACCGCCGGCTCGGCGCCGGCCAGCACCAGGCGGACCAGGTCGAAGGCGTTCGGCCCGTTGTCCGCCACGCAGCCGCCGCCGCAGCGCGCCGGGTCCAGGTACCAGCGGTCCTGGCCGATGTGCTCCTCGATCTGCTCGAAGTAGCGCACCGTCAACTGCCGCACCGGCTGGTCCAGGCGGGCCAGCAGCTCGCGCAGCGGGTGGTTGTAGCGCCGGTGGAAGGCGGTGAACAGCACGGTGCCGCGCCCGGCGGCCAGCGCCGCCAGCCGCTGCGCGTCGGCCGGGTCGGTGGCCAGCGGCTTCTCCACGCAGACCGGCAGCCCGGCGGCCAGCAGGTCCCGGCAGAGCGGGTAGTGCGCGTCGTTGGGCGCGGTGACCACTGCGGCGGCCAGCTCGGGGTGGGCGGCCAGCAGCGCGCGGTGGTCCCGGTAGCCGGGCACCGGCGGGCCGTCGGCCAGCGCCGCCGCGCTCAGGTCGCAGACCGCGGCCAGCTCGAATCCGGGGTCGGCCTCGATCGCGGCCAGGTAGAACCGGGAGATCACCCCGAGGCCGATCACGGCGACCGGGCGCGGCGGGTGGTTCACGCGGCACCGCCGATCGGCCGCGGCGGGGTCAGGCCGGTGGCCGCGGCCAGCTCGGTCAGTTCCGCGAACCGGGCCGGCGACAGGTGCACCCCGCTGATCTGCTGACGGGCCGCCAGCTCGCCCTCGGGGTGGCCCGGGTAGCCGACCGGCGCGGTCGGGTCCACCGGCGGGCAGTCCAGCAGGGTGGCGAACAGCTCCGCCGCCTCCCGGGTGAAGTCGGCCCCGGAGCGCAGCGCGCCGGGGGCCACCGCCAGGGCCAGGTAGCCGATGTCGTCGTCGCGCCCGGTCGGCCCGCCGTCCCCGGCCAGCGCCTCCGGCGCCGGGCCCAGGCCCGCGCCGGACAGCAGCGCGCCCAGCACCTCGACCACCAGGCCCAGCCCGTACCCCTTGTAGGCGCCGGTCTCCGGCCGGCTGCCCAGCCAGAGCAGGTGCGCCTCGCCGCGGTCGAAGGCGGCCGGGTCGGTCACCGGTGCGCCGTCCTCGTCGGCCAGCCAGCCCTCCGGGATCGGCTGCCCGGCCCGGGCCGCGGCCCGGATCCGGCCGGTCGGCACCGCGGTGGTGCTCATGTCCAGCACGAAGGGGTGCAGCCGCTCCCCGGCGGGGGCGGCCACGCTCAGCGGGTTGGTGCCCAGCAGCGCCGCCCGCCCGCCCGGCGGCCGGGCGATCCGCTGCCGGCCGCAGTTGGCGGCCAGCAGGCCGATCATGCCGCGGCGGGCGGCCCGCAGGGTGTGGAAGCCGGCGCACCCCAGGTGGGTGGCGCCGCGCACCGAGACCAGCCCGATGCCGTGCGCGGCGGCCCGCTCCACGGCCAGGTCCATCGCGGCCGGCGCCGCCCACAGGCCCAGTGCCCGGCGGTCGTCGCGCAGCACGGCCGCGCCCAGGTCGGCCAGGGTCTCGGGTTCGGCTGCCGGGTCGGTGCGGCCCTGGTCCAGCAGCGGCAGGTACAGCCGGGTCAGGTTGGCCAGGCCGTGCGAGGTCAGGCCGGTCAGGTCGCCGTAGCAGAGCGCCTCGGCGGCGGTGCGGGCCCGGGCGGCGGGCAGGCCGCGGGCGGCGAACACCTCCGCGGTGAAGCGCAGCAGCTCGGGGTAGCGGACCAGCAGGCCGGGGCGGGGGGCGGTGGTGCCCAGGCGGGCACCATCGCCTTCGAGGGTGGCGGTCAGGGGCATACGGGGTGCGGCTCCTGGGGGTGCGGGATGCTCGGAGAGGGCTTGGGCAGGGTGGGGTGCCGGTCGAAGGCGAGCAGCAGCCGGCTGATCGACTCGGCGAACGCGGTCAGCTCGGTGGTGCGGACGAACTCGCCCTCGGCATGGGCCTGGTTGCCGGCCAGCGTGCCCGGGCCGAGCACCACGGTGGCGGTGCCCGGGCGGTTGGCCAGCCAGATCGCGTCGCAGGTGAAGGCCGGGCGGTCGACCGGCCAGCGGGCCAGGCCGGCCGCGGCCAGCAGCTGCGGCAGCCAGGGCTCGCCGAGCGGCGGCTCCAGGGCGGGCAGGCCGCGCTTGAGCCAGTCCAGCCGGGTGATCCGGCGGGCGTCCACCGCGGTGCGGGCCAGCAGCGGGTTGGCGGCGAACCGGTCGGCGAAGGCGGTCAGGCCCTCGGCCACCGCGGTGGTGAGGGCGCGCTCCAGCCGCTGGGCGGTGGCCCGGTCCGGGTAGGCGAGGTTGAGCAGCAGCTCGCCCCGGCCGTAGACCCGGTTGTGCAGGTGGCCGGTGTGCAGGCCGGCCACGCACAGCCGTCCGTCGCCCGGGTGCACGGTGGCGGCCAGGTGCTGGGCCAGGAAGCCGAGCAGCACCGTGGCGTTGTGGCCGGCGGCCGGCTGGTCGTCCACCGCGTCCTGGCCGACCACCCGCAGCCGGGCGGTCATCGCGGCGGTGCTGCTGGTCAGGGCGAGGTTGCCGGTGGGCTCGCAGAACACGTTGAGCCGGCCGTAGTGGCCCTGCTCGACCAGCGGGCGGGTGCCCAGGGTGCCCAGCGCGCCGCCCTCCTCGGCGGCCACCGCCTGCAGCAGCACGGTGGTGTGCCCGGGCAGCTCGGGCCGGGCGGCCAGCGCGGCCCGCAGCCCCGCCAGCAGCGCCACCGCCGGGCCCTTGGCGTCCACCGCACCGCGCCCGTGGTAGGCCCCGTCGGTGCAGTGCGCCGGCCAGTGGCCCGCCACGGTGTCCAGGTGCACGTTGAACATCAGGGTGCGGGCCCGCTCGCGCGGCGGCCCCAGCCGCAGCAGCAGGCTGGGCTGCTCGGCCAGGAAGGCCGGGTCGGCTGCGGCGGCGGTGCGCACCGGAACCGGCACGTCCGGCAGTTGGGCCCAGCGCGGGGCGGGCGCCGCGTGCTGCACGGTGGCGAAGCCCAGTTCGGCGGCGGCCTCGGCGTAGCGCTGCTGGGCCTGCCACAGGGCTGCCGGGACCACCGGCTGCTCCAGCGGCCCGGCGGTCGGCAACTCCAGCAGATCGAGCAGGAGTTGATGGTCGGCCGGGGTCAGCACGCCAGGCCCTCGGGGCCGGTGCGCCAGCCCGGTTCGCCCGCCACCACGGCCTCGGCCAGCGAGCGCAGCGCCTGCCCGCACGCGGCGAACTCGGCCCGGCAGACGGCGGCCGGCGCCCGGAAGCCCTCGTGCGGGCGGTGCACCAGGTGCGGTTCGATCGACAGGTGGCCCTGGTAGCCGGTGTCCAGCAGCAGCCGCAGGCAGTCGGCCAGTTCGGCCGTGCCCTGACCCGGCACCCGGTACTCGACCTGGTCGCCGCGACGCACCGCGTCCTTCACCTGGACGTGCCGCACGTACGGCGCCAGGGTGCGCAGCAGCTCCAGCGGCCGGTAGCCGTGGGCGGCGCCGTTGCCGGTGTCGAAGAGCAGGCCGAAGTGGTCGGTCCCGCCGGCCGCGTCCAGCAGCCGCAGCGCCCGCCCGCCGTCGCGGCCGGCCCAGCCGGAGCAGTTCTCGTGCAGCAGCACCACGCCCAGCTCGGCGGCCCGGCGGGCCAGCACCCGGATCCGGCGCAGCACCTCGCGCTCCCACTCCTGCTCGGGCAGTGCGTCGTTGGGGTAGGACATGATCCGCAGGTAGCGGGTGCCGAGCGCGGTGCACCGGTCGGCGAGCACGGTGAGCTCGACCAGCTCCTGGTCCAGGTCGCAGCTGATCGGGCGGGCCCAGCCGCCGATCCGGGAGGCGACCACCGGGACGGTCAGGCCGGCCTCGGCGATCCGGGCGGCGGCCCGGGCGAAGGCGGGGCGGCTGAGCAGGTCCAGCGGCTGGCCGTCGACGGTGCGCAACTCAATGGCCTGCCAGCCGAGTTCACGGGCGGCGGCGAGCTGTCCGGCGAGGTCGGCGGCGGCCTCGTCGGTGATCCCGCAGTAGCCGATCCGCCGTTCGGTGCGGCCCGGCGGCGAGTGGCTGGTGATCCGGCGGGGGGAGAGGTCAGTGGACACGGGTGAGCTCCGGTTCGCAGGGGGCGACGGCGGTGAGGGCGGGAGCGGTGGCGGCAATGCCGCTCAGGGCCTTCGCGGCGCCGAGCAGCTGGACCGCGCGCAGTTGGGGGGCGAACTCCCGCTCCGGGGCCAGCGGGCCGGCCAGGAAGCGGGCGTAGGTGCGCTGCAGGTAGCTGCCGAGCGAGTCGTCGGGGAACACCTCGCGCAGCTGCAACCGCTGGGAGTCGACTCGCAGTTGGGCGTACTCGTCGTCGGCGCTGCCCGGGTAGTGGCCGGTCGCGGTGCCGTGCGCGAAGCGCAGCGTGATCCGCCGCTCGCGCACCGGGCTGGTCAGGTCGGACACCAACTCGCTGCGCACGCCGCCGTGGTGGGCCAGCAGCAGTCGGGCCCCGCCGAGCCCGGGGCGCAGCCGGCCGGCCGCCCGCAGGTCGTGGCAGGAGGCGGCGGCCACCTCGGCGTCGCCGGCCAGCCGCAGTACCACGCCCAGCGAGTGCGGCAGTTCGACGTCGAAGGCGGTGGGGTGGCCGTCGGTGGTCAGCGAGCGGCGGAACCGCGGCTTGTGCTGGCGCACCGCGATCCGGCGCAGCTCGCCGAGCGGACCGCCGCGCACCAGGGTGGTCAGCCGGTCGGTCAGCGCGCTGGCCAGCCAGGGGGCCACCACGGCGACCTGCAGCCGGTGGCGGTGCACCAGGGCGGCGAGCGCGGCCAGGTCCGCCGGGTCGGTGGCCAGCGGCTTCTCCAGGATCAGCCGCTCGAAGCCCAGTTCGGCGAGCTCGGCGACCAGGGCGGCGCGGGCCCGCGGCGGGGTGCAGACGTGCACCACGGTGCGGGCCGGGTCCAGCTCGGCGCGGGCGGCGGCCAGGGTGGGGAGCCGGCGCAGCTCGGCGGGCAGCTGGGCGGGCCGGGCGGCCGGGTCCACCGCGAGCACCGGGGCCGGGGCGAACAGGCCGACCGCCGTGCGGCGCAGCCGCAGCAGCACGGGCAGGTGCAGTCCGGCGCCCGCGCGGCCGAGGCCGACGATGAGCGTGCGGAGCATCGCGGTGCCTTCCTTGCTCGGGCCCGTCGGCGGGCAGGCGGCGGTGGGGTCGGCGCGGGCAGGGGGTCCCGACCAGCCTGCCGATCTCGCTGACGACAAGTCAATTCACTTTGGGGTGTTTCTTCTCGAAAGAGTGGATTACTCGCTATCAACACTCTTTTGACGGTATGCGGCCTTGGAGTTGACATACCCTCGGTGCCCCCGAGACCAGCGCGAACACCCAGTGAGGGGGAGCCGTGCCGAGCCCCGCCGACACCGTTCCGCAGCAGAGCGAGCGGCCCGCAGTGCCCTTCTTCGACCAGGCCCGCACTTTCGCCGAGCTCTGGCCGCTGATCGAGCGCCACGCCCGCGAGGTGCTGGACGACGGAAAGTTCTCGCACGGCCGCCAGGTCGAGCGGCTGGAGCAGGAGCTGGCCCGGTACACCGGCGCCCGGTACGTGGTCGGGGTGAACAGCGGCACCGACGCGCTGGTGCTGCTGCTGCGCGCCGCGGGGCTGCGGCCCGGTGACGAGGTGGTGGTCCCCGCGTTCAGCTTCTTCGCGGGGGCCTCCTCGGTGGTGCTGGCCGGCGGCACCCCGGTCTTCGCCGACATCGAGCCGGTCGGCTACGGACTGGACCCGGCCGCGGTGGCCGCCGCCGTCACCGAGCGGACCAGGTTCCTTCTGCCGGCGCACCTCTTCCACCGGCTCGCCGACCTGCCGGGGCTGGCCGCCGTGGCCCAGCAGCACGGGCTGACCCTGCTGGAGGACAGCGCCGAGGCGATCGGGATGCGCCGGGGCGGGCGGCACGCCGGCCTGTTCGGCGCCGGCGGGGTGCTCTCCTTCTTCCCGACCAAGACGCTGGGCGCGATCGGCGACGCCGGGGCGGTGCTCACCGACGACGAGGAGCTCGCCCGCACCGTCGACGCGCTGCGCCACCACGGGCGGTTCGGCCGCACCATCGGCGACTTCCGGGCGATCAACACCGCCACCTCGCTGCCCGGCTTCAACAGCAAGATGGACGACCTGCAGGCCGCCGTGCTGCTGGCCAAGCTGACCAGGCTGGACGCGGACATCGCCCGCCGGGCCGAGCTGGCAGCCGCCTACGAGGAGCGGCTGGCCGGGCAGCGCGGGGTGCTGCGCCGCCCGGCGGTGGGCGGGGTCGAGGGCCAGGTCTTCTACGTCTACCTGATCGAGGCGGAGCGGCGCGACGAGTTGGCCGCCCACCTGGCCCGGCACGGGGTGGAGACCGAGGTCTACTACCCCTCGCCGCTGCCGCTGCAGCCGTGCTTCACCGAACTGGGCCACCGCCCCGGTGACTTCCCGGTGGCCGAGGCGGCCTGCGCGCACACCCTGGCGCTGCCGCTGTACCCCGAGCTGACCCTGGACCAGCTGGACCGGGTCTGCGAGCTGATCAGGAGCTTCTACCGATGACCACGACCGATCTGGCCATCCCGTTCTTCCCGCCGGACCTGTTCGAGGGCGACCGCGAGGTGCTGCTGCGGCTGCTGCGGGAGACCGGCACCGCGCCCGGTCAGCAATTCATCCTGGGCGAGCAGACCGCGCTGTTCGAGCGGGAGCTGGCCGAGCGGTTGGGCGCGGCGGACGTGGTGGCCTGCTCCAGCGGCACCTCCGCGCTCACCCTGGCGCTGGCCGCGATGGAGGTCGGCCCCGGCGACGAGGTGGTGGTGCCCGCCTTCGGCTGCGCCCCCCTGGCCTCCAGCGTGCTGGCGCTGGGTGCGGTGCCGGTCTTCGCCGATGTCGACCCGTGGACCATGGTGCTGGACCCGGGGGAGGCGGAACGGCGGATCACCGGGCGGACCAAGGCGCTGATGCCGGCCCACATGTTCTCGGTGATGGCCGACCTGCCGACCTTCGCCGCGCTGGCCGGGCAGTACGGGCTGCGGCTGCTGGAGGACTCCGCGGTGGCCCAGGGCGGGGTGCTGGCCGGGCGGGCTGCCGGGCTCTGGGGGGAGGCGGGGGTGTACTCCTTCGTCCAGGTGAAGACCTTCGGGATGCCCGGCGAGGGCGGCGCGGTGGTCACCCGGGACGCCGGGATCGGCCGGGTGGTGCGGATGCTGCGCAACCACGGGCAGGACGGGCGGACCAGGTTCCGGCACCACCGGATCGGCTGGAACAGCCGGTTCGACGAGCTGCAGGCGGCCTTCCAGCGGTACCGGCTGCCGGGGCTGGCCGGGCGGCTGGCCCGGCGGGCCGAGATCGCCGCCTACTACACCGAGCGGTTCGCGCCGCTGGCCGGGCGCGGGATCCAGGCCCCGCCCGCCGCCGCGCCGGAGCGGGACGGGCGGTGCTTCTACGTCTACACGCTGCTCGCCGAGCGCCGGGACGAGCTGGCCGGGCACCTGGCCGCGCGCGGGGTGGCCTCGCACGCCTACTACCCGTTGGCGCTGCCCCGCCAGCCGGCCTTCGCCCCGCTCGCCCGCCCGGGTGACGACTGGCCGGCCGCCGACCGGGCGGCCGAACAGGCCCTCTCCATCCCGGTCTACCCGCATCTGACGGATCCTCAGGTCGAGCTCGTCGCCGATGCGGTGTGTGAGTTCGCCACCAACTGACTTCTGTTTCCCGACTTTTGAAGCTGGCGTTCGTCCGACTTGTCGGCTCCTGGGCCCGGTTGACCCCGAATGGCGGGTGTCGGCCGGGCCCGCCGTTCGGGTGAAGCAGCAGCCCCGTCCGAGTGAAGCACGCATCCGTCCGAACGGGCGACGCCGCGTGACCGGACCGACCAAGATCCCTTGGCGCGCATGGGCGACGGTCGGTCGCCCCCGATCGACCCGCCCAGGACACGGAGCGTGACGGTTTGCTGCCTGGTTGTGATCAACTGGCGCCGAGCTCGGGCAGTCCGCCCGATATGTCCTAGGAGGACCCATGCAACGAGTCGTCACGGTCAAGCGTTCCGTCGCCCTCGCGGTCGCTGGTCTGGTCGTGGGCACCGTCGGTGCGCTGAGCATCCCGTCGGCGCTGGCGACCAACCACACCGCGCACAAGGCCGCCGCGGTTCCGGCGCTGACCCTCGACTTCTCCGGCACCAACGACGAGGCCAACGTGCCGCAGACCGTCGGCGCGGCCTTCGGCGGCACCGCCCGGGTCAAGGACACCAACGGCGCCGTCGTCGGCACCGCCTACGACCTGTGCGACAAGGACGCCGTCTCGGCCGCCGCCGACCAGGCCTTCTGCACCGGCCTGATCAAGTTCAACAGCGGCGACCAGATCTCCTTCAGCGCCGAGCTGCCGATCAGCAACACCGGTGCGTCGGGCGGCGACTCCTTCAACGGGGTGGTCAACGGCGGCACCGGGATCTACGAAGGCATCACCGGCCAGGCCAACTTCGTGCCCCGCGCCCAGGGCGTCTACGACCTGAACTTCAGCTGATCCACGGTCAGTCCAAGGGGAGCCGTCGATTCTTCGGCGGCTCCCCGCCTGCTTCCCCGACGCCGTTCGTAATCGGAGTACCGGAGTACCGATGACCGCAACCGCCGCCCCCGGCTACGCCTTCGCCGAGGCCGCCGACCTGTCCGAGGCCCAGATGCGGGCGCTGAGCGAGGCCTTCGACCCGTTCACCACCGAGCGGCTGGCCGGTACCGGGCTCGCCCCCGGCTGGCGCTGCCTGGAGATCGGCGCGGGCGGTGGCACCGTCGCCAACTGGCTGGCTCCGCGGGTGCTGCCCGGCGGTGAGGTGCTCGCCACCGATGTGGACACCAGGCGGATCCGCCCGGTCGCCGGAGTCCGGGTGCTGCGCCACGACATCGTCCACGACCCGCTGCCCGAGGGTGAGTTCGACCTGATCCACGCCCGCCTGGTGCTGCAGCACCTGCCGGAGCGCCTGGCGGTGCTGGACCGGCTGCTCGGCGCGCTGCGGCCCGGCGGGTGGCTGCAGCTCGACGAGTTCGACGTCAGCTACGGGCCGGTGCTGCTGGCGCCGTCCGCCGACGCGGCCGAGCTGTACGAGGAGTACCTCGCCGCCAAGGCGCGGGCGCTGGAGGTCAGCGGCGCCCGGGCGGTCTGGGGGCGCGAGTGCGCCGCCGACCTGCTGGCGGCCGGGTACGACCGGATCGACCCGCAGCCGCAGGTGGCCCTGTGGCGGTCCGGACACCCGGGCCTGGCCCTGCAGTTGAGCCACTTCGACATGCTGCGCGAGCGGCTGCTGGCCCAGGGGCTGACGGACGAGCAGCTGGAGCGGCTGCGGGCGCTGCTGCGCGATCCGCAGTTCGCGATCTGCTCGCCGGTCCTCTACTCGGTGCAGGCCCGGCGCCCGGGGCAGCCGGCCGCCCGGAACGGAGCAGCGGCGTGCGACTGCTGACCCGCAGGCCGCTCGACCTCGGCCCGTTCTTCGAGACCCTGGCCGACCGCGGCACGACCACCGCGGTGCGGCTGAGCCGGCCGCTGGACGTCGCCCCGGAGGGCGGGGAGGAGTGGACGGTCCCGCAACTGGCTGAACTGGTAGCCGAGTTGTCGGCCGTACTGGCGGCTGCCGGGGTCGGCCCCGGCGACCGGGTGGCGGTCCACAAGCGCAACCACTGGGACTACGCGCTGCTGGCCGCCGCGGCCGCCCGGATCGGCGCGGTGGCCGCGCTGCTCTCCGACCACCTCGAGCCGGATGCGCTGGCCGCCCTGCTGGCCCGGCTCGCACCGGCGGTGCTGCTCTCGGACCGGTACACCCTGGCGCTCGGCGGCACTCCCGGCGGCGTGCGCACCATCTGCCTGGACGGCCCCGCGCCCGGTGCGATCGACGCCGCCACGCTGCGCGGGGGCGCGGTGCCGCCCGTCCACCGCCGGTCCGACGACGAGCCGTTGGTGATCAACCACACCTCCGGCACCACCGGCCTGCCCAAGCTGGTGGTGCACACCACCGCCAGCCTGGTCCGCAAGATCACCGCGTTCGAGGCGCACCGCTGGCCGCTGGTCTCGGTGCGGCCCGAGGACACCGTGGCCTGCGCGAGCGCCTTCGCGCACGGCCGCTCCGTCTCCTGGACCATCTCCACCCTCTGGGCCCGCCCGCGCACCGTGCTGCTGCTCGCCGACTCCGAACCGGCGCGCGCCGCAGAGCTGTTGGGTGCCGACCCGCCCAGCCTGGTGGAGCTGTTGCCGACCAGCTACGTGCGCTGGCAGCCGCTCACCGCCGGCCCGCAGAACCCGTTCCGCGACACCCGGCTGTTCGTCAGCACCTTCGACGCCGTCCATCCGCCCACCGTGCGCGCCTACCTGGACGCCTCGGCGCGCCGGCTGCCGGTCTGGCTACAGGGCTGGGGGCAGACCGAGACGGGCCCGCTCACCTTCCGCTTCCTGACCCGGCGGGCGTTGGCCCGGCGCGAGGAGCGCCACCCCACCACCCGCGACCTGGGCCGCCCGGTGCCGGGGCGGACCGCCCTGCGGGTGGTCGACCCGGAGACCGGACTGCCGGTGCGCCGGGGCAGCGCCGGGGTGGTGCTGACCCGCACCCGGGGGCTGTGCGCCGGCTACCTCGGCGAGCAGGACCGCTGGGCGGCCAAGCTGCAGGGACGCTGGTTCCACACCGGCGACCTCGGCATCCGGACCCGCTCCGGGCGGTTGCTGCTGCTGGACCGCGAGGTGGACCGGATCCCCGGCCTGAGCTGCGTCGAGCTGGAGGACGTGCTGCACGACCGGCTCCCCGAGGTCGAGGAGGCCGTGCTGCTGGACGCCGGTCCGCAGCGGCCGCCGCTGCCGGTGCTGGTCACCCGCGACGGTGTGCTCGACCCGGGGCGGTGGGCGCACGCCGTGCGCGACCTGCCGGCGCTGGCCGAGCCGCTGCTGCTGGGCCGGGACGCGCTGCCGGTCACCGGCACCGGGAAGGTCCGCCGGTACGAGCTGCGGGAGCGCTACCTGAGTGGCACGGCGGCCTCGGGTACAGGGCGCTGGACCTGAGCGCCTTCCCGCGCTGACCCCGCGTCAGTCGCCCACCACACCCGACCCAGGAGTCCCCCTCGGGTCGGAGCAGACCGAGAGGACCGAGAACCGCCGTGGAGCCCGTCCCCATCGTGAACACCCTCACCCCCTCGCAGGCCGCCGGCCTCGGCGCCGCCCGGGCGCCGATCCCCTGGCGGGCGTACGCCCGGCTGGCCAAGCTGGACATCTACGACTACTACCTCAGCGTTCCGCTGCTCGCCGCCCTGGCCGGACCCACCGGTTGGGCCGCACCCGGGCGCACGTCGGTGGTGCTGCTGCTCGTCCTGCTCGGACAGGTGACGCTGACGGCGGCCCTGGTGACCTTCGACGACGTGACCGGCTACCGCGACGGCAGCGACGCGGCCAACTACGGCCCCGACGCCCCCGCGCGCCGACTCGCCCGCAAGCCGCTGGTGACCGGAGCGCTGACCGACGGGCAGGCCGTGCGCTTCGGCTGGCTGGCCCTGGCGGCCTGCGCGGTCAGCTGGGCGGGCGCGCTCGCGCTGGCGCCGCACCGCCCGGCCTGGGCGGTGCTCGGCGTCGTGCTCTGGTTCGCCCTCGGCTTCCAGTACTCCTGGTGGCTGAAGCTCAGCTACCACGGGCTGCAGGAGGTGTTCATCGCCGCGCTCGGCTGGTTCTTCGTGCTGCCGTTCCACGGGCTGCTGACCGGGCAGGCCGGCGGCCTGGCGATCGTCCAGACCCTGCTGTTCGGCCTGGGGCCGCTGCTCTTCGGCGTCTACTCCAACATCAACGACATCCCCGGCGACCGCTCGGTGGGCCGGCCGACCGTGGCGGTGCTCACCTCGCCCCGCGGCAACGCGCTCTTCGTCGCCGCCGTCAGCGCGCTGGAGACCGTGCTGATCGCCGGTGCCGCGGTGTCCGGCCTCGCGCCCTGGTGGTTCCTGCCCGCCATGGCGCCGGTGATCGGGCTGCGGGTACGGCAGTTCGTGCTGGGCATCGGCCGCGGCGACATCCTGCGGGCCCGGCTGCTCGGCGTCCGGATCCACCGGCTCGCCGTCGCCCTGCTGGTCGCCGTCGACCTGCTGCTCGACCTGGGAGCCGCCGCATGAGCGCCCCCGATCCGCGCTTCGACTGCGATGTCGCGGTGGTCGGCGCCGGGATCGCCGGGCTCGCCACCGCCTTCCGGCTGCGGCAGGCCGGGCTGTGGGTCCGGGTCTTCGAGGCCCAGGACCGGGTCGGCGGCCGGATGGCCAGCAGCCGGCGGCTGGGCTACCTGCTCGACGAGGGCGCCGAGACCATCGCCGGCCGGGGCTACGAGGCCACCTGGGAGCTGATCCGCGCCGTCGGCATCCGCCGCAGCGAGGTGGCGGTGGTCAACGGCGGCTTCGCGCTCTGGCGCCACGGCCGGGCGCACGCCCACCTGGGCCACCCCACTGGCCTGCTGACCGGTGCCGGGATGTCCTGGCGCGGGCGGCTGGCCTGGCTGCGCAGCGCGGTGGAACTGCTCGGCCGAGGCGGCGAGTTCGACCCCGACCACCCCGAGCGCACGCCACTGGGCGAGCTGACGCTCAGTCAGTACGCGGCCGGGCGCCACCCCGAGCTGCTCGACGCGCTGCTCCAGCCGGTCGCGGGCCACTGCTTCGGCTGGCGGCCCGAGCGGTCGGCGATCGGGCCGATGCTGGCCAACTTCCTGGCGGTCGGCGGCGTCGGTGCCCGGTGGATGACCTACCGCGCCGGGATGGACACCCTCGCACGGGCGCTGGCCGCCCGGGTCGACGTCGCGGTCGGCTGCCCGGTCCGCGCGGTGACGCCGGAGGCGGTGGGCGCCGCGGTGCACTTCGCCGACGGCGCGGTCCGCACCGCGCGGCACGTGGTGCTGGCGGTCCCCGCGCCGGTCGCGCTGGCCCTGCACCCCGAACTCCCCGCAGACGAGCGGCCGTTCCTGGCGGCGAGCACCTTCAGCCCGATGCTCAAGGTGGCCTGCCTGCTGGACCGGGCGCTGCCCAGCCCCACCCGCAGCCCCAGCTACACGCTCTCCGTCCCCGCGACCGAGAACAGGGTCTTCGCGGGTGCCATCCTCGACCACCTCAAGGCGGACGGTCGCGCGCCCCAGGGCCGCGGGCTGGTCAGCCTGTTCGTCGCCCCCGGGGCCGGCCCCGAACTGTTGGACGAGCCCGACGAGCGGGTCGTCTCGGTCGCCCTGACGGAGGCCGAGCGCTACCTGCCCGGGCTGCGCGCGGCCACCACCGCCACCTTCGTGCACCGCTTCCGGCACGGCCTGCCCGAGGCCACCCCGCAGGCGCTGCGGCTGCGCCGGGCCTTCCTGGAGCGGCCACTGCGGTCGGTCGAGTACGCGGGGGACTGGGTGATGGCGCGCCCCAGCAGCGAGGGCGCCGTCCGCTCGGCGCGCTTGGCGGTCGAGCGGATCCTGCGGGGCGCCGGGGTGCCGGCGGCCGCGGCCTACGCCTAGCGCCCTTCCCTTTCGGGGCTTCGCTCGCCCTTCGCCAGAAGCAACGCGGGAAGTCGGCGGAGTCGACTTCCCGCCACCCAATCCGCCTCAGGGCGCCGGGCGGTCGAGGCGAGTTCCGCGCAAGCCCGTAATTAATATCCATTCATCGGAATTGATCGGCACTCAGTTCGAAGAATCGGGGCACTCGCGCAGCAACGCGCCCACCCGTTTCGAGTACTGCCAGACAATCAGTTACGCTGTGCAGCGTCATGATTACGAGTTGACCCCGGCGGTGCGCCAACACCCCGGGGCCCGGCACCGGAGCACAGACACTCCAATGCACATTCATCGTAGCGCGCACGCGCGCTCGTTCACGGTTCTGCCCAACGCGACCCTCCAGGACCGCAGCCTGAGTTTCACCGCCCGCGGTCTCCTCGCCGATCTGCTCTCCCGCCCGGACGGCCACCGCGAGGACGGTCGCCAGATGGCCGACACCAGCCCGCAGGGCCGCGGCACCGTCCGCCGCGCCCTCAAGGAACTCACCGCAGCGGGCTACTACCGCGTTGACACCGTCCGCCTCCCCAACGGCACCCTCCGCTCCGAGGCCCACGTCTTCGACACCCCGCAGCTGGGTCCACCGACTGACACCCACCCGGAACCCGGTGAACCCGACCCCGGCCCGCCTGACACCCTTCCCAAAGAACCAGGGAACAAAGAACCCTCCCTCCCCGACCGCCTCCACATCGCGCTGCAGGTCCTGCGCCGCGTGCTGCGCTCCGAACCCCGCCTGCGCCTCGGCGAGGCAGAGGCTCTGACCCTCGCTCCGCTCGTCGCCCGCTGGCTCGAACGCGGCAGCACCGTCGCGGACTTGGCCCGTGCCCTGCTCCCCGACCTGCCCGCCTTCCTGCGCTCGCCGGTCGGCATCCTGCGCAACCGCCTCGAACGAAAACTGCCCCCGCCGCCGTCGGCACCCCCGCCACCGCGCCTCACCGAGTGCCCCGCCTGCCACGACCCGATCCCCGTCAACGGGCCCTGCCGCTCCTGCACCGGCCTCGCCCGACCCCGGGTAGCGGTCGGCCTGGGCGCGGCGGTCACCGCGGCGGGGGCCGCCCGCGCCCGCGCGGCCATGCTGGCTACGTGCGCACGCTGACCTGAACCACGGCATGGCGCCCGCTCGTTCGCCACGCTTCGTCCGACCCGTCCAACCTGCTGACCGTTGCTTCATCCATGCCCACGATCACGTCCGACTTCAAGGTCCGCAGCGCGGCGACCGACGACGGGAAGCAGCCCGCCACCTCGCCGAACGCCGTCGTCGGCGGCCACAGCTGATCACCCACCAGCCGACGGTAGTTGAGGTCGCCCTTCATCACCGTCATCACTGCCGCGCCGAACTCCGCCGCGAGGTCGGCGGGCATCTCCCGGTACGGCAGGGGCGCACAGAAGAACGCGTGCGTTCGGACGTCCAGCTCCCCACCCCGCATCGCCTGCCACAACCGCCGCCCGACCTCCCGCGCGGCATCCGGCTGTGCGTTCCGCAGCCGCTCGACCGTCGCGAGCACATCGTCCATCGTGGCGTCCGAGACGAAGTACGGCTGCGGCTTCACGTACAGCACCACCCGCCCGGCCAGCCCTTGCCTCAGCAGGAAGTCGATCAGCACCAGGTCCGGCAGCAGCTCCCGGCCCGCATTGTCCGCCACCAGGCACACCAGTCCACCCGGCCGGTGCTTCAACTCGGCCCACAGCAGCGCCCCTTCATCCACCAGTAGCTCGGACGCGCCGGCCCCGGCCACCCCCGCAGTGATCTGAAAACTCAGGTCCGCCCGGTTGCCCCACAACGCGGATGCCACCAGCACCTCCGCCTGAAGCCCGTCCAAGTCCGCCAGCGCGGCCAACTCTTCGTCGACCGACGCCCCGCCCAACTCGGCAGCCTTGAACGGCGCGAACGGATCCACCCCGCGCCAGGCGCCGGCCCCGAAGTACCCGGTGGCCTCCAGCAGCCTGCGGTAGAAGTAGCTCTCCGCCCACAGGAACGGCGCTTCACCCCAGGGCCGCCCCCACAGTCCTTCGCCCCACGCCAGCCACTGCGCCCCGTCCTGGGCACTCTCGGGCAGCGGTTCGAGCACCCCCGAGGTGCTCTCGGCGAGCAACTGTTCCACCCGCGCCCGCTCGCCAGGCCCGTACGGCAGCGCCCTGAGCACCCGCTGAACCAGCTCGGGGTGGCGCTCGTGGAACACACTCCAGGCGAACGACCCAGGGACATTGCTACGGATCACCGGCGCGGTTGGCACGTGGCACTCGACCTCTCTCGGCGTGAACAGGCGGCCCACCGGCAGGCAGGCGACCGAAGTCAGATTCTGCCCCTGGCATCCTCTCGACCTCGGCACCCCGCCGACAGCGCTTCTCCGTGGTGACCTGCGCAAAATGCGGCGATCCGCCCGGCGTTCCGTCACTAGACTGCGATCCCTGTTGCGTGGTCCATCCGCAGCTTCCTTGAGAGGACGGTGTCCAGACCCATGCGCTGGTCCCAGTTGTACGTGCCCACTCTCCGGGAGGACCCGGCGGACGCCGACGCGGTGAGCCACCGCCTGCTGGTGAGGGGAGGGTTCGTCCGGCAGCTGATGGCCGGGCACTACTCCCTGCTGCCGCTGGCCGTGCGCGTCCGGTCCAAGATCGTGGAGATCATCCGCGAGGAGATGACCGCGATCGGCGCGCAGGAGTTCGTCCTGCCGGCCATGCACCCGGCCGAGATCTGGCAGCGCAGCGGCCGCTGGGAGGTGATGGGCGAGGAGATGTTCCGGCTCAAGGACCGCAAGGGCGCGGACATGGCACTCGGCATGACCCACGAGGAGATCTTCACCGTCCTGGCCCAGGAGCTGCGCTCGTACCGGGACCTGCCGCAGATCTGGTACCAGTTCCAGACCAAGTTCCGCGACGAGGCGCGCCCCAAGAGCGGTCTGCTGCGGGTGCGCGAGTTCACGATGAAGGACTCGTACAGCTTCGACCTGGCGCAGGAGGGCCTGGACCGCTCCTTCGACCTGCACAAGGCCGCCTACGAGCGGATCTTCGCCCGGCTCGGCCTGCCCGCGATCGCCGTGCAGGCGTCCAGCGGGAGCATGGGCGGCAGCGCGTCGGTGGAGTTCATGAGCCCCTCGGAGGCCGGCGAGGACCTGGTGGTCCGCTGCCCGAGCTGCCGGTACGCCGCGAACACCGAGAAGGCCACCTCCGCCCTGGCCGCGGTGGCGGACGGCCCCGGCCTCGACGCGCCCGAGCGGTTCGACACTCCGGACGCCCGCACCATCGACGAGCTGACCCGCCTTCACGGGGTTCCGGCGGACCGCCAGATCAAGACTCTCGTCCTCGTGGTCGACAGCCGGCTCACCCTGGTCGTGCTGCGCGGCGACCACACCCTCGTCGAGCAGAAGCTGCTCGACGCCCTGGCCGCGACCGCCGTACGGCCGGCTACTGCGGAGGAGATCCAGGCCGCGCTCGGCGCCTCGCCCGGCAGCCTCGGCGCGGTCGGCGTCACCGGCCTGCCGATCCTGGCGGACGAGGCCCTGCGCGGCCGCACCGACATGACCACTGGCGCCAACACCGACGGCGTCCACCTGCGCGGCCTGTCGGTCGAGCGGGACATCGCGGTGCAGCACTGGGCCGACCTGCGCGAGGTCGTCTCCGGCGAGCCCTGCCCCCAGTGCGGCACCGCACTGGAGGTCGTGGTCACCATCGAGGTGGGCCACATCTTCAAGCTCGGTCGCAAGTACACCGAGGCCCTCGGCGTCACCGTGGCCGGCCCCGACGGCGACCGGGTGACTCCGATCATGGGCAGCTACGGCATCGGCGTGGAGCGCGCGCTGGCCACGATCGTGGAGACCCACCACGACGAGAAGGGCATCGTCTGGCCGGCTGCGGTCGCCCCCTTCGAGGTGGCCGTCGTCATGCTGAGCACCACCGACGAGACCGTGACCGAGGCCGCCGAGAGCCTGTACCGGCAGTTGCGCGCCGAGCGGGTCGATGTGCTGCTGGACGACCGCGACGAGCGTCCCGGCGTGAAATTCCGCGACGTCGAGCTCATCGGTATCCCGTACCGGATCACGGTCGGCGCCCGCGGCCTAGCCGAAGGCACGGTGGAGCTCACCACCCGGGCCACCGGCGAGACGCAGCTGGTGCCGGTGGGTGAAGCGGTGGAGCACCTGCGGAAGCGGCGAGAAACTCGGATGAGCGCGGACGGGTAACGCGCCTAGGCTTCCCGGCATGACCCCCAACGCTCCGCAGAGCCCCGCCGGCGAGACTACGCCTACCACCGAGCTGCCGACCCAGTACGCGCCGGCCGAGGTAGAGGGTGCGCTGTACGAGCGTTGGGTGGAGCGGGGGTACTTCGAGGCTGACGCCAGGAGCGAGAAGCCGCCGTACGCCATCGTCATCCCGCCGCCGAACGTCACCGGCTCCCTCCACCTGGGCCATGCCTTCGAGCACACGCTGATCGACGCCCTCACCCGGCGCAAGCGCATGCAGGGCTACGAGACGCTGTGGCAGCCCGGCATGGACCACGCCGGCATCGCCACCCAGAACGTCGTCGAGCGTGAGCTCGCCAAGGAGGGCCGGTCCCGGCACGACCTGGGCCGCGAAGCCTTCGTCGAGCGCGTCTGGCAGTGGAAGGCCGAGTCGGGCGGGCAGATCGCCAGTCAGATGCGACGCCTGGGCGAGGGCCTGGCGTGGAGCCGGGACCGGTTCACCATGGACGAGGGCCTGTCCCGTGCCGTCCGGACCATCTTCAAGAAGCTCTACGAGGACGAGCTGATCTACCGCGCCGAGCGCATCACCAACTGGTGCCCGCGCTGTCTCACTGCCATCTCCGACATCGAGGTGGACTACCAGGACGACGACGGCGAGCTCGTCTCCGTGCAGTACGGCGAGGGCGAGGACGCCGTCGTCGTCGCCACCACCCGCGCCGAGACGATGCTCGGTGACACCGCCGTCGCCGTCCACCCGGACGACGAGCGGTACCGGCACCTGGTCGGACGCACCATCAAGCTGCCGCTGACCGACCGGAGCATCCCGGTCGTCGCCGACCGGCACGTCGACCCGGCGTTCGGCACCGGCGCCGTCAAGGTGACCCCGGCGCACGACCCGAACGACTTCGCCATCGGCCAACGCCACGACCTCGACCGCATCGAGGTCCTCGACGAACGGGGCATCATCACCGTCCACGGCCCCTTCCAGGGCCTGGACCGCTTCGAGGCGCGCTCCGCGATCGTCGCCGCCCTGCGCGCCGAGGGTCGGATCGTCGCCGAGAAGCGCCCGTACGTCCACTCCGTGGGCCACTGCTCACGCTGCCGGACGACGCTGGAACCCCGTCTGTCGATGCAGTGGTGGGTCAAGGTCGAGACCCTCGCCAGGGCGGCCGGCGACGCGGTCCGCGACGGCCGGGTCACCGTCCACCCGGCCGACATGGCGCAGCGTTACTTCGACTGGGTCGACAACCTCAACGACTGGTGCATCTCGCGCCAGCTGTGGTGGGGCCACCGCATCCCGATCTGGCACGGCCCGAACGGTGAACTGGTCTGCGTCGGCCCGGACGAGCAGCCGCCCTCGGGTGAGGGCTGGACGCAGGACACCGACGTCCTGGACACCTGGTTCTCGGCCGGCCTGTGGCCGTTCTCCACGCTGGGCTGGCCGGAAGAGACCCCGGAGCTGGCGAAGTTCTATCCGAACTCCGTCCTGGTCACGGGCTATGACCTGATGTTCTTCTGGGTCGCCAGGATGATGATGTTCGGCCTGTACGCGATGGACGGCCGGCCGCCGTTCCACACGGTCGCGTTCCACGGCATGGTGCGCGACGAGTTCGGCAAGAAGATGTCGAAGTCTTTCGGGAACGCGGTCAACCCGCTGGACTGGATGGACAAGTACGGCTCCGACGCGCTGCGCTTCACCCTCGCCAAGGGTGCCAACCCGGGCGTCGACGTCCCGATCGGCGAGGACTGGGTCCAGGCCTCCCGAAACTTCGCCAACAAGCTCTGGAACGCGACCCGGTTCGCGATGATGAACGGCGCGACGGTCGAGGGCGAACTCCCGCCCGCTTCTGCGATGTCGGCGGCCGATCGCTGGATCCTGTCGCGCCTGAACCAGATCGTCGCCGCGGCCGACGTCTACTACGACGACTACCAGTTCGCCAAGCTCGCCGACGCCCTCTACCACTTCGCCTGGGACGAGGTCTTCGACTGGTACGTCGAGCTGTCCAAGACCACGTTCTTCGGCGGCGGTCAGCAGGCCGAGGTCTCGGCGCGCGTGCTCGGCGAGGTTCTCGACGTCACCTTGCGACTGCTCCACCCGATCGTCCCGTTCGTCACGGAGGCACTGTGGACCACGCTGACGGGCCGTGAGTCGGTGGTCATCGCCGACTGGCCGAAGGACTCGGGGTTCAGCGACGCCGCCGCGGAGCAGGAGATCGGGCTGGTCCAGCAACTCGTCACCCAGGTCCGCCGCTTCCGCTCCGACCAGGGCCTCCAGCCGGCCCAGAAGGTCCCGGCCCGCCTGGAGCTCGGGGACACCGCCCTGGCCGCGCACGAGGCCGCCATCCGCCAACTGCTCCGCCTCCAGCCGGAGGGCGAGGACTTCACCCCCACCGCCACCCTCCCCATCGCCGGCGCCGCAGTCTCCCTCGACCTGTCGGGCACCATCGACCTGGCCGCCGAGCGCAACCGCCTCACGAAGGACCTGGCCGCGGCGGAGAAGGAGAAGGCCCAGTCCGAGGCCAAGCTCGGCAACGGTACCTTCCTGGCCAAGGCCCCGGACGAGGTGATCGCCAAGATCCGCACCCGCCTGGCGAAGGCGGCGGAGGACATTGACCGGATCAAGGGGCAGCTGGACAAGCTGCCGGTGGAATAGAAGGCACGCTCGATGAGGGGGCTCAGATCACGGGATCTGATCCCCCATCGGGCCGTCCGCCCTCGAACCGGGCTACCCGTTACGACGAGGAGGGGACCGTACGGCCGGTGACGGCATGTCCCTCAGCCGCCGAGCAGGCCTGCGTGAGACAGGCCTGGACCGGCACGTACAGGCAGTAGGGCACGTACTCGGCCATCGGCCGCTCCTGAAAACTGACGGTGTGGGGGATGCTGGTGTCTGCGTCAAGATTCAGCTGCGTCGACTGATACTCGACAGAGATCAGGACCGGCGAGCCAACTCCCGCTCGATCGTCTGGGTCACCTCCGGCCAAGGCACCTGCATGGCTGACACACTGCTCCAGAAACCATGACTTTCCCTCACCAGCGCGCTCACCCCCAACGGCGCATCCATCGGCGACACCTCGGTCAGCAGTCGGCGAAGGACTCCGCCGGCGCCTCTCGACGCCGGATGAATCCCGCTGCCCACCATCAGGGTTGCGGTGCGGATGGCATCGAGAGTCTTACTCGGGCAGATGCTGGCGAATGATCCGAAGACCAGATGGGGCCATGACTGCCGGGTGCGGGCCCAGGCGAGCCGTTCGAGTCCGGACCCTAGGTCCACGGCCATGCAGCTCGGATCTATGGCATTCCACAGCAGGACGATGTCTCCGATGGGTAGGTCAATATGCCGAAAGTGCAAGGTGATGCCCTGGACCTCACGACGTGTCCACACGGTTGATCGACCATGAATGGCAAGGTGGCGTGCGTGGAGGCCGATCGAGGAGAGCAGGGAGAGCCAATGATCGAGGATCTCACCGAACTCATCCTGCCTGGCTACTGGTTCAACGCGCGATACGTTGACGAATGAGGTCAGGAATCCTTCTCGCAGGTTTCCGCTTGTGTCACGAGCACCAGTAAGTCTGACTACCGGCTGGGGAAGATATCCCCGGCGGAAGACATATGGCTGACGATCTTTCAGAAGGGGGTCCAGGGCTTGCACTGCGGATATCGTCAGCTCAGTATCGCGACCCCAGCGCAGCGGGAGGGGTCGCGCTCTCGCGACGCCGTAGGAGTGAAAGCTGGCCTCGATCCGGCACAGAAGTACATTCCAGGGGGTTGGCCTGGTCGGCGGGTGGAACGGTGTACCTCGCTGACGGTGTTCGAGTCGGAACCGCCCATCCTTGTCGGCCGAGAGCTCCCACTGTGGGCCGAATGAGCCGAGCAAGTCGCTCACGAGGCCTGAGGGCATCATGAATCGGCGGCGAGTACGCGGAAGTGACGCTCGGGGTCGAACCGCTGCAAGCCGATCTCCTGCACGTCAGCCGCGTTGAGTGTGAGGCAGCGTTCGATCGCGCCAGCCAACTGTCTTGCCGCGACTTCGTCATCATCCTCAGGTGCTACTCGGGCAATGGCTCCGGTATTCGAGCACAGCGCAGCGTCCGCGCAGGTCCCGTCACGCCAGCCGATCGCGGCAACGGGTGTGCCGGTGCGCAGAGATTCCCCGAATACGGCGGCGCCGGCTTCCACGTAGTCGCGCGCGCAGGTGTAGACGTACGTCGCCGCTCGGGAGAATGCGGAAGTCTTGGCCGAGCCGCCCAGCTCACCGGTCAAGGTGACGTGTTCTGCAGCGAAGAGCGCTGCGTGGCGTTGCAGGTAGCCACGGTCGAAGACGGGCCCCACGATGCTGATCCGTCGGCCGAGCAGCTGAGCGGCGCGGACGGCGAGGTGCGGCGCCTTCTGTTGGTCGATCCGGCCCAGCCAGACGAGGTCACGGCCGGGCACGGCTGGTGGCTCGACCTCGCCAAGGCCGAGATGGACGGCAAGCTCCTGTGCTGGGCTGTGAGTTCGGTAGCGCGCGGTCATCTCAGGCGAGTAGCAGTACAGACGGGACCGGGTGCCGTCAAAGGCATCGGGCGTGTGTTGGAAGGTCGGCGAATGCTGGAACGTGGCGATATCGCAGTCGAGCACGTCCCAAGTCCGGCGCCACGCCGGAACGGACGGATACTCATGACCGACGACAACCAAGTCATATTTGCTGCCGACCAGTTCACGCGTCTGTCGGTCACCCGGCCGGAGGCCCTCGAAGCGAACGGGACGGATGGTCCAGTTCTCTCCCAGGTCGCTCCTCCAGCCGGGGCCGAGGAGGTGTACGTCGGCGCCTGCGGCTCTGGCGCCTTCCGCTGCTGCCCAGAGCCAGCGTTCGATCCCGCCGTAACCGGCGGGCGGGAAGGTGTATTTGCTAGGGAAGTCGCAGACGCCGACTAACACTTATGCCTCCGTTGTTCCGTCCGCCGCGATTCGGCGGAATCCGAGGTAGGGCACCAGGGCCTCAGGCAGGACGACCGATCCGTCGTGCTGCTGCCCCTGCTCGAGCAGAGCCGCCAGGGTGCGGCCGATGGGCAGACCGGAGCCGTTGAGGGTGGCGACCGGCTTGGTCTTGCCGTGCTCGTCACGGGTGCGGATCCCTGCTCGGCGGGCCTGGAAGACACCGGTGTCCGAGCAGGAGGAGATCTCGCGATAGGTCTGCTGGCTGGGCAGCCAGACCTCGATGTCATAGGTGATCTGGGCGGAGAAGCCCAGGTCGCCGGCGGCGAGCTGAACGACCCGGTAAGCCAGGCCAAGCTCCTTCAGACAGGCCTCGGCGTGCCCGAGCATCTTCTCCAGCTCGGCCTGCGAGTCCTTCGGGTCACAGATGCGGACCATCTCGACCTTGGAGAACTGGTGCTGGCGCAAGATTCCGCGGGTGTCACGGCCGTACGAGCCGGCTTCCGAGCGGAAGCAGGGGGTGTAGGCGGTGAGGGCCAGCGGCAGGTCGGCGGGCGGAATGATCTCGTCCGCGTAGAGGTTGGTGAGCGGGACCTCGGCGGTCGGGATCAGGAAGAGCTCGCGGTCGCCCATGCTCGTCGCGAAGAGGTCCTCCTCGAACTTCGGCAGTTGGCCGGTGCCCGTCATGGTCTGACGGGTGACCAGGTAAGGCACCGAATGCTCGGTGTAGCCGTGCCGCTTCGTGTGCAGGTCCAGGAAGAGCGCGGCGAGAGCACGCTCGATGGCAGCGCCGGCGCCTCGAACTACACTGAATCGCGAGCCGGAGAGCTTGCTTGCCCGCCCGAAGTCCAGGATGCCGAGAGCCTCACCGAGGTCCACGTGGTCCTTGGGCTCGAAGGAGAAGGACTGCGGAGCGCCGACCCTGCGCAGCTCGACGGCGTGCTCGTCGGAGTCCCCCTCCGGGGTGCT
Organism: Streptomyces tateyamensis; assembly: GCF_003205575.1. Lineage (GTDB taxonomy): Bacteria > Actinomycetota > Actinomycetes > Streptomycetales > Streptomycetaceae > Kitasatospora > Kitasatospora tateyamensis. The sequence continues at coordinate 88,775 of NZ_PYBW01000039.1, forward strand.
GTCGAGCGGGAGGTTCGGGACGGTGAGCAGGAGGTTACGGAGCTCGGTCTGAGCCTGCTCCTGCTCGACCTCGGCCGAGCGGATCAGCTCCTTGATCTCGCGCGCCCGCTCCTTCAACGCCCCTGTGTCCTCGCCCTGGCGAGCAGCGTGTTGGACGTCCTGGGCTACGCGCTTGGTCTCGGCCCGCAGTTCGTCAACCCGGAGGATGAGTTGGGATCGACGGGACTGGAGGGACTCCAACGCAGAAAGATCCAGGGTGTAGCCGCGGCGGGCGAGGCGGCGGACCGCCTCCGGGCCCATCTCGATGAGGGCGCGGGGATCATGCATGGGAGTTCTTCTCCTCCTGCTGGACGGGTAGTCCATCGAAGGTAGCAAGGACGCGCTCGTCCTCCAGCCGCATAATCCAGCGCCCCGCCGCCACAGTGTCCCTCTCCTCCGCTTCAAGGGCTTCGAAGAGGATCGATGTCATAGCTTCGAGCTCGGCATCTGTGATCTTGATCAGGTAGAGGCAGGGCACTTCATCGAAGAAGAGCGGCAGAGCCGGGACGATCCCGTCGAGAGTGCGCCCCAGCCAGCGCAGTACGGAAGACAGCAGTCCGTGCGCGACCACCAACCTCGGTGAGGGCGACGCGGTGGTGCGCAGCAGCCCGACGAGCATCCGCCGGATCGCCTGACGCTGGGACTCGCGGGCACCGGGCGGGCATTCCCATGGGCCTTCCACCACCAGCCACCGCGCATACGCAGTGTAGGGGCCACCCTCGAACTGTCCGTAGTCCAGTTCATCGAGGGCCGGCTCAACGTTGACGGACGTGTCTGCGCCGCCCATCAGGCGACGAGCAGTCTCGCTCGTCCGGGCGAACGAGGATACGACCCAGCCCTCCGGTTCGATGGCGCTGATGATGCCTGCACCAGTACGGCAGCTGACCTGCCCAGCCGTATCGAGCGGAAGCTCAACGGTCGGGTCACCGTTGACCCGGTGGTCGGCGCTGTACTGGGTGCTGGCATGACGTAGGAGATAGGTCGTCATGTCGTGCGCCACTCCTGGACGACGGTAAGACCGAGGTCCCCTGCCAACCCGGCGATCACATGCTCCATCACGGACACACGGTCGTCTTCCACTTCGCGGTAGTACAGGAGGCCGTCCACACACAGGGCAAGGCTCCAGCGGCGTAGCCGGCGTGGATCGAGGCCGGCGGTCCTGACGGCGATCTCGAAGCGGGCTCGGGTACCACGCCCGAGGTCGTAGTAGACGGTCCAGAAGGCCCAGTCGAAGATCTGGTCGCCGACCATCGGCAGGGGATCGGCGAGAACGGGGTTCCTCTCACGGTCGAACAGGACGTTCTCCCGGTAGATATCCGCATGGAGGACTACCGCTCCTACCGGGTCCTGGCGCAGCTGCTCGACCAGTCTCTGTCCGAGCGCCGCGCCGTCGAGGGGCGGCCGGGGGCCTTGTAGTTCCATGCGCCGCCGCACCCGGGGCAGCATCTCGTCCGCGAGGAAGTCCCCGAGGCGGGGCAGCGCGGGGTGGTGGGAGCCCGGCGCTTGGCCGAGGGCGTGCAGCCGAGCAAGGGCGTCGGCCACCACGGAGTACTCGTCCGCCCCCGGCGGCGCAGAGCCTCCAGGCTCGGTGCCGACCAGCTCCAACGCCGCGATACCTAGGTCATCGGCCTGGTGGAGCACCCTCACGGCCGGTCCGCCGACCCAGAGCGCGAGGGCGATCACCTCGTTGCGGTACCGCTTGTCCTCCGGCCATGCCTTGAGCAGAATCGTGCGTCCGTTGCTCCGCTCATGCGTGACCATCAGCAGCGAGGCGTGGCCTGCATCGTGGTAGCGGTCCAGTATCAGCCCCCAGCGCTGCGCCGCTTTGACGAACAGCTCTGGGGCTCGGGCCAGCCAGCTGTACACTCCGGGACCATAGTGATCCCGGAGGCGGTGCCATGCACTGCGCGGGGGCACGAAGGGCTTTACCGTCGCCCGCATCAGCTGAGCCGGACGCCGCGGTGGACCAGTTCGTCCGTCAGCTCCGGGAAGCTGCCGAGCGCCAATGCGACTTGTGCCTGCACCTTTGCGATCTCCGGGGTCCCAGCCGCGAGCCGGACCAGCACCTTCCAGGGCTGGTCGAGACGCTGCCCGGTCGCGCTGACGAGATGGACCTCGGCGTAGCTGCCGGTCTCCTCGTACAGGCGCTGGGCCAGTCGGGTCGCGGCCAGATTGTACAGCTTCCCGACGTGGTAGACGGGGTTCTTGCCGCTTGCGCCTTCCAGGTTCATCGGGCGGAGCGGGGTGATCAGGCCGTTGACCCGGTTGCCGCGGCCGACGACCCCCTCGTCTCCCGACTCGATGGAGCTGCCGGTGTAGGTCAGATACAGCTCGTCCTTCTCCGGGACGTCACGGGCGTTGAGGAGGAAGGTGATGTCGACTCCGGGGAGGTGCTGCTCCGCGAACCTGGTGCACTCGGCCATGACCTCCTTCGTGTTGGCGAGGTACGCGGTGCGGTCGGGTACGTGGTCGGACTTCTGCGGGACGCACAGGATTGCCTCGGCCCTGGCGCCGTCGAAATGACCCATCAGCTTCACGTCCGAGCCGCACCACGGGTTGGCCCTGGTGAACTCGCTAATGCCGGAGAGGTGGTTGACCAGCGCATGGGAGAACGCCTCGAACGGGGCCATCGGCGCCCAGCCAGTGCCGAGCGAGGTGTCGTTGGCGAGCAGGACACGGCGCTCGCGCAGGTCATCCACCGAGCGGGGGGCGAACCAGCGAGACCGGTCCGTGCCGCCCCCGTCGGTGACGACCGCGCCCGGACTGGGGTTGCTGGTGATGTTGAAGACTAGGTCGAGGTGGCCGGCGACCTCGGGCAGCCGCTCCTGGAAGAAGGCCAGGACGGCCTGCTCGGCCAGCTCTCGCACCGGGATGTCCTTGCCCCCGCAGGCGTAGGCCGCGCGGCCGTTGAGCAGGACCTTGACCGGTGCAGTCATTCGGCCGGCCCCGTAGCGGACTTCACAGGAGCCACCGAGCAGCGCGAGCTTGTCGAAGTTGTGGTGAAGAACGGCGCCGAAGCGGTCGAGTGTGTAACGGCTGTAGGTGCGGGAGAGCTCCTCGGCCAGGTGATCGGCGAGGGTGTCCGGGTGACCGAGGCCCTTGCGCTCCAACAGGACGAGATCGGTAGGGCACGGGCGCCCGGTCTCGATGGTGATGCTGCTGTTCTGCACGGTGGTGCTGACGCGTTGCATGGCGGTCCTCCAAGTCGAAGTAGTGCTGTCGGTTGAAGCCGGGGTCCATCCGCTTCATCTTGGTGTCGACGATCTTCAGTGCGGCGTCCTCGAACCGCTGTGTGATCCGGCTGGCTGGCCAGGCTGTGGCCCACCGCATCGGGCTGAAGGAGGGCGAGCGCATGTTCCCGCTTGAACCTGGCTCTCGGTCTCTTGCTCACTTTGTGCTTGCTGATCGAGCAATCTGACGGTCCGTCGGATCCCTGACGCTGAGACTTCCCGTGCGAGTGAACCGGTTTTGGACCGCTCAAGATCAGATAGCCAGGAGGCCCCAGACGACTTTCGCGGCGCCTCTGCGTTGCCAGCCCCAGGCTGACGTGAGGGCCTCCACGATGAGCAAGCCGCGGCCGCGCTCATCGCCTAGGCCGCTCTGGCGGCACCGGGGAGCACCTGCCGACTGGTCCACAACTTCGATCAGAAGGCTGCTACCGGCTTGCTCCACGGTGATCTCGACACGCTCTTCGGGACGGGAAGCCGCCAGGGCATTGGCAACGAGCTCGCTCAGGACCAGTTCGAGGTCATCCAGCAGGTCGACGGAGATGCGCCCCGCGAAGTGGTCATGGACTCGTCGCCGAGTTGCGGCAACTGCGGAGGCATGGGGGCGGACGACGCAGGTGAGAGTGTCGAGGACAGCGCCAGGCTGGTCGATGTGGGCCAGCCTGAAGCAGCGTCCGGTGATGCTGCTGGTCGGTGCTGTCGTCGCCGCAGCGGGCTCACGACTGTCCACGGACACACCTCGCCCTATGTCGGATGGTGGTTGGCGGCCCTCATCGGCCGACACTTCAAGGCTGACGGCTCGGCAGGTTGCAGGCGAGTACCCGGATGCGGACAGGACGGTTGTCCGCATCGCTGGTTACCTGGCCGGGGTACCGTCAGAGATCGGCAACAGTCCGTCAGAATCGCGAGGATCGAATGGCTGACGAGGTCAGCGGACCGCTCGACGCGGCCTGGGTGGCGCGCAAGAAGACGAGCTACGACGAGCTCACCTTCGCTGAAGGAGCGTTGTGGTGGATCCAGTCTGATCCTGAGTCCGGGGGCGCCCGTCGGCTGGTTCGACTGGGTGACGACTTGGAACCGCGACCGCAGACGCCCGCTGACATTTCGGTCGGCGGCTGGCTGCACGCTTACGGAGGCGGGTCGTACGCCGTCGGACCTGAGAACCTATGGGTTGTCGGGGCGGAGGACAGCAAGGTCTACCGGATCGTTCCCGATGAAGTGCCACGAGCCGCTGTGCCCGATGCGGATGACTTCCGCTATGGCGATCTGCACTACTCCCAGGGCGTTCTGCTCGCCGTCCGCGGCAACGAGAGCGGCGACGAGATTGTGGAGGTTGCAGCAGATGGCAGCCAGGTCCGGGTGCTGGTCAGCTCGACGGGCTTCCTGGCAGCTCCGCGTCTGCACGGTGATGCGCTGGCCTATCTGGAGTGGGACGCAGACCGGATGCCGTGGGACTCCTCCAGGCTGCACGTTGTCCGGCGGCCTGGTAGGGGCACGGTTGTCGCAGGCAGTGAGAATGAATCCGTGGTGCAGCCGCTCTGGGGGCCTGACGGAGCACTGTACTTCCTCTCCGATCGGACCGGCTGGTGGAATCTCTACAGCTGGGACGGCACCGTGCGGTCGGTCGCGCCGATAGAGGCGGACTGCGCACCGGCTCCCTGGGAGGCCGGCTATCAGTCGTTCGCCTTCCTGCCGGATGGCGTGATCGTGTTGACGGTCCATGACGGCTTCCAGACCCGGCTGGTCATCCTCGGGCCTGATGGAAGTCAGGCCATGCCAGAAGCCGGCCTGACGTCCATCAAGCCATATATTGCCGCCTACGGAGGCCAGGTAGCCGTAATCGGCTCGACCCCCTTCAGCGCGCCCTCGTTGCGGTTGCTCGACCTCGCCGGAGCCGCGCAGGAGATCACCGCCGCATCAGCCGCCCACAATGCTGTCGTACGCCCGATGCTCCGTGGGGCGAAGCTGGATGATCGTGTGGTGCGCTACCTGTTCCATCCGCCGACCGGTGGTAGCGATGACTCAGCCGCCCCACTGATTGTCAGGGCGCATCCTGGCCCGACTGATGATGTGCCGATGAGACTTGACTGGACGGTGCAGTACTTCACGAGCCGCGGCTTCGCGGTGGCTGAGGTCGCCTACCGGGGAAGCACCGGCCAGGGCCGCGCGTTCCGCCAGGCGCTTCACGGCCACTGGGGCGAGTATGACGTGGCAGACTGCGAAGCGGTCGCCGAACAACTCCTCGCCGATGGAGTCGCCCGGCCGGGAGCGGTCTTCATTACCGGTGCGAGCGCTGGCGGTTACACGGCCCTCCAAGCAGCCTGCAGAGTCGGTCCGTTCACGGCGGCTACTGCTACCTCGGCCATCGTCGACCCGGTACGTTGGACGACCACGGCCCCACGATTCCAGCGCCCGCATGCTAGGGCCCTCGCTGGTCCAGCTGGCCCCGTTCACGCGAACATGATCGCTCTGCCCGTCCTGTTGATCCATGGGACTGAGGACGGTATTGCCCCCGTAGCGGACGCGCAGCACCTCGCGGCCGGGTTGGCAGCCCGGAGGCACGACTGTGAGGCCGTGATCCTTGCTGGAGTTGGCCACTATCTGTCCTCGTCAACCAGCTTGCAGGCGGCGCTGGAGGCGGAGTTGGGGTTCTACGAGCGCGTCATGAACGAGACAGCGTGATAGCGGCTGCCGGGAGGACTGCTCGCACGTACTCGTCGAGCTCGGAGACTGTCTGTCCAGCGTGGGGCTTGAGGTCAACCAGGAGCCGGGCGATGCGTTCGACGGACCGTCCGGACGACGTACGGGCCGCGTAGCCGACTGCTGCTTTCCCGACGGCGCACGCCTGCTCGATGTCGCCCGATCGCAGCCAGGTCGAAGCGAGTAGCGCGGCATCGATCGCGAGCCGGCGAACCCGGTCGGGTCCAACTCCCTCCAGCGCATCGGCGACCTGGGTGCGAGCGGAGGGAGCCCGCCCGAGATCGTTGAGGCAATGGGCCATTTCGTCGGCTAGGTATGCCCTGGTGAAGTAGCTGATCCATGGGGGCTCTTCGCCGACTACCGAGGAGTTGAGCAGGGCTTCCGCTTGGAGCAGGAGTTCGGTGGTTTCCCTCTCGTTTCCCATGCGCGCATGCGACCTGGCACTGACAGCCGTGATTGCCGCGCGGGTCGCGGGACTCGCTGCCGTGTCGATTACCTCGACTGCGGCTTGCGACCAACGAAGGGCTATGGAGGGATGGTTGCAGTGCAGGGCGAGGTGGCTCAGGTTCACGCCCACGAGGTATCCGCCGTAGGCGCGATCCCCTGTCCGGGCTGTCAGCTGCAGCGCCCGCCTGTAGTGAGACTGTGCCCATCCGGGGCGGCCGGAGTCCACGGCCTGGTAGCCGGCAAGCTCCAGGAAGCCGGTCGCGATCCTTGTTCGGTCGAGCTCCACCCCGGGGGCAGCGGCGGGTCGTGACAAAAGGCTGCTGAGCTCGGAATCGATGTAGCTGGAGAGATGGGCGCCGAAGTGGCCGGGCCCGTGCGCGTGGTCTAACCGGCGAAACATGTCGAGAGTGGCCTCAGCGACCAGGACATCTTGATCAGTGACCCACAGTCCATCGCTCGATGGGAGCTCTGCGAGTACTGGTGAATCCGTCGCGACCCACCGCGTGATCAGCGACTCTGAAGCCTCTGGGACGAATCTCGCGGGCTGAAGCCGCTCTTTCCGAGGAGACGTGGCTCGCCGTCGCTCCTCCTCAGCGGCGACCCACAACTCCAACAAGCTCCCGTCTGCCTCCAACACCCGGTCGCACGCCTCAATGAGCTGACGGTTTGGGAACCTCTCCGTCGCCTCAACCCGACGGATTAGATCACCGCTGCAGTGGACCGCTGCACCCAACCGCGCCTGGCTGAGCCCCTTCCGGCTCCGCAACTCGCGAAGCGCAGCTCCAAGTCGCGCTTGCGCCGATCCCTCCGCCACGATCTCCCGGGCTTTCGCCGACACATTGCCCCCTCGCTGGCCGCGGCCCGCTACCGCGCCTCGCGGATGCGTGACTGTCACGATAACGGCCTTGTAGGCTCTGTGTATCCGGAACTACACGGATGGTGACGGCGTGAAGAGTGGACGAGCAGTGGTTCGGCTTGTCGTCCTAGGCGCTCAGAGCGGCTCTGCCTAACTGATCTTTGCCCGGTGTTGCGTGAACAGATCGTGCCGCTGGTGGCCGTCCTGGCCGATGAACGCCTTGAACTCACCCAGAAGATAGGCGATGGCGCCGTTGGAGCGTTCGGTCATGGTCATCTCGAAATCACGGTTGAGGTGGTTCAGGTGGCGCTCGACCTCGGGCTGCTCCATGACGGTGCCGGTCTTGGCCAGCTTGGCGATCATCTGGTCCACCGTGAGCGGGCGGGTGTTGCCGCGGAGCAGACGGTAGACGGGGTCCTGGACCGCGGCCGTTGCTTCAGGGAGAACGCGCGGTTCGCCGGTCTTGCCCAGAGCCTTCTTGATAGCTTCCCCGAGTGCCCTGGCTACCGGCGGGGGAAAGGCGTTGCCGATCTGGCGGTAGACCGTCGTCTTGCGGCCCTTGAATTCCCACTTGAAATCGTCGTCGTCCCAGCCCTGGATACGCGCGACCATTTCAGTGGTGAGCTTGGGGTGCCCATCGACCGGGAAGTCCGGACCCGGTGCCTCATTGGCTACGCCCATGGCGTCGACGCCGAGGTCCTTCCAGGCCCGCTTGGCGCGGGTCGGGCCGAGGTCGGCCCCGCCGTGCTTCTTGGAGCCGCCGACAATGGTCGGTGCAATGTCGTTGGCCGTGAGTACCCACTGCTCCGTGGGCCAGCCGTTCTGGCCCATGAGGTCCTTGAGGAGCTCGCCCACTGTGGGAGGCTTCGTCGCGTTCGGCTCCGGCCAGGAGAAGTAAGGGGCAAATTCGCGCTGGAGTGCAACGAGTACGAACCGGGGACGCAGCTGCGAGACACCAAAATCGTTGGCCTGCAGCAGCTTCCACTCGCCCACGTAGCCGTACTCGTGCAGCTGGTCGAGGACGTGCTGACGATAGGCGGAGAAGCGATTGGCGCTGAGGCCGCGCACGTTCTCCAGTAGCAGTGCCTTCGGCTTGACGATGCCGCAGGTTTCTACCGCCCACGCGAAGAGGTCGCGTTCATCGTTCGCGCCGAGCTGCTTTCCTGCAATGCTGAACGGCGGACACGGAACACCCCCTGCCAACAGGTCTACGCCCTTGTGGTCGGAAGGATTCCAGACGCTCAGGTCCGCGACATCACCGACTCGGACAACCTCGTCGCCGTTGGGAAGGTTGTGTCGCAGGGTGTTCGCCGCGTTGGCATCCAGCTCGACCGCCAGCCGGTGGTGGAAGCCCGCGCGTCCGAGCCCGAGCGACTGTCCGCCCGCGCCGGCACAGATCTCGACGACCTCGAACCGCTCATCGGGCTCGGTTGTCGGCATGTGATCTCCCTCTAGCGGCGCCTGGCGAGCCAGCGCAAGGGGACAGGCGTTGCCGCCCGGCCCCACGAACTTAACGAGCATCCAACTACACCTGGCACTGGGGAAGCACGATACCCGCGGGTATCTCAGAGCGATGCTGACCAGCGTGGCGACCTGGATCCGACTGTGAAGTCTACGGGGCCCCGCTGACAGCGCCGGCCGCGCCTCGGCCCAGGCCCCGGTCGGCAAGGCTGCTGACCTGAACGGGGTTCGTCGGTTAGTCGCTGTCCGGGTGCGCAGGGCTGCTGGTCAGCGGCACTTTTGCGCGCCGCGCGCTGTTCGCGGCCTTGCCATCAGTCAGTGCCTTCCGGCGCTCGCTTACTGCGGTGACCGTCGCGACCGCGCACTCCTTCGGGTCCTGATGCTCCCAGAATCTCAGCACTAGCCACCCTTCCGCTGCCAGCCGGGCATCGGTGTCCCGGTCCCGCTGGATGTTCCCGCCGATCTTGGTCTCCCAGTAATCCGGGTTTGTCTTTGGTGGTACGAAGTGGTCCGGGCAGCCGTGCCAGAAACACCCATCGATGAAGACCGCTACTCGCACAGGACGGAACACGAGGTCAGCAGTTCGGCGCATCTTCGGCAGTGGCTTGACCGCAACGCGGTAGCGCAGCCCGGCGGCATGGACGAGTGAGCGCAGCGCCAGCTCGGGGGAGGTGTCCCGGCTTCGATTGCCGAGCATGCTCTTCCGGTTTGCGGCTGAGGATGCCCACGACCCGTCTGGCGCTACCCAGGCGGGGTTGGTCTTTTGAGAGTCAGACATGCTCATATTCCCGGCAGATTCGGTGCGAGTTCCTCGGGATCTTCCGGCAACGCCAGTGTCCAGCGAACACCGTCGAGGTCGACCCACGGCACCTCTCCATGGTCTGCCCTCAAGCGGGTGAGGCGGGCGCTGAGGGACTCCCCAGCCTGAGGGACGGCCAGACCGAGACGCTGTGCTACCTCCCCATGGCTTGAATAGTCGCCCAGGATGACAATGCCGCGTGGCCGAAGACGGGTGCGTGAACTGCCGCCTCCACGGACTCGCCTCATGTAGTCCTCCTGCATGGCGACGGTGGCCACGACGCTACGGCTGACCAGTCGGCGCTGTGCTCGGAGGAACAGCTCGTCCAGACGACGCTGCCCGCCCTTGTGGCTGAAGATCGCGGTGATGTCCTCGGGCGGCAGCCGCAGCAACACGTTGTCCTGCAGTGGCGCGTCCTTGAAAAGGCAGCGCACCGAGTTCTTGCCAGCCGCATTGAGCGTGCGCTTCCCGTCGCGATTGCCACCAGGGTTCAACAGCTCCGGGCGGGCACGGACCAGCCCAGCACACCACTTCGCCTCGCTACCGCTCGCCCAGACTACGAGCAGCAGCTCGCCGTGCGCCTCCGGCGGGACCATCCAGGAGCCGCGCTTCTGCGAGACCTTGCAGTCCACGTCGACGCCAGCGATCTGGTAGTCCATTCGCTCTCCGTCGGCAAAGGCGAACTCCCGCTGGAGGTTGATCTCGATGAGGGTTCCGAGGTGGATCTTCTCTGTCTTGTACAGCTGGTCCCACCGGAATCGGCCGGTGTGCTGGCCGTCCAGGAGCATGTCGATACTCCGCCGGATGGTGCCTGCGAAGCGGCGTCCGGCAGGGTCCTCGTCCAAAATCTTCCTGGCCACCGCGTCCAGCTGTGAGTCGTGTTCCGTCCACGCGGCCCAGAGCTGCGACTGCTCAGCCTCGGCTCCGTGGTCCACGGAATCCAGGGTATCGGCGCTGCTGTCCGACCAGGAGACGTCGACTGTCTCCTGCGGGCCGGGGTCAGACGTGGGCAGCTCCTCGCCCGAGGTAGCCCAAAAGCGCCCGGATATCGGCCATGTCCATACCCCCGGCCACCGACGGCTCCTCGACCAGGTCAGCGAGCTGCTGGACGGAAGGATCGTCGAGGATGCGGCCCATGAACTCGAGCTTCTCCTCAAGGCGGAGGGCCACTACCTCGTCCACTGTGCCCGAGGCGGCCAGGACGGTGACCCTGGTCTCCGCGTCTGGGTCGAGGCCGAGACGGTGAATGCGGTCCAGGCTCTGCAGGAACCGCCCGGCCATGAAATCCCGGTCCACGTATACGGCGTCATGGCAGACATGGTGCAGGCTGATGCCCTCGCCGAGGGTGGCGGGGTTGGAGAGCAGCACCATGCAGTCAGGATCCTCGCGGAAGCGCCGCAGCTGCTCCTCCCGGTCCTTGCTCCCGCCGTGCACCACTGCTGGCTGATAGCTAGTCAGAAGTCCTTCCAGGGTGGTCAGGCTGCGCACGAACGTGGTCCACACCAGGGTCTTCCTCCCCGCAGCCGCGTTCTCAGCCACGATGCTGAGCGTCTCCTGGTATTTCGGGGACAGCTCATAGCTGGGGAGGTTCTGCAGCAGCGAGAACAGCGAGTCGGTCGGCAGTGCCTCCAACGGCGGGACCTGGTAGGCGAGCGGCTCGTACCGGCTGCTGCCCTCTACCAGCAGCGCGGGGCTGGTAGCCGCCATCAGCAGGCGTAGCAGTGCCTTTCCGAGCGAGTCGAAGTCCCCGCGTGAGCCCTCCGCCCGGGCGGAGTACCGGCCTACCAGGGCGTCGTAGATCTCCCGGTGGAGCGGGGGCATCTCGACGTAGCGAATCCGCGGTTCGAAGGGGGGAAGCCCGAGCTCGTGCTTGGTCGTGCGAGTGAACAGCGGCTTCAGCACCGCGCTCGCATAGGCCAGATCGCCGCCGGCCACGGCGTCGTTGACTACTCGCCGCCCGCGCCCGGGCCATACGAACGAGAGCAGGCTCTCGAGGTCGCGAGCCCCGTTCGGGGCCGGCGTCCCGGTGAGGATCAGGCGGCGCCGACTCAGCGGGCCAAGTGCCAGACAGGCCGAGCCGTAGGTACCGCGCGCACCGAGCTTCATCCTGTGCGCCTCGTCGAGAATGAGCATGGAGGGGGAAGAGCGCAGCCAGTCAGCCAGGGCGGTCAGTGACCGGTCCAGCCGCTCGTAGTTGACGATCAATATCTCTGCACCTGGGTCCGGCGCGCCATCCAGGACCTGGACGCGCAGCGGCTCCTCAAAGCACTCGGTGCTTTCGTGCTGCCACGACTCGTAGGCCGATTTGGGGCTCACAACCAGGGCTTTGCGGGCCTCGCCGCGCTTACGGGCGGCGGAGTAGACGGCCAGAGCCACCCGGGTTTTCCCGGCGCCGGGCACGCTGAAGTTAGCGCCGTGCCCGAGAGATAGCAGCCGGGCGATGTCGCGCCGTTGAAAGGAAGTCAGATCGGCGATCCAACCTGCATCGAGCAGCGATGCGACCTCGTCAGGGCTGACCTGTCCGGCCGCTGCAGCGCCCTCGCTGTCAGTCAGCTGGAGCTCCGCCGACTCGGCATCGTCGAGTACACCGTTGACGAGGTCGAGCAGAGTCTCCTCCCACTCGACGTCCTCAGGCGCCGGCCACTCGCCGAGTTCGTTGATGCCGACCAGGAAGTCGTCCAGGTCGACTTCAGCGGACAGCGGGCCCCGCGGGCTCCCGGCCGCGAATCGGGCTGCGAGCCTTGCCAGATCAGCCTGGAATGCCGAGGCCGCGCGAAGCACGACACGGGTCCGCGTCACATCGAAGGCAAGCCGAAGAGAGGGTTCAGCGGTGGTCATCAGGCCTTCTCTGCAGCAGCGTCAAGGAGCCACGAGACCCCGTCGCCGGGCACCTTGATGCTGCGCGCTGACTCAAGGGCGAGCTTGCCGAGCATGGCGCGCAGGCTCTGGACGGCTTCGTCGTACGCCTCTTCGTCGAGGCTGTTCGACGCCCTGGCCATGACCAGGTCCGTGATGCACTGTTCGAGATCCTGACAGGCATCCGTGATGCGGTCTGGGGCTGCCTGGCGGCGCTTGCGGACCCGGGCGTCCTTGCCGGCGAACTCGAGCGAGCTTGAGAAGGCGTCCCTGGCTTCGGCAATGGTCCGGGAGGCTTCAGCAAGCTGGGGGGCCGGCACCTTGTCGCCTGCGGTCTCCACTGCCAGAGCCTTGAGGACTGTGTCGGTAAGCGCCTTCGCCACAGCCACCCCGGCGCCAGCAGCCTTGACCGAGCGGTTCAACCCGGGGATCGCGACCGTCGCCGGGGCCGCAGTCGGCGCAGGCTTCAGCGAATCAGGCAGGAGGCGGTCAAGGTAGCGGGCGTGGAAGTCCGGCTCAATGAGCCGGACGTCCGTCTTCGAGTACCCCAGTGCGATGGCGGCGAGCCGGCTTTCCTTGAGCAGGTCGGCCTTCTCCTTACTGACTGCTGAATCCTTGAGGTACCGGCGGTGCAGCTCGCGGAGCTTCTCCTGAGCCTCCTCGAAGTCCAGCAGTCGGAGCTGAGCATCGCCCGTGCTGCTTCGTGCGATCAGGTCGCGCAGGCACGACAGGATCCAGACGTCCTGCTCGGCGGTCTCCTTCCGGACGTGGAACTCGCGTGCGATGTCGGGCAGAAGGCGGCCGGCCGACACCTGCTCATCGATGGCGATCAGACGGTTGATGTAGGAGTAATCGCGCCGGTGGTCCTTGCGCAGCTGCAGTGACAGCTCGACAGTACTGATATCCGCCCAGGTACACGACTCAGGCAGGACGCCCACCCGGATGCTGGGGACACCCAGATCCTTGAGGGCAGCACGCCTCGTGTTTCCGTTGACCAGGATTCCGTCACGGGTAATCAGGCCGGGGTCGGTCTGCTTGAATTCCCGCAGACTTTCCATGAGCGCGTCGAAATCTTTGTCGCGCAATGCAGGGTCCTTGGGGAGGGCCCGGAGCAGGAAATGCAGATAGTCCTGGCTATCGTCGCTCCAGGGGTCCTCATCGAGGGCCCGGTCGCGAGCTGGCTCATGGCTGCGCTGCGCGCGGATCCGGTGTGTTCCCGGATTGAAATAAAGGTCGTTGACCGGCATGTCGATGACCTCGACATGCAGCGGCTTGCCGCGCCACTCGATGGTCAGCGTCTCTTTGATGCCGGTGCCTTCGCGGACTTCTCTGAGCCGCTCCTCCACAAGTGCCCGGTTGCTCGCAGCAAGCGGTGGCGCACCGAAGTCCGTCCTCATGGATCCCTCCAAAATCGTCAGTCCAGCTCTTGATCGGTGCGGTGGGGCGGCGGACCGCTCCTACAGCGGGCCGCCACCGTACCGCGTGCATGTGCGAGAGCCTGGGCTTAACCCAGTGCGGCCTTGACCTGTTCCCGGGAGTCCGCCGGCAGCGAGCGGAATGCGGCCCACAGGTGTTCCAGCTCGCTGAAGTCCCGAGCGTCCTGCGCGACCCAGCCGGCCAGGATCCCGCGCTCGAAGCCCGAGAGCTGTTTGATCTGGCCGAGCACCCCTGCGAGATCAGCAGTCAGGCCGCGCCCACCCACGCGGCAGCGGTTGCACTCGATGACCAGTTGCAGCTCGGTCGTCCCGTCAGGCAACTGGACGTCGCGCCGCGCGATGTCCAGCTGAGCGGCTTCGAAGGTGCCGGCGTAGGTCTGGCCCGGCGTGATCCCGCACGAGCGGCACATGTGGCTGTCCCGTGCCAGCAACTCGCGCCGCTGGGTAGCTGTGACCACCGTGCCGGTCTTCTTGCTGGCCTTGCCGGGTTCCCACACGGGCTGACCCGCCTCCACGAACCGCTGTTCGTGCGCGCCGAGGCTCAGGTCCTCCCGGTTCGTGTCGATCCGCCAGCCGAAGTCGCGCAGGTCACGCATACGGCGGTCGATCTGCGCGACCTCCGGAAAGGCATCTCGGAGCTGAGCCTTCGTGAACAGGTTCCCCTCTCCGACGACCTGGACCAGCCACAGGGCAGCCCGCTTCATCGTGCCGTACTTCTCGTCTTCCCAGGACGGCTGCTCCATGTGCGCACCCCAATGCGTGTCGGTCTGTCAGAGAACTCAGCCTTGCCCGTGGAACCAGGCCGAGGCGACTGCGAGCAGGTCCATTTGACCTGGTCGGCGACGGCAATTGGAAGGGGATGCGGATCTTTCGCCTACCTTGTGAATACCGAGAGCTTCACGGGCGCTGTGCTTTGGATCAGACTCGACCTTGCAACCGTGTGTTCAGTGAAGACGAGGAGTCGCGCTTGCCAGCGCCAGGTCAGATCAGGGCAGGGATCGACCCCGATGCTTCACCGGCCCACCGAGAGTTCGCCCGAAGGCTGAGGCAGCTGTGCCAGCTGATCACCGAGGGCAGCTCGGGGCCGAGCAGTCAGAAGGCAATCTGCGAAGCCTTCGAGGCACGTGGAAAGATCGGTGGTGTCTCCCAATCGACGCTGACCAGCCAGCTGGGTGCTAGACGAAGGCCGGACCTGTACGTGGCGCGGGAGCTCCATGCACTTGCTTCCGAGGTGGTAGAGGCAGACCCGGGCAGCCCCGCTGTCCCTATCACGCTTGCAGAGCTGGAAGCCCTCCACGCCAGTGCAGTGATCAAGCACTGTGACTGCTGCGAATTCGGCGCCCACGTGCCGCCTGTCGGTGTGGCGCAACATGCGGCAAGGCCAGTGGCAACGGAGGCAGAGTCGCCGGCCCTGACTCGCTCTCAGGAGTTGCCGGTCCCCCCGCCAGAGGGGGACCGGCAACATATCGGGGCAACTGCCCGCGCATGGCCGCCGCAGAGTTACCTCGAGCAGCACCTTCGTGCCGGCCGGACCGAGGACGCTCGGGTGATCCTCCGTTACGCCGGCGCCGCGTCAGCTCTCGTTGATGTTGTGGACGCGATCGCAGCTTGTCGGGCGGGAGAACTCGATGACGCCGCTGACACGATCTTGTATCACGCCGGCCGGCGTGATCCGAAGGATGTCCTCGGCATTGTGCGACTGTTCATCGAGCAGAGTCGACATGCCGACCTGGGCATTCTCCTGAGTGCGACTGAGCACGGGTAGGCAAGCTGTTCCAGGCTGCGGCTGCAGCCTGGAACAGCCAACGCGAAGGGCCCCGACCTTGACAGTCGGGGCCCTTCGTCTATCTTGCTCTGGCGGTAGCGGTGGGATTCGAACCCACGGTGAAGTTGCCCCCACACACGCTTTCGAGGCGTGCTCCTTTGGCCGCTCGGACACGCTACCGAGAGAGACTCTACCCGACCGGGTGGGCGGGGACGAAATCCGTTCTCGTTGTCGGGGCGGGCCTGGTCAGCGGTGGGGGGCGAAGAAGGTGAGCAGGGGGGCGGCGCACTCGTCGGGGAGCACAGAGGAGATGACCTCGGGACGGTGGTTCAGCCTTGGGTCGCGCAGGGCGTCGAAGAGGGAGCCGGCTGCGCCCGTCTTCGGCTCGTGGGCGCCGTAGACGACGCGGGCCAGGCGGGAGAGGACGATGGCGCCCGCGCACATGGTGCAGGGTTCGAGGGTGACGACCAGGGTGCAGTCGGCCAGGCGCCACTCGCCGATCGAAGAAGCCGCCTGGCGGATGGCGAGGACCTCGGCGTGGGCCGTCGGGTCGCCGGTGGCCTCGCGTTCGTTGTGGCCGCGGCCGATCACGGCGCCGTCGGGGGAGAGGACCAGGGCGCCGACCGGCACGTCGTGGGAGGCGAGGGCGAGGAGCCCCTCCGTGATGGCCTCGCGCATCGCCGGCTCCCAACGGGTGCGGACCGGGTCCGGGCGGACCGGGGCCGGCAGGGGCGGGATGTCGACGGCGAGGTGGGGCTGCATTCCCTCAGTGTGCGGGATGCAGCCCCTGCGGCGGACAGTCAGCGCACCGCCTCCAGCACCTCCGCGCAGCCGAGCGCGTCGGCGATCTCGGAGAGGGCGTCGCCGGGCGCGGCGGCCTCGTCGGCCAGTTCCAGCAGGGCGGGCGCCGCCACGCCGAACTCGGCAAGCAGTTCGGCGTCGCCCAGCGGGCCGACCGGGACGCCGCCCGGGCCGGTCAGCGGCGCGTCCTCGTCGTCGTCGGAGTCGGAGAGCTCGGCGTCCTCGCTCTCCTCCAGTTCGTCCACCAGGCTGTCGATGTCGTCGAACTCACTGTCGCCGGCCCGCCCGACCAGCTCCTCGGTGAGGACCACGTCCCCGTAGGAGCTGCGGGCCGCGGCCGCGGCGTCGGAGACGAAGATCCGTGGATCCTCCTCGCCGTCCACCCGGACGACGGCGAACCACGCGTCCTCCTGCTCGATGAACACCAGCACCGTGTCGTCGTCCTGTGCCGATTCGCGTGCCAGGTCGGCAAGATCGGCAAGGGTCTCGACGCTGTCCAACTCGGTCTCGCTCACATCCCACCCGTCCTCGGTGCGAGCAAGCACTGCAGCGAAGTACGCCACCAGGGACTCTCCCAAATGGTCTCGGCCGTAGGCGATCTCGGGCGAACGCGGTCTGGCCGCCCCCGCACCAGAGGCGGCCCGCTGTTCGGACCGTCCCACCGGCATCGTGACAGATAGCCAGCCCTTGCGGGGAGTCTTCTACGCCGCGTCTTCGCAGGTCGTGTCGGATTCGGCAGCTTGGTGGCCGGGATTGCACCGTTGGGTGACGCCGGAGGGGCTGGGTGGCGCTCAGATGCGGAAGGTGCGCATGCGGAGCGCCTCGCGCATGCGACGCTCCTTGGTCTTACGCGGCTGGACCCGGGCGCGCAGCTCGCGGGCCTCGGCGAGCTCGCGCAGGAAGACGGCCCGGCGACGGCGGCGCGCGGCCTCGGTCTCCCGGGCGGGCGCGTCGTCCTTCGGGGCGTCGGCCGATTCGGCCGCAGGATCCTCCGGCGTCCTCTTCATACCGTCCGACTTTCCCAGAACTCGTGAGTAGAAGCCACAGGAGGGAAACAGGAGAGAAAGGAGAGGACTCGCGACACGCCGGTGAAGGCCGGGGAGGGGCCGGACGGGGCCCGGTCCGGAAAGAAGGGCAGCTGGACGGCGGCTGGACGGTCGAAGGCACTCCTGGACGCGGTTAAGGTCGAAGGCATGCGGATCCACGTCGTCGACCACCCCCTGGTGGCCCACAAGCTCTCCACGCTGCGCGATGAGCGCACCGACTCCCCGACCTTCCGTCGCCTGACCGACGAGCTGGTCACGCTGCTGGCGTACGAGGCCACCCGGGACGTGCGGACCGACGAGGTCGAGATCACCACCCCGGTCGCGGTCACCACCGGCGTGCGGCTGAGCTACCCGCGCCCGCTGGTGGTGCCGATCCTGCGGGCCGGCCTGGGCATGCTGGACGGCATGACCCGGCTGCTGCCCACCGCCGAGGTCGGTTTCCTCGGCATGGTGCGCAACGAGCAGACGCTGGAGGCGTCCACCTACGCCACCCGGATGCCGGACGACCTGTCGGGCCGCCAGGTCTACGTGCTGGACCCGATGCTGGCCACCGGCGGCACCCTGGTCGCGGCGATCAAGCTGCTGATCGAGCGCGGCGCCACCGATGTGACCGCCGTGGTGCTGCTGGCCGCGCCGGAGGGCGTGGCGGTGATGGAGCAGGAGCTGGCCGGGCTGCCGGTGACCGTGGTGACGGCCGCACTGGACGAGCGGCTGAACGAGCACGGGTACATCGTCCCGGGCCTGGGTGACGCCGGCGACCGCCTGTACGGGACCGCTGGGTAAGAAGTCAGCCAGGAAGTCAGGCGGGTCAGGCAGGAAGCCGGGTAGGACTTCGACAACGGAAAGGGGCCCTCGCGACTCGCGAGGGCCCCTTCCTACGTGCGGTCCTACGTGTGGACGTGTGGTCAGCAACTGCCCGGCAGGGCCGAGGCGGCCGGCGAGGGCTTGAGGGCCTCGGTCAGGGCGGAGGCGGCGGCGGTCGGGTCGAGCAGCGCGGTGTAGCCGTCGCCGATCACGAAGTCGACGCTGGTGTCGGTGCGCTGGTCGGCCATGGTGCTGGCACCGGCCACCTGGGCGCCGACCAGGGCGGCCGCGCCCGCACCGGACTGCCCGGCCACCACGACCGCGCTGCCGGGCACCTTCTTCTGCAGCGCGGACGGCGCGTTGCCGACCTTGCCGACGGTGAAGCCGCGCTTCTTCAGCTCGTCCGCGGTGTGCGCGGCCAGGCCCGCCTTGTCAGTGGAGTTCAGCACGTTGACCGTGACGGTCTGCGGCGACGGCGCGGCGGTGACGCCGGGCAGCGGGCTGCCCAGCGCGCTCGGCGAGGCGGCGGCGGACCCCGAGGCGGACGCCGAAGCACCGGCGCCGGCCGAGCCGGAGGCGCCGGGGGACGGCGCAGCCAGCGGTTTGCCGCCGGCGCCGGCCGCGGCCGCGTGGCCGGACGGGTTGGCGGAAGCGCAGGCCTGCGCGGCACCGTGCTTGGCCTTGCCGGTGAAGATGTCCACCACTTGCACGCCACCCAGGGCGATCAGTGCCAGGGCGAGCAGCGAACCCACCACCACCATCACCTTGCGGCCGCGTTTGGGCGGCGGACCGAGGCGAGGGTAGCTGGTGCCGGTGATCCGGAACTGCTTCCCCTTCAAGCCTTGGGGAGTCAACATGCTCACAGTCTGTCTCCCCTTGCTCGAAGGACAGCCGTTGGCGGCGATGGTGGGCGCGTCGGGCATGGTCGTCGGGCGCGGGCACCGGAAGTGGAACCGGGGGCCGTGATGCGCTCAGACCGTGGTCAGCAGCCTAGTCCGGTTCCTGGGATGAAGGTAATAAATGATCATCAATTGGCGCAGGCGAGCACTCGAAAGGGTGTACTGACGGTCAATCGACAGCCCCGTCCGAGTGATGGGTGGGGTACCGGGCGAAGAATCGGTGGCGCGGATGGCAGTGACTGACAGGAAATCAGTCCATCTCGAGCACGCGGGCGTGCAGCACCTGACGCTGCTGCAGCGCGGCGCGCACCGCGCGGTGCAGGCCGTCCTCCAGGTAGAGGTCGCCGTGCCACTTGACCACGTGGGCGAAGAGGTCCCCGTAGAAGGTCGAGTCCTCGGCCAGCAAAGTCTCCAGGTCCAGTTGGCCCTTGGTGGTCACCAACTGGTCGAGTCGTACCGGACGAGGGGCGACGTCTGCCCACTGACGGGTGCTGGTCCGGCCGTGATCCGGGTACGGCCGCCCGTTGCCGATGCGCTTGAAGATCACACGGAAAGCCTACCGTTAGGGCGGCGGCCGGCGCAGCAGGCTGACGGTGCCACACCGCAGGAAAGGTGGCACACCGTCGAAATGCCGCCCGCTTGGCGTCACGAGCTGTCCACGCCCTGTCCGCGCAGCGCCGCGCCGATCCGGTCCATCGAGGAGAGCCGCATCAGGCCGTAGTTGTAGAACTCCACCTCGGGCACCCCGAGCCCGCGCAGCACCGCGATCTTCTCGGCCAGGTTGGCCGGCCCGTCGCAGTCCTGGGCCATCGGCCGCAGGATCACCGCCAGCTCGGCCGGCCGGACCCCGTGCAGGCCGAAGGCGGCGACCTTCTCCCGCACCGCCTCGGCCGTCCGCGCGTAGCCGAGGGTCTCGATCCCCACCCCGGCCTTGGTCAGTGCGGGCAGGTCGATCCCGGACAGCCAGCCGGTGCCGGGGCCGCCGGCGTCCATGAAGCTCAGCCGCATGCCGTGCCCGGCCGCCCGCTCGGCCAGTGCCGCGGCCAGCGAGGTGACGGTGGCACAGCTCGCGTCCAGGTAGACGGCCAGCTCGCCGTCGGCCAGCCGGTCCAGCTTGCCGGGCTCGGCGGCCGCGTCCTCCTCGGTCAGCCGGCGGCGCAGTTCGGCGGCCACCACCTGGCGCACCCGCTCGGCGGCCACGCCGCGGGCGGCGGCGGCCGCGGTGCAGTGCGGGCAGAAGCAGATGCCGAGCAGCGCCTCGGCGAACGGGCCGAGCTCCTCGAAGTAGCGCTCGTGGTGGTAGCCGTGCCGCAGGCCGTGGAAGTGCAGGGACTCGGCGCGGATCGCGTCCACGCCGTACCGGGCCAGCTCGTCCACCAGGGTCAGCGCGTACTGGCGCACCTCGGGGTTGGCGGGGCAGAGCTCGGTGAGCAGGCGGTCGCCGAAGGCGTTGGCGGGGGCGCAGTCCGGGTGCTCGAAGCCGAGCCGGTCGTTGTGACAGAAGACGGTCCAGGCGTGCAGCTTCAGGCCGCGCCGGCGGGTCTGCTCGGCGGCCTCGGCGAACGGGTCGCGCTCGCCGATGGCGCGGGCCGCCGGCGGGGCCAGGCGGCGGCCGGACCAGCGAGCCGGGTCCGGGCGGAAGTACGCCGCGCCCGGCTCCAGGTAGCGGACCACCCGGGTGGGGTGGTGCGGGAAGACGTCGCGGGCCTCGTGGTAGACCGAGGCCAGGGTCAGACCGCCGACGCCGGCCCGGTCGGTGAGGTTGCCGAAGAAGGCGTCCGCGCCCTCGTCGAGCAGGTCGGTGGCGAAGGCGAGGACGGACGACTGCACGGGGGCGCTCCGGAGCGAGGGGTCGGCAGGACGGCGGGGGACTGCGGACTGCAGGACGTCGGGATGGCGGGACGTCGGGACGTCGGGGATGGCGGGACGGCGGGTCAGCTCACGCTAGCCGCCGGCCCGGGAGTGGTCTAGACCTAAAAGAGGGCTGCCCGAGCCTTGGCCCCGGGGCGCCGGCCCCGGCCCCGACCCCGGTCACAGGCCGAGGTCGTCGAGCTCCTTGAGCAGCGCCGAGCGCTCGGACCCGGCCTGCGGCGTCGAGTGGCCAGAGCCCTCGCGGGCCGCCGGCCCGGTCGGCGCGGTCGGCCCGCCCCCGCTCTGCCGGTCGCGCAGCAGCCATGCGCCCAGGCAGCCGCCGACCAGACCGCCCAGGTGGTCCAGCCAGCTCACCCCGCCCGGCGCGCTCGGCAGTGCGCCGAACACCATGTACGCGAAGCTGGCTGCCATCACCAGGCCGATCAGGGTGTCGATCAGGTGCCGGTCGAAGATGCCGCGCAGCACCACGTAGGCGAAGTAGCCGAAGACCAGCCCGCTGGCCCCCACGGTGATGACCCGCGGGCTCTGGAAGATCCACACGGCCAGCCCGCAGGTCACCGCGAGCAGCACGGTCAGCAGCAGGAACCGGGCCACCCCGCGGTAGGCGGCCAGGAAGGCGAAGACGAACAGCGGGCCGGAGTTGGACTCCAGGTGGGCCCAGCCGAAGTGCAGCAGCGGGGCGCTGAAGAACATCGGCAGCGAGCCGAGGTCGTGCGGGCGGATGGCGTACTGCACGGCCAGCGCGTTGTCGTCCGACCAGTTGCCCAGCTGCACCGCCCAGACCACGGCGAGCAGGGCGAAGACCACGAAGAAGGCCATGCGCGCCTCCGCGATCATCGCGCTCTCGGCGCTGCGGACGTCGGTCTCGGCCATGTGCGGTCCCCTCCCGTTGTGTCGACCCCGTCGGCGTCGCCCGTTGCTGTGGACCCCGTCGGCGTCGCCCGCTGGTCCCGCCCGTAGGTGTCGTCGCCGATGGTAAGGGCTGGCGCCGTCCACCCCGGGATGGGCCGTCCGGGCGACTGACGGCCTGTCGCGCCCGGGGGTGGGTCTGCCCAGGTCAGACGATGACCATATGAGAGCCCGTCAGATCATCGCGCTGGGCGCCGCCGTGCTGCTCGGCCCGGTGGCCGCTGTCCCGGTGGCCGCCACCCCCGCCCTGGCGGTGCCGGGACCGGCCGCCGCCCGCGCGCACCGCACCGTCGTGGACGATCCCGCGCAGTACGTCAATCCGTTCACCGGCACCAAGCAGGGCGCGGTCGACTTCGGCAACGGCGGCGGCTCGGGGAACACCTTCCCCGGCGCCACCACGCCGTTCGGCATGCTCCAGTGGAGCCCGGACACCGTGACCTACCAGCACGGCGGCTACCAGTACGACGACCAGCGGATCCGCGGCTTCAGCCTGACCCACATCTCCGGCGCCGGCTGCGGCGACTACGGCACCACGCCGTTCCTGCCGCTGCTCGGGGATCGCCCGGTCGGCGCCGAGTCCTTCTCGCACGCCCACGAGAGCGCCGCCCCGGGCAGCTACGCGGTCACCTTCGACAACGGGCTGCGCACCGAGCTGGCCACCACCGCCCGCTCCGGCATCGCCCGGTTCAGCTACCCGGCCGGCCAGACCGCCTCGCTGCTGGTGGACGCGGGCCGCGCCTTCAACCAGGCCAGCGGCTCGGTCACGATCGGCAGCGACACCATCACCGGCTACACCGACAGCGGCAACTTCTGCGGCACGGGCAACCGGTACCGGGTGTACTTCAGCGCGGTGTTCGACCACCCGTTCACCAAGGCCGGCATCGTGAACGACGGCCGGATGGACACCGGCCGGCACACCGCCGAGGGCGGCAGCCCCGGCATCGCCCCGCAGCCCGCCCGCACCGCGGAGGCGCAGGCCGCGCTGGCCGAGGGCCGGCGCGGCAGCCAGCAGCCGGTGCACCCCGAGGCACCTGCGGCGGGGTCGGGGGCCCAGGCGATGGTCTCCTTCGCGCCCGGCGCCACGGTGACCGCCCGGGTCGGCATCTCCTTCACCAGCGCGGCCGGCGCCCGGGCCAACCTGGCCGCCGAGCAGCCCGACCCGGCGCTGGGCCTGGACCAGGTCCGCGACGCCTCCCGGTCGGCCTGGAACGACATGCTGGGCCGGATCGCGGTGGCCGGCGGCAGCGACCAGGACCGTCGGCTGCTCTACACCGCGCTCTACCACGCACTGCTGCACCCGAGCGCGCTCAGCGACACCGACGGCAGCTACCCGGGGATGGACGGGCAGGTGCACCGCACGCCGGTCGGGAAGGTCCAGTACGCCGACTTCTCGGGCTGGGACGTCTACCGCTCGCAGATGCAGCTGGTCGCCCTGCTGGCGCCGGAGCGGGCCTCGGACATCGCCCAGTCGGTGCTCAACCAGGGCGTGCAGGCCGGCTACTTCGACCGCTGGACGCTCGCCAACGGCGGCACCGGGGTGATGACCGGCGACCCGCTGCCGATGATCGCCGCCAGCATCCACGCCTTCGGCGCCACCGACTTCGACGCCGCCGAACTGCTGCGCCGGTCACTGGCCGGGCGCCGGGACGGACGCGAGCGGGCCGGCCACCAGGTCTACGACTCGATGGGCTTCGTGCCCACCGGTACCGGGGGCGAGTGGGGTCCGGCCGCCGACACCCTGGAGTACAGCAGCGCCGACTTCGCGCTCTCCCAGCTGGCGGACCGGCTCGGCGACCACGGCGACCACGACGCGCTGCTGCGCACCTCGGCCAACTGGCGCAACCAGTTCAACGCGGACAGCCACTACATCCAGCCGCGCAACGCGGACCACGGCTGGCCCGCCTTCGACCCGTCCTCGCAGAGCAACTACACCGAGGGCAACGGCGCCCAGTACACCTGGATGGTCCCGTACAACCACCGCGGCCTGTTCGACGCGATGGGCGGCGACCAGGCGGTGGTCTCCCGGCTGGACTTCTTCTTCCAGCAGCTCAACGCCGGGCCGAACGCGCCGCACGCCTACCTGGGCAACGAGCCCTCCCTCAACACGCCGTGGGCCTACGACTACGCGGGCCGCCCGGACCGGGCCGCCGACGTCGTGCGCACCGCGCTGACCACGCTCTTCGGCACCGGTCCGGACGGCGAGGTGGGCAACGACGACCTGGGCGAGATGAGTTCCTGGGCGGTCTGGGCGGCACTGGGCCTGTACCCGCAGGTGCCCGGCCGGGCCGAACTGGTGCTGGCCAGCCCGCTCTTCCCGCAGACCACCATCACCCGGGGCAACGGCGTCAGCATCGACATCAGCGCCCCCGCGGCCTCCCGTGCGGCCCGCTTCGTGCACGGCCTGCGGGTCAACGGGCAGCCCAGCACCCGCCCGTGGGTGAACGCCGAGCTGGTCACCGAGGGCGGGACCCTGGACTACGACCTGGGCACCGACCCGGACCCGTCCTGGGGCCACGACCCGGCCGACGCGCCGCCCTCCTTCGACGTGGGCCCGGCCCGCCCGGCCACCGGACCGATCACCGGCCTGGCCGCCAAGTGCGTGGACGTGGACCACTCCCGCGGTGCCGGCACCCCGGTCCAGCTGTGGGTCTGCGACGGCACCGGTGCGCAGAGCTGGACGACGGCGGGCGACGGCACCATCCGGGCATTGGGCCTGTGCCTGGACGCGCTGCACAGCGGTACGGCCAACGGCACCCAGGTCCAGGTCTGGTTCTGCAACGGCACCGGCGCCCAGCAGTGGTGGCCGCGCCCGGACGGCTCGATCTACAGCCCCGCCGCCGGCCGCTGCCTGGACGTGCCGAACAGCAACACGGCGGACGGCACCCACCTGCAGCTCTACGACTGCAACGGCACCGGCGCCCAGCGCTGGACGGTGCCGACGGCCTGACCACTCCCGCAGGGCCCTCGGCCGCCGGATCCGCTACGACTTCTTCGCCGTCTTCGTAGCGGACCCGGCGGCCTTCTTCGCGGCCGCCTTGGCCTGCTGCTTGTACGCCCGCACCTGGGCCAGCGACTCGGGACCGGTGATGTCGGCCACCGAGCGGTGGCAGCCGTCCTCCCCGTAGGCCCCGGCCGCCTCCCGCCAGCCGGCCGGCCGCACCCCGAACTGCTTGCCCAGCAGGGCCAGGAAGATCTGCGACTTCTGCGCCCCGAACCCGGGCAGCGCGGTCAGCCGCGCCAGCAGCTCGGCCCCGCTGCCGGCCGTGCGCCACACCGCCTCGGCGTCCCCGCCGTAGTGCTCCACCAGGTACTGGCACAACTGCTGCGTCCTCTTGGCCATCGCCGCCGGGTACCGGTGCACGGCCGGCTTCTCCGAGAGCAGCTCCGCGAACGCCTCAGGCGGGTACCCGGCGATCGCCGCCGCGTCCAGCTCCTCCCCGCCCATCCGCCGCGCGATCACCAGCGGCCCGGCGAACGCCTTCTCCATCGGTACCTGCTGGTCGAGCAGCATCCCGACCAACGCCGCCAACGGACTACGCCCGAGCAGCGCGTCCGCCTCGGCCTCCTGGGCCAGGTGCACAGTGACTGACATGGCATCCATGATGACGGAGCGTCAGTCGGTGGCGGTGCAGGCGGCTCAGGCCCCGCGTGCCTCCGGGGGTGGCAGGACGCTGTAGAGGTGGCTCAGTTCGAAGGTGATCGGGGTGGTGGGGGTGGTGCGGTGGCAGGCGTGGAGGTAGGGCGGGTCGAGGGTGAGGGTGGTGACGGTGTGTTCGGTGATGGTGTGGTGGCCGGTCAGGTACTCGATGGTGACCGGCTGGTCCAGGCGCAGGGCGCGGGACAGGCGGGTGATCTCCGGACGGGTCAGGCGCGGTGCCTCGGCGGCGAGTTCGGTCTCGGTGACGGGGGGCCGGGCGCCCGGCGGCGGGGTGGTGGCGAGCAGGTGGGCGGCCAGGCGGCGCAGTTCGGAGCTGGTGGGCAGGATCCGGGGCGGGCGGGCCGGGGTGCTGCCGCGCTGGGGCGGGACGGTGGCGGGCCGGTCGACCAGCAGCAGGCCGTCGGCGCCCTCGGCCACCGGCGCGTACCCCTCGGCGCGCAGGGCGGCCAGGGTCTGTTCCGGGCCGGCCGCGCTGACCAGCACGGTGCCGGCCAGCCGGCGCAGCCGCAGGGCGGCCAGGCCCCGGTGGGCGGCCAGTTCGGCCAGCAGCGCCGGGTCCTCGCCGTGCAGCACGCAGCCGGAGGCGAGCACCTTGACCCGCCCGTGCCGGCGGGCGGTGTCGGCGATCAGGTAGGCCAGTGGCTGCGGCAGTGCCGGGAGGTCGGCGGCCGCGGCCAGTTCGGCGGAGAGCTGCTGGGGTGAGCGCCCGCCGTCCAGCGCGCGGCGGATGCCGGCCGCGGTGAACCGCCAGACCGAGGCGGTGCCGTGCGACTCGCGTTCGGCGGCCGCGTCCAGCAGGGCGGCCAGCCGGCCGGTCGGCGGACCGGCCACCACGGCGGTCAGGTCGGCGCCGATCCGGGCCCGGTCGGTGGCGCCCGGCAGCAGACGGCGGGCGGCCTCGCGCAGGGCGCCGGGCTGCTCGGGGGAGTAGCCGGACAGCGCCGCGCCGAGCGGGGACAGGGTGCCGCGGGCCACCACCCCGAGCAGTTCGGCCTCGGTGATCACGGCGGCGAACGGCCAGTCCTGCTCGGGCAGCTGGTCGGCCTGCGGGCGGTGCCAGGCGATCAGCCGGCCCAGCCCCGCGGCCCGGGCCGCACCGTGCCCGGCGGGCAGCCGGCCGGCCGCGGTGAGCAGCCCGCGCCGGGCGTGCCGGCAGCTCGGGCTGGCCGGGCGGGCCACCAGCGCGGGCCAGCTGCGCCCCTGCTGGTCGAGCACGGCGGTCGGGGTGAACGGCAGGGTCAGCCAGGCGACCACCAGGGTGGCGTACTGCTCGGCCGGCGGCCGCAGGCGCCAGCCGTCGTAGTCCGCGGTCAGCCGCAGCGGCCCGCCCTCGGCGGCCAGGTCGGCGGCCCGCTTGGTGGTGCGGGCCGACTGGCCCTCGCGCCGCCCGCCCGGCCGGCCCCCGCCGCTGATCAGCAGCCCGGCGGCCAGCGCGCACTCCAGCACCAGCCGGACCAGCGGCTCCTCGCAGCGGGCGGTGCGGGTCAGCCGGCCCAGCTCGCGCGGCCCGAGGCCGCCGTTCTTCAGCAGGGTGGGCGGGTTGGCGGCGCAGGCGGCGAGCAGCGCGGCGGCCTGGGTGGTGAAGGCGGTGGCGGCCGCGGCGGCCTCGCGGGCCACCTCGGCCTCGCCGACCGGGTACAGCTCGGGCAGCGGCGGGACCGGGTCGAAGGGCGGGTGCCAGTGCGGCCCGCGCAGCGCGAGCAGCACCTCGCCGGGGACCTGGGAGGGGCCGTAGCCCCGCTGGTCGGGGATCAGCAGCCCGCGCTCGTGCGCCCACTGCGCGGCCAGACCGGCCTGCTGGGCCGAGACCGCCGGGGCACCGCACTGGCCGTCGCCGAACTCGCTGTGGCCGAACTCGCCGTCGCCGGTGCTCTCCAGCAGCAGTGCCCGCACGCCCGGTGGTGCTTCGGCGAGCAGTGCGGCCAGTTGCTCGGGGTCGCTGAGCCGCTCGGCCAGGGCGGCCAGCCGGTCCCGCCGGGCCACCGGGACGGGCAGCCGGTGCGCCGTCAGCAGCTCGCGCAGCTCGGCGGAGCCCGCCTCGGCGAGCAGCTCGGCCAGCGGGGCGCCCAGTCCCAGCGGGACGGGCCAGACCTGACGCAGCGTTGGGCTCGGGTAGAGCCGGTCCTGCCCGTCGCGCCACACCAGGCCCTGGCCGGCCAGCGCCGTCAGCGCCGTGTCCAGCCCGGCGGACCGCTCGCCGGCGCCGGCGTCGAGCAGTTGAGCCAGCCGGGACCAGGGCACCGGCCCGTCGCCGAGCGCGCAGAGCGCCTCGGCCGCCTGCAGGCAGGGCACTGGCAGCCGGCGCAGCACGGCGGTGGCCGAGCCGGGGCGCAGCAGCCGTTCGGCCAGCTCGCCGAGCGACTGCGGGGGCGGCTCGGCGGCCGTGTCCGGCCGGGCCCGGAGCAGGCGGTAGAGCTTGTCCTGGTCCAGCTCGGCCAGCCAGCCGACGAGTTCCGGCGGCGCGGTGGCCGACTCGACCGGCGGCGTGGTCCGGCTCGGGGACATGGCGGCTCACCTCGGTCCAAACGGCGCGGGACACGACCTGTCATGATCGCAGAAAGCGACGGTGCTGTGACTGTCGGTCAGTCTAGGGGCGGGGCAGCTGCTTCGGGACGGGTTCGCCGAGATCCGTCGGTACGGGGTTGTGCGGGACGGCGCGGGCGCTGTCGAGCGCGGGCGCGTCCGGTGCGGCCCGCGCCGCCCCACCCGCGCGGGCCCGGCGGGGGAGGGGCGCGCACCGTGCCGGACGCGCTGGTGGGGGGCGTGAGGCGGAGAGCGCGTGGGCGCGGGGTCGCCGGACCAGCGTGGCGCCGCCGGCCCCGGGGGGCCAGGCGACCCCGGGCTCGCCGGCCCCGCGGCCTCAGCCCAGCAGGCCGTTCAACTCGCCGTACGGGATGGCCGCCGCGAGCTCGGTGTAGCTGCCCTCGGTGTACAGCTCACGGGCGGCGCGCTGGACCACCGCGTAGGCGCTCTCCGCGATGGTCGAGCCCAGGCTGACCCGGGCCACGCCCAGCCCGGCCAGCTCCGCGACCGAGGGCCGGCCCGGCCCGCCGGGCACGTTCAGCGGGACGGGCAGCGCCGCCGCCAGCTCCGCGATGGTGGCCCGGTCGGGCAGCCCGAAGACGAAGACGCCGCTGGCGCCGGCCGCCACGTAGGCGGTGGCCCGCTCCACGGTGAGCCGGAACAGCTCGGCCGGGTCGTCGGACACCCCGCACAGGTAGGTGTCGATCCGGGCGTTCAGGTACAGCGGCACGCCGACCCCCTCCGCCGCGGCCCGGGCGGCGGCGATCCGGGCCGCCTGGTCGTCCACCTCGCGCAGCGGAGCCGGGCCGGCCCGCAGCGAGTCCTCCAGGTTGATCCCGACCGCGCCGGCCTTCAGCACCTCGGCCACGGTCTCGCCCACCCCGGCCGGGTCGGTCGCGTAGCCGTCCTCGATGTCCGCGGTCACCGGCAGGTCCACCGCATCGGCCACCCGGGCGACCAGCTCGACCGCCAGCGCGCGGCCCAGTGTGCCGCCGTCCTGGGTGCCCAGCGCCCAGGCCACTCCGGCGCTGGTGGTGGCGATCGCGGGTGCGCCGGCCGCGGCGACGATCCGGGCGCCGGCCGCGTCCCAGACATTGGCGAGGGCCAGCGGGTGGCCGGCGCGGTGCAGCGCCTGGAAGGCGAGGGCCTTGGCGGTCTGAGTGGTCATCGGATTACCTCCGTGCGGGCCCGGCGGGGCTGGGCGGAAACGGTGTCAGGGCGCCAGTCCATCAGGCCGGGTGGCCGGTTGTCCGGCGGATTTCGGACCCGGACGCCCGGGTCGACCTCCCGGCCACCCGGGCCGGGCAGGGCCCCGCCGGGCTGGTGCTGTGCGCGGCGGTGCCGCACTCCGGCCGGCGCCGTTGACCCCCCGTCAGCTCTCCGGATCGCCCGGGCTGACCAGGCCGGTCTCGTAGGCCAGCACCACCGCCTGGACCCGGTCGCGCAGGCCGAGCTTGGCCAGGATCCGGGCCACGTGGGTCTTCACGGTGGCCTCGGACAGGTGCAGGTCGGCGGCCAGTTCGGCGTTGCTGCGCCCGCGGGCCAGCTGCCGCAGCACCTCGCCCTCCCGGGCGGTCAGGCTCGCCAGCCCCCGGTGCTGCGCGGCCGGGTCGGCGGCCGGGCGCTCCTCGCGCGGGGCGAACCGGGCCACCAGGCGCCGGGTGACGCCGGGGCCAGCAGTGCGTCGCCGTCCTGCACCATCCGTACCGCGGCGACCAGGTGCTCGGGGCTGACGTCCTTGAGCAGGAAGCCGCTGGCCCCGGCGGAGAGCGCCGCGTACACGTAGTGGTCCAGGTCGAAGGTGGTCAGCACGATCACCCGGGGCGGCGTCCGGCCGCCCTCGGCGAGGATCCGCCGGGTGGCCTCCAGGCCGTCGAGCTCGGGCATCCGGATGTCCATCAGCACCACGTCGGGACGGGTGCGGCGGACCGCCGCGACCGCCTGCTCGCCGTCGGGTGCCTCGGCCACCACCTCGATGCCCTGGGAGGCCAGGATCATCCGGAAGCCGGTGCGGACCAGCGCCTAGTCGTCGGCGATCACCACCCGCAGCGGGGTGCTCGCAGCGGCGTCGACGGTCATCGCTCCTCCAGGGGTATCAGTGCCTTGACACGGTAGCCGCCGGTCAGCCGCCGACCGGTGTGCAGGGTGCCGCCGTAGACCGCGACCCGCTCGCGCAGGCCGATCAGGCCGCGACCGTTTCCGGTGGCCGCGGCGGGGCCCGGGGTGCCCTCGGTGTTGCTCACCTGGACCGTCAGCCGGTCGGTGCCGTAGTCGAGTTCGACGGTGGCGGTGGCGCCCTGCGCGTGCTTGACGGCGTTGGTCAGCGCCTCCTGGACCACCCGGTAGGCGGCCAGCTCCAGGCCCGGCGGCAGCGGGCGGCGGCGACCGGTGACGGTCAGTTCGACCGCGATGCCGGCGGCGCGGATCCGGCCGACCAGCGCCTCCAGTCCGTCAAGTCCGGGCTGCGGCACGGTCTCGGCGGCCGCGGCGGGCTGCTCGCCCGTGCTGTCCATGGTCAGCAGGCCCATCACGTGCCGGAGTTCGCTCATCGCCGCCCGCCCGCCGGTCTCGATCGCCAGCAGCGCCTCGCGGGCCTGCGCCGGGTGGCTGTCCAGCATCATCCGGCCGGCCCCGGCCTGGATCACCATCACGCTCACGTTGTGGGTCACCACGTCGTGCAACTCGCGGGCGATCCGGGCCCGTTCCCCCGTCACGGCTGCCTGCAGCGCCTGCTCCTGGGCCAGTTCCAGGCCGGCCAGGCGCCGTCGGCCCTGCTCGGCCCGGTGCGCCCAGATCCGGTGCCCGACAGCCACCAGGACGACCGGGCAGAGCAGCAGCACCGCGACCACGGCGGGCGGGAAGTCGGGCAGTGCGGCCTGCGGGAAGAGCAGCACCAGCAGCGCGGCGGTCGCCGGCAGACTGGCCAGCACCGCGCCCCGGTACGGGCCGTGCACCACGGCGCTGTAGGCCGCGAAGAGGACCAGCAGGCAGAGCTGGAACACCAGGTCGGCGAAGGCGTGCCGGAGCGGCAGCACGGCCAGCAGCACCAGCCAGAGCACGGTCAGCGGGTAGCGCCTGCGGGCCAGCAGCGGTACGGCGGGCAGTGCGCCCAGCAGCGGGGTGAGCACCGCGGTGTACTGCTGGTCGGGTGTGTTGGCGGCGGTCCGGGCGCCGGCCAGCACGAAGCCGAGCGCCACCACGGCGTCGAACCCGGCCTGGCGTCGGGTGAGCGGTGGCAGCGGCGCGCCGCGGAAGGCCCGGCGCAGCCAGGCGCGGTGCGCCGTCCAGGCGCGGTGCGCCGTCCAGTCGCGGCGCAGCAGCCGGTCGCGGCACGCTGCCCACGAGCGCGTCGGAATCCACGAGTACATCGGGCGACTACATCACAAGGATGACGCCCGCAGCCATGATCCTTTCGGCGGAACGAAGATGGCCCGGCCGAGCGAGGTGGCCCGGGCCCTCGCGACCGTAGCTTCTCCGGTGTCGGAACAAGGCGTACAGGGGAGCGGGACGATGACCGAGCCGGTGATCCAAGTCAGTGGAGCGAGCAAGGAGTTCGACGACGGCCAGGCCGCGTTGCGGGAGGTCTCGCTGACGGTGGCGCCGGGTGAGGCGGTGGCTGTGCTCGGCCCCTCCGGCAGCGGCAAGTCGACCCTGCTCAACCTGGTCGCCGGGCTCGACCGGCCCAGCCGCGGCACCGTCACGGTGGCCGGCATCCGGGTGGACACGCTGAACGAGGCCGGTGCGGCCCGGTTCCGCCGGCAGAAGATCGGCATGGTGTTCCAGTTCTTCAACCTGCTGGACGACCTGACGGTGCTGGACAACGTGGTGCTGCCCGCCGAACTGACCGGCACCTCGCGCTCGGTGGCCCGCCGCCGGGCCGGCGAGCTGCTGGACACCCTGGGGATCGCCAAGCACGCCCGGGCCTACCCGGGCCGGCTCTCCGGCGGTGAGCGCCAGCGGGTGGCGGTGGCCCGGGCGCTGATGAACCGTCCGGCGCTGCTGCTGGCCGACGAGCCGACCGGTGCGCTCGACTCGGCCTCCGGCGCGGAGGTCGAGGGCCTGCTCAACGAGCTGCACCAGGAGGGCCAGACGATCGTGCTGGTGACCCACGACCTGGCGCTGGCCGAGGCCTGTGCCACCCGGACGGTACGGATCGTCGACGGCCGGATCGCCTCGGACACCCTGAACTCCGCCGCTATGACCCCCTCGGCCGCCCCGGCCGCCTCGAAGAGTACGGCGGTGGCGCGATGAGCACGCTGCTGCGACTGGCCCGTACCGGCGTCGGCCGGCGCCGGGTGCAGACCCTGGTGATCGCGCTGGCCTCGATGATGGCGGTGACCGCTTCCGTGCTCGGCGGCTCGCTGCTGGTGGCCTCCAACGCCCCGTTCGACCATGCCTTCGCCCGCGGGCACGGTGCGCACCTGACCGTCCAGTACGACGCGGCCAAGGCCACCGCGGACCAACTGGCCGCCACCACCCGGGTCACCGGGGTGACCGCCGCCGCGGGCCCGTTCCGCACCGCTACGGTCGACCCGGCCCCCGGGGCGGGCCTGGACCTGCCGGCCGGGATGAAGCTCTCCCCGATGCGCCTGGTCGGGCGGGCCGAGGCCGGCGGGCCGGTGGACCAGGTGTCGCTGCTCGCCGGGCACTGGGCCGCCGGTCCGGGCCAGCTGGTCGCCTCCGCGGACTACTCCGGCGCACAGCTGACGGTCGGTCAGCAGCTGCGGGTCGGGGCCACCGAGCTGACCGTGGTCGGGGTGGCCCGCTCGGTCAGCGCGACCGCCGACGGGTGGGTGACGCCGGATCAGGCCGTTACGCTCGGCGGTGTGCCCGGCTGGCAGCTGCTCTACCGGTTCGCCCAGGCCGGGGCGGGGGCCGACCTGGCCGCCGACCGCGCCGCGGTGACCGCTGCCGCGCCGGCCGGCGCGGCGGTCGGCAGCCGGGGCTGGCTCGACGTCAAGGCCGGCAACACCAAGAGCACCGGGCTCTTCCTGCCCTTCCTCACCGCCTTCGGCCTGCTCGGGCTCGGCATGTCGGTGCTGATCGTCGGCAACGTGGTGGCCGGCGCGGTGGGCAGCGGGACCAGGCGGATCGGGATCCTCAAGGCGATCGGCCTGACCCCGGCCCAGGTGGTCGGCGCCTACCTGGTGCAGGCGCTGGTGCCGGCCGCGGCAGGCACGCTGGTCGGCGCGGTGCTCGGCAATGTGGGCGCCGGTGCGGTGCTCTCCGGTGCCGAGCAGGTGTACGGGACCAGCTCGCTCTCGGTCGCGCCCTGGGTGGACGCGGCGGTGGTGGCCGGCACGCTGCTGCTGGTGGCCGGGACTGCGTTCGCCGCCGCCCTGCGGGCCGGGCGGCTGCGCACCGTGGAGGCGCTGGCGGTCGGGCGCACCCCGAAGGCCGGGCGGGGGCGGGCGGCCACCCGGATCGCGGTGCGGCTGCCGCTGCCGCGGCCGGTCACCCTGGGGCTGGCCCGGCCGTTCGCCAGGCCGGCCCGCTCACTGGCCATGGTCAGCGCGGTGCTGCTGGGCACGGTGGCGGTCACCTTCGCCTTCGGGCTGGGCAGCTCGCTGCAGCGGATCCAGCAGGCCAAGCAGTCCACGGCCGACGTCACGGTGATCGGCGCCCTGCCGCCCGGGGCCGCCGGTCCTCCCGGCAGCGGTCCCGGCAACAGCTCCGGGAACGTGGCCGGGAACGCCACCCGGAGCGGGGACACCGCCGCGATGCTCGCCGCGATCCAGGCGCAGCCCGGCACCTCGGCGGTGTTCGGCACCGCACACACCGAGGTCGGCGCGGTCGGCACCACCGGCTCGGTCGCGGTCACCGCCTTCCTGGGCGACGCCTCCTGGGGCGGCTTCCAGCTGGTGGCCGGCCGCTGGTTCCACGGGGCGGGCGAGGCGGTGGCACCCACCGGCTTCCTGACCGCCACCGGCACCCGGATCGGCGACACCGTCACCGTCACCGACCACGGGCAGCAGTTGCGGGTGCGGATCAGCGGCGAGGCGTTCTCCACCCAGAACGACGGCCTGGCCCTGCTCACCGACGCCGCGACGCTGGCCGCCGCCGAGCCCGACCTCGAAGCCGACCTGTTCTACGTCGCGCTGAAGCACGGCACCGACCCGGACGCCTACACCGACGCGCTCAACACCGCGCTCGCACCCACCGGCGCCCGGGCCGAGACCGGGGGCGGCGGCGGGGCGAGCCAGCTGCTGATCGTGCTGGACTCGCTGACCGCGCTGCTGACCCTGATGCTGATCGCGGTGGCCGGCCTGGGCGTGCTCAACGCGGTGGTGCTGGACACCCGGGACCGGGTGCGCGACCTCGGGGTGGCCAAGGCGCTGGGCATGACGCCCCGCCAGACCGTCGCCACGGTGCTCGCCTCGGTCGCGCTGATCGGCCTGGCCGGCGGGGTGGCCGGGGTGCCGGTCGGGGTGTGGCTGCAGCACCTGGTGGTCCCGGCCATGGCACACAGCGCCGGGCTGCGGCTGCCGCCCGCGATCCTGTCGGTGTACGGGCCGGTCGACCTGCTCCCGCTGCTGCTCGGCGGTCCGCTGCTGGCCCTGCTCGGCGCTCTGCTGCCCGCCACCTGGGCGGCCCGCACCCGCACCGCGGTCGCGCTGCGGACCGAGTGACTCCGATTTCGTCGCAGGGAGTGACAAAACCGGGGGAGGCGGCGCTGTACCCCATGAGAGGTGCCCGCCCCGGTGTCGGCCGGGGCGGGCCGCTCTCACTCCCGGCTTCCGCGCAGGAGCCGCTCCCGAACCCCGGGTGGCTGGTCGGTATCCCCCGTGCCCGCCGTCCATCCGGCCGGCCCGCCGGACCAGTGCGCGCCCCCTCTCCCCCAGGGCGCCCAGTCCGGCGGGCCGAACTTCGCCCTCGGCAGCCGAGCCGCCCGTCGCAGTGTGACCTGGATCACAGCCGAGCGGCGACGGTTTCCGGCCGTCCCGCTGGTCCTGATGTCGACCGAACCCCACCACCACCCGTGAGGTGTCCGATGTCCGCATCATCCAGCCGTACCACTGCCAGTACCAGTACCAGCACCAGTGCGGGTGCCAGTGCCCGCACGGCCGTTGTCACCGGAGCCAGCCGCGGCCTCGGCCGGGCGGTGGCCGCCGAACTGGTCGCCCGCGACTTCCAGGTCCTCGGCCTGGCCCGCGGCGAGGCCGACCTGCTCGCCGTCCGGGCGGAACTCGGCGAGCGCTTCGTCCCGCTGGTCGGCGACGCCACCGACGAGGCGCTCGCCGAGAGCGTGCTGCGCGAGCACCGGCCCACCCTGCTGGTGCTAGGCGCCGGCGCCCACCCGCTGGTGGCGCCGGTGCAGGAGCAGAGCTGGGAGAGTTTCAGCGAGAACTGGCAGACCGACACCCGGCACGTCTTCACCTGGATCACGGAGGTGCTGCGCCGGCCGCCGGCACCTGGCAGCGTGGTGGTCTCGCTCTCCAGCGGCGCCGTACTGGGCGGCTCGCCGCTCAGTGGCGGCTACGCGAGCGCCAAGGCCGCCGTCCGCTACCTGAGCCAGTACGCGGCCGAGGAGGCGCAGCGGGCCGGGCTCGACCTGCGGTTCGTCACCGTGCTGCCGCAGATGACGCCCGGCACCGGCATCGGCACGATCGCCATCGAGGGGTACGCGGCCCGGGCGGGCGTGGACCAGGCGGCCTTCGTGGCTGCCCGGGGGCCGATCCTGACGCCCGCCCAGTTCGCCAAGGCCTTGGTGGAGGTGGCCCTGGACCCGCAGGCCGCGGCCGAGTACCGGGGCACCGGTGACGGCCTGCTCCCGCTCGGGTGAGCCGCGCGCTCGGTTGACCTGCCTGCTCGGCTGAGTCGCCTGCTCGGCCGAGCCGCCGTGCTCGGCCGAGTCACCCGCTTCGCCGAGCCGCCCGCCCGCTACCGTGGACCGCACCGTCGCCCGTGGAGTGACCGCGATGCCGTCAGACGCCCAGTTCGCCACCCTGACCGAGCCGTTCCGCCCGGAGCTGCTGGCCCACTGCTACCGGATGCTCGGCTCGATCCACGACGCCGAGGACCTGGTGCAGGAGACCTACCTGCGGGCGTGGCGCGGCTTCGACCGGTTCGAGGGCCGCTCCTCGGTGCGGCGGTGGCTGTACCGGATCGCCACCCTCGCCTGCCTGACCGCCCTGCAGACCCGGGCCCGGCGGCCGATGCCCTCCGGCCTGGGCGCCCCGTCGCTGGATCACCAGGTGCCGCCGGACCCGCGCGAGCCGGCGGTGGCCTGGCTGCAGCCCGCCCCCGACTCGCTGTTCGGCGGGGACGACCCGGCCGCCCTGGTGGGCGGCCGGGCGGGAGTGCGGCTGGCCTTCGTCGCGGCCCTGCAGCACCTGTCGGCCCGTCAGCGGGCCGTTCTGACCCTGCG
Source organism: Streptomyces tateyamensis (assembly GCF_003205575.1). GTDB lineage: Bacteria > Actinomycetota > Actinomycetes > Streptomycetales > Streptomycetaceae > Kitasatospora > Kitasatospora tateyamensis. Next base: position 125,241 of record NZ_PYBW01000039.1, read on the forward strand.
TGACGTGCTCGCCTTCAGCACCGAGGAGGTCGCCGAGCTGCTGGACACCACCGCCGCGGCCGTCGACAGCGCGCTGCGCCGGGCCCGCCTGCGGCTCGCCGCGGCCGGCCCCGTCGCGGAGGAGCTGGCCGAGCCCGACGAGCGGACCAGGCGCAGCCTGCTCGACCGGTACACGGACGCCTTCACCCGGGCCGACCCCGCCGCCCTGGTGGAACTGCTGCGCGCCGACGTGGCGATGGAGATGCCGCCCACCCCGACCTGGTACACCGGCCGACCGGCGGTGCTGGGCTTCCTGGCCGGCCACGTGCTGCGCCCCGGCCGCTGGCGGTTCACGCCCACCGGCGCCAACGGCCAGCCCGCCTTCGTGGTCCACCGCGGCGCCCAGCCCTACGGCATCCAGGTCCTCACCCTGGCCGGCCCGCTGGTGGGCCGGATCACGGCCTTCAACGACCCCGCACTGGTGGCGGCCTTCACCCGCTGACCGGGCGTCAGGACTGCTCGGTCAGGAGTGCTGCTCGGGCGCGCCGGCCTCCGAACGCAGCGTGAGCACAGTGATCTCGCTCGGCGCGAAGACCCGGAACGGCGGGCCCCAGAAGCCGGTGCCGCGGCTGGTGTAGAGCTGGGTCCGAGCGCCGTGCCGGCTCAGGCCGTGCACCACCGGCTGGTCGATCCGCACCAGGAAGTTGAACGGCCAGATCTGGCCGCCGTGGGTGTGCCCGGAGACCTGCAGGTCGATGCCGGCCGCGGCCGCCTGCGGCACGTACTTGGGCTGGTGGGCCACCAGCAGCACCGGGTGGTCCGGGTCCGCGCCCGCCAGGGCACCGTCCAGGTTCGCCCGGTGGCCGGCCAGGCCGGAGGACTCCGCGGTCACGTCGTCCACGCCGGCCAGCACCAGGGCGTCCCCGCCGCGCTCCACCACCAGGTGGCGGTTGTGCAGCGGCTCCCAGCCCAGCTCAGCCATCCGGTCCAGCCAGCCCTGGGCCTCGCTGCCGTACTCGTGATTGCCCGTCACGTAGACCTTGGCCAGGCGGGCCCGGACGGTGCCGAGCGGCGCCGACTGCTCCCGGCGCTCGGTAGGGGTGCCGTCGGCGATGTCGCCGGCGTGGACCACCACGTCCGGGTCCAGCGCGTTGACCGCCTCGGCGACCCGGGCCGACCAGCCGGCCCGGTCGATCGGGCCGTAGTGGGTGTCGGCCAGCAGGACCACCCTGGTCCCGTCCAGGCCGGCGCCGAGCCGCGGCAGCCGGACGTCCAGCCGCTTCACCCGGGGCACCCGCATCGCCTCGTAGTGCCCCCAGCCCAGCAGGACGGCCGAGACCACGGCGACGGCCAGCGCGACGGCCCTGGCCCGGCCGGTGCCGCCGAGGTCGAGCCCGCCGAGCACCAGGTCCGCCAGGCCGCCCAGCACCGACCAGGTGAACAGCACCCAGACCACCCCGAGCGAGGTGTCCGCGATCCGGGCGGCCCGGTCGCTGCGCTGCGCCCGGTGGCCCGCGACCATCAGGAACGGGAAGCCGACCAGCCAGGCCGCGAACACCGCCGTGCCCAGCACGGAGACCGGCCACGGCCACTGCGCGCCGGCCGCGAACAAGGTCCACCACGGCGGCAGGCAGAGCACCAGCAGGACGAGTACCAGCACGGCCAACCGCCGGGCCACCGACCGCCGGGGCCTGCTGCGCCCGGTCGTCGGCGGGCCGTCGCTCTGCACGTCTGCTGTTGCTGCTGCTCTGCTCATGCCGGGTATTCTCCGTGCTTCCTAGCTCAGCGTCTTCAACGCGGTCGCGGCGTACGGCTGCAGCTCGTCGAACCGGCCGGCCAGCACCTTCAAGGCCCAGTCCGGGTCCTGCAGCAGGGCGCGGCCGACCGCGACCAGGTCGAACTCCTCGCGCTCCATCCGGTCCAGCAGGTTGTCGATGCCGCGGACCGGGGCGCCCTCGCCCTGGAAGCCGCGGATGAAGTCGCCGTCCAGGCCGACCGAGCCGACGGTGATGGTCGGGCGGCCGGTGAGCTTCCTGGTCCAGCCGGCCAGGTTCAGCTCCGAGTCCTCGAACTCCGGGAGCCAGTAGCGGCGGGTGGAGGCGTGGAAGGCGTCGACGCCGGCCGCGGTGAGCGGGGCCAGAATCGCCTCCAGCTCCTGCGGCGTCTCGGCCAGCCGCGCGTCGTAGGCCTCCTGCTTCCACTGCGAGTAGCGGAAGATCACCGGGAAGGTGGCCGAGACCCGCTCGCGCACCGCGGCCACGATCTCGGCCGCGAACCGGGTGCGGGCCACCGGGTCGCCACCGTAGGCGTCGGTGCGGCGGTTGGTGCCCGCCCAGAGGAACTGGTCCACCAGGTACCCGTGGGCGCCGTGCAGCTCGACGCCGTCGAAGCCGATCCGCTCGGCCGCCGCGGCGGCGTCGGCGAAGGCGCCGATCACCTCGTCCAGGTCGCTGCGGGTCATCGCCCGGCCGGCGCCCTCGGTGCCGTCCACCCGGATCCCGGAGGGCCCGACGGCCGGTGCGTCGGCGTACGGCGGCTGCCCCTGCCGGCGGACCATCCCGATGTGCCACAGCTGCGGCACGATCTTCCCGCCCGCCGCGTGCACGGCCTCGGCCACCTGCGCCCACCCCGCCAGCTGCTCCGCCCCGTGGAACCGCGGCACCCGGTCGCTCTGCCCGGCCGACTCGTGGCCGACGTACGTCCCCTCGGTGACGATCAGCCCCACCCCCGCGGCGGCCCGCCGCGCGTAGTAGGCCCGCACGTCCTCCCCGGGCACCCCGCCCGGGGAGAACATCCGCGTCATCGGCGCCATCACGATCCGATTGGGGACGGTCAGCCCGTTCAACACGACGGGCCTGGACAGGATCCGCGCCGCGCGGGAGGCAGCGGGCGATGCAGCGACGGTCATGGGTGTTCCTCGGGAAGAGCCGGTCAACAGGTCCGCACACCACGGACGTGCGTGCAACTGCCAACCGTCCCGACGAGCTGCGCATTTCACCAGCCGGTGCGGCTGTCTTGTGATGCCGGCCACCCCGGGCGTGGCGGTGCCCCGGGCCGGGCTCTGGCGGGGCAGTGCCTGAGGTGGGGCGGTGCGTGCGGTGAGGCGCGGTGCCTCAGGCGGCCAGTTGCAGGGCGGTCCGCCGGGCGATTCGGTGCCGCAGGGTGAGGGTGACGGCCGCTGTGCTGGTGCCGGCCAGGAGGGCGGACCACCACAGGACGGCCGGGCCGAGCGTGGTGTAGAGGCCGACGCCCGCCGTCAGGGCGGTGAACCGGGCCAGGCCCCAGGTCCACTGGAACGCGCCCTGGTAGCGGCCGCGGGCGTCGGCCGGGGCCAGGTTGGAGATCAGGGCGGCGGCGATGCCGGCCACTACCACCTCGCCGAGCGACCAGACCACCACCGAGAGGGCGTAGCCGAGGATGCTGTCGGCGACCCCGGTCAGCGCGACGCCCACCGCGATCAGCACGCTGCCCGCCGCCTGGACCGGCAGCTGCGGCAGCCGGGCGAGCAGGGTGGTGGCGAGCGGCTGGAGCAGCACCACCAGCACCGCGTTGACGGCGGCCACGGCCCCGTAGACGGCCGGCGACAGGCCCGAGTCGTGGATGGCCAGCGGCAGCGCGACCTCGGTGAGGGAGTAGACGAACAGCTGGACCCCGAAGAGCGGGAGCAGCGCGACCAGCAGCCGGTCGCGCAGCACCACGCCGTACCCGGTGCCGGTCGGGCGCGCCGTGCCGGCCGTGCCCGTCGCGGGTGCCCCGGGGGCGGGCCGGGTCTCGGGGATCCGCAGCGCCACGACGGCGGCGAAGGCGAGCATGGTGGCGGCGTCGACGGCGAACAGCAGCCAGTAGCCGCGGGCCGCGAGCAGGCCGCCGAGCACCCCCGCCGCGGCGGTGCCGAGGTTGACGCCCCAGCCGAAGAGGGCGTAGGCGCGCTGGCGCCGTGCCGCGTCGACCGAGTCGGCCAGCAGCGCGTACGCCGCCGGGGAGACCGTGGCGCCCGCCGCACTGAGCAGCAGGGCGGCGGCGGCCATCGTGGCCACCCCGGGGGCGGCGAAGAGGGCGCCCTGTGCCCCGGCGGCACCGACCAGGCCGATCAGCATGGTGCGGCGGCGGCCGACCCGGTCGGCCAGCAGGCCGCCGACCGCCGGCCCGATCAGGTTGCCCGCGCCCAAGGCCCCCAGGACGTAGGTGGTCTGCGCGCCGGTCACGCCGCGTGCGGCGAGGAAGAACACCAGGAACGGGGAGACCAGGTAGCCGAGCCGGTTGACGACGGTGCCGGCGAACAGGGTCCAGACGACGGCGGGCAGGCCGCGGAAGGTGGTGAGCATGCGGTCAGCCTGCGGTCTGGTCGCGCCGGTGGCGACTGATTAAGCTCAGGCTGAATCCGAACTCCCAGGCCAGGTGACGGGGCATCCATGAAGGCCGAACTCAGCTTTTCCGCAGCCGACATGGCCCAGACCCGGTTCGCCGTCTCCCCGATGTGGGAAGTGGTCACCAGCTACCGGCTGTTGAGCTCGACTCAGGAGCAGCCGCTGCACCGGCGCTGGACGGCACAGGTGCGGCCGCGCCTGGCCGAGGCCGGGCTGGACCGCGGCTGGCTGGCCGCACTGGTCCCGGCCGACGGCTACCTGGCGGACTTCCTCAACCCGACCCCCGCCGAACCCTTCCCCACCCTGGCCGACGAGCTGCGGGCCATCCGGCGTACCCCGGCGGACCGGGTGCACGTCGACCTGGACACGCTGGCCACGGAGCGCGACCTCTCCCGCTCCGCCCGGATCCGCCTGCTGCGGCAGGAGCCGGCCGCGGCCCTGGAGAAGGTCACCGAAGAACTGCAGCTCTACTGGGAGTTGGCCCTGGCCCCGTACTGGGACCGGATCCGCCGACTGCTGGAGGCCGACATCTTCCACCGCGCCCGGCAGGTGGCCGAGTACGGTACCGGACAGGCCCTGGGCGATCTGCACGAAACGGTCAGCTGGGACGACGGGGTGCTCCACCTGGTGCGCCGGCACTGCTCCCTCACCAGCGCCGTGACGGGCGCCGGGCTGCTGCTGGTCCCCTCGGCGTTCGCCTGGCCGCGGGTGCTCACCAGGACGGTGCCGCCCGACCCGCCGCAGCTGGCCTACCCGGCCCGCGGCATCGGCACCCTCTGGGAGCCCCGCGCCGCGAGTTCCACCGAGGCTGTCGCCGCGGTCCTCGGCCGCTCGCGCACCATGCTCCTGGCCGAGTTGGACACCCCCGCCTCCACCACCGAACTCGCCCAGCGCTGCGGCCTGTCCGCCCCCGGTGCCTCCCACCACCTGACCGCCCTGCGGGACGCGGGCCTGGTCAGCGCCCACCGCGCCGGCCGTTCCGTGCTGTACGCGCGCACCACGATCGCCGACGCACTGCTGGAGCAGGAGAGCCGGTCGTGCCCAGCACCGAACTGACCCACAGCTACGAGATCGACGCACCCCCCGCCGCCCTCCTCGCCCACCTCGCGGAGCCGCAGAATTACATCGGCCTCTCCCCGCTGCTCGCGGAGGTGCGCGACATGCGCCACGAGGACGGGGTCACCCACTACGTCGCCGTCGAGCGCTTCCGCATCCTCGGGCTGGTCAACCACGACAACGTCATCCGGGTCACCCTGCACGCCGAGGACGCCCGCCTCCCGGCCGAGGCAGCGGTCCACGGCCAGGTGGTCAGCCCCGGCGGCGTACGGATGGCCTACCGCTTCGCCTTCACCGCCCACCCCGCCGGCGGCTCCCAGGTCCTCGACACCCTCCACCTCCACACCCCGCCCGGCCTGCTCCGCTACGCCGCCACCAAGGCCGCCGCCGTCCAGGCCGAACGCGCCCGCGTCCTGGCCCACCGCCTGCGCCGCGACACCTGAGGCAGAGCCATCCTTGGACGGCGGGGCCGTGAACGCAGTCTGCGTAACCCCGGCAGGGGCAGGCTGCACCGCGCCGGGGCGTAGATACTCGGCTGCATGAACAAATCAGTGCGGCTGGGGGAGTTCTTGCAGATCCGCCGGTCGCTGCTGCAACCGGCGGATGTGGGACTGCCGGATTTCGGAGAGCGGCGGCGCGTGCCCGGGCTGCGACGGGACGAGCTGGCCCAGTTGGCCGGGGTGAGCCTGTCCTACTACACCCGGCTGGAGCAGGGCGTGTCGCTCAACGCTTCGCCGGAGGTCCTGGACGCGCTTGCCCGGGCTCTCGGTCTGGACGAGGTGGAGCAAGCCCACCTGCACGATCTGGCTCATGCCACGCGTCGCGGCAGCAAGCGCCGCAGGCTGGCGCCCGAGCACACGGACGATGCGACCAGGCAGCTGCTCGGAGCGTTCGGTGACGCACCTGCGGTGGTACTGGGGCGCCGCAGCGACGTGCTGGCCTGGAACCGCACGGGACACGCCCTGTTCGCCGGACATCTGGACCCGCAGATCCCCGACCAGCCGGACCGGCGCCCGAACATGGCGCGGCTGGTCTTCCTGGACGCCCATACCCGGGATCTGTTCGTGGACTGGCCGAGGAAGGCCAGGGCGGTGGTGGGGAAGCTGCGGCTTGCCGCCGGCCAGTATCCGGACGATTCGACGCTGGCCGTGCTGATCGGCGAACTGGCCATGAAGAGTGCCGAATTCGCCACCATGTGGTCCGAGAACCGGGTCCGGAACTGGGATATGGCGGCCTATCGCATGCGCCACCCGCTGGTCGGCCGGCTGGACCTCAACCTGCAGTCCCTGACGATCCCGCAGGAGAGCGGCCAACGCATCGTCGTCGCGACCGCCGAGGCCGGTTCAGGCTCACAGGCCGCGCTGCACCTTCTCGCCCGGGCCTGCGCCCCGCTCGCCCGGCGGGCAGGGCACAGCTCCGAGGCCGCCGGACCCGCGCCCGCCCGGACCGGCACGAGCTGACGCCGGACGCGCGAACTCCGGCCTCGGACTGGGACACGGACTGCGTCAGCCCCCGAACCGCCTGGCGCCCCGCTCGAACGCCTCACGATCGGCGACGACGCTTTCTGTGCGCACGAGGAGACCGACGGGGCCTCGCTGCCTCGCCGTGTGGAGGGCGCTCACAGTCGCGCGGACCAGGGACGCCGCCGGCCTGAAGGCGTGGTTTGGGCGCGTCGTCAGAGGATCTCGGCCCTTTCCTCCCTCGGTGGGGATTGGCCCGAGCATGAGGTCACTTACCGTGGTCCGGCCCGTACCACTGGAGGGCCTGTCCGGTGACGTTCGCGATGCATTCGAAGTCACGGTCGCGGTGCAGGAGGGTCAGGCCCTGCAGTTCAGCTGTGGCGGCGACGATCAGGTCGACGGGTCCGGCGCTGCGATGCTGGCCTCGTCTGGTCAGCAAGTCCTGGACCTGCCACGCGCGGTCGTAGGCGCGGTCATCGACCGGTACCCAGCTGAACAGCAACCGCATGTCCTCGATCCCCTGGACGCGATCGGCGGTCGTCCGTGCGCTGTAGAAGAACTCGAGTTCGGTGACGGGGCAGGTTGCGATCAGGCCGGCCGCGGCGGCCTGGTCCCAGCCGTACTGCTCGGCATCGCTGCGCATGAAGCGCGCGAGCGCGCTGGTGTCGATCAGGAATTGCGCGGCGTTCACCGACGGTAGTTCCTCTTGTCCTCGAAGATCTCAAGGTCGAAGGCCCCGGTCCCGGCCGCAGCGCGCAGCCGGGTGAGGGCGAGCGCTCGCCGTCTGTTCTCCAGTACCTCGCGAAGCGCGGTGTTGACCGTCTCCTTCTTGGTGCTGGTGCCGAGGGCCTGGGCGACGTCGGCGAGCAGCTCGTCGTCCAGGTCGATCACGGTCCGACTCATGCGGTGCACCTCCTGTATATCAACTCACGTTGAAAGTATATCTCGCTAGGCATCAAGAGGGGAGGCGGCGCATCGCCACGGTACGCAGCGCTGGCCGGGTGGGCGGGCTTGCGGCGATGCGTTCAGCTTCCGGCCAGAGTGGAGTCGACAGCCGCGATTCGACCCAGCGCATCGAAGGTGATCTCGACGGTGCTGCCGCCGGGTAGGTGGGTGCGGATCCGGTCGGTGCCCATCTGCACGGGTACGCCGTGGTGGGTGAAGTAGCCGCTCGCCACCTCGCGCGCGCAGTGCCCGAACAGCCCTGCGCCGGTCGTCAGGAAGCGTGGCATGGTGATCGGATCCAGTCGCGCGTGCGGGATCTGCGGGTCGTCCGGGGCGAAGTAGACCCGAGTCTCGGGCCCGGCCGCTTCACCGATGTAGCCAGGGGCACCCAGGACACCCATTCCGACGAAGGCGAGCGCTTCGGCGGCCCGGCGGGGATCGCCGAACCCTGACAGATCCACGCTCTCCCAGTGCAGTTCGGGGACCCCGTTGCGGCGCCCGTACTCGGCGATGCGCTCGCTGGCGGCCACTACCGCACTGCCACGCAGCCCGGGATTGGCCCACCCCCAGAGCCAGGACCGCTCGGACAGATCGTACGAGCCGAGGAGGCCGACCCGTATCGTGCGGCCGGCCGACTGGTACGTGCACTGCTCCAGGTCGGCCGTCCATGGACCGCCGGGCATCACCCGGCCGAGCTCCTCGAGTTGTTCGGCCCCCCACGCAGCGTGGCGTTCGGCGGTGTGAAGGAAGGCATCGGTGAAGGTCGTCGTCATAGCGGGACTCTACTGACGTCGATTCACCTCCTCGGGGCCCGCGTGCCCCCTCCGCGCGGGCGCGAACGAGGCCACGAAACGACGAAGGCCTCGGCCGCTGGGGGCGGTCAGGGCCTCCCACTGCCCGAACGGGCAGAGACGGAGGACACGAGATTGAACGCGTGAGGGGTTGCCCAACACGCTTTCCAACTGTCCGTCCGGGTGTCCGCGGACCGCCATAGGCATCCCGACCTGCGGTGGAGCGAGGCGCTGGTGGGCTTCTGAACGACGCCGGACAGGGGCGAATGCAATCAAAACTGCAACCAGAGCGCGGCTGCCTTGAGCCCGAGCGCCGGATGGGCGGTGGACCGCCCTGGTTGGTCAGGAGTCCGTTGTCGCAGGGTGCCGAATGCGGCGTTCATCATCATTTAATCGCCTTGAGGGCGACTGTGGGCGCTGGTAATGTCCGTCTGCTGATCGCTGGTTGGCATCGAAACAGCCGTTAAAAGGGGAATTATGACGTCTCGTAGGGTTCTGGCGGCCTTGGCCTCAACGTTGGTCGCTGGAAGCCTCGTGCTGGCCGGTGCGACGGTCGCGCAGGCTGACACCGGCATCACTGTCCAGGCCGCGCACAACGACTGGACCAACAACGGCAAGCTCGTCCTGTCGCTGTCCGCGCCGACTGCCGTCAAGGACGTCAAGGTCAGCCTGTACTCGATGTCCACCCAGCAGACTGTGGCCACGGTGGCGGACTTCAAACTGACTTCCGGCACCGCGGAGAACGGCACTTGGGAAAATGGTGCGCGTATCCAGCTGCCCGACCTTGGTAGTTACCGAATCGACGTGTCGGCCTCCGACGCGGGTGGCGACACGCTCTCCGCCAATGGCGCGGGCTACTTCTACTATTCCGTGCGCACCAACCTGAACGACACCAAGGTTGACCGCAAAACGGTCGACTACCAGCACCGCAGCGTCACCATCAGCGGCCACCTGATGGGCCAGTGGCCGGGCTCCGGTGCCGTCACACCGATGGGCGGGCTGACCGTGGGGGTGTCCTCCTACGCCCAGCACACGGAGGTGACGACCGCAGCGGACGGAAGCTTCTCCGCCACGCTCCCGGTCACCGACGCCTACCAGAACAGCATCCAGGCGTCCTACTCGTACGACCCGAACCACGTCTTCTACAACCAGTCGTCCTCGTCCTCCTTCCCGATCACCCTGAAGAAGACCGCGACCAAAATGGTGGAGACGCCAAGCACCCGCACCGTCCCGTTCCAGGGCACCGTGAACTCGACCAGCACCACTCTGCTGTGGGACTCGCCTACCGGCTGGCAGCCGCTGGCCGGCAAGACGGTCAGTTCCAACTCCTTCGGGAACTACGTCCAGCTGACCACTGACGCGGGCGGCAATGCGCTCTTCCCGGCAACTCCGCCGCTCTGGAACAATTCTTCGATCACTGTGGGCTGGGCCAGCGATGACCTTTACCTGGCCGATGCCCAGGCGAGCAGCACGATCACCGTGGTGCAGCCAGCCGCCTTCCTCTCGTTCGCGCCGACCCGAGTCGACGCCGCGACCGTAGCTGTCACCGGCGAGATGAGCTTCTCGGGCAACATGACGCCGGCGACGATCCCGGTGAACATCCAGTTCTCCGCCACTGGCAAGGGAGGCTGGACCACCGTTGCCACCGCTCCCTCCGCCACCTGGGACGGTCAGGGCTACGGCTTCTCGGTCGCCGCGTCGAGTGCCGGCGCGGGCTACTGGCGTGCGACCTTCACCGACGCTCCGCAGTTCCAGAACGCCGTGAGCCAGGTCGTCTACGTCGCTGCTCCCTGATGCTCTATCGGCCCGCCGCATCCCTGCCGGCGGGCCGATTTTCCATTGCGCTGGCCCCGCGCGCTCTGACCTCTGGCCAGCACTGTGGCTCTGCTGCCGATCAGCTGTCACCTGGTTGCGGAGGTGCTGGTCTCGCCGACCGGTGAAGCTGGCGCTGGCACGGAAGCGATGAGAACCACGGTTCAGCCGCCGACACCTACCTCCGGCCCTTGTGGTGTCGACGAATTGCGCGGGCGCAGCCTGAGACCAGGAGCCCGCGCCCACTCAGCCTGGGGAGCGCGTATCGAGCCCGGCGGGCGAAGTCTGCTCGGGCAGCGGCAGCGGCAGGGGCAGGGGCAGGGGTGTCCCGGGTCTCGCTCCGGTCGCGGTCGCGGGCGCCGGTCGACGGCGCGCCGGCCGCCACCGACAGGCGGCCCGTCCGATCCGGCCCAAGGAGAGGAGGAGGCGGTCCGGCAGGAAGACGGCGTCGGCGATGAGCATCGCTCCAGAGAACACCGGCAGCCCAAGAAGAACCGCGATCCCGATGTGCAGGCCGACCAGGACGCCCAGGACGACGTACTTGAGCCTGCTGAACGCGGTGAACGGGACGGCCACCTGGACCAGCACCGTGAGATACCCGATCACGGAGATGAACAGGGCATGATCGTCAGCCAGCTCGGAGAGGCCCGGCCAGGGTCGGAACAGGTCGAGGTGCAGGACGTAATGGAGCGCCGTGCCGTCGCGCCACAGGCTTCCCTGCACCTTGTACAGGCCGGCGGCTCCGTAGAGGAGGCAGACCTGGGCCGCGATGACGCACATGCCGCAGTTGTGCAGGAGCGTGCTCAGCCGGTCGCGGACCAGCGCGACCTGCCCTTCGTAGGACTCCGCTGCTGAGCCGGCCGGCCTGGGTCCTACCCCCGTCGCGGCCGTGCGGATTCTGGCTCTGCGGGCATCGAGGGACCAACGGCGCCCGCAGGCCGTGAATACGAGGTACACGGCCATCAGGACGATGAGGTTGTCGCCTCCGTCCGTTATGAAGATGGAGCGGCCGTGGAACGAGGTCACCACCAGGGCGAACAGGACCGACACTGCTCGGGTGTGCCAACCCAGCGCGAACAGGGTTGAGGTCAGGACGGCCAGCGCATAGCAGGCGTCGAAGTATGCGTGACTGTCGGAGAGTGTGAGGAAGCTGAACCACTGCTCCTGGCCCAGCAGTTCGCGTGCCAGGGCTGGGGTCCAGGGCGAGCTGGGGCCCCAGATCTCGTCGCGGTACGGGAACTCGCGCAGCAGGAAGCCGAGATACAGCAGCCCGTAGCCGACCCGCAGGACGGCTGCGGCGTGGAGGGACATCGCCCGCTCGTTGAGGAGGGTGAGTGGTCCGGCCATGCGGTGGGGCGCCCGGTCAGCGGTCATAGGATTCCACCGGCCACCATGGGAGGTACCTGGTGCCGGCGGATGCTTCGGTGGTGGGACCCCTGACGGAACGCTGTCCCGGCGGCGCGATCGGTGTGTTGACGACACGCAACTGGACTGTTTCGAAGGCGTGGTGCCCGCTACTGACGAGGCGTTGGGTGGCAATGTTCCGCAGGTACTCCTGGAGCATCCGGGCCCGTTCCGAGGAGGGCCCGTCATCGGCGCCGTGGGTTTCGAGGTAGGCCGCCCATGCTCGCCGGAGCATGTTCTGCGCTGTGTGGCTGGGGAACGCAGAGTGCCGCACCGCAGCGTCGTCGACGGCGCTCAGGTCGACCCACTCACTGACCTGCCGGGTACCGTCCGAAGAGGCCGTTGCCGTCCGTGCCGAGAGCTGCTGTCGCACGGACTCCGGATTCGGGGCGAACAGTTGCCAGTTCTGCTCGAAGTAAGGGTAGATCCACGCGTTGACCTGCCGTCCGAACCTTTGGGAGACGGTGTTGGGCGGTGCGACATGCAGGAAAACAAGACACACGTGCACCACGGCCACCGCGACGCACATGACGGTGGCCGTGGTGACGGTCAGGCGGGCCGGCAGCCCCAACGGATCCTTTTCGACCTGCACCGGCCCGCTCTCCGCGTATTCATGCTCGGTGTTACTCATCTTCTCCTCGCGAATCCCGGGTTCCGGCCGTCATAAAGGTCGGCGGACGCCGTGCACCGCGTATCCAGGAATACATTGTGCATTCCTGGAAGCAGTGCACAGCGCCGCCGGATTCACCCGCGCCGGCCGCGGGCCAGATGCGGTGTCAGGAGGCTTTCGCTGTGCGCCGACGGACGACGAAGAATCCCACACTGATCAGCGTCAGCCCGACGAGGACGCCGCCGATCGTGATCTCGGTGGGGCTCGGCCCGTGTGCGCTGCCGCCGATACCGGTGCCCACACCGCCGACCGGGGGACGGCCGCCGCCACCCGGCGCACCACCACCCGACGCGCCGGCGGTTGTTCCGCCGGTCGCGCCGGCCGTCGTACCGCCCGTCCCACCAGCGGTCGTACCGGCCGTCGTGCCACCGGTCGTGCCAGCTGTAGTCCCGGAGGTCCCACCCGAGCCGCCGGTCGTACCCGCCGTCCCGCCGCCGGTCGTACCGGCGGTGCCGCCAGCCGTCCCGCCGGTGCCTCCGGTCGTTCCGGCCGTGGTTCCGGCGGTCGTACCAGCCGTCGTACCGCCCGTTGAGCAGGTCTCCCGGGTGATGACGTTGGTGTCCAAGGTGACCGACCCGTTGCGGGCCAGTGCCCGGCCGTCGATGGTCGCGCCGGTGGTGACCGAGATCGATGTCAGCGCCATGATGGTGCCGACGAAGGTGGAGTTGGTCCCGATCGTGGCCGAGCTGCCGACCTTCCAGAAGACGTTGCACGGTGCGGCGCCGTTGACCAGGAGCACTCGACTGGCCGAGGCCGTCGTCAGCGTCGAGCCGACCTGGAAGATGAAGACCGCATTGGGGTCACCGTGGGCGTCGAGCGTGAGCGTGCCCGTGAGCCCGATCAGTGAGGAGGCGGTGTAGACGCCGGGGCTCAAGGTCTGGCCGCCGAGGTCACCCGAGATGCTGGCATCCGAGGCCTGACCGGCCGCGTTGTTGTACGCCGTGGTCAGGTCGGTCTGGGCCTGCAGCGCGACGGCATCGGCGGAGTGGACGACGCCGTTCACCGTGCCGGGGGGAAACCCGGTCACCGAAGTCCCTGGACTCACACCGAGGTTCCCGTTGATCGTGCTCGGGCCGGTGTTCGTGACGGACTGGCCCGCCAGAACCGCGAAACTGCTGGCAGTTCCGAGAGGAACGGCGACGCCGATCGCCTGTGCAGGGGTCGGTACCGCCGTCATCCCGGCGACCGAAAGTGCGAGCGTGAGGGCCGCAGCCGCCAACCTGGTGATTCCGCGCCGTCTGAGCGCGCCCGGGGCATTCGATTTCATCGAAGCACCTAGCTCCTTCAGGAGAGTCCAATGGAAGTAGTGCGATCGACCGGAAAGATCCACGTCTCATCCGCGGCAGCTTCACTAGGAGAATCAAAGAAGCGGAGGCATGCCTCAAGCCATCCTTGCGGATATAGATCGCATACGAATTATTTTATTCCTGCCCATGGTGCTTCACCTGTCGTTGAGGTCGGCGCAAACGGGTGATTCCGGTAGGACTTTCCTTTTTGGGGCAGGAGGAGCGCTCGACGGTTGGATGGAAGTCGGGGCGCGAGTCCCCTGGTATGCCCGTGGCCCGGCGCCCGCCGAGGGTGCACCGCTCGACGTGGCCGCAGCGGCGTCGCCGCCGTTGGGCGAGGGGACCGGTGTCGTTCTCCCGTCCATGGGTGCCATGCTCCATGACGAAGGCTCATCATTCGTCTACGACATGCCGCCGGTCATCGGCCCCTGGTGCGTACTGACCACGGACCTGCGGAAATAGCCAGACATATCATCACTCTTTCGGCTTGGTGGTGGCTCACAGGCGGATCGGGGGTGGGTGACACGATGAACGGAAACTCGGAGGCCGACGCCAGGCGGGACAAGCCTCTGGGGCCGTGCATCGGGCCGGTCGGATCTCCCGGCCGCACCCAGAGGTCTCGACCGCCGGGCGCGGGCCCTCGTACCGTCGGTTCCGGGCCGCCGCGGCCGAGGAACGTCAGCGGCCGCTTCCCGAAGGCGTGGCGAGCCGGTCAGTGCCCAGGCTGAGGAGGCGGCAGTGCGGGGAAACAGGCCGCTGGCGGTCATCAGCGCCGCGACGGCGCTGGCCGTTGGCATGTGGCTCATGCGGGACGGCTCCCGGACAGAGCTTCCGCCGCAGCCCTCGGCCGCACAGGCGTTCTCGGCCACACCGGGAGCCGTCGGTCCGCCGCCGACGTCATCTCCCGCTTCCCCACCCGCCGTCCCGGCCATGAGCGCGTCGACGCCGATCCGGATCCGCATCCCCGCCATCCGTGTCGAAGCGCGCGTCATCGCTCTTGGGCTGGACTCCTCAGACCACCTCGAAGCACCACCGGCGGACGACAACAACCTGGTCGGCTGGTACCAGGGCGGGGTGACGCCTGGACAGGCCGGCACCGCCGTCATGGCGGGTCATGTCGACAACAAGCGCGGACTGTCCGTCTTCTACAGCCTGGGCCGCCTGCACCCGGGAGCCGAGGTGGAGATCGAGCGGAAGGACCACGCGGTGGCCGTCTTCGCCGTCGACGCCGTCGAGTTGTATCCCAAGGACCACTACCCGAGTGACAAGGTCTACGCGCAGGCCCACCGGCCGGAACTTCGCCTCATCACCTGTGGCGGGGCCTTCTCCAAGAAGACCGGCTATCTGGGCAATGTGGTCGCGTACGCCCACCTGACAAGGACCAGACCACGCTGACGTCGCACACGTGGGCGGTCCAGCGCCGAGCTCTCGCGCTCTTTCAGACACCGCCTCGCCATTCGACCAGGAAGAGCGCCGCATCGTCGCAGGTGATCCCACCACGCTCGCGCTTCAGCGTGTGCGAGAGCGCGCTGCTCGATCAAGCTCATGAGTTGCCGCCCCGCCTGGTCGCTCCGCTGGTCGCGGACGCGCGGTGACGAGGATCGGTGGCCGTAACCCGGCGCTCCTGCTGCAGGACTGCGGGCAACTGGTACGGGTACCGCTGCCCGGCCGTGGGCTGGCCGCCGGGGAGCCGGTGCCGGTCGACGGTTCCCCCGCAGGTGTGGTCTACCTGCGCGGCGTCTCAGTCGAGGCGGCGCAGGCCGACGGGGTGCGGGTGTACCTGCCGTTGCTGGACGGCGGCGACGAGGTCGGGGTGCCGGCCCTCACGCTGGACACTGTCGATGGCGTGCGTCGGCCCCGGCGCGTGGCTCCAGGTCGCGGGCACCTACCTGCGCAGCGGTTCCGAGTACTGACGGCGATCCCAGTCGGCGGCGGTCGCCCGGGCGCTCAGCGGTTCGCGGACTGGCCTCCGCGCCGGAACCGGATGGCGGAGAGGGCCAGCGCGATGATCAGTACGGCGATACCTATGAACAGCAGATAGAGCAGGCCATGGGCGACGACGCCGACCAGCCCGAGCACGATCGCCGCGATGATCAGGAAGAACACGAGTGCCATGTCGGTCTCCTTCGAGGTAGGTCCGAGGCCACCGCCGGTCCGTCGGCGGGTCGGGGCCCGCACCCCGCGTATGAGCGAGTCCGCCGGAGGCAAACCCGACGGACGTACTCTCGGCGGCCTGTTTCCGTCGGCGGGCAGAGCCGCAGCGCGGGCTGGGCTCACCGGTCGCGGTTGATGCGCTCCGCCCATACCGTCGTTTCCGGGGGCGGGACGGTTGGCACGGGAGGCCAGGATGCGGCACTACCGATGGATTCTGGAGACCCAGGACGACGACGGCCACTGGTCCCGGCAGGACGGTGCTCCCACGCAGAATCCGCTGGAGTACGAGGGGTCGCCTCAGCGGGCGGCCAACCACCTGCGGGACGTGTTCGTGCGCACGCTCTCCCAGCCTGCTCCCGGCCCCCGGGCAGTCAGGATCCGCCTCTGGGAAGGGGCCGATGCTGTCGGCGAACCCCAGGCCGAAACCGAGTGGTCACGCGAATGACGCACCCGGCCCGGCCGGTCACGGAGCGGCTCTCGTCCGCCCACTACGCGGGTGCCTGCCAGGAGGCAGCCCGGCTTCGGGCGGTATCCGCTCGTCTGCCGGCCTCACCGACGCCGTCGGCGGGTGGGCGGGTGCCACGGCCGACGGCAGGAAGTCGGAATCGGACTCCAGCTGTGCCAACCGTCCGTATCTGCAGCGAGCAGCTCGCTCGCGGTCTGGTGCCATTCTTACGGCCAGGTGCCGACCAGCACGGCTCTGGGCGGAGTGTGATCCCCGTCGAGCTCTCGACCTGTGTGAGAGTTCGGTGAGGGCCTGGGCGAAGCCCGTCGCGGTCGCTCCGTCGTGGGCGGTGAGGGTGCGGTGTTCCGAGCAA
This sequence comes from Streptomyces tateyamensis, assembly GCF_003205575.1. Classification (GTDB taxonomy): domain Bacteria; phylum Actinomycetota; class Actinomycetes; order Streptomycetales; family Streptomycetaceae; genus Kitasatospora; species Kitasatospora tateyamensis. The sequence continues at coordinate 141,983 of NZ_PYBW01000039.1, forward strand.
CGGATGCCGTCTGCGATCTTGTGGCCGGGGCGGTAGCCGATGTGCTCCGGCAGCCAGCCGGCGCTGGCCCGCAGCTGCCCGTCGTTGTCGGGGTGGACCGGACAGCCGGCAGCCGACCGGCGGGCGGCCTGGGCGGCGTCGAGCTTGCATACCGAGATGGGGCGGGCGCCGAGCCGGCGGAGCTGGGACGTGATGCGGCTGCCGATGAGGCCGCCGGCACCGGTGACCAACACGGTCCCCCAGGTCGTAAGGACCACCCGCTCGGGTAGCTCGCGAGGCAGGTACCAGATGTGGTGGCTGTCAGGGGTCACGTGGAGGACCAGGCCGTCCCGCGCGTGTCGCAGGTCGACGTCGGCAAGGGCGCGTCCCAGCTCCTGGTGCAGGGCGATGCGGTCCTGGCGGGAGATCTCCGCGTCGTTGTCGGTCCGGCTTTCGGCCTCGGCCAGGAGGTTGCAGGCGTACCGGGTCCTGGGCGTTGTCCGGCTCGCGCCGGTGGGTGGGCATCGTGAGGGAGACCACCGGGTAGGGCCGTGCGGTGCACAGCTGTTGCAGGAGGTCGGCGGTCAGCTCGTCGGTTTCCATGGAGGGTCCTCACCGGGAGTCGCAGTGAACGGCTGAGTGGGCGACGGGCGGGCCGGCTTGTTGCTGTTCCGGCGAGGCGGTCGCTTGGGCACGTTCCCACGCTCAGCGCCCGGCAGCCCACCGCAGGTGCGTCCAGATGGCGGCCGGTGTCATTCGCTGCGGGGTGGCTGTCCCCGGACCGGGGGCGTGCCAACGTCGCGTCAACACTCCCGCGCCGGTTGCCCGGCATGGCCTCCTGCCCCCGCCTCCGGACGGGCCGGGCGGTGCCTTTGGGGTGCGTGCCGGCCGCCGGTGCCGGACACGGTTGCTGGGCCGTGCGGGTGGTGTGACGGGTACGCGGTACTACGCGTGGTGCGATGTGGATACCAGAGAGCACCATGAGTCGTTCGATAGGCGCTGGCTGCTCCGCCCTGCGGGCGCCCGGCAGCTCTTCTCGGGCGGTATGACGGAGTCGAGCGTGGAGGCATCACATGAGCGGTTCGGTCGGTGTGCACTCGGAGGTCGGGCGGCTGCGCAAGGTCCTGGTGTGCGCACCCGGCCTGGCACACCGTCGGCTGACCCCGACGAACTCGGATGATCTGCTGTTCGACGACGTGATGTGGGTGGAGAACGCGCAGCGCGACCACGCGGACTTCGTCAACAAGCTCCGCGGCCGCGGAGTGGACGTCGTGGAGCTGCACGACCTGCTCGCGCAGACGATGGCGGTAACCGGCGCGCGGGACTGGTTGCTGGAACGGAAGATCACCGTCAACGAAGTCGGCCTGGGCCTCGTTGACGGCACCCGTGCCTACCTGGAGACCCTGGCACCGAGAGAGCTGGCCGAGTTCCTGATCGGCGGTCTGGCGACCTCCGACGTGCCCGAGGACTTCCGCACCGGGTACGTCGGCCTGGCCCGGGAGTCGGCGGGGGTGCGCGAGTACCTGATGCCGCCGTTGCCGAACACGCTCTACACCCGCGACACCACCTGCTGGCTCTACGGCGGTCTCACCCTCAACCCGCTGTACTGGCCGGCCCGGCACGATGAAACCCTGCTCATGAAGGCGATCTACACCTTCCACCCCGAGTACAAGGACTCCACCGTTTGGTGGGGCGACCCGGAGAAGGACTGGGGCCAGGCCACCTTCGAGGGCGGCGACATCATGCCCGTCGGCAACGGCGTCGTCCTCATGGGCATGAGCGAGCGGACCTCCCGGCAGGCGATCACGCAGGTCGCCGCCGCACTCTTCGCCCAAGGCACCGCCGAGCACGTCGTGGTCGCCGGCATGCCGAAGCTGCGGGCCGCGATGCACCTCGACACCGTGTTCACCTTCGCCGACCGCGACATCGTCACCCAGCACCCGGCGATCATGAACGCGGTGCACACCTTCTCCCTGCGCCCCTCCGACAAAGCGCCCGGGGTCGAGGTGACCGACGAAGGCAGCGCCCCGTTCACCGATGTCGTGGCGAAGGCGCTTGGCCTCAGCGGCGGCCTGCGGGTGATCGAGACCGGCGGTGACGTCTACACCTCCGAGCGCCAGCAGTGGGACAGCGGCAACAACGCCGTAGCCGTCGAACCCGGCGTCGTCTTCACCTACGACCGCAACACCACCACCAACACCCTGCTCCGCAAGGCCGGCGTCGAGGTCATCACCATCGTCGGCGCCGAGCTCGGCCGCGGGCGCGGCGGCGGCCACTGCATGACCTGCCCGATCGTCCGTGACCCCGTCGACTACTGACGCGCCCCTCACACCCGGAGGTTCCCGTGTCGGAATTCCACTGGGGCCACGCCCTGCTCCTGTTCCTGGCCCTGTTCGCGCTTTACAGTCCGATCGCCGCCCTGTCCTCCTATTTGCCCTACATGGAGGGCTACACCCCCAAGGAACAGCTCAGGCTGTCCCTCGGCCTGTTCCGCAACGTCACCGTCCTCATGCTCCTCGCCCTGTGGGTGGGCGAGCCGCTACTCGAACTGCTCGGCATCAGCACCGCCGCGCTCTCCGCGACGGGCGGCATCGCGCTGATCCTGGCAGCGGTGCCGATGATGACCGGCTCCGGCTCCTCACCCCCGGCCCCCGACGGCGAGGCGGCCAGGGGCCCGAAGGCGCCGTGGCGCTCCATCGTCTTCACCCCGCTCACCTTCCCGCTCACCTTCGGAGGCACCACCTTCGGCTTCTTCGTCGCCTACCGCGCCGACGTCGCCGGGTGGAAAGCCGGCATCGCCATGACCGTCGCGGGGCTCGCCTACGCCGCCGTCACCGGCATCACCCTCTACCTGTCCGGGCACCTGGTACGCCGCGTCTCGGCGAGCACCGCAGCGGTCCTCGACCGGGTCGCCGGCATCCTGCTCACCGCCATCGCGGTCACCCTGATCGCCAGCGGCGGCACCCGCCTGGTCGACGACGTCCTCAACTCCTTGTGACCAGGCACCCCACGAGCACACCACCGGTCCGGCACCGCCGACTGCACAGGCTGCGCACCCGGCCGCTCAAGGACATCGGGCCCCGGGAAGGCGTCGCCGCTGGACGGCGCACGGCCTGGGTGCTGGGGCTGGCCCTGGACGTGGGCGAGTTGCTGCTCGCCGACGGCCAGGGCACGGAGGACGTCGAGGCCGCCATGCGCACGGTCGCCCGCCCCTTCGGCCTGGACGGCGAGCCGCAGGTCACCTTCACCATGATCGCCATCAGCCACCGCCGCTCCGAGGACGAGGGCGCGACGGTCCTGGACCGCACGGTGTGGCGGCGCGCCCCCAACTACACCCGCCTCTCCGCGACCTATACCTTCGTGGCGCAGGTCGCCGAGGGCCGGTTCGACCTGGAGCACGCCCGCCGCCGCCTGGCCGCGATCCGCCGTCGCCACCCCCCGTACCCGAGCTGGCTGATCTCCCTGGTCGCGGGCACCCTCGCTGCGAGTGCCACCCTTCTGGTGGGCGGCAGCGCCGACGCGAAGGCCGTCATGACGTTCGCCGCGGCTTTCGTGGCCTCGTTCATCGGCGACCGCCTCGCCGGCGTGTTCTACGACCGCGGGATCCCGGAGTTCTACCAGTACGTCATCGCCGCGGCACCCGCCTCGGTCGTCGGTGTCGTCCTGGCCCTGGCCGGCGCCGGGCTGCGAGGCTCCCAGGTCATCACCGGCGGACTCTTCGCCCTGCTGCCCGGCCGCGCCCTCGTCGCCGCCGTCCAGGACGGCCTCACCGGCTTCTACCTCACCGCCGCCGCCCGCCTCGTCGAACTCCTCTACCTCATCACCGGAGTCATCCTCGGCGTCCTCGCCATCCTCCCGCTCGGCGAACTCCTCGGCGCCCACCTACGCCCCGAGGATCCCCTGGAGCGCAGCTCCGCCCCTGGGCTCCAGCTCCTGGCGGCGGCCGGACTGTCGATCTCGCTGGCTGTTCTTCTGCAGACCCCCCGCTACACGCTGCCGTTCGTCACCCTCAACGGCGCCGCCGCTTGGACCGTGTTCGGCGTGCTGACCCGTCAGCTCGACATGAGCGCGATCGCCGCGACCGGCATCGCCGCCGCCACCGCCTCACTGTTCGCCCACACCCTCTCGCGCCAGCAGAAACTGCAACCGCTGCCGCACATCAGTGCGGCCCTCGGTCCCCTGCTGCCCGGCGCCCTCACCTACACCGGCGTCCTCGCCTTCATCCAGGGCCGCCCCGCCGACGGCCTCGGCGACCTCAGCCGCGCCGCGGCCATCGCCCTCGCCCTCGCCATCGGCGTCAGCATCGGCGGCGAACTCACCCGCCAACTACGACGCGTCCCCTCCCTGCACCGCCTCGCCGCCGAACGCACCCGCAGCTACTGACCGTCGCTCAGGCCGACATCACGAATTCAGATTCAGTAGCTGACCGGGCCGGTCCAGCTCATCCAGGGCGACCAGGCGCACTGAACTTGGCGCAGGGCGGGCGCGGATGAATGAGACCAGAACTGAGACCGCGATCTGATCCCAGCCGCCTCCTGAGGTGAGGCCTACGCGTCAGTGTCCTCCGGATGGCGAGTGGAGGCATAGACGAGATGGACTGTCCGACCGGGCACGTCCACGAGGTAGCGCACACGCCCGCCAGCGGTCACCTCGTACTCCCACTGTGGCAGCTCGTCGCCGCCCAGTGCTCGGGTGGCGAGGCGGCCTCGCAACCTGTGCTGCCGATCTGGGTCGCTCATGGAGAGTGGGTTGGTGCGGAGGGCTTCGAAGCAGCGGCGGGCGTTCCCTGTGGCCTCCGCGCAGAGGTCGCCCCATCCCTTGGCTGCCTCGTTCGTGGCGAACCGAAGTCGCCACTCGTCGCCGATGGGTGGCGGCGGGACATCGTCACCGCGCTTGGGGCTCATGGAGCGAGCACCTCGCCATGGTCATCGCCGGGGAGAGGTCCGGTGAGCTGTGCGGTCAGTTCGGGGTCTGCCAGGATTCTGGCGCTGGCGCGCCATTCGACGATGACGCGGTGCAGGTTGGCATGCACGTCGAGTTCCACGGCGTCACGAGTGGCGTCCACTAGGTCGACAACGAACTCCCGCACCTCGGCGGCCGACAGGTGCCGGGTCCAAGGGAAGACCGTGGGCAGTGCGACGAGCACTGCCCGTGCACCTTCGTCGTTGCTGATCAGCGCGGCGAACAGGCGTGCGGTGACGTCCGCAGTCTCCTCGCGCTGGCGGTCATGGCGTTCGGTCGTGAGGTAGAGGTCCTCGCCGTCGCGACGCGTGATGTGGACTCGCTGGGCGTGTTCAACGGTGTCAGCGACCCGCTTGGAGTTCTTTGACAAGTCAGAGAACGACACGGTGAGTGTGGACATGGATTGAGGCTACTTCGGAACACATTCCGAAGTCAAGATGAGGGCTCTTGGTGATGGGGGTTGCGGGAACCGAGAACGACCCCGGCTGTTTGCGCTGGACGGCGCTCACAGCCGGGGCTTCGATCTCTCTCCATAACTGCCGCAGGTCAGCGGCTGGTCGACGTCTGCCAGGTGGCCGAGTCGGAGGTGCTGGCCCGCCATTCCAGGGCTTGCGGTTCCTCACTGAACTCGACGAGGTGCTCTCCGGCTCGGCGCATCAGTGCGTCGCGTACTTCGGCCGGCGTGACGTAGAAGAACTCCTTGCGGCTGTTCACGCGGTTGACCCGGCGGGCTGCGAACTCCTGATGCAGCTGGGACTCGAGTCCGACCGCGTCCTTGCTGAAGATCAAGGCGCGAACATCGAAGCGGAACGGGACGGCTGCGCCGCTCAACTCGTAGATGCGCTCAAGCGGCTCGAGACGGCGAGTCATTCCTATTTTGACGACCCGGCTGCCGAAGGCGCCGACGTTGGAGATGACATAGACGTATCCAGTGCGGACGTTCGCGGCTCGTGCCTCAACCGTCTGCAGCGCGGCCTCGAGCTCGGCGAGCTTCGCCTCCATCTCGCTGACAGCGGCGTGGTCTTCCGTTCCCGTAGGCGCTGGATCGCCGCCTGGTAGTGACCCAGTTCCTTGTGCAGCTTCTCCCGCTCCCGGTCCAGCTCGCGCTGAGCTGCAGCCTCCTCCTTCTCCCGGGCCCGGAGCTCCCGTTGGATCTCCTTCTCCTCGTCCTTCTTCTGCAAGAAGTCGGCAGTGAGCTGCAGTTCACGCACGCGGGCGTCGTGATAGCTGTCCGAGATACGGATGTGCATGGTGGCGCCTAGCTTGGCGATGGTCTCGCGGCTCTTGTAGAGCCGGTCGACGAGGGAGACCAACCGGTGGGGGCGCATGGTCCGCACGGCGTAGTCGGCCTCGGCGTTGTACGCCCGCAGCATCAGCTTCGAGAAGTCGCGCACCATCTTGCGGCCCTCACGTACGGACCCGTTGACCGTCCAGTCGGTTGCGGCAAGGACGGCTTGGTTCGTGCGCGCCAGGCTCTTGATCTCCGCCTGGAGCGAGTCCAGTCGGCTGCGGTAGGCAACGGCGTCCTGGAGCTGGTGCCGGTATGCGTAAATCCCGACCTGCTGGAGCATGGCGGTCTCGTCCGTGGTCACGATCTGTGCTTGAAGTTCTGCAAGACGCGTCGTGGCCTGGAAAGCCTCCCGGCCGTGCCTCTCCGCTTCCTTCCGGGCACTGTCGGCCTCCTTGGCGGCTCTGCGAGCTTCCTCCTTCCCCTGCTTCGCCGCCTCCCTGGCAGCTTGGCGGATCTGCTCCGCCTCCGTCTCGGCCTGCTCCCGCAGGGTCGAAGCTTCGGCCTTCGCCTGGCGCATGACTTCGGCGACCTGGAGGGCATCCAGCCCTTGCGTCCTGGTAATCCAGGCGCGGAGTTGCTCGGCCTCATCGTCTTTGCGGAGTCGTCCGAGCAGGCCTCCGCGGCGCGCGGACGGTACTCCTGCGGGCATCGGGGCAGAGGTGACTCCCGCACTTCCGGAGACACCTTCCGGCGTCGGCAACGGTGCCGCCGCTGGGGGCGCGATGTCCCAGGAAGCGCCTGATCCAACAAAGTCCGCAGAGGCGTCGGATGCGGGTGCGTGAGGTGCCGATGCGTGTGCTGCCGGAGGCTCCGCCAGCTCCCATAGCTGCCAGCCGAGCGGTGGCGGCGGCCAGGACGGGTCGGGCTGCGAGCCGGGCGGCGGAAGCCAGCCCGGTGGCGGTACGGGCCAGCCTGGCGGTGTGTTGAATCGATACAACGGAACAGGCCTCACCCTCGGTTCGTCCCGTCGGCGCCACCGTTGACTTGCCCGCCCACGGTTGGTGACGCTGCGGTTGCGGAAGGCAATGATCCACCGCTGCTGCCACGCCGATCATGGACGTTGCGAAATCGAGACTCTGGCAGCGGTGGTGAGACTCGCCTCGGTGTACGTGGCGCTGAGCCTGGAGCGAAGTTCTTGGAGCAACTGCAGTGCAGCCAAGGACGACAACCCTGACCCTGTTGCCCATTCGT
>NZ_PYBW01000358.1 GCF_003205575.1 Streptomyces tateyamensis
CCCGCAGGGTACGGCCGCGGACGTACTCCATCACCAGGTATGGCAGACCGGCGTGGGTGCCCTGGTCGTAGACCGCCACCACGTTCGGGTGGGTCAGCCGGGCGATGGTCTTCGCCTCGTCGGTGAACCGGGCCACGAAGTTGGCGATCCGGGCCCGGGCCTCGGGTGCCTGGGTCGGATGAATGATCTTGACAGCGACGGTGCGCTCGAGGCGTTCGTCCGTGGCGGTGTACACGGTCGCCATGCCACCACGGGCCACGCGACCGCGAATGCGGTAGCGCCCG
>NZ_PYBW01000359.1 GCF_003205575.1 Streptomyces tateyamensis
GGGCATCGCGTCCAGGGCGAGCGTGGTCCACTCCCGGGTGGTGAGCGCCCCGAGCACCTCGTGCACCCCGTGCCAGCGGCGGGACAGGGTGGCCCGGGACACACCGGCCTGGCGGGCCAGGGGGGCCATGGGGAGCCGCCGGAGGCCGATCGCGAGGAGCAGGTGGGACACCGCCGCGAGGATCCTCTGGTCGGGGATGGGGTTTGGCGACCTCCGTGCGGGCGCCCTCAGGCCGGACCCGCCACCGTCC
>NZ_PYBW01000360.1 GCF_003205575.1 Streptomyces tateyamensis
CACCCATGCAGGCGCCGGCGGCCAGGTCCTTCGACGGGTAGGCGGTGATGTCGTGACATCCGGCGGTCGCCGAGCCCGTCGGGCTGCCGGGGAAGCCGCCGTCCGGGAAGAGGTTCGGCGTCGCGACCACGGCCGCGTCGGTCGGTTTCTTCAGCGGCACCTTGACGATCGAGATGGAGTCGTGCGGCGGCTGGCAGTCCGGGAATTCG
>NZ_PYBW01000361.1 GCF_003205575.1 Streptomyces tateyamensis
CGCGGAGCCGGTGGCACGGGAGGCGCTGCGGCGGCGGTACCTGGAGGCGTACGCCGTGCTGCGCCAGGTGCAGGCGAGCGGGCGGTACTTCGCGCTGCTGGCGAACGTGGAGCGGCTCGCCGAGCGGCCGCCGCTGCGCGGTCGGGCGCGGCGGGGGCGGGCGCGGCGGGGGGGCGGGGGGAAGGGGGGGCCCCCTGCGGGGGGGACGGCGGCGCCACCGGGGGGGGGTGCGGGCGGCGG
>NZ_PYBW01000362.1 GCF_003205575.1 Streptomyces tateyamensis
CGGCCCGGCCGACCGCGCGGGCGGTCAGCGCGCGGTCCCCGACCGAGCGGGCGGCCGACTCGTCGGCCCAGCGCTCCAGGTGGTAGCCCAGCGGGCCGCGCAGCCTTCGCAGCGCGGGGTGGAGCACGGCGGCGTACTCGGCGGCGGCCAGGAAGAGGTGGTGACGGGCCCTCAGGTGGGCCCGCTCGTGCGCCAGCAGGGCGGCCCGCTCCGGG
>NZ_PYBW01000363.1 GCF_003205575.1 Streptomyces tateyamensis
CCCATCCTCCCAGCTCAGCAGGCACCTCTTTGCGTCATCCCCTCCCCACCTCGATCACCGACCGGTGAATTCGGGCTGAGTGGCATGCTGCAGTCTTGCGCGTCGGAAGGCGATCAGGCAATCCGGCGCAACCTCAGCCCCACCAGCCCCACCATCCCTGGCCCCACCCCCGTCCGTTCAGCGTCCGGAGGTCGACTCGATGACGCCTCGCCAAGCCCGTCGGTAACCCTCGGCCAGCGGGCCGCCGACCACGTCGAGCACCTGCGCGGCGGATTCGG
>NZ_PYBW01000364.1 GCF_003205575.1 Streptomyces tateyamensis
AGGAGCACCGGATGACGCTCTACGCCCCGGTGAAGCACGTGACCGGCCGCGGTGACACCCTCAACAGCCCACTGCTGACCGTCGAGTGCTGGTCCCCGGCCGAGGGCGTGATCGGGGTGCGTACCACCCACCACGCCGGATCGGTGCGCCGCGGCCCGGAGTTCGCGCTGGCCGGCGCCGAGGCGGGCACCGGCAAGGTGCGGCGGGCGGGGGCCGGGGGGGGGATCGGCGCCCGCGGCCCCACACTCCCGGGGGGGACCCCCCCGCCCCCGGGCGTGGGGTTCCACCCGGCGGGGGGGGGCGGACACCCGGGGGGGCGCGGGGGGGCGGG
>NZ_PYBW01000004.1:0-23402 GCF_003205575.1 Streptomyces tateyamensis
CCTGCTGGCCGCCGGCCCGCTCTGCACCACCGCGCCGAGCGCCGGTGCCGCCGCCACCGCCACCAGTGCGGCAACGGTGAGCGTCAACGCCGGCCAGTCACTGGCCACCGTTCCCGCCACCGCGATCGGCACCAACGGCTCGGTCTACGACAGCAAGCTGACCGATGCCGCGGTGCCCGGCCTGCTCAAGCAGGCCGGTGTCGGCCTGGTGCGCTTCCCGGGCGGCAGTTCGTCCGACAGCTACAACTGGAAGACCAACAGCGACCTCACCTACGGCACCCAGGCGGTCGACTTCGACCACTACGCCACGATGCTCCAGCAGTCCGGCGCCCAGGGCATGGTGACGGTCAACTACGGCAGCGGCGACACCATCGGCGCCGCCGAGACCCCCGCCGAGACCGGTGCCCAGCTGGCCGCCGACTGGGTGCGGTACGCCAACGTCACCCACAACTACCGGATCAAGTACTGGGAGATCGGCAACGAGATCTACGGCAACGGCACGTACAGCGCCAACTGGGAGACCGACAAGCACTGCGCGAGCGGCAGCAACCCGAGCAACTGCGGCCCGGCGGTGTACGCGCAGAACGTCAAGGCGTACATCGCGGCGATGAAGGCCGTCGACCCGACCATCCAGATCGGCGTGGTGCTCACCGCGCCGGGCAACTGGCCGGACGGGGTCACCTCGGCGGGCAGCCCGCAGCCGTGGAACCAGACAGTGATGACGGCGCTGGCCGGACAGATCGGCTTCGCCGACGTCCACTGGTACCCGCAGAACCCGAGCAGCGTCACCCCGCCCGGGCCGACCGACGCGGGCCTGCTCGCCGCCTCCGCCCAGATCCCCGCCATGGTCAGCACCCTGCACACGCAACTGGGCCAGTACGCGGGCAGCAGCACGGTGCCGATCATGGTGACCGAGACCAACTCGGTCTCCTCCAACCCCGGCAAGCAGACCGTCGGCCTGGTCAACGCCCTCTTCCTGCCGCAGGACTACCTCGGCTGGCTCGCCAACGGCGTGGCCAGCGTGGATTGGTGGCAGATCCACAACGGCATCGTGACCAGCGGTGACAACGGCTCCGGGCTCTACGGCTCGGCCGCCTACGGCGACTACGGCATGCTGGCCGACGGCAGCTGTGCCACCGACGGTTCCCAGCTCTGCGAGCCGGCCGCCGACACGCCGTTCCCCGCCTACAACGGCATGGCCCTGCTCGGCCAGTTCGTCCACCCGGGGGAGACCCTGGTCGCGGCGAGCTCCAACCAGTCGTTGCTGCAGGCCTACTCGGTGAAGGCCGCCGACGGGTCGTTGCGGGTACTGCTGGTCAACAACGATCCCACCAACAGCTACCAGGTCGGCCTCGGCTACACCGGGTTCACCCCGGCCACGGGGACGCCGACCGTCACCACGATGGCCGGCCCCACGGCCGCGCTGACCACCGCCGGCGCGGGTACGGCGAGCTCGCAGACCGTCGCCCCGTACAGCGCGGTGCTCGTCACGCTGCACCCGGGCGGCACGGTGACCCCGCCGCCCACCCCCGGTACGCCCACCGCCTCGGGTGTCACCGGCAGTTCGGTAACCCTGGGCTGGGCGGCCTCGACCGGCGCCGCCGGCTACGACGTGGTGCGCCTGGCCGGCAGCGCCGAGACCGTGGTGGCCGCGCCGACCTCCGCGAGCGCGACGGTGACCGGACTCCAGCCGAACACCGCCTACACCTTCGCCGTCTACGCCAGGGACGCGGCGGGCAACCGGTCCGCCCGCTCCGGCAGTGTCACGGTCACCACGGCCGCGGCCAGCGGCGGCGGTAGCTGCAAGGTCGGCTACTCGGTCAACGACTGGGGCAGCGGCTTCACCGCCACCCTGCTCCTCACCAACACGGGCAGCACACCGGTGAACGGCTGGACACTCTCCTTCGGCTGGCCGGGCAACCAGCAGCTGACCAACGGCTGGAACGCCGGCTGGACCCAGTCCGGCAGCACCGTGACGGGCACCAGCCTGTCGTACAACGGAGCCCTGGCCCCCGGAGCGAGCACCAGCATCGGGTTCAACGCGGCGTACTCGGGCAGCAACCAGGCCCCGAGCGGCTTCACGCTGAACGGCGCCGTCTGCAGCTGACGGCGGGACAGGTGCGCACCGGCACCGGCTGACTCACAGCGGGGTCAGCACGTGCTGGTGCGCGCCGTCCAGCACGAGGCCGTTGTCCCAGCGGACCCGGACGGTCAGCAGGCTCCCGCGCGCCTGGTGCGCCGTCCACTGCGGCTCCAGTTCGGCGAGTTGGGCCGCCAAGCGGTCCCGGCTCGCCTGCGGCATGGTGTGCCCGTAGTCGTCGAACAGTGCCTTGAGCCGCAGGTACTCGCGGACCTCGGCCGCCTCCGGCAGCTCGCCGTCCACCCGCTCGACGGTGCCCTCGATCCCGGCCCCCAGCGACAGCAGCCCGACCACGGTCCCGGGCTCCCCGGGCCCTCCCGCCTCCCCGGCGACCGCCTCGCCGATCGCCAGGTCCGCCGCCAGCCGGACGCGCCGGCCCTCCTCCAGGGTCATCCGCCCGCCGCCTTCCCGTCAGTCGTTGTCGGCGGTGCCATTATCCGTCGCGAGCGGTTCCCCTACGATCAGGTGCCATGCCCCTGGACAAGGACGACGTGGCGCGGTTCGAGGCGTTCCGGCCCCGGCTGGAGGCGATCGCCTACCGCCTGCTCGGCTCCGCGAGCGAGGCCGAGGACGCCGCGCAGGAGACCTTCCTGCGCTGGCAGGCCGCCGAGACCGAGCTCATCGAGGTCCCGGAGGCCTGGCTGACCAAGGTCGTCACCAACCTCTGCCGCAACCAGCTCGCCTCGGCCCGGGCCCGGCGCGAGACGTACGTCGGCGCCTGGCTGCCCGAACCACTGCTGGCGGGGGACCCGATGCTCGGCCCGATGGACACCGTCGAGCAGCGCGAGTCGGTCTCCTTCGCGGTGCTGGTGCTGCTGGAGCGGCTGAGCCCCAACGAGCGTGCGGTGTACGTGCTGCGCGAGGCGTTCGACTACTCGCACCGGGAGATCGCCGCCATCCTCGACCTCACCGAGAGCGCCAGCCAGCAGCTCTTCCGCCGGGCCAGGAAGCACGTGGCGGACGGCAGGGTCCGCACCGGGATCGAGGCCGCCACCGCCCAGCGGGTCGTCGAGGAGTTCCTGGCGGCCGCCACCAGCGGCCGGACCGAACCGCTGGTCCGGCTGCTCACCGAGGACGTGGTCGCGGTCGGCGACGGGGGCGGCAAGGTCCCGGCCCGGACCAGGGTGGTCGGCGGTGCGCTCGGCGTGGCCAAGTTCCTGCGCGGCCTGTTCGCGCCCGGCAAGGCCAAGCGGGCACTGGTCGGCGGCGTGGCCGAGATCCACATCGGGACCGCCAACGGGGGCCCCGCGGTGGTGGCCGTGGTGGCGGGCCGGGTGGTCGGGGTGATGGCCCTGGAACTCACCGCCGAGGGCATCGCCGCCCTCCGCAGCCAGGCCAACCCGGACAAGCTGGCCCGCGCCACCGAGCGGTGGGCGGCGGCGGAGCACGGCGAACCGCGGGCGGTGCTGGGGTGATCGGCGGACCCGTGGAAGTGTGACCTGCTTCACATCCGCTTCCTGTCATGAAACGCGCGGCTGTCCGGTCATCCGGGTGAAGCCAGAACGGACAGACAGGAGCAGGGACATGCAGCACCGCATCGTGGTCCTCGGAGCCGGGTACGCCGGAGCGATCGCCGCCGGGCGGCTCGCCAGGCGGGTGCACCGCGCGGAGGTCGCCGTCACGCTGGTCAACGCCGAGCCGGACTTCGTCGAGCGGGTCCGGCTGCACCAGCTGGCGGTGGGTCAGGAGCTGAAGCCGCGTCCGTTCCGCGAGATGTTCGCGGGCACCGGCGTCGAGCTGAAGGTGGCCCAGGTCCTGGGCGTCGACGTGGCCGCCCGGACGGTGCGCGTCGCGGGCGCCGGCGGCACCGAGGAGCTGGGGTACGACACCCTGGTCTGCGCCCTCGGCAGCGGCTGGAACGGACAGGACGTGCCGGGTGTCGCCGAGCACGCCCACGAGGTGGCCGGCCGCGCCGGGGCGCTGCGGCTGCGCGAGCGGCTGGCGGCGCTGGCGGCCGGGGAGAGCGTGCTGGTCGTCGGCGGCGGGCTGACCGGGGTGGAGGCGGTGACCGAGATCGCCGAGGCCCGCCCCGACCTGGCCGTCGCCCTCGCCGTGCGCGGCGGCCTCGGTGACTGGCTGGGCCGCAAGGGGCGGGCGCACCTGCGCGCGGTCTGCGACCGGCTCGGCATCACCGTGCACGAGAACACCGACGTCACCGCCGTCGCGGCGGACCATGCCGACACCGCCGACGGCCGGACCCTGCCGACGGCGGTCACCGTGTGGACCGCCGGCTTCGCGGTCCACCCGATCGCCCGGGCCACCGCCCTGGACGTCTCCGACAGCGGCCAGATCGTGGTCGACGCCACCATGCGCTCGGTCTCCCACCCGGACGTCTACGCGATCGGCGACGCGGCCCTGGCGGCCGGCCCCGGCGGCAAGCCGCTGCGGATGTCCTGCGCTTCCGGCGTGCCCACCGCCTGGCAGGCGGCCGACGCCATCGCGGCCCGCCTGACGGGGCGCAAGGTGCCGACCGTGTCGATCCGCTACTTCAACCAGTGCATCTCGCTGGGCCGCCGGGACGGGCTGATCCAGTACGTCAGCGCCGACGACCGCGCCGGCCGGGCGGCCCTGACCGGTCGGCTCGCGGCCCGCTACAAGGAACTGGTCTGCAAGGGCGCGGGCTGGGGCGTGGCCAACCCGACCCTGGGCATGCCGGCGCGCCGCCATCGGGTGGTGGCGGCACCCCGACCGGCCGCGCCCGTCGGAGCCCGCTGACCGGTGCCGCCCCGCAGCGCGGACACGCTGCGGGGCGGCCCTGATCAGCTGCGCAGGCTCCACTTCTGGTTGCCCGCGCCCGAGCAGGCCCAGAGCTGGACCTTCGTCCCGTTCGCCGTGCCCGTGCCGGTGGCGTCCAGGCACAGGCCCGACTGCACTCCGGTGACCGTGCCGTCGGCGTTGACGTTCCACTGCTGGTTGGCCTGCCCGTTGCAGTCCCAGATCACCGCCGCGGTGCCGTTGGCGGTTCCCTGGCCCGAGGCGTCCAGGCACTTGTTGCCGTAGACCACCAGCTGCTTGGCCGCGGTGTAGGTCCACCGCTGGTTGGACCCGCCGTTGCAGTCCCACAGCTGGGCCTGGGTGCCGTTGGTCGTGGCGGAGGCGTTGATGTCCACGCAACGGCCCGAGGCCTGGCCCACGAGCTCCTGGCTGCCACCGGGCGGCGGCGGGGTGGTGGAGCCGAACTGGGTGAAGAACTTCCACACCTCGCCCGACGTCCAGGTGTGCCAGCCGTCGCAGGTGCACCCGTCGATCGGACCGGGGTCGTGGCCGGCTCCGTCGAACGCCGCCCAGACGACCGGGTACCCGGGCTTGCACCCGGAGTAGGCGGTGACGACGTGGGTCAGGCTGCCGTTCGCCGGCTCGGGCGGGTTCTGCGGGGTACAGCCGTTGTTCCGGACGAACTGGTCGCGCAGTGCCCGTCCCGAGGCGATGGGCAGCACGTTGTCCCGCAGACCGTGCAGCCCCATGTAGGCGATCGGTTGGGTACCGCCGCTGCAGCCGCTGAGGTTGGCTCCGGAGTAGACCGCGACCGCGCGGAAGACCGTCGGCCGGGCGCAGGCGAGCGCGTAGGTCATCGAGCCGCCGTAGCTGAAGCCGGCGGAGAAGAGCTGGGCCGGGTCGATGCACAGGCCGCCCTCCAGCTGCCTGGTCATGTCGTCGACGAAGGTGACGTCCTGTCCGTTGCTGTTGGCCCAGCCGTTGTTGAGGCCCTGGGGGGCGACGAAGACGGTGCCGTTGTTGTCGTTGTCCGCCAGTCGGCGCAGACCGTAGTAGGACCAGTTGTACCCGTCGGTGCCGCCCGAGTCGACGTCGTTGGCGGTGCCGCCCACCCAGTGGAATCCGAAGACCAGCCGGTAGGGGCGGTTCTGGTCGTAGTTGGCGGGAACCCGCAGGATGTAGCTGCGGTTCTGGCCGCTGCTGGTGATCGTGTGGGTGCCGCTCGAAAGCGATGCTGCGGTGCCGCAACCCGCGGTACCCGCGGTACCCGCCGTGGTCCGGACCGGCGCGGCGCTCGCGGTGGATCCGATACCGGGCACTGTGCTCAGCACGGCCACGACGAGGGCCATCGCGGCCACCAGGGAGGCGAACAGGGCGCTGCGTTTCACGGGCTCGTCCTTCGCGGTGGGGGGAAGGGGGCTCACGCCGGCATCCACTCGTAGGTGGCGATGCCGTGGCTGGGCAGGGTGTCGCTGAAGTGCTGTCCGCCCCAGTTGGTGCTGAACGTCTGGGCCGAGGCAGAGGTGTTGTCGACGATCAGCACGAGGGAACCGTCGGGGTTGCGGAACGCGACGTCGTCGAGGTTCGCGCTGGTGCTGGAGGCGATCCGCTTGGCACCGGGCAGCACGAACTTGCTGAAGTGCCCGACCGAGTAGTAGCCGGCGTCATAGGTCACGCTGCCGGTGTTCTGGTCCACGGTGACCAGCGGGGTGCAGGCGTTGCAGCCGCCCGGGATCACCGGGCCGTTGTTCCGGTCCTCGGCGATGTTCCACATGGTGGCGGTGCGCGCCCAGTTGCGAGTGCTCTGGATGAAGGTCTCGATCGCGTTCTGCGGGTCGATGCCGTCCGAGCACTCGGTCTCGTAGTTGTCCTTGGCCGGGAAGGCCGCCTGCATGGTCCCGATCGCGTCCAGGCCGCCCGCGTAGCAGTGCCAGGCCGTGCCGGCCAGGTACTTGGAGGCGCCGGCGTCCTGCATCAGCGGCTCGGCGTAGCTGTTGAGGACGTTGGTGTTGAAGTCGGTGCCGAGCACGGCAGGGGACAGCTTCGCCTGGGCCAGCGCGGGTCCGAGGTTGTTGGCGATGAAGGCCGCCTCGGCCTGCTCGCTGAGTTCCATGCCCGGATAGGCGGAGGCGTAGCCGGGCTCGTTCTGCGGGGTGATCGCGTAGAACGGGACGCCCTGGGCCGCGTAGCCCTGCAGGAACTTCACGAAGTACTGCGCCAGCGGGCCGTAGCTGGAGGGGAGCAGCGTGCCGGCGTTGTTGGTGTTGTTCATCTGGCCGTTGGCCTTCATCCAGCCCGGCGGACTCCACGGGTTGGCCATGAGCTTCAGGCCCGGGTTGAGCGCGAGGGCCTCCTTCAGGTCCGGCACGATGTAGCCGAGGTCGTGGCCGATCGAGAAGTTCGCGAGCGTCGGGTCGGGCCGGGTCCACCGCTGGTTGGTCTGCCCGCTGCAACCCCACAGCTGGGCCGGTGAGCCGTTGCCGGTGGCCGCCCCGGTGACGTCGAGGCAGAGCCCGGACTGCACGCCGGTGATCGTGCCGTTGACGTTGAGCTTCCACTGCTGGTTCGGCTGGCCGTTGCACGTCCAGAGGATCACCTTGGTGCCGTTGGCCGCGCCCTGGCCCTCGGCGTCCAGGCACTTGCCGGCGACCTGCAGCTGGGCCGCGGCCGTGTAGCTGAACTGCTGGTTGGCGTTGCCGCTCGCGCAGTCCCAGATGTAGACCTGGGTGCCGTTGGCCGGGTTGCCGGTGTCGTCCAGGCAGCGTCCCGAACCCACGCCCACCGTGGTGCCGGTGGAGACCGAGAGGCCGTCGTCGTAGGAGTACGGCTGTGCCGTGGCGGAGAAGTCCGAGGAGCCCATCGGAACCCGGACCCAGCTCATGCCGATGCCCTGCGTCGGGCTGAACAGTGCGTTCATCAGGGCGGTGTGCGCACTGCTGCTCAACTTGTCCGACAGCAGCCAGGCCGAGGTGTCCGTCATCGCGGCACCGAAGCCGACGATGCTCTGGTACGACTGCGTGCTGTCGACGCTGATGGTCCCCGAGCCGGAGGCGGCCGAGAAGCCGAGGTTGGCCTGCTGCGTCAGGTGTTGGCTCAGGTCCGAGGTGGTCAGCCACTTCTGGACCACCTCGCCGGCGGCCGCGGCCGGCGGCGCGGGCAGCATCGCCAGGGTGAGTCCGAGCGTGCCGACCAGCGCGCCGGCGGAGCCGGCGCGGCGAATTCGTCGTGACATCGTTGTCAGGCCTCTCAGTTGGTGACGGGCTGGGAGCGAGGGCTGCGGGCTGCGCGCCGTCGGGCTTCGCGCTAGCCGAGGGTCCACTGCTGGTTGCTGCCGCCGTTGCACGACCAGAGCTCGACCGGGGCGCCGTTGGCGGTGGAGGCCGCGGTCACGTCCAGGCACAGGCCGGACTGGACGCCCGTGACGGTGCCGTTGGGGTTGACGTTCCACTGCTGGTTGGCCTGGCCGTTGCACGACCAGACGATGGCCTTGGTGCCGTTGGCGGTCCCCCGGTCGCCGGCGTCCAGGCACAGGGTGCTGCCGCCGACCGTGACCGTCAGCTCGTTCGCCGAGGTGTGCGTCCAGCTCTGGTTGGACCCGCCGGAGCAGCTGTAGATCTGCTGCTGGGTGCCCGGGGTGGTGGTCGAGTTCGGGTCGTCCAGGCACTTGCCCGCGCCCACCGCGTGCAGCGCACCCGTGGTGCCGGTGACGGGGCCGCTGCCGTCCAGCCCCATGAAGTGGACGGCATAGGCGGCCATCGGGGTTCCCTTGACCGGGAGTTGGTGTCCGGCACCGACGATGCTGTACGTCTCGACCTGGGTGCTGCCGGAGCTGTTGTTGTAGCGGGCCCGGTTCCAGTTGACGACCGGGGTGTCAGTGGACGACGGCGTCTGGCTCACGCCGAGCACGTTGGTCCACTGCTTGGCCTCCTCGCCGAGGTTGTTGTAGTTCAGGGTGGTGTCGGCGGTGCCGTGCCAGACCTGCACGCGGGGGCGCGGCCCGGTGTAGCCGGGATCGGCGTCATTGCGCACCAGGTCGCCCCACTGCTGCGCGGTCAGCGACACCTGGCCGCCGGCGCACGGCCCGTTCCAGCCGCGCACGGTGCCCGTGTAGAAGCAGTGGTAGGGCACGCCCATGAAGGCCGCGCCCGCTTTGAACACGTCCGGGTAGTCGGCGAGCATGACGTTGGTCATCATGCCGCCCGAGGACTCGCCGGTGACGTACACCGCAGCGGGGTTCGCGCCGTAGTGCTGCTCGGTGTAGGTGATCATGGACATCAGCCCGACCGGGTCACTGCCGCCGTTGCGGGTCAGCGCCTGGCTGGACGAGACGTCCCAACAGCTTCCGCCGGGGTTCGTCGACGGGTAGACGACGATGAACCCGTACTGGTCGGCGAGCGCGGCGAAGTCGGTGCTGGAGTACAGGTAGGGGCCGGAGCCCTGGCAGCCGTGCAGCGCCAGCAGGATCGACGGCTTGGCCTTGACGCTGTTCGGAACGTACACGTACATCTGCAGGGCGGTCGGGTTGGTGCCGAAGTTCGTGATCTGGGTCAACGAGGCGGCGGCGGCCGGCGGCGCGGCCGGCAGGCTCAGGCCGAGCGCGGCGCCGACGGCCAGCAGCACGGCGAGCAAGCGGGACTTCAGGTACCAAGAACGCAGCATGGAATCCCATCCTCTGCGAAAGGTCGACAGGGGTTGGCGCGGTGCGCGGGTCCGGGCGATCAGGTGGTCCGGCGGAGCGGGGGGAGAAATGTTAGCGATAACAAATATCCTCGCGCTCCGGGCGCGGCCATGATCGCGGTCCGGGGGGTGGGGGGAACCCTGACGGTGCCTCAGTGTTGATGGCCTGTCAAGGAGTCCGGGCGATTCCCGTGACTCCTGGCGAACTCTCCGTGCGGTACGGCGTGATCGGCGTGTTCGCCCGGGCGAAAGTTTCACCTCCCGCCGGGACCGCTCACGGTGCGGAGGCGCGGACGGTCAGGCGGGTGGGGAGGATCAGCGGGCTCGGGTCCTGGCCTTCGATCGCCGCCAGCAGGACGCGGGCCAGTTCGTGGCCGAGCGCGCGCACCGGCTGGTGCACGGTCGTCAGCGGCGGGTCCGCGTACCGGGCCTCGCCCAGGTCGTCGAAGCCGATCACGGCGACGTCCTCGGGGACCCGCCGGCCGTGTCGGCGCAGCGCGCGCAACGCGCCCAGCGCCATGCCGTCGTTGGCCGCGAACACGGCGTCGAGGTCCGGACGCTCCGTCAGCAGCCGGGCCATGGCGGCCTCGCCCCCGGCCTGGGTGAACCCGCCCGGCGCCAGCGCGGCGGGGGACAGGCCGGCCAGGGTCAGCGCCTCGCGGAAGCCCTGTTCGCGGGCGACGGCTGCTTGCAGGTCCGGCTGACCGGTGATCATCGCGATGGTCCGGCGGCCGCCGCGCACCAGGTGCTCGACGGCCGAGCGGGCGCCGCCCCGGTTGTCCGGGTCGACGTACCAGCGGGGCGTGCCGGTCAGCGGAAGGCCGCCGAAGACGACGGGCAGTTCGGTCTGTTCGGCCAGCCGGACCAGCGGGTCGTCCCCGTGCACCGCCATCAGCACGACGCCGTCGGCCCGACGGGAGCCCAGCAGCCGGCGCAGGCGCTCCTTGCCGCGGGCCGTGTCGGCCAGCAGCAGGACCAGTTCCAGCTCGGTCTGCTCCAGGAACGAGCTGATCCCCACCGTCACCTCGGCGAAGAACGGGTCGGCGAACAGTCCGGGCTGGTCGCTGGAGAGTGCGAGCACGACCGAGCCCACCCGGCGGCCGGCCAGGGCCCGGGCGGTCGGGTTCGGCACGTAGCCGAGCTCGCGCACCGCCTGCTCCACCGCGGCGCGCTTGGCCTCGCTGACGTACGGCAGGTTGTTGATCACCCGGGACGCCGCTGTGCGCGAGACGCCGGCCCGGGCGGCGACCTCGTCCAGGGTGGGCTGACGGGGTGGCGAGGTCTGCATCGCGGGGCGGTCCCTCCTGCCGCCGAAGGGCAGCCGAATCCGAGCGGTCGGGGTGGACGCTGTGGGAGCGCTTCCACAGTGTAGGACAGGCCCACGGGTACTTGTCGAGAAGGGCGGGAGGCCGGGATCACTGGACGGATGCGCAGGAAGCCCGCGCTGCCGGACTCCTTGACAGCACCTCATGAGCGGCTCAATCATCTGGCTTCTGGAAGCGCTCCCACACTTCCACCCACCCGACCTCCCCCCACCCCCAGCGGAGGAAACGCCATGCGCCGTTCGCGCCGCAGGCTGTCACTGCTCGTGGCAGCATCGCTGACCGCACTCCTGTCCGCGGTCAACCCCGGAACCGCCTACGCGGCCGACCCCACCACCATGACCCACGGTTTCTACCTCGACCCCGGCTCCAGCGCGCAGCAGTGGCTCAACGCCAACCCGGGCGACGGCCGGGCCGCCGCGATCCGGGCCTCGATCGCCAACGTGCCCGCGGCCCGCTGGTTCGGCAACTGGAGCGGCACCATCGGGACCGCGACCGGTGCCTTCGTCGGTGCCGCGGCCGCCGGCGGCAAGCTGCCGGTGCTGGTGGCGTACAACATCCCCAACCGGGACATCTGCGCGGGCCAGTCCGGCGGCGGCGCGGGCTCCGACGCCGCCTACGACAGCTGGATCGCCGCCTTCGCCAGCGGCATCGGCAGCCGGCCCGCGGTGGTGGTCCTGGAACCCGACTCGCTCGGGGACGAGAGCTGCATGACGGCGGCTCAGATCTCCGAGCGCAACACCCTGCTGCGCAACGCCATCGCCCAGTTCAACGCCAAGGCCCCCAACACCTGGGTCTACCTGGACGCCGGCAACCCCGGCTGGCTGAGCGCCTCGACCATGGCCCAGCACCTGGCCGACGCCGGGGTCGGCGGCGCCCGCGGGTTCGCCCTCAACGTGTCCAACTTCTACGGCACTTCGCAGAACACCTCGTACGCCGGCGCGGTCAACGCGGCCCTGCAGTCGTCGAAGGGGTTCAGCAAGCCGTTCGTCATCGACACCAGCCGCAACGGCAACGGATCGAACGGCCAGTGGTGCAACCCCGCCGGGCGCAGGATCGGCACCCCCACCCAACTGGGCGGCGGCGCCGAGATGCTGCTGTGGGTCAAGGCGCCCGGCGAGTCCGACGGCAACTGCGGCACCGGCGCGGGGTCCAGCGCCGGACAGTTCCTGCCCCAGGTCGCCTACAACCTGGTCTTCGGCTACTGAGAAGTCACTGACAATGAGGAGACTCACGTGAGTCCGCGCATCCCCCGCTCGTTGGCGCCCCTGGGCATCGCGGCCCTGCTGGCGGCAGTCGCCGTCCCGGCCCCGGCCCAGGCCGAGGCGGGCAGCGGCCACACGCTGCCGGCCGGTGCCCGTTTCTACGTGGACCCGCACAGCGACGCGGCGAAGCAGGCCGTCAGCGACCTGCTGCACCACGACTTCACCGGTGCCACCGCCATGGCCCAGCTCGCCAGCTGGCCCGAGGCCCAGTGGTTCACCGACGGCACCCCGGACCAGGTGGCTGACCGGACCCGCTCGCTGGTCCGCAGCGCGGCCCGCACCGGTACCGTTCCGGTGCTGGTCGCCTACGACATCCCGCTGCGGGACTGCTCGCAGTACTCCAGTGGCGGCGCGCAGTCCGACGCGGACTACCAGGCCTGGATCGCCGCTCTGGCGCACGGCATCGGCCGCAGCCGGGCGCTGGTCGTCCTCGAACCCGACGCCCTGGCCAACCTGCCCGCCGACTGCTCCCCGACCACCGACCCCACCGGCGCGCTGACGGCCGGTCGGCTCGCCGACCTGCGGTACGCCGTCGACGTGCTGGAGCAGCAGCCCAACACGACCGTGTACCTGGACGCGGGCAACAGCCACTGGCAGAGCGTGGGCACCGCGGCACAGCGCCTGCTGCAGGCGGGGGTCGAGAAGGCCCAGGGGTTCTCGCTGAACGTGTCCAACTTCTTCGCCACCGACCGGTCCGACCGCTACGGCACCTGGGTGTCCAACTGCCTGTGGTACGCCACCAAGGGGCCGGCGGCGGCGCACGGTCACACCGACTGGTGCGCCAGTCAGTACTACTCGCCGGCCGCTCCCAACGACGGCCTGCCCGGGGACGCCGTGAACGCCGACGACCCCAGCACCTGGCACTGGACCGACCAGTGGTTCCAGCAGAACGTCGGCACCGCACCGGCGGACGAGCTCACCCACTTCGTGGTCGACACCAGCCGCGACGGGCAGGGCGGCTGGACCGCGCCGGCCGGCAAGTACACCGGCGATCCGCAGACCTGGTGCAACCCGCCGGGCCGCGGCATCGGTGACCGCCCCACGGCCGACACCGGCACCCCCCTGGCCGACGCCTACCTGTGGATCAAGACCGTGGGCCAGTCGGACGGGCAGTGCAACCGGAACATCCCCGGCGGGACGGTCGACCCCGAGTACGGCATCGTCGACCCGCCGGCCGGCACCTGGTGGCCGGACCAGGCACTGACCCTGGTGCGCAACGCCAACCCGGCGCTGACGTTCAACTGGAACCACTAGGCCTGCCCCGGGAGGCAGCGGAGCGGGCCGCCGAGAAGGCGGTCCGCTCAGCGCCGCGCGGCCGGTCGCACCGCAACCGCGGTGCGACCGGCCGCCCGGCCCGCCGGTGCGGTCAGCCGAGGGTCCACTTCTGGTTGCTCGCGCCGCTGCAGGTCCACAGCTGCACCAACGCCCCGTCAGCGGTGGAGGCACCCGACACGTCCAGGCACAACCCCGACTGGACACCGGTCACCGAACCGTCCCCGTTCAGCCGCCACTGCTGGTTGGACTGACCGTTGCACGGCCACACCACCGCCTTGGTCCCCGCCGTCGTCCCCTTCCCGTACGCGTCCAGACACAACGTCGTCCCCGCGTCCGTCACCGTCAGCGCACCGTCAGCCGTGTGCGTCCACACCTGGTTCGCCCCGTTCCAGCACCCGTAGATCTGCACCTGGGTACCCGCCGTCGTCGACGCGTTCGGCACATCCAGACACTTGCCCGCACCCACCGCACGCAACGCACCCGTGGTGGCCCCGGTGCTGCTGGTGCCGTAGCCGGCGGCGGTGACGTTGGCCTGGACGCCGTTCTCGGTGGCGTCGCTCGGGTAGCCGGAGGTCATGACGCCCTCGTAGAAGGTCCCGGTGGCGCCGTTGCTGTTGTCGCCGCCGATGCCGAGGATGATCGCGCCCTCCTTGCGCATCGGGTTGTAGCCGGGCACGTTCGGCCGCGGCCCGCTGTAGTCGGTGGCCAGGCCGCCGGACTGGGCGTTGCCGGAGCGGATGGCCCACTGGTTGGGCTCGCCCTTGACGATGGCGGTCACGAACCGGTCGTTGATGCTCGGGTCGTTGGCGTTGAAGCCGGCGTTCACCCCGGAGAACAGGCCGTTCTCCTGGTCGGCCATCACCCAGGGGCCGTTGCCGCTGCCGTAGCCCCAGACCTTGATGTTGCCGAAGTAGATGGCCTCCATGGTGCCGTTGCCGTCGTCGTTGTTGGTCGTCTCGGCGTTGCCGTAGTCGAAGCAGCAGCCGCCGTTGTAGTGGCTGCCGTCGAGGATGGCGTACATGCCCTCGGGCTGGTCACCGGTGGCGATGCCGTTGGTGTGGTCGTTGCGGTATCCGGTGCCCGGGGGGATGTAGACGCCGTAGGCCTTGTGGCCGCCGACCGAGATCGGGGCCGCGGTGGCGTTGGCGAGGTTGTCCGGGTTGCGTGCCGCTCCGCCGCCGGGGCCCTGGGTGAGGTGGTTGCCCTTGCCGGACTGGTCGTAGATGACGGTGATGACGCAGCTGGTGTTGGCGCAGAAGGCGTCCTGGGCGGAGGCGTCGGCGTAGCCGCCGGTGCTCAGTAGGCCGATGTCCTTGGTCGCCCCGTCGGAGGCGCGCTTGACCTGGTACAGCGCGCCGGAGTAGCCGGCGTACAGCGCACGGGTGGTGCTGTGCGCGGCGACGCACGGGGTGCCGCCGGCCTGGTAGATGTCACACGGGCCCTGTGCGGCGGCCTGCGCCGCGCCGGTCGAGGCGCCCGTCGTGACGAGGGCGCCGAGCACGATGACCGCGGCGGCGCCCGCGCGGGTGAGGGCCTGCGTTCGAAGCGGCAGCCGGAGGCGGTGCCACGGGCGGAACTTGCTCATCTGGATACTCCCTGGGATAGCGCAACCGGGTGGTTTGTTAGCGCTAACACCTCACGCAGTCCGCGACTGCCGGGTCGCGGGAGGGGGTGGGTGCTCTGGGAGGAGACGGTGCAGGTCGGCCGGACGGCCTGTCAAGTGGTCCGACAGAAAACCCTGTTGACGAACCGATGGCCGCGGCGGCCCGATTGTGGCGCCCAACTGCGGGTTTGCGGTGGACCTCCTGAAGGTTTCCGAAACATCTTCGAAACTTTCTACTGCATCTTGACGGTCCCCGGCGACGCCGAGTTACCTGGGCGGGTCGGGAGCATCCCCCGCCGAGCGCTGTTGCCGGACGGCGCCGCCTGCGCTCCCGCTCCCCGAACCGACGGCCGCCGTGCGCCGTCACCGCTCTCGCGCCACACCCGCGGAGCATCGCGGGTGCGTACCTCCCCCCCACAAGCACAGGAGGTTGACCATGCCCCTCGGAAGGATCCGCACCGCGTTGCACCGCGCTCGAACCGTGGTGGCCGCCACGACGCTGGCCCTCGCGGTCGGCACGCTGGCCGCGGCACCGCCCGGCGTGGCCGCCGGCAGCACCCTGAAGGCGGCGGCCGAGTCGGACAGCCGGTACTTCGGCACCGCCCTGACCGGCGGCGACCTCGGTGTCGGCAACGAAATGTCGGTCGCCAAGGCGCAGTTCGACATGCTGACCCCGGCCAACGAGATGAAGTGGGACACCGTCGAACCGTCCAACGGCTCGTACAATTTCGGGCCGGGCGACCAGCTCGTGCAGTTCGCCCAGGCGAACGGGATGCGGGTCCGCGGGCACAACCTGGTCTGGCAGAACCAGCTCCCCGGCTGGGTCTCGGGTCTCCCGCAGAGCCAGGTGCGCTCCGCCATGGAGTCGCACATCACCACCGAGGCCACCCACTACCGCGGCAAGGTCTACGCCTGGGACGTGGTCAACGAGCCGCTGAACGGCGACGGTTCGCTCGTGCCGGACGTCTTCTACCAGGCGATGGGGTCCGGCTACCTCGCCGACGCGCTGCGCACCGCGCACGCCGCCGACCCGGGCGCGAAGCTCTACCTCAACGACTACGGCATCGAGGGCGAGAACGCGAAGAGCAACGCCCTCTACAGCATCGCCCAGTCGCTGCTGGCCCAGGGCGTCCCACTGGGCGGCATCGGCTTCGAGAGCCACTTCATCGTCGGTCAGATACCGGCGGACATGCAGGCCAACCTGCAGCGGTTCGCCAACCTGGGCCTGGACGTGGCCGTCACCGAGTTGGACGACCGCACCCAGACGCCCGCGAGCAGCAGTGCCCTCCAGCAGCAGGCCGCCGACTACGCCACGGTGGTCCGGGACTGCCTGGCGGTCTCCCGCTGCGTGGGCGTCAGCCAGTGGGGCGTGGACGACGCGCACTCCTGGATCCCCGGCACCTTCCCCGGCTACGGGGCCGCCACCATGTGGGACGGCAACGACCAGCCCAAGCCGGCCTACACCTCGGCGCTGGCGGCCCTGGGCGGCTCGGGCTCCGGCGGCGGAGGCGGCGGTACGAGCGGTGCGTTGCGTGCGGTGGGTGCGGGCAAGTGTCTGGATGTGCCGAACGCGTCGACGACGGCGGGTACCCAGGTGCAGATCTACGGGTGCTGGAACGGGGCGAACCAGGTGTGGACGCACACGGCTGACGGTGCGCTGACGGTGACGGACGCGGGGACGACGTTGTGTCTGGACGCGTACGGGAAGGGGACGACGGCGGGGACCAAGGCGGTGGTGTGGCCGTGCAACGGTCAGTCCAACCAGCAGTGGCGGCTGAACGGGGACGGTTCGGTGACCGGTGTCCAGTCGGGGTTGTGCCTGGACGTGTCGGGTGCCTCCACCGCTGACGGGGCGTTGGTGCAGCTGTGGACCTGCAGCGGCGCGAGCAACCAGAAGTGGACCCTCGGCTGACCGCACCTCGAACTGCGGGGGCCCGGTCCCGGACCGGGCCCCCGCGCCCGTGCCCGCCGCCGCCCGCGCGAAGAAGTCCGCGGTGCGCGGCAACCATTCCCGGCCCGGCGGCAACTGGTGGGCGAACTGCCGACTGGAACGACCGGATGGATGGGCATGAAGGCAACCAAGCACGCCGCGAAGCAGCCGTGGCGCAGGCGCGGGCTGATCGCGGGCATACCCCTGGCGCTGCTGGTCATCGGGGTACTGGTGTGCCTGACCCTGAGCCCGAGCCGCGGGGCCGAGGCCGGGCGGGTGGTCGACGCCCCCGCCGGTGCCGCCGCGACCGGCCTGGCGCCGGTGACCGGATCCCCGGCGGTCACGAGCCCGAGTGCGGCCGGTCAACCCTCGGCCACTGGCTCGGCCACAGCACCGGCGAGCTCCGCCCCGCCGTCGGGCTCGGCCGCGCCGTCGCCCTCGGGCAAGTCCGGTGCGACGCCCTCGGCGACCGCCGGCGCCACGCATCCGGCGGCCGCGGTGGCGCCCTCGGCCGGCCGGATCAGGCCCGGGGTCAGCTACCAGGGCGTCGCGACGGCCTACGACGCGTCCGACGGCAACGGTGCCTGCTCGTTCGGCCCGACCGGCGGGGACATGATGGTCGCGGCGATGAACTTCACCGACTACGAGGTCTCCCGGGCCTGCGGGGCCTACGTGCAGATCCACGCGGGCAACGGTGCCTCGCTCACGGTGCGGATCGTCAATGTCTGCCCGCTGCCCTGCGCGGTCGGCCAACTCGACCTCAGCCAGCAGGCGTTCGCCAAGCTCGCCGATCTCGCGGTGGGCCGGCTCCCGATCACCTGGAGCCTGCTGAGCCCCGACTCGGTGGGCCCGCTCTCGGTCCGCTACAAGCCCGGGTCGAGCAAGTGGTGGTGCGGGATCCAGGCGGTCGGCCACCGGAACCCGGTCGCGGCGATCGAGGTGCAGGCAGGCGGCGGCTGGCGGCAGTTGCCGCGGACCGACTACAACTTCTTCCTCTCCGCCGATGGCACGGGCTGCGGCGGCCCGGTGCGGATCACCGACATCTACGGGGAGCAGCTGACCGTCGACCACCTCGGCATCCAACCCGGTGTCGTGCAGCCGACCGGCGTCCAGTTCGCCCGGCATTGAGCGGCCCGCCCACCTGCGGCTACCGCCCCGTGACCCGGGGCGGCCGCCGTCAGACTCCGCCGTCGGAGCTTGTTATGCTGCGCCCTCTTGTTAACGCGCACACTGCAGGGAGAGGACGACCGGGGGAGATGCTCCTCGATGACACGTCCGCGGAGTTCCACGAATTCTTCGAACGCCACTACGCCGACCTCGCCAGGTTCGCGAACCTCTTGACCGGTGAGGCGGACGCGGCCGACGACCTCGCCGCCGATGCGTTGGTCGCCCTGTGGCAGCGGTGGGACCGCGTGCGCGGAGCCGATCACCCGCTCGCCTACGCCCGGGGCGTGGTGGCCAACATGGCGCGCGAGCGGATCCGCAGCGCGGTGCGCGAGCGGCGTCGGATCGCCCTCTTCTGGTCCCGGGGCCCGGGACCGGTGGAGTCCCCGGACACGGCCGCGGTGCTGGACGTCCGGTCGGCCCTCGCCCGGCTGCCGTTCCGCAAGCGGGCCTGCGTGGTGCTGCGGCACGCCTTCGACCTGTCGGAGAAGGAGACCGCCGCGGCGCTGGGGATATCCGTCGGCACGGTGAAGAGCCAGACCTCGAAGGGCATGGCCGAGCTGGAAGGGATACTTGGCGCACGAGCGGTCGAAAACTTGGTGACAGGGAGGAGGGACCGGTGAACGAGGAGATCGCCCGTCGGCTGCGGGAGGCCGCCGAGGCCCATCAGCCGGACCGCGCGCGGATGCTCGCCCGGGTCCAGCGCGGCATGGCCGGACCCGCCGTCCGGCACCGGGTGAGGCCGCTGAAGCGGTCGGGGCCGCGGTTCGCGCTGGGCGCCGTGGTCACCGCCGGCCTGTTGGCGACCGGCGGCCTGGCCGTCGCCGGAATCGTCCACACGCTGCCCACCTCGGGCCCGGTCACGGCGCCCGCCACGCCGTCACCGAGCCCGTCGGCGGCCCCGGTGACGCCCTCGCCCGCCGGCACCACCGCCGGCGCGGTTCCGGTGGCACCGCCGAGCAGCGCCCGCCCGAGCGCGTCGGCAACTGCGCAGGCCCAGAACGGGCCGCTGTGGTCGGCGGGTTCGGTGAGCCCGCACAGCACCGTGTACTGGGCGGAGAGTGATCTGGTCCTCAGGACCGGTGCGCCGCTCACCGCACTGACGGTCGAGCTGC
Organism: Streptomyces tateyamensis; assembly: GCF_003205575.1. Classification (GTDB taxonomy): domain Bacteria; phylum Actinomycetota; class Actinomycetes; order Streptomycetales; family Streptomycetaceae; genus Kitasatospora; species Kitasatospora tateyamensis. Next base: position 19,207 of record NZ_PYBW01000004.1, read on the forward strand.
GCATCGCCCAGACCGGCAACGTGCAGAGCACCGGCGACTGGCAGACCCTGTCGGGCAACGACTTCACCGTCACCGTCCAGGACTCCGGCGGTTCGCTGGTCTACCGGTGGGTGCTCAAGCCGGGCCGCACCGTGCCGGCCGGGCAGCACGAGTTCGCCGCCCAGTACAACCACGCCACCGGCACCCGCAGTGCCGCGGGCGACGGCTACCGGGTGGACGCACAGGGGCCGGGCGGTCCGGCCGCGGTCGGGGGCGGGTTCGTTCCGGGCCGGTGAGCAGCAGCTGCGGAAGGGGGCACCCGCCGGGTGCCCCCTTCCGGCGTGCCGCCGTTGCCGGCCCACTGCATCACCTGGCTGCCGGCCGTCGCGGTGTTGCCGTTGTCGAGGGCCTTGCCGCTGCGGGCGCAGACCAGCTGGTACACGCCGTCGGCGACCACCGCCGGCATCCCGGCGACCTCGACGACGACCACCGAGTCGTTGGCATCGGGGGCGTCGGCGGGTACCGAGACGTTGATGGTCCCGCCGCTCACCGAGTAGGGGAGCGAGGCCGTCGGGTTGCTCAGCAGGTAGACCCGGTTGATCGGGTTGGCGACCAGCGGGATCTGCAGGGTGCCGTTGCCCGGCCAGCTGAACACGTGCGCGTAGAGCTTGCCGGACTTCCTGGTGAACTTCCCCCAGGACGGCTCGGCGGTGAACGGGCTGCCGGTGGTGCCGTAGATGCTGTCGCTGTTGACGGCCATCCAACTCCCCAGGCCCTGGAGGATGCTGACGGCTGCGCACCGGCGCACCGGGAGCCCTCCTGACCGCGGACCGGCGGGAGATCAGTGGGCGCGCAGCACCGCGCAGCCGCCGGGCGTCAGTTCGCCCGCCCGAGCACCCGTCAGCAGGTCGTGGGCGGGCTCCGGCAGCGGCACGGCCCGGGCGCCGTGGTTGATCAGCAGGTGCCAGCGGCGCCCGTCCGGGGCGTGCCGGGTGACGGCCTCGACGCCGGCCGGCAGGCCGGGCAGCTCCGGGCCCACCCCGCCGGCCGCGAGCAGCCGGGCGAGGAGGGCGGCGTAGTCGGTGTCGGCCAGGCGGGTGGAGAGGTACCAGGCCTGTCCGGCGCCGAACTGGTGGCGGGTCAGCGCGGGGCAGGCGGTGAGCATGCCGGTGGTGTACGCGGCAAGCGTCTCGGCGCCCTCGGTGCGCAGCGACTCGCTCCAGGCGGTGGCCAGCGAGCCGTCGGAGAGCACGAGCCGTTCGCCCTCGCGCAGCGGGCGGTACTCCTCCACCCGGATGCCCAGCGCCTCCCGCAGCGGCTCGGCCGGGTAGCCGCCGAGCCGCGAGTGCATCCGCTCGTCGACCGCTCCCGAAGCGTGCTGGACCAGCAGGGTGCCGCCGCCCCGGACGTAGCGGCGCAGGTTGGCCGCACCGGCGTCCGAGAGCAGCAGCAGGGCCGGGGCGACGACCAGGCCGTAGCGGCCCAGGTCCTGCTCGGGATGGGCGAAGTCGGCCGTGACCCCCGCGTCCCACAGCACCCGGTGGGCGCGGCGCAGGGTGTCGTGGTAGTCGAGTTCGCTCGACGGCAGGCCGTCGACGTCGGTGGCCCACCAGGCGTCGGAGTCGTGCAGCACGGCGGCCCGGGCCCGGACGGTGGAGCCCGCGAGCTCGGCCAGGCGCGCCGTTGCCGCGCCGAGGGCCGTCACCTCGCGGAAGGTCCGGCTGTCCGGTCCGGCGTGCGGGACCATCGCCGAGTGCCACTGCTCGGCCCCGGCCCGGGACTGGCGCCACTGGAAGAACAGCGCGCCCTCGGAGCCGCGGGCGATGTGGCCCAGGGAGTGGCGCAGGATGTCGCCGGGCTCCTTGGCGAGCACCCGGCCCTTCGCGTAGACGGTGTTGGTGCCCTGCTCCATCAGCAGCCAGGGCGCTCCGCCGGCGAGGGAGCGGGCCCGGTCGGCGGCGAAGGCGGTGTCGGCGGCGGCGTCCAGCCCCGGTGCGGTGGGGTAGTGGTTGACGGTCACCAGGTCGACCTCGCGCCCGAAGGCCCACAGGTCGAGGTTCTGGTAGCCGGGCAGCATCAGGTTGGTGGTCACCGGCCGGTCGCTGTGCGCGCGGATCGCGTCGCGCTGCTCGCGGTAGGCGGTGAGGGTCTCATCGGACCAGAAGCGGCGGAAGTCCACCGCCTGGCCCGGGTTCCGGTGCCACTGGGTGGCGCGCGGCGGCAGCACCTGCTCCCAGGCGGTGTAGTGCTGGCTCCAGAAGGCGGTGCCCCAGGCCTCGTTGAGGGCGTCGAGGGTGCCGTGGCGGCGGCGCAGCCAGACCCGGAAGGCGGCCGCGGCGTGGTCGCAGTAGCACAGGGTCACGTACTCGTTGTGCACGTGCCACAGGGCCAGCGCCGGGTGGTCGCCGTAGCGCTCGGCCAGGGCGCCGGCGATGCGGCGGGCCGCCCGGCGGTAGGCGGGTGCCGCCAGGCAGTAGGTGTCGCGGCTGCCGTGGACGAGCCGGGTGCCCCCGGGGGTGACCGGCAGGGCGTCGGGGTGGGCCAGGGTGAACCACGGGGGCGGGGCGGCGGTCGGGGTGGCCAGGTCGACGGCGACGCCGGCCGCGTGCAGCCGGTCCAGGTGGCCGTCCAGCCAGGCGAAGTCGTACCGGCCCTCCTCCGGTTCGAGCAGGGCCCAGGAGAAGACGCCGACCGTGGCCAGGTTGACCCGGGCCAGGCGCATCAGTTCCTCGTCCTGCTTCCAGACCTCCGGGCCCCACTGCTCCGGGTTGTAGTCCCCGCCGAAGGCGAGACCGCCCAGTCGCTCGGTCAGCCGGCGTGACGTCATGTCGAAGGCTCCTCCGTGGTGGTGACCCGGCGCGGTGCGGGTGCGGTGCTCTCCCGGACGACCAGGTCCGGTGCGAGCAGGAGCAGGGCGTCGTCCGGGGCGGCGCCGCCGGCCGCGGCGGCGTCGATCCTGGCCAGCACCTGCTCGACGGCCACCTGGCCGAGCTCCTTGCGCGGCCCGGTCACCGCGGTGAGCCGGGGCGCGTACTGCTCGGCCAGCTGGTCGGGGCAGATGGCGACCACCGAGGCGTCCTCCGGCACGGTGCGGCCGGTGGTGCGCAGCAGGCTGAGCAGCGGGCCGACGGCTCCCTCGTTCTGCACCACGAAGCCGGTGGTGCCGGGCCGGTCGGCGAGGATCCGGGCCAGGGTGCCGGCGGTGCTCTCGTAGGTGCCCTCGCACGGCCGGTGGAGGACGCGCAGACCGCGCTGCTCGGCGCGGCGGCGGAACCCGTTCAGGGTGCGTTCGGCGTAGCCGGCGTGGCGCTGGTAGACCCGGGGCGGGTAGCCGACGAAGGCGAGGTCGCGGTGGCCGAGGTCGGCCAGGTGGTCGACGCACAGCGCCCCGGCGGCGGCGAAGTCGTGGTCCACGCAGGCCAGTCCTGACGGGTCGTCGGGGATGCCGATCAGTGCGGCCGGGGTGCCCTGGGCGCGCAGCGCCGGGAGCCGGTCGTCGTCCAGCCTGACGTCCATCAGGATCACGCCGTCCGCGAGCCCGCTGGCGGCCACCCGCCGCACGCCCTCCGGGCCCTCGTCGTTGGTGATGAGCAGGACGTCGTACCCGTACTGGCGGGCCGTCACGGTGACCGAGATGGCGATCTCCATCATGGTCGGCACGTAGACCTCGGTGTGCAGCGGGACCACCAGGGCGATGATGTGCGAACGCTTGCCGGCCAGGGCGCGGGCACCGGCGTTGGGGTGGTAGCCGAGGTCGGTGATGGCCTTTTCGATGCGCTGCCGGGTGGGTGTCGAGATCGAGCGCTTGCCGCTGAGCACGTAGCTCACCGTGCTCGACGAGACGCCCGCGTGCCTGGCCACATCGGCGAGTGTCACCATCAGTCCTGTTTCCTTCGTCCGGGTGCTGGGGAGCGGTTCCTGCCGCGCCAGGTTCATCAGGTCGTCGGCGGAGGCTCGGTACCGGTGACAGGGGGTCCTTCCCCGGCGAAGTGTCGAAGCGCTTGGCCGCTGTCGCGAGAGTAACGACGCGTCACCGATTCGGCAAGGGCCTGAATATATCCAAATTTCCTCCGTACAAGGGGCGTTGACAGCCCGTCGGGTCCGGGTGAGCGTCGACGCGCTTCGATGTGCGAAGCGCCGCACTCGGCCTGCCGAGCCGCCCGCCCGGCACCGCCGGGGCCGGCCTCCCGGCCGCGGGCGCCCCCGAACGCACCTCA
>NZ_PYBW01000004.1:23468-110347 GCF_003205575.1 Streptomyces tateyamensis
TGAGGTGCGTTCGGGGGCGCAGGGACGGGCCGGGCGGCCCCTACCTGTTCAGCGGGCGCCGAGCAGGTGCTCCAGCGCCAGCTGGTCGAGCTGCTCGAAGGCCATGCCCCGGACCGCCGCGCGATCGACGTCGAACTCCTCGAAGGCGGTGCGGTCGGCCAGCAGGCCGGCCAGGCCGTCCTCGGCCGTCCGGGCGGCGAGTTCGGGCAGGCGGGCGGCGGCCAGCGCGGCCTGCACCTCCGGGTCGGCCCGGAACGCGCGGGAGCGCTCGGCGAGCAGCAGGTAGTTGCGCATGCAGGCGGCGGCCGAGGCCCAGACGCCGTCGAAGTCCTCGGTGCGCGGCGGCTTGAAGTCGAAGTGCTTGGGGCCCTCGTAGCCCGCCGACTCCAGCAGGTCGACCAGCCAGAACGCCTGGCGCAGATCGCCGGCGCCGAACCGGAGGTCCTGGTCGTACTTGATGCCGGACTGGCCGTTCAGGTCGATGTGGAAGAGCTTGCCGTGCCAGAGCGCCTGGGCGATGCCGTGCGGGAAGTTGAGCCCGGCCATCTGCTCGTGGCCGACCTCCGGGTTGAGGCCGACCCGCTCGGGGCGCTCCAACTCGTTGATGAAGGCGAGCGCGTGGCCGACGGTGGGCAGCAGGATGTCGCCGCGCGGCTCGTTGGGCTTGGGCTCGATGGCGAAGCGCAGGTCGTAGCCCTGCTGCTCGACGTACTCGCCGAGCAGGTCGAAGGCCTCCTTGAGCCGGTCGAGCGCGGTGCGCACGTCCTTGGCGGCGCCGGACTCGGCGCCCTCGCGCCCGCCCCAGGCCACGTACACCCCGGCGCCGAGCTCGGCGGCCAGGTCGATGTTGCGGATGGTCTTGCGCAGCGCGTAGCGGCGCACGTCCCGGTCGTTGGCGGTGAACGCGCCGTCCTTGAAGACCGGGTGGGTGAACAGGTTGGTGGTGGCCATCGGCACCCGCAGGCCGTTGGCGTCCAGGGCGGCCCGGAACCGCTTGACCGCGGCCTCGCGCTCGGTGTCCGAGGCGCCGAACGGGATCAGATCGTCGTCGTGGAAGGTGACGCCGTGGGCACCGAGCGCGGCGAGCCGCTGCACGGTCTCCACCGGGTCCAGCGCCGGGCGGGTCGCGTCGCCGAACGGGTCCCGGCCCTGCCAGCCCACCGTCCACAGGCCGAAGGTGAACTTGTGCGCGGGGGTGGGGACCAGCGGGTCGGTGCTCATGGCAGGCTCCTGGCTCTATTCGTCATGACAGAAAACAAATTAGTATGCCGAGACCCGGAAGGAAACCCACCCAGCGGAGGAATGCATGGCTCAGCGCGTCGCGATCGGTGTGGACAGCTCGACGCAGTCCACCAAGGCGCTCGCCGTCGACATCGACACGGGCACCGTCCTGGGCCAGGGGCGGGCCGCGCACACCGTCAGCGGGGGCGCCGGTCGCGAGAGCGACCCCGAGCAGTGGTGGCGGGCGTTCGACGCCGCGGTCCGCCAGACCGGCTGGGCCGACCGCGCGGCCGCCGTCTCGATCGCCGGCCAGCAGCACGGGCTGGTCGCCCTCGACCCGGCCGGGCGGCCGGTCCGCCCGGCGCTGCTCTGGAACGACGTCAGGTCCGCGCCACAGGCGGCCGAGCTGGGCGAGCTGTTCGGCCCGAAGGAGCTCGCCGACCGCACCGGCAGCGTGCCGACGGCGGCCTTCACCGCCGCCAAGTGGGCCTGGCTGCGCGCCACCGAGCCGACCGCGGCCGACCGGGTCGCGGCCGTCCGCCTGCCCCACGACTTCCTGACCGAGCGGCTGACCGGTGCGGCCGTGACCGACCGCGGCGACGCCTCCGGCACCGGCTGGTGGGGCCCGCACGGCTACGACCAGGACATCCTCGACCGGATCGGCCTCGACGCCGCCCTGCTGCCGCAGGTCCTCGCCCCGGGCGCCGCGGCCGGCACCGTGCGGCCGGGCCTGGCGCTGCCCGAGGGAACCCCGGTGGCCACCGGCACCGGCGACAACATGGCCGCCGCCGTCGGGCTGGGCCTGACCCCCGGGCGGCCGGTGGTCAGCCTCGGCACCTCCGGCACCGTCTACGCCGTCGGCCGGACCCGCCCGGTCGACCCGAGCGGAACGGTCGCGGGCTTCGCCGACGCCCTCGGCCGCTGGCTGCCCCTCGCCTGCACGCTCAACTGCACCCTGGCCGTCGACCGCTTCGCCGCCCTGCTCGGCCGCGACCGCGCCGAGGTCGAGAGCGGCGGTACCGCCGTGGTGCTGCCCTACCTGGACGGCGAGCGCACGCCGAACCTGCCCGCCGCCTCCGGCCTGGTGCACGGTCTGCGCCAGGACACGACCCCCGGGCAGCTGCTGCAGGCCGCCTACGACGGCGCGGCCCACGCGCTGCTCACCGCCCTGGACGACGTGCTGCGGGCCGGCGGCGAACAGGGCGCGGCGGACGAGCCGCTGCTGCTGATCGGCGGCGGCGCCCGCGGGCGGGCCTGGCAGCAGACCGTACTGCGGCTGTCCGGCCGGGCGGTGCAGGTGCCGGTCGCCGAGGAACTCGTCGCGCTGGGCGCCGCCGCCCAGGCCGCCGCCCTGGTCACGGCGGAGCCGGCCGACGCCGTCGCCCGCCGCTGGGGCACGGCCGCGGGCCCGGTGCTGGCACCCGTGGCCCGCGACGAGTCCACCCTCGAACGGATCACGGATACCCTGCGTCGAGCCGGGGCCTTGCAGGGCGCCCCGGCGCAGGAGCGATAGGAGAGGAAGGCCCGTGGCGGCGGTCGGCAGCGCGAGCAGGGAGCAGCAGGGCGGCCCCGCCTCGCAGCAGGACATGCGTCGGCAGAACCTGGCGGTGGTCCTCGGCACCGTCGCGGCGCACAGCCCGCTCTCCCGCGCGGATGTCGCCGGCCGCACCGGTCTGACCAGGGCGGCCGTCTCCTCCCTGGTGGACGAACTGGCCGCCCGCGGCGTGCTGAGCGAGACGGAGACCGCGCCCAGCGGCCGGGTGGGACGCCCCGGCCGGGCACTGGCGGTCAGCGACCGCGGCCCGGCCGGCCTCGGACTGGAGATCGGCGTGACCCACCTCGGCGCGTGCGTGGTGGACCTGCGGGGCGAGCCCCGGGTGTGGCACCGGGTGGAGCGGAGCAACGCCGGCCGCGCGGCCGGGCAGGTGCTGGCGGAGGCCGCCGAGCTGGCCGCCGAGGCGGAGGCGGCGGCCGCCACCCTCGGGCTGCGGGTGGCGGGCCGGGTGCTGGCCGTGCCCGGTGTGGTGCCGAACGAGCCGCGCGGCCTGGTCGAGCACGCGCCCAACCTCGGCTGGCACGCCGTGCGCCCGGCCGACCACTGGCCCGATCCCGCCACCGCGCCCGAGCCGGAGAACGAGGCCAACCTCGGGGCGCTGGCCGAGTACTGGCACGCCGAGCAGGCGGCGGAGACCCTCGTGCACGTCTCCGCCGACGCCGGGATCGGTGCCGCCCTGGTCATCGGCGGCCGGCTGTTCCGCGGTGCCCGCGGCTTCGCCGGCGAGCTCGGGCACGTCCCCGTCCAGCCGGACGGGGTGCCCTGCTCCTGCGGCGCGCGCGGCTGCCTGGAGCAGTACGCGGGCGAGGCCGCCGTGCTCGGCGGGGCCGGACTCGTGGGCGGCGCCGACCCGGTCACCGTGCTGGCCGAGCGGGCCGGGGCCGGCCACCCGCCCACCCTGCTCGCCCTGGAGCGCGCGGGGCGGGCGCTGGGCCTGGCCCTCGTCTCGGCCGTGAACCTGATCGACCCGGACGGCCTGGTGCTGGGCGGTGCCTACGCCGAACTCGCCGACTGGCTGCTGCCGGCGATGCGCGCCGAGCTGGCCGCCCGGGTCACGGTCCGGCCCTGGGCGCCCGAGGCGCTGCGGCCCTCGGCGCTGGGCCGGCGCGGACCGGTGCTCGGCGCGGCCCAGTTGACGGTCCGCCGGATCCTCGCCGACCCCACCCTGCTGCCCGCCGCGGCCACCGAGTCGCCGACCGCGACGGCCACCTCGTCGGTCAGGTCGGCGGGCGAGGTGTAGGAGTGTGCCCGCAGAAGTGGTCCCAGGCGCGCGGGAAGTACGGCGCCACCACCCGGGCCGGCACCTCGGCGCCCGGACGGGGCCGGGCGCCGTACCTGATCATGTCGTATCGCTGCGGATACATAGGATGGATCTACCTAGGGTTCGTCATCTGGCGTCTAGATCGGGCAAGGACTCGGCCCATCTCTTCTCAGACATCGGACCACCTGTTAGGTTGACGCCGTGTCACTGACCGACCGGGCCATCTCCCGCATTCGTCAGCTGATCCGGGACGGAGAGCTGCCCCCCGGGTCCAAGCTGCCGCCCGAACAGCAACTGGCCGCCTCGCTGGGGCTCTCCCGGAACCTGCTGCGCGAGGCGGTCAAGGCGCTCGTCGTCGCACGGGTGCTGGAGATCCGGCGCGGCGACGGCACCTACGTGACCAGTCTGGAGCCCGCCGTACTGTTGGCGGGCCTCGCCGGTGCGGTGGAGCTGCTGCAGGGCGAGACCGTCCTGGAGCTGATGGAGGCGCGCCGCCTCCTCGAGCCGGCCGCGACCGCGCTGGCTGCGGACCGGATCACCGACGAGGAGCTGGCCGAGGTGGGCCGCCACCTGTCGGCCATGCGGCAGGCGCGCGACGACGCGGAGCTGATGAACCGGCACGACGCCGCCTTCCACCGGGCGGTGATCCGCGGCACCCACAACGAGACCCTGACCACGCTGCTGGAGCACATCGCAGGACGCACGCTGCGCGCCCGGCTCTGGCGCGGCCTGGTCGACGTCGCCGCGGCCGACCGGACGATCGCCGAGCACGAGGCGATCCACCAGGCCCTGCTCGCCCGGGACGCGGCTCTTGCGCAGGCCGCAGCCCTGATCCACGTCAGCACCACCGAGCGCTGGCTGCGCGAGCACCTTCCCGAGCGGGAGCACCCCGCGGCCGGCGGCCCGGCGGCCGCGGCCGTCCGGGAGCAGCGGGCCGCGGCCGGCCGGCGCCCACCGCCGCCGGACGACCGCAGCCGCACCGTCCTTTCGACCGGACCTGCCGGGCGCCGGTAAGCGCTCGGTCAGGCCTTCCCGGCGAGCCGCCAGATCTGGTTCTTCTTGGTGGCGAGGGTGCTGCCGGTGTCGCAGGTCCACTGGTGGATCAGGGCGCCGGGGGTGGTGGAGACACCGCTGACATCCACGCACTTGCCGCTGTGGGCGGCCACCAGCTGGTAGTCCTGGCTGTTGCCGAGGGCGGTGACGGGGCTGAGGGTGAACTGCTGGTTGGCCTGGCCGCCGCAGTTCCACTGGATCACCGCCGCGCCGTCGGCGGTGGAGGCCCCGGAGACGTCGAGGCACAGGCCGCTGTGCTCGTTGACGACGGTGTAGGTGTTGGGCTTCCCCACGACCGGCTTGAGGTCCAGCATCTGCTGGTAGCCGCCCTCGCAGAGGTACTGCTGGTACTGGGTGCCGGGGCTGCTGGAGAGGTTGGTGTCGTCCAGGCACTGGCCGCTGTTCTCGCTGACGGCGACGGTGGAGACGGTGGTGTTGGCGGGCGGCAGCAGGGTGACGGTGTAGCCGTCCTTGGCGTTGCCGTAGGGCAGGGTCACCGAGGCGGCGTTGCCGTTCACCGCCAGCAGGGTGTCGGCGATGGTGACCGGGCCGGCCACCGCGGCGCCGTTGCCGTCGGGGATGCGCTGCACCACGGCGCGGACCCGGCCGTTCTGCACCACGGACGTGGTGTTCAGGCCGGTCAGGTTGACGGTGGTGTTGCCGGTGTTGCCGTTGGACCCGAGCAGGACCTTGGCGTTGCCGGCGGCGTTGTCCTTGGTCGCGAAGCCGTCGACGCCGTTGCCGGGGACCAGGTTGACGATGTTGCCGGTCTGCGAGCCGTAGTAGCGGTAGGTGAACCACTCGCCGAGCGGCAGGTACTGGTTGACGCTGTTCCTGGTGAGCAGGTTGGCCTCGTCGTCGTGCAGGCCGGTGCCCGAGGCCCAGTTGCCGCGCAGGCCGTCGGCGCCGGCCCGCTCCAGGCGGCCGATGAACCAGGCGCCGCCGCCGGCGTTCTGCTGGGAGAGCGCGCCGTACTCGTTGATCTGGTACGGCCGGGTGTTGGTCAGTCCGTGCGCGGCCAGGGTGGCGTTGGCGCTCGCGGTGCCGGGGACGGGGTCAGCGGGTTCGTCGTGCCAGCTGTAGATGTCGGGCGCGACGTTGTTGGCCTTGACGTAGTCCAGGTAGGTGTTCCACCAGGCGTAGGAGGAGGAGGGCTGGCCCGCGATGCTGGGCCCGACGATGAGCTGGCCGGGGAAGTTGGACCGCACGTCGGCGTAGAAGCGGGACCACATCTGCAGGTACTGGCTCTGCGGCCCGGGCCAGAAGCCCCTGCCGTCCGGCTCGTTCCACAGGTCCCACTGGACCGTCATGTGGTTGGCCCTGACGTCGGAGAAGAGCTGGTTGACGAAGTTGTCGAACTGGGTCCAGTTGCCGTTGTCGCCGGGGAAGGACTGGTGGGTGGTGCCGTCGGCGCCCCACAGGTCGTGCGGGAGCAGGACGAAGGTGCCGCCGAGCGCGGTGGTCCGCTTGTACTGGGCCAGCGTGGCGTTCCAGCGGGTCTGGTAGTCGGCGAGGCTGGTGGCGTAGCCGCCGCCGTTGAGCTGGGCGCCGCCGGCCCGCTCGAGGTGCCACTTGATGTCCGTGTAGAAGTGGTCCTGCGGGAGCGACCCGTCCGGGGACATCCCGTACAGCGTGCCGGAGGCGTGGTAGGTCGGGGCGCCGCCGGCGGTGGCGAAGTCGACGGTCACCGAGGTGTCGGCGGCGTGCGCCGGACTCGCGGCGAGCGAGGTTCCGGTGGCCGCGGCCAGCGCGCACAGGAGCGCTCCGGCCTTCTTGGGCAGGTGCACAGCGGTTCTCCTCTGGGTGGGGAGGCCACCCGGCCGACCGGCCGGGTACGGCTCGGGGGTGGTGGGGTCAGCCGGCGAACGCGACGGCGGCAAGCCGTCGAAGGGGTCTGGGCATGGCGAACCGGTCCCTCGGTCGCCGAGCCGATTCATCGAACCGATTCGGCGAACCGGTTCGATGGGAACGTAGGGTCAGTTCCCGGCGGCGTCAAGGGATCTGACAGCACCTCGTCCTTACCGGTGCGTGCCTCGGTGGCTGCGGGCAGCGAAACGGTTCGATCCGCGCCTGCGGGGCGCCTCGCGACTTCTCCCTCGTCGGGGCCGCCGCCCGGCGTGATCCGAACGACCCGGGCCCCCGGGCCGGGCTCAGGGACCGCCGAGCGCCTGCGCGCACCAGATCGTCTTGCCGCCGGCGGAGTGCCGGGTGCCCCAGCGCTGGGTGAGCTGGGCGACGAGCATCAGACCCCGGCCGCCCTCGTCGAAGATCCGGGCCCGGCGCAGGTGCGGGCTGGTGTCGCTGGCGTCTGACACCTCGCAGATCAGCGAGGTGTCCCGGATCAGCCGCAGCCTGATCGGCGGCCGGCCGTACTTGATGGCGTTGGTGACCAGCTCGCTGACGACCAGTTCGGTGACGAAGGCCGCCTCGTCCAGGCCCCAGGCGGTCAGCCGGTCGACGGCGAACTTCCGAGCGAGCGGCACCTGCGCGGTGTCGGGCTCGACCTCCCAGACCGCGACGTGGTCGGGGGAGAGCGCGTGCGGGCGGGCGAGCAGCAGGGCCGCGTCGTCGCTGCGGTGGTCGGGGAGCATGGCCTGCATCGCCGCGTCGCACAGGGCGTCCAGCGAGTCGGCCGGGCGGCTGAGCACCTGGAACAGCTCGGCGGTGCCCTGGTCGACGTCGCGCTCGCGGTTCTCCACCAGTCCGTCGGTGTAGAGGGCCAGCAGACTGCCCTCGGGCAGTTCGAGCTCGGCGGCCTCGAACGGCAGGCCGCCGATGCCGAGCGGCGGCCCGGGGCGGGCGGGCACCGGGACCGCGGTGCCGTCCGGCCCGATGAGCAGCGGCAGCGGGTGGCCGGCGCTCGCCAGCGAACAGCGCCGCGAGACCGGGTCGTAGACGGCGTACAGGCAGGTGGCCCCGGCCTCGCCGGTCGACTCGTAGGGGCCCTCGGGAGTCAGGCCGCTGGGAAGGTGCATGACCAGGTCGTCCAGGTGGGTCAACAACTCCTCCGGCGGCAGGTCCACGTCGGCCAGGGTGCGGACCGCCGTGCGCAGCCGGCCCATGCTGGCCGAGGCGTGCAGGCCGTGCCCGACCACGTCGCCGACCACCAGCGCGACCCGGGCGCCGGAGAGCGGAATGACGTCGAACCAGTCGCCGCCCACACCCGCACTGGCACCGGCGGGCAGGTAGCCGCAGGCCACCTCGATCGCCTGCTGGCCGGGCAGCCGCTGCGGCAGCAGGCTGCGCTGCAGCGTGAGGGCGGTGGTGTGCTCGCGGGTGTACCGGCGGGCGTTGTCGATGGCCACGGCGGTCTTGGCGGCCAGCTCCTCGGCCAGGATCAGGTCGTCGGCGGTGAAGCTCTCGGGCCGCTCGCTGCGGGCGAAGGCGGCCACGCCGAGCAGGGTGCCGCGGGCCAGCAGCGGCACGGTGATCCGCCCGGTCAGCCCGGTCGCGGCGATGCTCCCGTCGATCACCGGGTTGCCCGGCGGCCAGTGGGCCGGGTCGGCGGCCAGCCCGGGGCCGAAGCCCCACTCGCCGCCGGGACCGGGTTCGGCGGCGAGCTGCACCGTCGACCTGCCGGAGGCCAGGCAGCGGACCGCGACGGCATCGGGGGAGTAGCGCACCGGCGGCAGGGGCTCGGTGCGCTGCTGCGCCTCCCCCTTCGCGCCGTAGCGGCCGGCCCGCCGCAGTGTGAGGGTCCCGTCCACGGTGAAGGTGGCGGACAGCGGCGGTTCGTCCCCGCGCAGCACCTCCTCGAAGAGGTCGACGGTGACGAGGTCGACGAAGCCCGGCACCGAGGTCCGGGCCAGCTCCTCGGCGGTGCTGACCACGTCGAGGGTCTGGCCGATGCCCCTGCTGGCCGCGCCGAGGAGCAGCAGGCGCTGCCGGGCCCAGTACTCGGCGCTCATGTCGAACCCCCAGTTGGCGACCGCGCGGACCCGGCCCTGCTCGTCCCGGACGGGCCACATGCTGGTGGCCCAGGCGTTGGCGTAGCTGCTGCCCAGCGGGCGGAAGACGGTGATCAGACGCGCTCTCCACGCGACACCTCCGTGCGGTGACAGCGGTGACCGCCGGAACGGCGTTCCGGCGCCTTTTCCCCACCGTAGGACGGGCCCTGGCCGTGCGCAGCAGCGGCCGGGCGGGTCGCCGGGGCGGGCGCCGCCGGCACGGCGGCCGGTGGCGCCCGCGGCCGGGTCAGCTGCTGAACACCTGCACGGAGTACAGCGAGTAGCTCCACCGGGTGGCGCGGGCCGTGCCGTACATCCGCAGGTACCGGCCGGAGCCGGACAGGCCGCTGATGTTCTCCACGCCGCCGCTGCCGCTGGTGGTGGTGTAGACCGTGGTCCAGTTGCTCGCGTCGTCGGAGGTCTGGAGCTGGTAGGCCGTCGCGTGCGAGAACTCCCAGTTGAGGACCACCCGCCCGATGGTCCGGCTGGAGCCGAGGTCCACCTGGAGCCACTGCGGGTCGGAGAACTGGCTGGACCAGCGGGTGGACGGGTTGCCGTCGACGGCGTTGGCCGCCGCCAGCGAGGTGTTCTCGTCGGAGGAGGAACTGGCGGGCCGGCCGAGGGCGAGGTCGCCGCCGGAGAGCGAGGGGTCGAGGAAGGGGCGGTCGTAGACCTCCAGCGAGCGGATCGACGCCCAGGTGCCGGCGTCCAGGCCGCCGGTGACGGTCACCCGGAGGTAGCGGGTCCGGGCCGCGAAGGTGAGGGCCTGTACCTGTGCGGCGGTGGTGCTGCCGGTCCGGTCGGCCAGGGGGGACCAGGTGGATCCGTCGGAGGAGCCGTCGATCCGGAAGCGGTAGGCCTTCGCGGGCTGCTCCCAGGCGATCCGCGCCCCCGTCACCGCGCGCACCGAGCCGAGGTCGACCTGGAGCCAGTGGCCGGTGCCGCCGTCGGCGGCGCACCAGCGGGTGGAGGTGTCGCCGTCCACCGCGTTGGCGGCCAGGTTGCCGTGCGCGGTCTCGACGCTGTCGGCCGTGGCCGGGCAGCCGCGGGCGATGTCGGCGGGGACCACCGGGCGGTCGAGCACGATCGCCACGACCGTGTCGTCGGGGTAGCGGGTGCGGTCGATGCCGGTGACGGTGACGCCGTTCCCACCGGTGGAGCTGAAGGAGAGCGTGTTCCTGGAGACGAGGTCGTAGACCGAGGTGACGTGCGCGTCGCCCAGCGAGGGGGTGGTGAAGCTGCTGCCGCCGCTGTAGCCGGCCAGCAGGTGGGCGTAGACGGTCTGGCCCGAGAAGGTGAACCCGTACTGGCCGTCCACCGGGTGCCACGGGCCGCCGCGGGTGCCGTGGAGGGCCTCGTGGTTGGCGCTCATGAAGCCGCCGACCTGGCGGAGCACCGCCGCCTGGGCGCTCGGAACCGTACCGGTCGCGTCCGGGCCGACGTTGACGATCGCGCACATGTCGCGGACGAAGCAGTTGACGAGCACCGCCATCACCGCGGCGAAGGACATGGCGTGGTTGCCGTCGTAGCCCCAGCTGGTGCCGGAGACGCTGAACGCCTTCTGGACCAGGCGGCCGTACCGGATGGGCCCGCTCGGCACCGCGCCGCCCTCCTCGACGTCGTAGTCGCCCACCCACCCCGAACGCGGGTTGGCCACGGCGTTCGGCTGGTGCCGGCGCACCAGGCCGGTGAGCCCCAGCGGCTTGCCGGTGCCCGGCTCGTTCTCGCCGTACGCGGCGTCGACCGGCCAGCCGTTGCCGGCGTCCCGGTACTGGCCGGGCTCCCAGAAGAACGACCCCTGTGCGTCGGTGCCCTGCTGCGCGAGCCAGCCGCCGTCCCACCAGATGTCGTCGATCGCGCCGTAGTCGGTGACCAGCTCCTTCACGGACTGGTACACCTCGTTCTTCAGGGTCCGGGCGTTCTCGTGGTAGTCCGAGGACGCCGGGTCGGTGCCCTCGTAGTTCCACGGGTACAGGCTGTTCGGCAGCACGCAGTCCGAGGTGAGCGCGGGGCTCGGCGGCTTCGCCCCGCTCACGTCGTAGTAGCCGGGGTAGCGCCAGTCGATCGGCGAGTAGTAGAGCCCGACCCGCAGGCCGGCCGCGCGCACCGCGTTCACGTAGCCCTTGACGAAGTCCGTGCCGGCGGGGAACGGGGTGTCGCCGGCGGTCCAGGCGTTGGGGTGGCCACTGGGCCACAGGGCGAAGCCCTCGTGGTGACGGGTGGTCAGCACCACCTGGGCGGCGCCGAGGTCCTTGGCCAACTGCGCCCAGGCGGTGGGGTTGTAGGACTGGGACTGGGTGGCGAACGCACCGGCGTACTGCGACCGGTAGGCGGTCGGCTTGACCTTCGAGGAGAACATGTACCACTCGCCGCGGGCCGGCACCGAATAGACGCCCCAGTGGATGAACATGGCCAGCTTGTTGTCGCGCATCCACTGGATCCCGCTGTCCGGCTGCTGCCAGACGCCCTGGTCCACCTGCGGGATGCGCAGCGGGACCAGCGGCAGCGGGTCGCCCTCGACCACGGCGGCTTCGGCAGCCGTGCCGGCGACGCCGGTGCCGACCACGCCGGCGACGGTCGCCACAGCCAGGCCGGTGAGCACGCTTCTGCGACTGACGGATCGTGACATGGATGCTCCGTAGGAGTGCTCGACGGGGGACGGGCGCCGCGGGCCACGTACATGTATCGCCGCTGCTGCCATCGCCTGTCAAGGTCTCGGACAGCTATAGATCCTATGTATTCAGCGAGCCGGCTTCGAGTGCAGCTCCCCTTCGACTGCCTCCGACGCGGCTGGATATGCGTGCCACTCGGCAACGCATCAGCTCAAGCTCGCAATTGCGCGACGCCGGCGAACACCCGTGCGTCGCGAAGGGCCCCGCAGTCATCTGTGCGGCTCCTTGGTGACGCTCTATTCATCGGATCAGTAGCGCGCCCGGCTCAGTCCGCGGACCGGACGGCGGGTGCCGCTCCGGGCCGGTGGAGGCGGTCTGACACCGCGTCGGCACCGGCGGGGAAGTACCGGGCGAGGAACTCGTTGCGGAACTTGCCCGCCGGATCGAAGTCGCCCAGCAGCGTGCCGAAGTCGGCCCAGCGCGGATACCGCTCCCGGACCGTCTCGGGAGCCATGGTGAAGACCTTGCCCCAGTGCGGCCGTGCGGCGAACGCGGACAGGGCCTCCTCGACCGTCCGGACCGCCTCCGCCACCGCGACCGCGTCGGGGTGCCAGGTGAAGTGGAAGGCGACGCAGTCGCGTGCGTACGCGGGGCTGAGCCACAGCGCGTCGGCCGCCACCGTGCGGATCTCGCTGATCTGCAGGGCCGGCGCGATCCGGTCCCGGACGGCGTCCAGCGCGTCGAAGGCGGCGACGGCGTCGGTCCTGGCGACGAAGTACTCCGACTGCAGCTCCTCGCCGCTGCTCGGCGTGAAGTCCAGCCGGAAGTGCGGCAGCCGGGCGTGCCACCGGCCCGGGACGCCCAGCTGCCGGGTACAGGGTTCGGGCGGACACCCCGGCACGGGGTGGCGCGGACCGTCGGCGAGCGCCGCACCGTGCCAGGTCGCGGGGGCGTCGGGACCGCCGCGCCGCTTGATCCAGACCTGGTCGATCTGCTCGCCCCGCCAGCGGGTGAAGAGGCTGACGCTGTACGCCGCCGCCACGATCTCCTCGAACCGTTCGCGCAGCGCGGCCGTCGGCAGACCCTCGTAGACCCACTGCCGGATCTCGAACGCGGGGACCACGTCCAGGGTCAGCCGGGTGACCACGCCGAGGGCACCCAGGGCCACCACCGACCCCGGGAACTGCGCCGCCCCCCGGTCGATGGTCCGAAGGCCGCCGTCCGCCGTGACCAGCTCGACGGCCCGCACCGCCGTGGCGAGCGAGCCGTTGGCGACCCCCGAGCCGTGGGTGCCGGTGGCGCACGCCCCCGCGACCGAGATGTGCGGCAGCGAGCCGAGGTTGTGCAGGGCGTACCCCGCCCGGTCCAGCACCTCGGCCAGCTCGCCGTAGCGCATCCCGGCACTCACCGTGACCGTGCCGGCCCGCTCGTCCAGCTCGACCGAGCGGGGCAGCCCGGCCACGGAGACCAGGTCGCCCGCGGTGTCGGCGATGGCGTTGAAGGAGTGCCCGCTGCCGAGGACCCGCAGCGACCTGCTGCCGGCCACGATCCGCTGCAACTCGGCCACCGAGGCGGGCTGGTGGAACCGTTCGGCGCCGAACACGATGTTGCCGGCCCAGTTCGTCGCGGCCACGGTCATAAGTGCTGCCTCCTCGGTTTCGGGAACGCGCCGGTGCGAGTCAGCAGCGCGTCAGGCGGACCGCGAGGCCGTCGTGGCGGTAGTGCGGCGTCGCCCGGTAGCCGTCCGCGTCGACCGTGACGCCGGCGAACTCGCCCTGCAGCGTACGCCCGGTGATCACCGGGATGAGCTCCTCGCCCAGCGCGCGGGCGTCCGGCAGCCGCAGGACGAGCTGCGCGCCCTGGCCCAGCGTCACCCGGCCCGCCACCGTCAGGACCGGGGCGTGCCCGTGACGGATCGTCAGTTCCAGTCGCGTCCCCGGGGCCGACTGCAGGTAGTCGCCGTGCACCCGCAGGGCGCCCTGCCGGGTGTCGACCCGCAGGGTGCCGCCGCGGACCTGGACGTCGCCGCGCCCGAGGGCGTCGCGGGAGGCGGCCGCCAGGACCCCGGCCGCCACCACGGTGGTGCCGGTGTACCGGTTGGTGCCGGTCAGGGTCAGCGTGCCGGTGCCGCGCTTGGTGAGGCCGCCGGGACCGCCGATGTCGTTGCGCCAGGCGTCGGCCGCGCAGAAGCCGCCGTCGGCGGCGTCCAGCTCCACGGTCACGTCGTGTTCGAAGGAGCCGTAGCCGTCCGCCGCGGCGAACAGGTTGAGCCGGCCCCACAGCTCCGGGCCGTCCAGCAGGGCGTAGCCGGAGGGCAGCGCGGTGGTGCGCAGCACCTCGCGGCGCTGGGCGGCGTCGAGGTAGGGCAGCCGGGTCTCCAGCAGCACCTCTGCGCCCTTGGGCACGGTCATCGGGACGTCCCGGCCGCCGCGGTGCAGGACGTACGTCAGCCGCGGGGTGACCTGCTCGGCGTTGGCGGCACGGTCGGCGTACGGGTCCTCGGTCACCGGGGCCCGGTGGGCGAAGGCGTACAGGGTGTCGGCGGTGGTGCCGGTCTTCGCCTGGAAGTAGGCGGCTGCCTGGGCCCGGGCGGCCGCCTTGAGCCCCGCGTTGCGCGGGTCGGCGAGGGTGGCGGCGGCGAGCGCGGTGGCCAGGGTGCGGCCGCCGACGACGTCGAGCGGGGAGTGCATGCCCGCGGTGATCCGGGTGTGGCTGAGGTCGAACGCGCGGGCGACCAGTTCCTGGAACCGCTCGGGCACCGCGTAGGCGAGGGCCAGCGCGGCCAGGTGGAAGGCGTTGGTGTGCCCGCTCACGAAGCCGCCGTCGTCGGCCGGGGAGGTGCTGCGCTGGCGCAGCAGTTGCGGGGCGACCACCACGTCCGAGGCGTAGACCGGGTAGCCGAGGGCGTCGGTGGCGCCGGTGTCGACCACCGCGCTGTCCTCGGTCAGCCGCCAGGGCCGCGGGTAGCGGTAGGCGTACTTGGCCGGATTGCCGGAGGCGTACGGTCCGCGGAGTGTGTTGACCAGGGCGACCACCTGCCCCAGCTCCGAGTCCACCGCCCCGGGGCCGATCTCGGATCCGGCGGGCGCACCGGCCGGGACGGCGTCGTCGATCTTCGCGGGCGGGGTGGAGTCGGGCGCCGTGGTGATCGAGGTGACCGCCCTGGCACCCGCCCGGTACAGGTCGGCGAGCGGGCCGAGGCCGGCGATGACGGCGTAACTCTGGTGCTGCCGGTCGTAGATGAAGGCCTCGCGGGCCTGCGCCGCGGTGCGCTGCCCGGTGGTCCGCACGCAGTAGCGGACGTTGGCGCGCAGCAGGTCGGCCATCAGCGGCGAACCGGTGTTCCAGGACCCGCCGGTGTGCCAGACCCGGTTCATCCCGGTGAGGATGCGCACGGCCGCGTTCCCCTCCGGGGTGAGGTCCGCCATCGTGTTGGTCGAGTAGGAGTCGACGAAGGCGGCGCCCTGGGCGGCGTCGGCCGGGGCCGCGGCAGCCTGCTGCTGGGCGGTCAGCAGGCCCAGGGCCGTGGGCGCGACGAGGATGCCGAGCGAGGTTCCTGCGGAGTTCCGCAGGAAGCGGCGGCGGTCCAGGGTGGGCTGATCGGTCACGGCTGGTTTTCCTAGGGTGGTCGGCCTGGTCGGCCTGGTGGGCGAAGCGGCGTCCGGGCGAAGGTCCCCGGCCCGGGTGGCGGCCCGGGCCGGGGAGGTGCGGGGTGGTCAGCGACGGGTGAACAGGAAGCCGAGCTTGTCGACCTCGTCGCCGGCGCGGCCGTGGAACCCGGCGAGCTGCCAGCCGGCGGGCGCGGTGCGGGTGACGCAGTCGGCGGTGGTGCCGCCGGCCAGGGAGCGGCCCAGGCTGGTGGTGAACGAGGCGTAGAAGATCCGGGTGTGCCCGTTGTACGAGCCCTGGCAGAGGGTGGCCGAGCTCAGGTACTCCCCGCTGCCCAGGGTGAGCGAGGAGGCGGTGCCGCCGGAGCCCCCGTGGACCAGGGAGGTGCCGTCGGCGAGGGCCAGGCCGACCTGGTCGACGCGGGAGCCGGACCGCAGACTGACCATGGTGGCCCGGGCTCCGGCGGTGACGCGGTCGATGTCGGTGTAGAAGTCGCCGTGCGGCCCGCCGAACTGATCGCTCGCCAGGTACGCCGGGTTCCGGCTCCAGCTGAAGCCCACGGCGACCGGGTCGTGGTCCGAGAGCATCCGGCCGGAGGCGTCCAGGAAGTCGGCGTGCTTGTCGGCGTACGAGGTCGCGGTCAGCGAGACGAGCGAACTGCTGCGGTACAGGACCTTGTCGACCACCTCGCAGGTGTCGGTGGGCGCGTTCTGGTCGCACAGCAGCGGGTCGCCGCCGCGCGCCGGGGCCACGCCGCCGCGCTCCAGCTGCACCCACGCGTCGGTCAACCGGTTGTCGGCGGCGAAGGCGGCGATGGTGTCGTCGGCCCGCGTGTAGCGCGTGTTGGTGTCGCCCATCACGACGACGGCGTTCCCGGCCGAGTGGGTCGCGATGTAGCCGGAGAGCTGCGCCAGATTGGCGGCGCGGGCGGTCTCGTCGCCGGCCGCCGTCCCCGCGTTCGCGTGCAGGTTGTAGAAGTCCACGTACACGCCCTCGGCCAGCCGGGTGCGCATGAAGGTGAAGCCCTTGGGGGTGAGGCAGTCACCGGAGTCCAGCTGGCAGTCGTTCCACTTGACCCGCTCGAAGTCGTCGGTGTCGTACGGGAGGTCGGACAGTGTGTTGAGGCCGCTGCCGAGGCCGGCTCCGCCACTGGTCGCCGTGCGGTCCGGGTGGGTGTCGGCGGCGTACAGCGCGGCGTGGTAGTTGAAGTCCTCCTGGACGTTCACCACGTCGTACGGCGCGAGCCGGCTCCCGATGGCGGTGGTGCTGCTCTGCCGGTCGGTCGAGGCGCTGGACAGCGCCTGCGGCAGGCCGGCGACGTTGTACGTCAGCACGGAGAGCGATCCGCCGTCGGTGGTGGCGGCCTGGGCGGGCGGTGCGGCGATCAGCGAGCCCAGTGCGGCGGCCGCGCCGAGGGCGCCCGCGAGCACGGAGCGGACACGTGGGTGGCGCAGACGGGCGTTGGACATCGGTGCTCCGATCGGAGGACGGCCAGGGGGATCCGGCGTTGGGAGCGTATGAGCGAACCATGAGTGCGTCAACATGCTTGAGCTTCCCCCGAATCGGTTCTGAACTGGCTGTTTGTGATGCCATGTCAATTCGTTCGGGAAGATTTTGTTAGCGTTAACGCAATGTTCTTGCCCTGCCGGCCGATGAGGACCGGGCCGCCGGGGGTTCCTGGCGGCCCGGCCCCCACCCCGCCTCACCTGCGGCTCAGCCCAGGTTCCACTGCTGGTTCGCCTGACCGTTGCAGCTCCAGAGCTGGACCAGGCTGCCGTTGCCGGTGGCGGCGTTGCCCACGTCGAGGCACAGGCCGGACAGCAGGCTCGTGACGGTCCCGTCGGGATTCAGGCTCCACTGCTGGTTGGTCTGGCCGTTGCAGGTCCAGGTGACGACCGCGGTGCCGTTGGTCGTGCCCTTCTGGTAGGCGTCCAGGCACAGTTGGCTGCCGCCGCTGTAGACGGTGACCAGGTTGGACGAGTTGTGGGTGAAGAGCTGGTTGCCGCTGCCCGAGCAGTCCCAGATCTGCAGCCGGGTCCCCGGCGTGGTGCTGGAGCCGTTGACGTCCAGGCACCGGCCGGCGCCGACCGCGTGGAGCGCGCCGGTGCCGGTGGTGCCGCTGCCGACGCCGGCCTGGGAGATCACCTCCTGGGCGCCCGCCGGCCAGTTCGTGCCGCTGACCTGGACGTTGCCGGACAGCACGTTGTTGTGCGGGGAGCCGGTCGCCACGTTGGCGGCGCCGTGGTTGTACCAGTTGCCGGCGAAGGTGCTGTCGCTGGTGTTGTTGCTGGCGCTGGCGTTGGTGAAGGCCCAGAGCCCGTTGTCCTGCAGGACGTTGCCGGTCAGTGTGAGGTAGCGCGAGCCCTCGTCCAGGTAGAGGCCGGTGGTGAACTGGTTGTCGTAGACGTAGTTGTCGCCGAACACGCTGCCGGGGTTCGCGGACAGGTTGTAGATGCTGCCGCCGTCGTGGAAGACCTTCTTGGTGCCGTGGACCTTGTTGTAGGTGACGACGGTGTTCTTCAGGGTGGTCGGCGTGGTGTAGGTCTGCTGGAAGTTGTAGGTGCCGCGGTTGACGTAGTCCTGGCTGCCGCCCGCGTCGTTGATCCCCCAGCCCCACCCGGTGTCGATGCCGTCGTAGGCGAGGTCGGAGACCTCGTTGTGGGTGATCACGGCGTGCGTGACGTAGGTGGACAGGATGCCGGGCATGTCCTTGTAGTCCTGCGCCACGCTGCTCACCCGGTTGTTGCTGACCGTGATGTTCTGGTCGGTCATCGCCGGGTTGGACGGGTGGTGGGCGTCGGGCTGGACCCCGCCGACCACCACGCCGCCACCGGAGTCGTTGCTGAAGGTGTTGCCGTTGACGGTGATGTTCGAGGCGCCGAGGCCGGTGCCCGAGGCGACGGCGTCCGCGTCCTGGCCGATGCCCAGGCCGACCTCGCCGAGGTCGCTGAAGGTGTCGCCGCTGAAGGTGATCCCGCTGGCGGCCGAGACCTGCACCGCTGCGGGGACCTGGCCCCAGCTGTTGCGGGTGGACTCGAAGGCCGGGCACCCGGTGGCGCAGGCCGACAGGAAGTTCGACGGCTCGTTGGAGTAGGCCTGGTTGAGGAAGGTGCCGGTCTGCTGGTCGGCGTAGCCGATGCTGCTGCTGGGGGCCAGCCACGTGGTGTGCTTGAAGGCGATGCCCTGGAAGGCGAGGTTGCGCACCGGGCTGCTGTAGCTGCCGCTGATGTTCAGCAGCGAGGTGGTCAGCGGCAGTTCGACGTCGTGGCCGGCGGGGTTCCAGCCGGCCGGCGCCTTGTAGTAGAGCTGGCCGGCCCGCGGGTCGAGGTACCACTGCCCGGCCGTGTTGAGGAACGCGTAGGAGTTCTCCAGCTGGAGTGAGCCGCCGGCGAACGGCTTCTCCATGGTGTCGTAGCCCCAGCCGTTGTTCTGCCAGGCCGGTTCCTGCATGGTCACGTTCGTGCCGCTGATGCTCTGCACCGGCGTGAAGCGGTCGGTGAAGGAGTTCTGGGCTTCGAGCTCGATCCGGTCCTGCTCCGGCAGGTTGGCGATCCAGTCGAGGTTCGGGTTCTGGATCGTCAGACCGGAGCTGGTGAAGGCGAGGTCGCTGCGGGCGACGGACATCGCGGCGCGTGGTGCGATCGAGCCGTCGACGAAGAGCTGCCGTGAGTCGGCGCCGACGGGGACCGGTGCGGCGTAGATGTTGTTGGTCGAGTCGTGCAGGGTCCAGCCGGTGACCTGCGTGCCGCCGGAGAGCACCGGCGACTGGCCGGGGGTGGCCTGCCAGCTGACGGTGTGTCCGTTGCTGCCCGAGTCGGCGCTGGTGAACCGCAGCGGCGTGGTGAGGCGGTAGGTGCCCCCGGCGAGCTGCACGACGATGTCGCCGGTCATCGAGCCGTTGATCGACTCGACGGAGGTCTTGGCCTGGGCCGGCGAGCAGGGCGCGGTCGCGGTGCACGCGGTTCCGGACCCGGTGGGGGAGACGTACAGGGTGGTGGAGGTGGCGGCGTGGGCCGTCGGCGGGGTGGCGACGGCCGCCGCGAGCGCGAGCGCGCCCACCGCGGCGGTCCGCACGGGGCGGCGGTCGCTCCGCTTGTGGGGTTGAGGCGTCATTGTCCCTCTGCCTTCTCGGTCAGGGTGCTGCGGTGTGCCCCGGGCGGGGCGATGGGACACCTTCGGACCGTCCGCAGGACCGGCGGAGCCCATCTCGGGTGGCGCAGTGACGACTTCGGGCCGACCGGGGGCGAGGGCCTGGCTCCGCCCTGCGCGTCGTCCCGGGCCGGCCTGCCCTCGAACAGGTGCACCAAGTCCGGATCCGCGACCCCATCGGGCACCTATGGATCGTATTTATCGGGTCATTAGCAGGCGATGTCAAGAGGATAGGCGGACATATATGACCGGAAACGGCACTGGGAACAGGGCTTCCGATCGGGCAAAGTGATGTCTGCTCAGGTCAGTGGCAGAGTTTCCGGCTTCCTGGCGGTCGCCCGACCCGTCGGGCAACCCTGATGTTGTTCGCCAGAGCTCCAAATGAGTCCGATACATCTTTCACGCTCTCGATGGCCCGTCGTCGGGGTCGGAACGATTCGGACGAGCGTTCCCGCCCGGCCGACCGGGCGCGCGGATAGGCTGGGCCCGGCACGCAGCCCCCGCTGCGGCCGTCGCGTCTCGGGAACGACCAAGGAGTTCGGATTGGGAACAGGGACCGTCGGGCCCCAGAGCCGTCAGCCGGTGATGGCCGACGTCGCGGTCCTGGCCGGGGTGTCGCACCAGACCGTGTCGAGGGTGCTCAACGACAGTCCCAACGTGCGGCCGGAGACCCGGGAGCGGGTGCTGACCGCGATCCGGGAGCTGGACTACCGGCGGAACACGGCGGCGCGGGCGCTGGTGACCAAGCGGTCGCAGACGCTCGGCGTGATCAGCTTCGACAGCACCCTGTACGGGCCCTCCCACATGCTGTACGGGATCGAGCAGGCCGCCCGGGGCGCGGGCTACTTCATCAGCATCGCCAGCCTGCGCCACCAGGACATCCGCTCGGTGCTCGAGGCGGTGGACCGGCTGCGGGACCAGGCAGTCGAGGGGATCGCGGTGATCGCCTCGCAGACCTCGACGGTGGCGGCACTGGCGCAGCGGGTCGGGACGGTGCCGATGGTCACGGTGGGCGCGACCGAACCGGGGCGGCTGCCCGGGGCCGGCGTGGACAACCAGGCCGGTGCCGAGGCGGCCGTGCGCTACCTGCTCGACCTGGGCCACCGCACCGTGCACCACGTCGCGGGCCCGGCGAACTGGCTGGAGGCGGGTGCCCGCGAGGCAGGTTGGCGCACGGTGCTGTCCGCGCAGGGCCGGGAGGTGCCGCCCGCGCTGCCCGGTGACTGGTCGGCCCGTTCCGGGTACGAGGCGGGTCTGCGGCTGGCCGCCGATCCGGCGGTCACCGCGGTGTTCTGCGCCAACGACCACATGGCGCTCGGCCTGCTGCGGGCCCTGCACGAGCACGGGCGCCGGGTGCCCGAGGAGGTCAGCGTGGTCGGCTTCGACGACATCCCCGAGGCCGGCTACCTGACCCCGCCGGTCACCACCGTCCGCCAGGACTTCGGCGAACTGGGCCGCCGCGGCTTCGAGTTGCTCCGCGACCTGGTGCGGGCCGCCGACCGGAGCGCGACCGGGGCCGGCCACCGGGTGGCGACCGTCGCCCCGGAGCTGGTGCTGCGGGCCAGCAGCGGTCGGGCGACGGGCTGAGCGGCGGGTCCGAGTGGCGGGTTCACGCGGCGGGGACTGAGCGATGCGGCCGCCTCCCGGCCGCTACGGCCCGCCCGCCGGCCCCGGTGCCACGCCGCGCGCCGACCAGGCGCGCAGCACCGCCGGCAGCGCGCTGACCGTGGCCGAGTAGCCGTCGTGCATCAGGACAATGCCACCCGGGTCGGCCGCGGCCGCCGCGTCGGTGATCGCCTGCGGGGTCGCGCCCGCCCAGTCGCGGGTGTCGGTGGTGCACAGCACCTCGGTCAGGCCGGCGTTCGCAGCCGCGGCCCGCACTGCGGGGCCGGTCTCCAGGTAGGGCGGGCGGAACAGGGTCGGCGCGGTTCCGGTGAGCTCGCGGACGATGCGCTGGGTGCGTGCGATCTCCTCGGCGAGGGCGGCGGGTGGCAGCTCGGTCAGGTGCGGGTGCGAGTAGCTGTGGTTGCCGATCCACATCCCCGCCCGGTGCAGGGCGAGCAGCAACTCCGGGTACCGCTCGGCTTGTTGGCCGCAGACGAAGAAGGTGGCCCGGTGGCCCGCCGAGCGCAGGACGGCGAGCAGGCGCGGGGTGGACTCCGGGTGCGGCCCGTCGTCGAAGGTGAGCGCGATGGTGGGCCGGCGGCGGCCGCCGTGGGGAGCGGCCGCCGCCGGTGACGAGGTGTCAGCCAACGGAGCAGGCGCTTCCGTTGAGCGTGAACGCGGTGGGCGCCGCGGCGTTGCCGGTGTGGTTGGCCTGGAACCCGATGGTGGTGGACGCGCCCGGTGCCAGCGTGCCGTTGTAGGACAGGCTGGTCGCGGTCACCGCGCCGCTGTTCGGGCTGATGCTCGCGTTCCAGGCCGAGACCAGGCTCTGGCCGGACGGGAGGGTGAAGCCGAGGGACCAGCCGTTGAGGGTGCTGGTGCCGGTGTTGGTGAGGGTGATGTTCTCGGTGAGGCCGGTGTTCCAGGCGTTCACCGCATCGGTGACCTTGCAGGAGCTTCCGCCGCCGGTCGGGGTGGGAGTGGGCGTCGGGGTCGGGGTCGGTGACGGGGTCGGCGTGGGGGTCGGGGTCGGTGTCGGCGAGCCGTTGCCGCTGCCCAGGGCTGCCGCTGCCGCGTAGTAGGCCGGCTTCGGCTGGTAGTTCGCGTCGTACATGGTCGCCGCCCCGTACCCGGAGAAGAACCCGGGGATCCACGAGTCGGCGTCGCCGACGCCCCACTGCGAGACGCCCACGCAGCGCGGCACCGCCAGGCAGTCGTTCACCACCGTGGTGTAGTCGTTCGCCTGCTGGGTCAGGTTGGCGCTGCTGGCGGGCAGTTGGATCCGGTCGTCGAGCTCGGTGATGGCCACGTCCAGGCCGAGTGCGGCGAACCGCTGCATGTTGGCCTTCATGCTGCCGGGCACCTGGCCCAGCACGAAGTGGCTCTCGAGGCCGATGCCGTCGATCGGTACGCCCTGGGCCTTGAAGCCGGCGACCAGGTTGTAGAGCGCGTCGCTCTTGGCGTTCTCGCCCTCGATGTTGTAGTCGTTCAGGTAGAGCTTGGCGCCGGGGTCGGCCGCGTGCGCGGTGCGCAGCGCGTCGGCGAGGTAGCCGCTGCCCATCGCGGCGTAGAAGGCGTCCTGGCGCAGCGTCCCGTCCTCGTTGAACGGCTCGTTGACCACGTCCCAGGAGTAGACCTGGCCCTTGTAGTGGGTGGCCTCGGTGGTGATGTGGGCCTCCATCGCCGCCTGCACCTGACCGGTCGGCAAGCTGCTGACCCAGTTGGGCAGTTGGCTGTGCCAGACCAGGTTGTGGCCGCGCACCCGCATGCCGTTGGCCTTGGCGAAGGAGACGATCTGGTCGCCGGGGCCGAAGTTGTAGCTGCCGTTGGCGGGCTCGGTGGTGTCCCACTTCATCTCGTTGCCGGGGGTCACCATGTCGAACTGGGCCGAAGCGGTGGAGGTGAGCGTGGAGTTGGAGAGGTCGGACCGTTGCACGGCGGTTCCGAAGTAGCGGTTGTTCGCCTCGGCCAGGGTCTTGAGGCTGGTCGAGGCGGCGCCGGCCGAGCCGCCGAGGCCGGCGATCAGCAGCGCGCCGGCGGCAGCCGCGGCGGCCGCCGCGCAGAGTGCTCGGCGGGTGCTGCGGGGGTGGGTGCTGCGAGGGTGGATGGTGTTGGGCACCGGTGTTGTCCTTCCGCGTCGGGTGGGGGAGCGGACGAGCGGTGGTGCGGGGACATGGCGGTGCCCTTGGCGGCAGATCCCGAGGGCGGTGCCCTTGGAGGGAGCCTCCGAATGTTTCGAGCACGTTGCCGAATGTCCGCGGCGACCGTAGCCGTCCTCCCGACGGTCCGTCAACAGGACCCGACCGGCCGTCAGGCGGCGGGCGGCGCGGTGCTGTCCCGTTCGACCAGGGTGGTCGAAAGTTCCACCCGCAGCGTGCCGGGCCGGTTGCCGCGGGCCAGGTCGAGCACCATCCGGGTGGCCACCTCGGCCATCTCGGTCAGCGGCTGGCGCACCGTGGTGAGCGGCGGGCCGACCCAGCGGGCCAGCGGCAGGTCGTCGAAACCCACCACGCTCAGCTGCTCGGGGATCCGCAGCCCCAGCTCGCGGGCCGCCTCGTAGAGCCCGAGCGCCTGCAGGTCGTTGCCGGTGAAGACGGCGGTCGGCCGGTCGGGCATCCGCAGCAGCTCCAGCCCGGCGGCGTACCCGGCCTCGTGGTGGAAGTCCCCCTCGCGCACCAGTGCCGGATCGAAGGGGACCCCGGCGGTCTCCAGTGCCGCGCGGTAGCCGTCCACCCGGGCCCGGCTGCACATCATCCGGCCCGGCCCGGCGATCACCGCGATCCGCCGGTGGCCCAGTTCCAGCAGGTGACGGGTGGCGGCCAGCCCGCCGTGCCAGTTGGTGGCGCCGACCGCCGGCACCTCCTGGCCCGGATCGCCGGCCGGGTCCATCACCACGAACGGAATGTCCCGGCTGATGAGTTGCTCCTGCTGGGCGCGGTCCAGGCCGGACAGCACGAGCACCACTCCGGTGGGCCGGCGGGCCAGTACCCCGTCCACCCAGGACTGCCCCAGGCTCAGGTGCCCGGCCGACTCGGAGAGCACCAGTGACAGGCCCTCGGCGCGGACCACGTTCTCCACCCCGCGGATCACCTCCATCGCCCAGGCGCTCTCCAGCTCGTGGAAGACCAGCTCCAGCAGCGGGGCGGCCTGGGCGGCACCCCGCCGCCGGCGGTAGCCGTGCCTGCGCAGCAGCTCCTCGACCCGCTCCCGGGTGGCCGGAGCCACGTCGGCGCGGCCATTCAGCACCTTCGAAACAGTCGGAGCCGAGACCCCCGCTTCGCGGGCGATCTCGGCCAGTGTCGCCGTCCCCGTCACTGCCGCCTCCATTCGGGTCGCTGCCTGCGGATTTCTGTCCGCTGAAGGTTCCACAGGACGGATGGTAGCCCCTGGCCGAGCTGTCGAGGCAAGGATCGGACCCTGCGCAGACCCTTGACGCCCCTGCCATGCCCGCCTACGTTTTCGCACAACATTCGGCAACATCGCCGAAACGATCGAAAGACAGGCAGCCGATGAGATCCCGCTCGACCGCTGTGCGCCCTCGATCCGCCCACCGCCGGCTGGCCGTCAGCGCCATGGCCTGCACGGCCGCCCTCGCCCTGACCGCCGGCTGCGGCTCCGGCAGTGCGGGCGTCGGCAACGCCGACTCCGGCACCATCCACGTCCTGGTCTACGGCGACGCGGGCAACACCGTGGAGAAGCAGATCGTCGAAACTTTCAACAAGACCTCCTCGGTCAAGGCCGTGCTCGACACCATCCCGGGCGCGGACTACCAGACCAAGCTGCAGACCGTGATCACCACCCCGCAGGCCCCGGACGTGTTCTTCAACTGGGGCGGCGGCAGCATCGCGCCCTTCGTCAAGGCCGGACTGCTGCTGCCGCTGGACGACCTGATCGCCAAGGACCCGGCGCTCAAGTCCAGCTTCCTGCCCGCCGTCTTCGACACCGCGGTGATCGGCGGCAAGTCCTACGGCGTCCCGATGCGCGGCACCCAGCCGGTGCTGCTGTTCGACAACAAGCAGGTGCTCGCCGACAACGGAATCACCCCGCCGACCAGTTGGGACCAGCTGCTGGACGAGGTGCGGGCGCTGAAGGCCAAGGGCGTCACCCCGATCGCGCTCGGCGGTGGTGACCAGTGGCCCACCCTGATGTGGTTCGAGTACGTCTTCGACCGGGTGGCCGGGCCGGGCCTGTTCCAGAAGGCGGTCGGCGGCGACCCGAGCGCCTGGGCCAGTCCCGAGGCGGCCAAGGCGCTCGGCATGCTCAAGCAGCTGATCGACGCCGGCGCCTTCGGCACCACCTTCGACTCGGTCAAGTTCACCGACGGGGGCTCGCCCGCCCTGCTGGCCAAGGGCAAGGCCGCCTTCGAGCTGATGGGCTCCTGGGAGTACGCCACCCAGCAGTCCGGCAACCCCCAGTTCGCCAAGGACAAGCTCGGCTACAGCTCCTTCCCCGCCGTCGCCGGCGGCCAGGGCGACCCGAACGACCTGGTCGGCAACACCAACAACTTCTACTCGGTGCGCGCCACCACCAAGCACCCCGAAGCGGTCGCCCAGTTCCTCAAGCTGATGTACTCCGACCAGTTCGTGAAGGCCCAGCTGGCCATCGGCAACCTGCCGACCACCACCAACACCCCGCAGTTCCTCAGCGGTTCGGCCTCGCCCGAGTACTCCGGCTACCAGTACGACCTGGTCAAGAAGGCGCCGAGCTTCCAGCTCTCCTGGGACCAGGCCTATCCGCCCGCCGCGATCACCCCGATCCACCAGGCCGTCCAGCGCTTCTTCGACGGCCAGCTGGACGCCGCGGGATTCGTCAAGGCGATGCAGGCCCTGCCCGCCTCCTGAACCGGGAGCGACCGAGTGATGACCCGCCCCAGCGCGCGCACCCGCCCCGGACTCCTCTGGGCGCTGCCCGCCACCGTCTTCTTCGCCGCCTTCGCCGTGCTGCCGCTGGTCCTGGTGGCCGTGCTCTCCTTCACCCGGTGGAACGGGCTCGGCGCGCCCAGCCTGGCCGGAACGGCCAACTGGACCGCCCTGCTGCACGATCCGGTGATGCTCAAGAGCCTGTGGCTCAGCGCCTTGCTGACCGCCCTCGGCGTCCTGGTCCAGACCCCGGTCAGCCTGCTGCTCGGGGTCTGGGCGGCCGGCCGGCAGCGCAACCGGGCGATCCTGTCCGCCGTCTACTTCGTCCCGCTGCTGCTCTCCGCCACCGCCGTCTCGGTGCTCTGGCGGGCCCTGCTCGACCCCAACTTCGGCCTGCCGGCCGAGGCGCCCTGGCTGTTCGGCGACGGCAACCTGCTGGGCAGCCGCAGCGGTGCGATCGGCGTGCTGGCCTTCGTCGGGGCCTGGCAGTGGACCCCGCTGCACACCCTGCTCTACCAGGGCGGCGCGCGGGCGATCCCCGCCGTGCTCTACCAGGCGGCCGAGGTGGACGGGGCGGGCCGGGTACGGCAGTTCTGGCACGTGACGCTGCCCCAGCTGCGGAACACGGTGGTCACCTCGACCATGCTGATGGTGGTCGGCGGGCTGACCACCTTCGACACCGTGCTGATCCTGACCCAGGGCGGCCCGGGCACCGACACCACGATCAGCGCCTACTACATGTACCAACAGGGCTTCAAGAGCTTCGACTTCGGTGGCGCCTCGGCGATCGCGCTGGTTCTGGTGGTGGTCGCCACGCTGATCTCGCTGGTGCTGGTGCGACTGTCCGGCTACGACGCGATGGCCGGCACGGCGGAGGGGATCTGATGCGCCGACGCCCCAACCGCCGACGTCCCAACTACCTTGCCGGGTTCGGCGCGCTGATCTGGCTCGGCGTGGTCGGTCTGCCGCTGTACGTGCTGCTGCTCACCACGCTGCGCAGCCAGTCGGACTACGCGACCAACGGCCCGCTGAGCCTCCCGCAACGGCTGACCTTCGCCAACTACCTGAACGCCTTCTCCGGCGGCTTCGGCGCGGACCTGCTCAACACCCTGCTGGTCACGGTCAGCGTGGTCGCCCTGGTGCTGCTGGTGGTCCCGCCGCTGGCGTACGCGATCGTCCGCGGTCGCGGTCGCGGCAGCACGCGGGTGTTCCGGCTCTTCCTGCTCGGACTGGCGATCCCCGCCCAGGCGGTGATCGTGCCGATGTTCTACGTGATCAGCCAGGTCGGGCTGTACGACGACCTGAGCGGGGTGGTGCTGCCGACGGCCGCCTTCTGCCTGCCGATCTGCACCCTGGTGCTCACCGGCACGATGCGCGACATCACGCCCGACCTGTACGAGGCGATGGCGGTGGACGGCGCCTCGCCCTGGCGGGTGTTCTGGCAACTGGTGCTGCCGCTGTCGCGCGGCGGGCTGGCCACCGTGGTGGTCTTCGCCGCACTGCAGGCGTGGAACGGCTTCCTCTTCCCCCTGGTGCTCACCCAGTCCGACGCGACCAAGGTGATCACCCTGGGCCTCTACAACTTCCAGACCGAGCACGGGGTCGACGCACCCGGCCTGCTGGCCGCAGTGGTGCTGTCGATGCTCCCGGTGCTGGTCGTCTACCTGTTCGCCCGCCGCGCCCTGATCCAGGGGCTGATGGGGGTCGGCGGAAAGTGACGGTGCCTCAGATGGAACCCTGGCGCGATGTCTCGTTGCCGGCGCAGGAGCGCGCCGACGCCCTGATCGCGGTGATGACACTGCGCGAGAAGGCGGCGCAGCTGGTGGGGGTGTGGGTCGGCGCGAGCGCGGACGGGGAGGAAGTCGCGCCGCACCAGCACGAGTTGGAGGAGGCGGTGGACCTGGCGCAGCTGCTGCCGCACGGATTGGGCCAGCTGACCCGCCCGTTCGGCACCGCACCGGTGGACGCGGGGCTGGGCGCCCTGTCGTTGCAGCGCTCGCAGCAGCGGATCGCCGGCGCGAACCGGTTCGGCATCCCGGCGATCGCGCACGAGGAGTGCCTGGCCGGGTTCGCGGCCTGGGGGGCCACCGCGTACCCGGTGCCGCTCTCCTGGGGAGCAACCTTCGACCCCGGGCTGATCCGGGAGATGGCCGCGGCGATCGGGCGCGACCTGCGGGCGGTGGGGGTCCACCAGGGGCTGGCACCGGTGCTGGACGTGGTCCGGGACGCCCGGTGGGGCCGGGTGGAGGAGACGATCGGGGAGGACCCCTACCTGGTCGGCACCATCGCCACCGCCTACGTGCGCGGGCTGCAGTCCGCCGGAGTGGTGGCCACCCTGAAGCACTTCGCCGGCTACTCCGCCTCCCGCGCCGGGCGCAACCTGGCACCGGTCGGGATGGGCCCGCGGGAGCGGGCGGACGTGATCCTGCCGCCGTTCGAGATGGCGGTGCGGGACGGCGGGGCGCGGTCGGTGATGCACGCGTACACCGACACGGACGGGATCCCGTCGGCAGCCGACCCGGAACTGCTGACCGGACTGCTGCGCGGCGAGTGGGGCTTCGAGGGGACGGTGGTGGCCGACTACTTCGGCATCGCGTTCCTGAAGCTCCTGCACGGGGTGGCCGAGGACTGGTCGGATGCGGCGGCACTGGCGCTGGCGAGCGGCGTGGACGTGGAGCTGCCGACGGTGCGGACCTTCGGGCAGCCGCTGCTGGACGCGGTGGCGGACGGCCGGCTGAGCGAGGACATGGTGGACCGGGCGCTGCGGCGGGTGCTGGTGCAGAAGGTGGAGCTCGGGCTGCTCGACCCGGACTGGTCGCCGGTGCCGCCCGCGCTGGAGGGGGTGGAGCCGGGCTCGCCCCGTGGCCGGGTGGACCTGGACGGGCCGGGCAACCGCGCGCTGGCCGAGCGGATCGCGGAGCGGGCGGTGGTGCTGGTGCGCAACGAGGGCCTGCTCCCGCTCGGCACCGGGGCGCGGCGGATCGCGGTGATCGGGCCGAACGCGGACACGCCGATGGCGTTCCTGGGGTGCTACGCGTTCCCGGTCCACGTGGGGAGCGCCCACCCGCAGGTGCCGTTGGGGATCGCGCTGCCGACGCTGCTGGACCGGGTGCGCGAGGAGTTCCCGGCGGCGGAGGTGCTGACTGCCGACGGCTCCGGGCTCGCCGACGCGGTGGCGCTGGCGCGGCAGTGCGACGTGGTGGTGCTCGCCCTGGGCGACCGGGCCGGACTGTTCGGACGGGGCACCAGCGGGGAGGGCTGCGACGCGGAGACACTGGAGCTTCCCGGCTGGCAGCAGGGGCTGTTGGACGTCATGCTCGACACCGGCACCCCCGTGGTGGTCACCCTGCTGGCGGGGCGTCCGTACGCGCTGGGCCGGGCGGTGACCGACTCGGCCGCGATCGTGCAGGCCTTCTTCCCCGGGGAGGAGGGGGCGCGGGCGCTGGCCGGCGTGCTCAGCGGGCGGGTGAACCCGTCCGGGCGCCTGCCGGTCAGCATCCCGGCCCGACCGGGCGGCCAGCCCACCAGCTACCTCGCGGCCCGGCTGGGCCAGGCCAGCCAGGTCTCCAGCGCCGACCCGACCCCGGCGTACCCCTTCGGGCACGGGCTGGGCTACACCGCGTTCAGCTGGTCCGAGATGACGGTCGATCAGGAGGAGGCCCCCACCTACGGCGAGTTCGAGCTGGGCGTCACCGTCACCAACACCGGGCGCCGGGTGGGCACCGAGGTGGTCCAGCTCTACCTGCACGACCCGGTCGCCTCCGTGGTGCAGCCGGTCCAGCGCCTGATCGGCTACCAGCGCGTCCTGCTGTCCCCCGGCGAGCGGACCCGGATCGGTTTCACCGTCCCGGCGGACCTGGCCGCCTTCACCGGCCGCAACGGGCAACGCATCGTGGAGCCGGGCGAGTTGGAGCTGCGGCTGGCCGCGTCGAGCACCGACGTGCGGCACGCGGCCCGGGTGCGCCTGGCCGGCCCGACCCGGGTGGTGGACCACCACCGCCGACTGCACGCGGAGGTGCACCAGACCGGGCTCGATCCGCTGGGCACCCCCCGTGGCGGTCTCCCGCGCAGCACCGCGGTGGGGTAGCTTGACCGGCTATGGCGAACTCGGCTTCCCGGCACGACGTGGTGATCGTCGGCGGCGGGCACAACGGACTGGTGGCGGCGGCGTACCTGGCCAAGGCGGGCTACCGGGTGCTGCTGCTGGAACGGCTGGCCTCGGTCGGCGGGGCCGCGGTGTCGGCCCGGGCGTTCGCCGGGGTGGACATCCGGCTCTCCCGGTACTCCTACCTGGTGAGCCTGCTGCCGGCGCAGGTGGTCCGGGAGCTCGGGCTGCGGGTGGAGCTGCGGCGGCGCCGGATCGCCTCCTACACGCCCACCGTCCGCGACGGCCTCCCCACCGGCCTGCTGGTGGACGCCGGTGACCCGGGCCGTACCCGGGAATCGTTCCGAGCGCTGACCGGCTCCGACCGGGAGTGGGCGGCCTGGCAGCGGTTCAACGCGATGACGGCGGCGGTGGCCGAGCGGGTGTTCCCGACGCTCACCCAACCGCTGCCGTCACGCGCCGAGTTGCGCCACCGGGTGGCGGACGAGCGGGCCTGGACCACGCTCTTCGAGCGCCCGCTCGGGGAGGCCATCGAGCAGGAGTTCACCGACGACCTGGTGCGCGGCGTGGTGCTGACCGACGCCCTGATCGGCACCCTCACCCACGCCCACGACCCCGAGCTGAAGCAGAACCGGTGCTTCCTCTACCACGTGATCGGCAACGGCACCGGTGACTGGGACGTCCCGGTCGGCGGCATGGGTGCGGTGACCAGCGCCCTCGCGGACGCCGCCCGTGCCGCCGGGGCGGAGCTGCGGACCGGCTGCGAGGTCACGGGCATCGGCACCGACGGCATCGGCGAGGCCGAGGTCAGCTACCGCGACGGCGAGCGCGAGCTGACGGCCACCGGGCGGCGGGTGCTGGTCAACCTGGCCCCGGCGACGCTGGCCCGGCTGCTCGGCGAGGACCCGGGGCCGGCCCCGGAGGGCGCCCAGCTGAAGGTCAACATGGTGCTGCGCCGGCTGCCGAAGCTGCGGGACGCGGCGGCCCGCCCGCACGAGGCCTTCGCCGGGACCTTCCACGTCGCCGAGGGCTACCGGCAGTTGGCCACCGCCTACACCGAGGCGGCGGCAGGCCGGCAGCCGGCGGCGCCCCCGTCGGAGATCTACTGCCACTCCCTCACCGACCCCTCGATCCTCGGGCCCGGGCCGGCCCGCGAGGGGTGGCACACGCTCACGCTGTTCGGCCTGCAGATGCCGGCCAGGCTCTTCACCGACCCGGCCGCGAAGGAGCGGGCCCTGGCGGCGACCCTGGCCCAGCTCGACGAGGTGCTGGCCGAGCCGATCTCCGACTGCCTGGCCACCGACGCCGACGGCCGGCCCTGCGTGGAGGCGCGGACCCCGCTGGACCTGGAGCGGGAGCTGGGGCTGCCCGGCGGCCACATCTTCCACCGTGACCTCGCCTTCCCGTTCGCCACCGAGGAGGACGAGGCGACGGCCGGGGCCGCCGCCAGCTGGGGCGTGGCGACGACCCGTCAGAACGTGCTGCTGTGCGGCGCGGGCGCGGTGCGCGGCGGCGGCGTCAGCGGCATCCCGGGCCACAACGCGGCCCGGGCCGTACTGGCCGAGCTCAGCCGCTGACCGCGGGGTGCGGGCGGGTGCGGGTGCGCTCGGCCCACCGGGCAGCCGGGCCCATCGCGCAGCCGGCCGCCAGGAAGAGCGCGCCCAGCAGCAGCCAGCCCGGGGTGCCCCAGGTGATCAGCAGGGCGGTGAGCAGCAGCGGCCCCAGGGTCCGGGCGACCGCCACACCGGTGCCGAAGAAGCCCTGGTACTGGCCGAGCTGACGGGCCGGAGCCAGGTCGAAGCTGAGCTGCCAGGACCCGGCCGACTGCATCATCTCGCCGATCACCTGGAGCACCGAGCCCGCCACCAGGACGGCGGCCACGCTCCACCGGGGGAGCGCGGCCGCCGACAGCGCGAAGGCCGCGCAGGCGGCGAGCAGCACGGCGCCCGAGCGGCGCACGGTGCGGGTGGCGGAGGGCAGGTCGGTGACGGCCCGGCTGGTGCGGACCTGGAACAGCATCACGGCCACCGTGTTGAGGACGAACAAGGGCGAGACCAGCCAGGTCAGTTGCTCGGCGCGGGCGGCTATCCAGAGCGGGATCGCCAGACTCAGCAGCGGCATCCGCAGCAGCAGGACCGTGTTGACCAGGGTGACCACGGCGTACGGCCGGTCGTGCAGGACGGCGAGCTTGGCCTCCCCGGCCGGTTCGGCCCGACCGGGCGCGACCGGGGGCAGCCGCAGCAGCAGCAGCGCGCAGGCCAGGAAGCCGAGGGCGTCCAGCGCGAAGACCGCGAGGTAGCCCGCCCGGGTGCCGTGGCCGAGCGCGAGCCCGCCGAGGGTGGCGCCGACGGCGAGTCCGGCGTTCAGCACCGACTGCAGTCGGGCCAGCAGGCCGGTGCGCGCCGCCGGGTCGACGAGCCCGCCCAGCAGCGCCTGCCGAGCGGCCGCCAGACCCGACTGGGCGGTGGCGTACAGGCAGGCGGCCAGCACGAACGGCACGAAGGTGCGGATGGCGAGGAAGGCGGCGACCGCCGCCGCGGCGGTGGCCAGGGCCAGCAGGACCGCCGTCCCGCGTGGCCCGCGGCGGTCGGCGAGGTGCCCCAGGGGCACGCCCGCCAGCGAGCCGACCGCCCAGGCGGTGGTCAGGCCGAGCCCGACCTGGGTGGCGGACAGGCCGACGACGCGGGTGAAGTACATCGCGGAGCAGACGTAGTAGGCACCGTCGCCGACGGAGTTGCTCAGTTGGGCCGCGGCGAGCAGGCGCGGCGCTCCGGCAGCGGGCAGGATCCAGATCGACATGACAGGTCTCAGCCGGCTGACGGGGCGTCAGCGGCAGACAGCGGGATCTTCGCCCCGGCGAGGGCGTTCGGGGAGGCGTAGCGGTCCCGCTCGCGCAGTCGGCGGGCCAGGGGCTCGAACCACCAGGCGCCGTGGCAGGAGCCGGGAACGAGTACGGAGGTCGTCATGTCGAGGTCCCGGGGGAGAAGGGGTCTGGCAAGGGCGCGGACCGGGTGGCAGGACCGGGCACGAGAGTGAACTGTACCGTCCAGTTCAGATGAACTCAACCGTTCGGTTCGGTCTGGTGAAGTAATCAGTTCACAGGGTTGCTGCTCAGCCGAACGGCCTTCGGCCGGGACCGTCATGGACGGTCCCGGCCGAAGGGGGTCGCGACGTACGCGCTCGGTCGCCCCGGGTCGTGCAGGGTGATGCCGAGTCAGATCTGCGGGGCCTGCTAGCGCAGGACGCCGTGCACGGCTTCCGGGTCGGTCGGGGCGAGCGGGGTGGTGGCTGTGGCCGGGGTGGCGGTCTTCGCGGTGGTGGCCGGGGGCGGGGTGACGTAGACGGGGGCCGGGTCGGCTTCGGGGGCGCAGGTCTTGGCGATCGGGCCCTTGCCGGTGGGGAGGCTGCCGTCGCGCAGGTAGGCGGTGAAAGTGTCGTCCAGGCAGGGGTTCTGGTGGAAGAGGATCTCGTGGAAGCTGCCGCCGGTCTGGACGACCAGCTTGGAGCCGGGCAGCGCGTCGTGCATGGCCAGCCCGCCCTGGTAGGGGGTGGCGGCGTCCTCGGTGGCCTGGAAGAGCAGGACCGGCGGCAGGCCCTTGCCGGTGACCTTCAGGCGGCCGGCCTGGTTGCCCTGGTAGGGCCAGAACATGCAGGCGGCGTTGTACCACATGTTGTTGTAGGTGTAGAACGGCGCACCGGCGTTGACCCTGGCCTGGTCCTTCTTCCAGTACTCCCAGTCGCGCGGCCAGTTGTTCTCGGTGCACTGCACCGCGTTGTAGGCCGGGAAGGTGCCGTCGTCGGCGCCCGGTGCCGCATAGCGGTTGTAGGCGATGTTCAGCGGCCGGGTGTCGTGCTGGGTGACGTACGCGGACAGCACGGTGGCCATCCGGGGCCAGCGCAGGAAGTTGTAGCCGCCGCCGTAGAAGGTGTCCTCGAACTCGGCGGGGCCGATCTTGCCGGGGGCCGGCGCGGCGTCCACCGGGTCGGTCCGCAGGGCGGCCTCGACCTGGTGGTAGGCCTGCTCGATCGAGGCGGCGTCAGTTCCCAGGTGGTAGACGGAGTCCGCCTTGGCTGTCCAGGCGGCGAAGGCGTCGAAGCGGCGCTGGTGCTCCTGGTCCTGCAGGATGTTGTGGTCGTACCAACTGATGCTCGGTCCGACGATGCTGTCCAGCACCATCCGGCGCACCCGGGAGGGGAAGAGCTGGCCGTAGGTGGAGCCCAGCGAGGTGCCCCAGGAGCCGCCGTAGAAGTTGATCTGCTTCGCGCCCAGCGCCCGGCGGATGCTGTCCATGTCGCGCGCGTTGTCGACCGTGGTCATGTGCGGCAGCAGCCAGGACCAGTCGGCGGTGCAGTCCGCGGCGTACCCGGCCGCCTTGGTCAGCCACGCCTTCGAAGTGCCCTGGCTGACCTGGTAGTCGGGGCGCTCGCCATTGAAGTAGGAGGCGTCGCAGACCACATGGGGCTCGCTGCCGTTGGTGCCGCGCGGGTCGAAGCCGATCCAGTCGTAGGTCGAGGCGAGGTCCTGCGGGATCTGCCCGGAGATGAAGGCGGGCATCCAGAGCCCGGAGTCGCCGGGGCCTCCGGGGTTGAGCAGGATCGGGCCCTGCTGCTTGTCCTTGGGCGCGGTGGCAGGCAGCCGGTTCACCTTGATCTGGATCTTGCGCCCGTGCGGGGCGGCGTAGTCCACCGGCACGTCGAGCATCGCGCACTGCAGTGCGGGTGTCGCGGAGTCGTTGCAGGAGGTCCAGGCGAGCTTCCCCTGCCCGGTGTCCTCCGGGGCGGCGGTGTCGGATGCGGCACTGGCGGAGGCTCCGCTGAGGGCGGCGACGGCAGCGGCGGCCGACAGGAGGGCGGTGAGTTTTCGCATGGGATGCATGATGTGACATGTGCAATGGCACTACTAGAGGGCTGACATGACGTTATCAAGGCGTTACGGCTGGGGAATGGGGGAACAGGGCGGGTCGGCTCCGGCTCCCGCTGCGTCGGCCCGCGGCTTTCGGCTCTGGGCCGCAGGGCCCACCTGAGCGCGCAGGAGCCACCAGCACCTAACGGTGGTCGGTCCGCAGCTTGCCCACCAGGCGGGTCAGCTCGGCGAGTTCGCCCTCGTCCAGGGCGAGCAGGGTGCGCGGCGGCCGGGACAGGATCTGCTCGGCCTGCTCGGCCGCCGTGGTGCCGGCGGCGGTGAGGGCGACCAGCTTGGAGCGGCGGTCCTGCGGGTGGACGCTGCGCTCCACCAGGCCCCGCCGCTCCAGCTCGTCCACGATCAGCGTGGTGTACGGCTTGTCGGTGCTCAGCCGCTCCGTCAGTTCACGCATCGTCAGCGGGCCCGGCAGCAGGCGGCGCAGCGCTTTGGCACGCAGGAAGCTCAGGCCGAGCGCCTGCTCCACCTCGGCCCGGCGGTTCTCCTGACGCAGCACCAGGTCGGACAGGGCCGCCCAGACCCTGGCCGCCGCGCCGCCACTGCCGTTCTCGTTCACGTGCTCCCGCCGTCCACTGCTCGTTCGGTCGGGACGGACTCCAGTCGCTGCGCCACCCGCGCGGCACTGCGTCCGGCCCAGCGTCCGGTGGTGAGGATACCGAGCGCGAGCACCGTCAGGGCGCAACCGGTCGCCACCCACCAGCCGACGTGGCTGGCCGCGGCGAAGCCCGAGTGCAGCGGGCCGCGCACGGCGGAGGTGGCCAGCGAGCCGAGCACGGTGACCCCGAGCAACTGCCCGGTCTGCCGGCTGGTGCTGGCCACCGCGGCGGCCACTCCGGCCCGGTCGCGCGGCATGCCGGAGACGGCAGTGGTGGTGATGGGAGCGTTCAGCATCCCGAAGCCGATGCCGAACAGGCTGTAGGCGACCACCAGTTGCCAGTCGGGCGTGCCGGCGGTCAGCCCGGTCAGGGTGGCGGTGCCGGCGGCCATCGCGGCGCCGGCCGCGATCAGCGGCAGCCGCGGGCCGCGGGTGGCGACCAGTCGCCCGGAGAACGGCGAGCAGACCATGGCCAGCACCGCCAGCGGCAGGGTCAGGAGTCCGGCGTGCAGCGGCGAGTAGTCGCGCACGTCCTGCAGGTAGAGGGTGTTGAGCAGCAGGAAGCCGCCGAGCGCGGCGAACCCGCAGACGGCGATCGCGGCGGCCCCGGCGAACGGCGCGCTGCGCAGCAGGCGCGGGTCGATCACCGGCGCGCGGTTGCGCAGCTCGTACGGGACGAAGCAGGCCGCGGCGAGCAGGGCCGCCGCGCCGCACAGCAGGGTCTGGGGCGCCGTCCAGCCTGCGGTCGGCGCCTCGATGACCCCGTAGGTGAGGCTGCCCAGCAGGACCACGATGAGCAGCTGGCCGACCGGGTCGAGCGGGCGGGCGCGCTCGGCCCGCGACTCGGGGACGTACCGGGCGCAGAGGGCCAGGGCCGCCAGGCCCACCGGGACGGTGGCCCAGAAGACCCCGCGCCAGCCGACCGTGTCCACCAGCAGACCGCCGAGCAGCGGGCCGAGCGCCAGGCTGACGCCCGCCACCGCGCCCCACACGCCGATCGCCCGGGCCCGCTCGCGCGGCTCGGTGAAGGTGTTGGTGATGATCGACATGGCGACCGGGTTGAGCATCGACCCGCCGACCGCCTGCGCCATCCGGGCCGCGACCAGGGTGCCCAGGCCCGGTGCGACCGAGCAGAGCAGCGAGCCGAGGGTGAAGAGCACCAGCCCGGTCTGGAAGGTGCGCCGCCGCCCGAACCGGTCGCCGGCCGCGCCCGCGGGCAGCAGCAGGGTGGCCAGCACCACGGTGTACCCGGCCACCACCCACTGCAGGCCGGAGACGCCGACGTGCAGGTCGCGCTGGATGGCGGGCAGGGCGAGGTTGACGATCGTGTTGTCCACGCCGACCAGGAACAGGCTCAGGCAGCAGATCGCCAGCACGCGGGTGCGGCCGCGGCGGTCCAGCGGCCCGGCGGGGGCCCGGTGGGTCCGGTGGGCTCGGGGGAGCCAAGTAGTTAATGTCATACAACGATTATAGGCACACAACTAAGTGGGGGCGGAAGGAGGGGGACGGAGATCGGAGGGGGCAGGTGCAGGTGCGGACTGCGGGTGGACCTGCTGTGGGTGGAACTGTTCGAGGGCGATTCGATTCGCCGCACCCGGGTACGTGCCGTGTGGTACAGCCGTGTCGAAGCGCGGGCGAACTGCTGTCAGGAGAGATCGTGATCGACAGCGATACCGATCAGCCGGTCCAGGCGGGGGGTGGACTGCCGGACGACCTGCCGCCGCGGTTCAGCGAGCGGGAGCTACGGGCGATGAGCAAGAGCGAGGCCCGGGCGCTGAGTGATGCGCTGTTCCGGCGGCTCGCCGGCCTGGAGCGGGAGAGCTATGCCTACAGCTATGTGCGGTCCACCATCATCGAGCTCAACATGCCGCTGGTGCGCTTCATCGCCGCCAGGTTCCGGCACCGCTGCGAGGAGATGGCGGACATCCTGCAGGTCGGCACGGTGGGCCTGATCAAGGCCGTCGACGGCTACGACCAGGAGCGCGGCGCCGAGTTCGTCACCTACGCCATCCCGACCATCGCCGGCGAGATCAAGCGGTTCTTCCGGGACACCTCCTGGCCGGTCCGGGTGCCGCGCAGCATGCAGGAGCGCTACCTGGCGGTCGCCCGCGGCTCGGACCGGCTGGAGCAGGACCTGGGCCGGCTGCCGCGGCCCGAGGAACTCGCCGAGGACCTCGGCATCACCGAGGAGGAGGTGCTGGAGGGCCTGGTGGCCGCCCGGGTCTACCGGCCGAACTCGCTGGACGCGCTGCGTGAGCAGGACGCGGACGAGTCGGGCAGCGCGCTGCTGGACCGGCTCGGCACCGAGGACCTGGAGCTGGACCTGGCCGACTTCCGGGTCGCGGTCACTCCGCTGCTGGGCAAGCTGCCCAAGCGCGAGCAGGCCG
This sequence comes from Streptomyces tateyamensis, assembly GCF_003205575.1. Classification (GTDB taxonomy): domain Bacteria; phylum Actinomycetota; class Actinomycetes; order Streptomycetales; family Streptomycetaceae; genus Kitasatospora; species Kitasatospora tateyamensis. Next base: position 61,348 of record NZ_PYBW01000004.1, read on the forward strand.
TGCTGGTGCTGCGGTTCTGGGAGGGCCGGACCCAGTCGGAGATCGCCGACCGGATCGGGGTCTCGCAGATGCACGTCTCCCGCCTGCTGACGGCCACCCTGGCCGGACTGCGGGCCGACCTGGAGGACGCGGACGCGCCGGGCTGGCAGGACCAGGACCAGGACCCGGACGCGGCCACTGCCGGCCGCCCGGACGCGGGGTCGGACGCCGCCGGCTGACCGTGCGGCGCCGCCACCGGGCCCGGGGCGGTGGCGGCAGCTGAACCCGGCGCCGGGCTCAGCTGCCCCCATCGCCCCGGGCCCGCGGTCAGAGGCCGGCCAGGTTGGCCTCCAGGTCGTCGAGGCCGTAGGAGCCCTGGGAGATCGCCTTCATGTGCCAGGTCTTCAGGTCGAAGTCGGCGCCCAGCCGGTGCCGGGCGGCTTCGCGGCCGCGCAGCCAGGCGCGCTCGCCGAGCTTGTAGCCGATGGCCTGGCCGGGCCAGCCGAGGTAGCGGTTGACCTCGCTGGCCCGGCGGGCGGCGGGGCTGCCCTGGTATTCGGCCAGGAACCGGTCGGCCAGTTCCGGGGTCCAGGTCTCGCCCGGGTGGAAGCCGGAGTCGGCGGGGATGGCCAGGCGCAGGTGCATGCCGATGTCGGTGATCACCCGGATGATGCGCAGCATCTGCTTGGTCAGGTATCCGAGGCGGTGGGCCGGGTCGGTGAGGAAGCCCAGGTCGTCCATCAGCCGCTCGGCATAGAGCGCCCAGCCCTCGACATTGGCGCTGACCTTGCCGAGGGTCACCTGGTAGCGGCTCAGCTGGTCGGCGACGGCCGTCCAGCGGGCGAGCTGGAGGTGATGGCCGGGCACACCCTCGTGGTACCAGGTGCTGACGAGCTGCCAGGTCGGGAAGGTGTCCCGGCCCAGGGTCGGCAGGTAGGTGCGACCGGGGCGGGTGAAGTCCAGGCTGGGGCCGGAGTAGAACGGTGCGGCCGCGCTCCCCGCCGGGGCGATCCTGGACTCGACCTGGCGCAGCGGGCCCACGATGTCGAAGTGTGTTCCGTCGAGGCGCTCGATCGCCTCGTCCATGACCTGCTGGAGCCAGTCGCGGACGGCCTCCTCGCCCTTGATCGCGTGGCCGTGCTCGTTCAGGAACTCCATCGCCTCCACGACCCCGGCGCCGGGCAGCACCCGGCCGGCCTCCACCCGCATCTCGGCCAGCGTGCGGTGGAATTCCTCCCACGCCCAGTCGTACGCCTCGGCGACGTCCACGTTCGAACCGGTGGCCAGGCGGGCCGATCGCAGGTAGCGCTCCCGGCCGACCGCGTCCGGGACGCCCGCCGCCGCGGGGAGGTAGTCGCCGTGCAGCCAGTCGCGCAGCTCGCCGACGGCGGCGGTGGCACCCAGCGCAGCGGAGTCCAGTTCGCTACGCAACCGCTCCGGCCCGTCCGCCACGAATCCGGCGAACCAGCCGGCCCCGCCGTCGGCCCGTCCGGTCCACGCGTCCAACTGCGCGAGTACGGACTCGACCTGACGCGGTGCGGAGAGCAGCCCGCGCCCGACGCCCTGCTCCAGCGTGCGGCGATAGCCGGCCACCGCGCCCGGCACGGCCCGCAGCCGCCCGGCCACCACCGCCCAGTCCTCCTCGCTGGTGGTGGGCATCAGGGTGAAGATCGACCGGACGTAGTGGATCGGGGAGGCGGTGTTGCGCAGCGCCCGCACGTGGTCCCCGGCGTCGTGCACGGCCAGCTGCGCCGCCAGCCGCTCACGCAGCAACTGCGCACAGGCCGCCTCCGCCGGGTCCGCCGCCACCGGATCCGCCGCCGCCCGGCCGGGCAGCCGGTCGAGCGCCTGCAGGGTCTCCCGAGCCAGGTCGGCCATCGCCTCGAACCCGTCGGGCGACGCCGTGGTGCAGTCGATCGCGGTCGGTTCCGACGGTACGCAGGTGATCCTGGACAACTCGGGGACGGTCCTGGCGAAGAAGGGGATCGGTCTCTACAACTGGACCCAGGAGAGCGACCCGGTCGTCAAGGCCATCGGGGTCGGTTCGGACGGCACGCAGATGATCCTCAGCCGCTGACCGACAGCCGGTGATCGACCGAGCCGGGAGCGAGCGTGAGCACCCGGACCTCCTGCGCAGCTCGCTGTTGAGCTGCGCAGGAGGCCGACAGGCGAACGGGCTCAGACGGCGCCGAGGTCGGCGGCCTTGACCCCGGCGACGAACGCGGCGAACGCGTGGCTCTGAAAGACCAGGGCGGGGCCGGTGGGGTTCTTGGAGTCGCGCACGGGGACGACGTCGGGGAAACCGTCGGCAACTTCGATGCAGTTTCCCCCGCCGCCAGAATGAGTGCTCTTGCGCCAGGCAGCCGCGGACAGGTCAGGGTGCATGTTGAAAGGCCTCTCTAAGCTTGCGGATCCTGGCCAATGACGCTGCGCGGGGCAGCGCATCGGCTGTGAGGCGATCGTAGTCTTCGGTCCACGCCGCCACTGTTGCGGTATCCCGCTCCAGGAACCCCCGGTGCAGCCCCTCCGTGTACCCGAGTACCTGGTGGCCGGACAGGATGAGCAAGGTCAGCGGATGGTTGATCGGGTGCGATTCCCCCAGGGAATCCGGGGCGATCTGGATGGTCGTCTTCGGCTGCTGGGCCACTTCTTCGAGGTACGCGAGCTGTCTGGCCATGACTCCGGGGCTGCCGATCTGGCGGCGCAGGCAGGTCTCGTCCATGACGACGTGGAGGGTGGGTCGTGGGGTCTTGGCAAGGATCCGTTGCCGGTCGAGAAGAAGGCTGACCCGGGAGTCTGCCTGATCCTGTGTGACCTTGCCGCGCAGGACGTATCCCGACTCGATTGCCGTTGCGTACTCGACTGTTTGCAGGAGACCGTCAATGGTGCGGGGCTGAAAGACGCGCAGTGCAGCGGCGGCCGCCTCCTGGACCGTGTACTCGGGGAAGCCCTGTAGCAGGGAGTGCCCGTGGATCTTGCCGTACAGGTCAACGAACTTGGTCCCAGAGTCGAACGCTTGATCAACACTCTTCGCGAACGGGAGGGTGGGAGGCTTGCGGCCGGTTTCCACTGCCGAGATGTGGACCGCCGAGTAGCCGGTACGCAGCCCCAGTTGACTTTGCGTCAGACCCAAAAACTCGCGAATGTGACGCAGTTGAGTTGCGAAGTGCTCGCGCGGCGTGGTGGGCGGAGGTAGGACGATGCGGCTCATAGCGCACTCTTCCTTCCGTGCTGGCCGATTGAAGACTGTCTGAGCGTAGAGCACAGTATGTCTCCCTGGTAGTGAATCGACTACGGAGAGGAGCGACGCTGTGGCAAGGCAAGCTGGCCCGCCGGTGGTGGTGTTGAAGCCCCGAGTGGGTGATGTGGTGCAGGACTTGGCCACCAGGAGGCAGGGGCGGTACATGGGTGAGATGTACGGCAAGGCGCACCTTCGCCCGATCAAGGGCGGCATCGAGTGGACGACCGATCCCGCCTGCCTTCAGGCGGTGGCCGATGCGCCCACGCTGCAGCCGGTGGCGCGCCGCAGCAAGCCGCGTAACGAGGCCGCCATCAGCCTGCCCGACGTGCACGGTGGCTGAATGGTTGGGCCGGCACCCCGACGTGGTCAGCCGCCCAGCCGGGCGGCGGCTTCCAGCAGCAGGGCGTGGACGAAGGCCTGGGGCAGGTTGCCGCGCAGTTGGCGCTGGGCCACGTCGTACTCCTCCGCGTACAGGCCGGGGCCTCCGCAGGCGGCGCGGTTGCGTTCGAACCAGCGGGCTGCTGCCACCCGGTTGCCCTGCTGCTGCTCGGCGAGGGCCATCAGGAAGCCGCAGAGCAGGAAGGCGCCCTCCGCATCGGCCGGCGGGCGGTCGTCCTGCCGGAACCGGTACGCGAAGTGGTCCTCGCCCAGCTCGGTGCGGACCGCGTGCAGGGTGGCCCGGGTGCGCGGGTCGTCGGCGGGCACCGCCCCGCGCAGGCCGGGCAGCAGCAGGGCGGCGTCCACCCGCGGGTCGGTGGGGGAGCGCTGCCAGCGGCCGCTCGGGTGTAGGCAGTCGGCCGTCCCGGCGACGATCCGGTCGGCCAGCGCGAGCCAGTCGGCGCCGCCGAGGCCGGCCGCGGCCGCCGCCCGCAGGCCGGCCGCGCAGATCAGCCGGCTGTGGGCCCAGCGGTCCGGGTAGAGCTCCCAGATCCCGGCGTCCGGCTCCCGGTGGCGGTCCCGGACGGCGCGCGCGGCGAGCCGGGCTGCCGCCCGGCCGTCGGGGCCCAGCCGGTCCAGGCGGGCGGCGGCGGCCAGCAGCAGCAGGCCCTCGCCGAACACGTCCAGCTGGAACTGGTGGCGCACCTGGTTGCCGACCACGTCGAAACCGCCCGGGTAGCCCGGCAGGTTCAGCCGCTGCTGGTCCGGGATGCGGCGGCCGGCGGCGGTGTAGGCGGGGGAGAGGTCGGGGCCGTGGTCGAGCAGCCTGGCGGTCAGGAAGTCCACCGCGCCGTCCAGCAGGGGCAGGTCCCCACCGGCGGCCGCGGCCTGGCCGAGGTAGCACAGGTCGCGGATCCAGACGAAGCGGTAGTCGTAGTTGCGGCCCTGGGCCGCGCGCTCGGGCAGCGAGGTGGTGGCGGCCGCGACGGTGCCGCCGGAGCCGGTGGTCAGACCGTGCAGCACGACGCGGGCGTGCCGGGCGTCGCGCGCGCCGAGCATCCCGGCGGGCTCGGGGTCGGGCACGGTGCGCTGCCAGGCGAACTCGGTCGCCCGCCACAGGTGGTCGGGCGGCTCGGGGTCCGGCAGCGGCCGGTCGGAGAGTTCCAGCACCAGGTCGGACTGCTCGCCCGGGGCCAGTCGGACGGCGGCCGCCAGTTCGGTGCCGTGGGCGCCGGGGACGGCCTGCGGGGCCCCGGTCCAGCGCAGCCGCAGCGCGCCGGCCCGGGCCCGCCAGGTCCCGTCCTCCGCCCGGCGCAGCCGGCGCAGCGGGGCCTCGCCGAACTCCGCCGCGGGTCGCAGCAGCACGTCCACGGCGGCCGGGCCGTCCACGGCGCGGATCCGGTGCAGCAGCACCAGACGGTGCGGGTCGCCGGGCATGGCCAGTGCCTGGCGGCACTCGACCATGCCGCCGGTGGTCACCCAGCGGGCGCGCCAGACCAGGCTGCCCGCCTCGTAGTAGCCGCTGTGCACGGCCGGGCCCGCCGGGCCGACCCGGTACCAGCCCGGTCCGCCGATCAGCGTCGAGAAGACCGCCGGGCTGTCCCAGCCCGGCGCGCAGAGCCAGACCGCCTCGCCGGCCGGTCCGACCAGCGCACCGCGCTCGCCGTCGGCGAGCAGTGCGTAGTCCCGCAGGACCTGGGGGGAGGGGGCTTCGGGTGGCATGCGGTCAGGCCTCCGTCGGGGAGATCACGGCTGGCGCCTACCCGGTCTCCGGCCGGGCACTCCGAGCACTCCGAGCACTCCAGGCACTCCAGGCACTGCAGGCACTCCGAGCCCCACTGGCGCCTCCTGGCAGCTGGCGGTGGGCCTGGTGGTCGGGGCCGGCTCAGGCCGAGCCGGACTCGCTGAAGCCGGTGGCGAGGTGGGCGACCACCCCGGCCAGTCCCTTGCCGTTGGCCCGGGCCGCCCGCTGGCGCGCCGCGCCGGTCCCCAGGCACAGCACGCGCCGGATCAGGTCCTCGGCCGCCGCCCGGTCGCCGTGCGCGGCCAGGCCCGGCAGGGCCCGCGCGTACAGGTGGGCCAGCAGCCGGGCCATCGGCAGGTGCTCCCCGGTCAGCGGGTCCACGGCCTCGCCCGTCAGCCCGGACCGCGCGGCGTACCAGTGCGCCGAGGTGAGTGCGGGGGCGCGGCGCGGGCGGGTCGGCGCGGCGAGCAGGGACCAGGCCAGCCCGCGCAGCAGGACGGCCAGCAGGACCGTCACGTCGAGGTCGGTGTTGACGTCGAAGACCCGCACCTCCAGGGTCGGCAGGTGCTCCGAGGGCCGGGAATACCAGTAGATCATCCGCCGGTCCAGCACCCGGGAGCGGGCCACCAGGGCGTCGGCGGTGCGTTCGTAGCCGTCGAGGTCGAGCAGCGGGGCCGGGCCCACGGTCGGCCAGTTGCGCTGGAACAGCCAGCGGCCGCTCGCCAGGCCCAAGTCGCTGCCCTCGGTGAACGGTGAGTTGGAGCTGAGCGCCTGCAGCACCGGCAGCCATGGGCGCAGCGCTGCGCTCAGTTGCAGCGCCGTGGCCCGGTCGAGGTCGCCGAGGTGCACGTGGCAGCCGCACAGTTCCGCGCCGGTCTGGTCGGCGACCGGCCCGACCAGCTCGGCGATCCGGTGGTAGCGCGGCTGGTCGGTGACGGGCAGCGGGTGGCGGCTGGGCAGCACGGCGGTGCCGCAGGCCACCGGCACGCAGCCGAAGGGTGCGGCGGCCCGGGCCATCGCCGCCCGCATCGCGACCAGCTCCGCGCGCAGCTGCGCCGCGGTCTCCACGGGCGGGGTACAGGCCTCGATCTGGGTCGCCAGGAACTCCGGCTGGGCGCGCGGCCCCAGCTCCGCCTCGGCCCGTTCCAGCACCTCCGGCGCGCGCGGGACGGTGCGGCCGGTGTGCGGGTCGACGAGCAGGTACTCCTCCTCCACTCCGAACCGCAGCCGGTCGGTGGGGCGGTGGTCAGCCGCGGGATCGGTGGTCATCAGCATCCTCCGCCGGGCGTCTGCCCCGACCGCGTCCCGGTACGCCTGGCTGGCCGGTGCGCGTGGCTCCGGTGGGGAAAGAGTCCGGTTTGCCCGGCTCGTCACCGGGCAGCCGTGCCGCGGGGCGTCCCGGGCCGCCCCGCGACAGCCGTCCGGAGGCTGCCCAGGAGCCCAGGAAGCCGCCCAGGAAGAGGAGGACCGCGTGATGACCACCAACCCCGGCCCGCCCGAAGGCCGTCCGCCCGCGTCACCGGCCACCGGGAGCCCGGCGCCAGCGACCCACAACCCGGGGCCGCCCGTCGACACCGACCGGGGCACCGCCGACCGGGAGACCGCCGAGCGGGAGACCGCCGTGCGCGATGTCCCTGAGCGGGACGCCGCCGACCGGGGCACCGCCGACCGGGACGCCGACGAGCGAGGGACCCCGGAGCGGGACGCCAAGGACCTGGCGCTGGACGCCCACCGGGCACCCCACCCGCGCGGCGCCCTCACCACGGACCAGGGCGTGGCCGTCGACGACACCGACAACTCGCTGCACCTGGGCGAGCGCGGCCCGACCCTGCTGGCGGACTTCCAGCTGCGGGAGAAGCTGACCCGGTTCGACCACGAGCGGATCCCGGAACGGGTGGTGCACGCCCGCGGCGCCGGCGCCTACGGGTTCTTCGAGCCGTACGAGTCGCTGGCCGAGTACACCTGCGCCGACTTCCTGCAGGAGCCCGGGCGCCGCACGCCGGTGTTCGTGCGCTTCTCGACCGTGCAGGGCCCGCGCGGCTCGGCCGACACGGTGCGGGACGTGCGCGGGTTCGCCACCAAGTTCTACACCCGGCACGGCAACTACGACCTGGTCGGCAACAACATGCCGGTCTTCTTCATCCAGGACGCGGCCAAGTTCCCCGACTTCGTGCACGCGGTGAAGCCCGAGCCGCCGAACGAGATCCCCACCGGCGCCAGCGCGCACGACACCTTCTGGGACTTCTGCTCGCTGCAGCCCGAGTCCACCCACATGCTGATGTGGGTGATGTCCGACCGGGCGATCCCGCGCAGCTACCGGATGATGCAGGGCTTCGGCGTGCACACCTTCCGGCTGGTGAACGCCGAGGGGCGCGGCACCTTCGTGAAGTTCCACTGGCGGCCGAAGCTCGGCGTGGCCTGCCAGGTCTGGGACGAGGCCCAGCTGGCCGCCGGGCGCGACCCGGACTTCCACCGCCGCGACCTGTGGGAGGCGATCGCCTCCGGCGCGTACCCGGAGTGGGAGCTCGGCGTCCAACTGATCCCGGAGGAGCATGAGTTCGCCTTCCCCTTCGACCTGCTGGACCCGACCAAGCTGGTGCCGGAGGAACTGGTGCCGGTGCGGCCGGTGGGCCGGATGGTGCTGGACCGCAACCCGCAGAACTTCTTCGCCGAGACCGAGCAGGTGGCCTTCCACACGGCCAACATCGTGCCCGGCATCGACTTCACCAACGACCCGCTGCTGCAGGGCCGCAACTTCTCCTACCTGGACACCCAGCTGCTCCGCCTGGGCGGGCCCAACTTCGCCCAGCTGCCGGTCAACCGCCCGCTCACCGAGGTGCGCACCAACCACCGCGACGGCCAGGGCCAGCAGTTGATCCAGCCCGGCACCAGCTACTCGCCCAACTCGGTCGGCGGCGGCTGCCCGTTCACGATGGGCGGCGGCCGGCTCGCCGAGGGCGTCTTCGAGCACTACCAGGAGCGGGTGGACGGGCAGGCGATCCGGCGGCGCAGCGCGAGCTTCGCCGACCACTACAGCCAGGCCGCGATGTTCTGGCACAGCATGGCCGACTGGGAGCAGGAGCACATCACCGCGGCCTTCGCCTTCGAACTCGGCCATGTCGGCGACCGGGCGGTGCGCCGCCGGATGGTCGGCAACCTGGTCCGGGTGGACGCCGAGCTGGCCGCCGAGGTGGCCCGGCGGATCGGTGAGCCGGTGCCGGAGCAGGAAGCCGCCGCGCCGGCCCCGGAGGTCCCGCGCATCTCGCCGGCGCTCAGCCTGGCGGCGCTGGGCGGCAGCGGGATCAGCACCCGCAGCGTCGCCGTGCTCGCCTGCGACGGCGTGGACGGTGCCCAACTGAGCGCCGGACGCGACTGGTTGGCGGCTCAGGACGCTGCGGTGGCGGTGCTCGCCCCGCACGGCGGCGAGGTGTCCGACCGGGCCGGCGACGGGGTGCCGGTGGACCGCGCGCTGTCCGCGACCGCCTCGGTGCTGCACGACGCCGTGCTGCTGCCAGACGGGACCGGGGCGCTCGCCGAGGACCCGGACGCCGTGCGCTTCGTGGCCGAGGCGCTGCGGCACGGCAAGCCGATCGCGGTGCTCGGCTCCGGCCGCGAGCTGGCCCGGGCGGCGGGACTCGCCGATCCGCAGGACACCCCGGGCGTGGCCGTGCCGGCCCCGGACGGGCAGGCGGACGCCGACTTCTGGCGCCACGTCACCCACCTGATCGAGCAGCACCGCTTCCCGCAGCGCTGAGGCAGGGCTGCCGCCAGGAGCGCCCCTATCCGTCCTGCCCGGCCGAACCCGGCGGTTCGGCCGGGCAGGGCCGCACCAGGCCGGACTCGTAGGCGGCGATCACCGCCTGGGCGCGGTCGCGGACGCCCAGCTTGGCGAAGACGCTGGTGATGTAGTTCTTGACCGTGGAGAGGCTGATCGCCATGGCCTGCGCGATCCCGGCGTTGTCCAGTCCGGTGGCGAGCAGCCGCCACACCTCCACCTCACGGGGCGTCAGGTCGGCGTTCCCGAGGTCCGCAGCCGGGAGGGCGGCGGGTGACTGCGGCCGCCCGGGCGCGGTGACGTAGGTGGAGATCAGCCGGGTGAGCAGCCGGGGCGCGACCACGGCCTCGCCGCGGTGCACGGTGCGCACCGCCGCCAACAGCTCCTCCGGGGAGATGTCCTTGGGCAGGAAGCCGTACGCGCCCGCCCGCAGGGCAGCGACCACGTACTCGTCGAGGTCGAAGGTGCTCAGCGCCAGCACCCGGCAGGCGGGCAGTTCCCGGGTGATCCGAGCGGTCGCCCCGACCCCGTCGAGGACCGGCATCCGGATGTCCATCACCACCACGTCGGGCCGGTGCTCGTGGGCGAGGGCCTGCTCGCCGTGCTCCGCCTCGGCCACCACCTCGACGGCCGGGTCCGGGGCCAGGATCAGCGCCAGGCCGCGCCGCACCAGCGGCTGGTCGTCCGCGATCAGCACCCTGATCCGCTCGGTCGTTCCCGTCCTGCTCTCGGCCGTCCCCGTCACACCGGCAGTTCCTCTCCCTCGACCGGCACCAGCGGCAGGTCGGCCGCCACCCCGAACCCGCCGTCGTCGAGCTGTCCGGCCACCAGGCTGCCGCCGTGCAGCGCGACGCGCTCGCGCATGCCGATCAGACCGTACCCGCCCCCGCGGCCGGCCCCGGCGGCCCGCGGTGCCGTGCCGCCGGTACCCGTGTTCCGCACCTCGACGGTGATCTGCTCCGGCCGGTACGTCAGGTGGACCCTCGCCCGGGCGCCGCCGGCGTGCTTGCGGGCGTTGGTGAGGGACTCCTGGACGACCCGGAAGACGGCCAGGGCGGTGCTGGGCGGGAGCGGGCGCTGCGCGCCGCTGACGGTGAGTTCGGTGGGCAGACCGGCCAGGCAGGACTCCTCGACCAGCCGGGCGAGGTCCCCGACCCCCGGCTGGGGCGCCGCGACCGCCTGCTGCGGCTCGTCGTCGGCCCGCAGCACGTCGAGCAGTTGGCGCATCTCCCGCAGCGCCGTGCGCCCCGAGCCCTCGAGCACGGTGAGCGCCTCGCGCACCACCTCCTGGTCGCCGCCGAGGTTGGCCCGGGCGCCGCCGGCCATCAGCTGCATGGTGGTCAGGTGATGGGCGACGATGTCGTGCAGCTCGCGGGCGATCCGGCGGCGCTCGTCGGCCACCGCGCGCTCCGCCAGGAGCCGGCGCCGCACCTCCAGCGCCTGCTGGTGCCGCCGGAACGCCAGGGCCGCGCCCACCACCAGCGCGGCAGCGACAGACTGCCGATCAGGCTGCCGACCGACGGGGGGAACGGCGCCACCCGCCCGACCAGCGAGAGCGCGCAGGCCGCCACGGCCGCCACGGCGGTCACCGCCGCGCGCTGCGAACGGGCGATCCCGAACAGCGCGACAGCCAACGCGGCGCCGAAGTGGCTCGCCACGGGCACGCTGAGGTTCAGCGCCAGGGCGATGACCAGCACGGCACTCGCCGAGCCCAGCGGGCGGCGGCGCAGGGTGAGCAGCGGCAGGGCGCCGAGCACGACCAGGAGCAGCCCCAGCGGCGCGAGCCGGCCGTGCTGGCGGCCGCCGGGCGCAAGCTCTACTGGCCCTCGCGAGCCCACCGGCGTGAGCCCCGTCAAGGCGCGGGGGCACGGTTCGCCGCGCTGCTGGTCCGCCGCCCGCTGGCCTTCACCCTGGCCTCGATCGCACTGCTGGGGACGCTGTCCGCCGGGTTGATCGGGCTCACGATGGACTACGGCCAGGGCGGCGGCGGCCCCCGCACCGCCGCGCGGGCCACCGCTGCCGAGATCTCGCGCGCCCTGCCGGCCGGAGTGGCCGACCCGACCAGCGTCTACCTGCGGGCCACCGACAACGCGCCGCTCACCGGCCGCCCGTTGGACGGGCTGGCCCGTGACCTGGCCCAGGTCCCCGGCATCGGCCAGGTGGCCGCACCGGTACTGAGCGAGAACGGGCGGGCCGCCAGGATCGACCTGTTCCCGACCGCCGACGCGCAGTCGGTCCAGGCGCGCGAGCTGGTCAGCGGTCCGCTGCGCGCGGCCCTGGCCAAGGACACCCCCGCCGGCCTGGAGGCCCACGTCGGCGGCACGGCGGCGATCCTCGCCGATGTGTCCAGTGCCGTCGACCACGACCTGCGCCTGGTGTTCCCGGTGGCGGCCGGGCTGATCGCGCTGATCCTGGTCCTGCTGCTGCGCAGCCTGCTGGCGCCGCTGATCCTGCTGCTCTGCGTCGGACTGGGCTTCGCGGCCACCCTCGGCGCGGCCACCACGCTCTTCCAGCACGTGATGCACCGCCCGGGCGTCGACTTCACCCTGCCGCTGGTGCTGTTCCTGTTCGTGGTCGCCCTCGGAACCGACTACAACATCCTGATCAGCGACCGGATCCGGGAGGAGATGGAACGCCCGGGACCGGCCCGCCGCGCGGTGGCACGGGCCGTGCGCCACACCACCCCGGCGATCGCGACGGCGGGCCTGGTGCTGGCCGGCTCGTTCGCCACCCTCGCGGTCACCCCGTCCCCGTCGACCCAGCAGGTCGGCTTCGCGATGGCGCTCGGCATCCTGCTCGCCGCCTTCCTGCTCTCGATCGTGCTGGTGCCCGCGCTGCCCGCGCTGGCGGCGCTGCTGGGGCGCGGCATCTGGTGGCCGCTGCGACCGGGCCGGACGGCCCCGCGCCCGCAGCCGGCCCGGTTCGCCGACCTCCAGCGCCACGAGGACCTGGACCCGTACCGGATCGGCGCGACCGACCGCTGACCGGCGGCCCGGCCCGGGTCGGTGCTCGACACGGCAGGGCGGGTGCGGGGCGGCAGTGGCCGCGCCGCACCCGCCCTGGTGGTGCGTCAGATACTGATGAAGCGTCAGTACCGGGTGCTGATGGTCACGCCGCTGAAGTCGGTCACGGCGTACAGGCTCAGGTAGTGGTACCCGGGCTCCGGGTTGGTGACGGTGACGGTCTGGGCGGTACCGGAGTTGGTGCCCGAGGCGGTGAACGCGTCGGGGGAGGCCCAGGTGTCGTCGTTGTAGTACAGGTAGGCCAGCCCGGTGCCGCCCGAGGTGGAGACGGTCAGCTTGCTGGTGCCGGCGGGCACGTAGACGTACTTGTAGACCAGGTGGCCCGCGGTGGCGGACTGCCCGGCCCGGGAGCAGTTCTGGCCCAGCGCCTCGGCCCGGGGGTCGGTGCAGGCGGGCGGGGTGGCCTGGCCGCCGCCGACGGCGACGGTGGCCGAGGTCGCGGTGCTGGTCGACTTGCCGTTGCTGTCGACGGCGGTCTCCACCACGGTGTAGGTCCCCGGGGCGGCGTAGGTGTGGCTCACGTTGCGCCCGTCACCGGTGCTGCCGTCGCCGAAGGTCCAGTGCCAGGCGGTGATCCGGCCGGGGCCGGTCTGCACCGAGCGGTCGGCCACCGTGACGGTCGCGCCGCTCACGCTCTCGTCGAAGAGCGCGGTCGGGCCCTGGGCGTAGCAGGCGCCGGCGGCGCAGGCGGTCAGCCAGGAGTCGAAGTCGGCGTCCAGGCTGGTGCCCAGCGAGTTGTAGACCGCGTAGCCGCCGGTGTAGTCACCGGTGCGGAAGTGGCCCAGCATCGACTGGATCACGTCGGGGTGCTTCTCGAACATGTACCGCACCGCCAGGTAGCCCCACGGGTAGGTGCGCACCGAGTCCGAGTTGTCGTAGGTGTTCTGGAAGATGGTGCTCAGCTTGTAGGTGTGGCTGCGGGCCTGGTCCAGCGCCTCGGTGTCGGTCTGGCCGCGGTACGCGTAGGACTCGTACTCGGCCACGCCCTCGATCCACCAGATGTTCGGCACCGAGGTCTCGGTGCCGAAGGTGCCCTTCATGTCGTAGATGCCGTCGAGGTAGTGGGTGTACTCGTGGTTGAGGTTCCACACGTTCGCCGGGAAACTGTCGTTCCACGACTTGAGGAACATCACCGACACGGCCTGGTTCTTCGGGTCGGTCGGGTCCATCAGGGTCTCGCCACCGTTGTCGGTGTCGTTGCCGAAGATGGCCCAGGAGTAGGTGGCGTAGTCCGCCTTGTTGGCGAAGACGGCCAGCGTGATGGTCTTGTCGTACTGGCCCGGGACCGGCCCGCTGTCCGTGACCAGGTGGTGGAAGAAGCCGTCCTCGCCGCGCAGGCTGGTGCAGACGGCGGCCTGGTCGGCGGCCGACAGCGACTCGGTCTCGATCAGCCGGTTGTCGCAGACCAGCCTGGTCGGCAGCACCGCGGCGGTCAGCTTGGCCGGCAGGTCGCAGACGCCGTAGGTCGAGCAGTTGGCGGAGTCGTAGGTGTTGGCCTGGAACGCGGTGTGCACGTACAGCGGGCCGGTGGCGCCGGTGATCGGCGCGGAGTCCAGCACCTGCTTGACCAGCGGGCGGGCCTTGGCCTCGATGGTGGCGCTGTCGCCGGTCAGCCGGGCCAGGTCGTTGCCGGCGTTCACGTCCAGGGCGCCGTTCGGGCCGGAGAGCAGGTCCTGGTGGCTGAGCGCGAAGTCGGACAGCGTGTTGAGGATCCGCGGGTCGGCACCGACCGCCTTGACGAAGTCGGCGTTCCAGTTGCCCCGCCACAGCGGCGTCTGGAGCACCGAGTTGACGGCGTCGACCAGCTTCGGGAAGGCGTTGTAGGAGTTGTCGTAGCTGTCCAGCACCTCGCGGTAGGTGCTGAGGTAGCTGCCCTGCAGGTTGGCGCTGTCGGTGAGGACGAGGACCTCGCGCAGCACCGCGCCGTTGGCGTCGCTCCGGTCCTCCCAGTGGTCGCTCCTGAAGAAGGCGTCCAGGCCGGCCTTGGTGGCCCTGGTCAGGGCGGCGTCGTAGGGACCGACGGCTGACGAGTTGTTGGACTGCACGAAGTAGCCGGCCCGCAGGAAGAGCACCAGCTGCAGGATGCCGGTGGAGTCGTCGCCGGTGTAGCCGGTGGCCAGGCTGTGGAAGGCGTTGGCCACGGTGAGCATCTGCTGCTGCTTGAAGACCTTGCCGGCGTCGGTGCCGGTCAGGTTGAACAGCGTGTTCACGCAGTCCGTCGTGGAGCCCTTGAGGAAGGCGACCAGGTCGGCGCCGCTGCGGCCGGCGAAGTCGGCGGTGGTGCAGCTCTGCGGGGTGGGCGACGCGCTCGCGGCGGCCCTGGCGGACCGGGTGGCGGCCGGGTGGGCCGCGGCGGGGTGCTGGGTCAACTGCAGGGTGGTGCCGGCCCGCTGGGCCATCACGGCCTGGCCGAGCAGGGCCGGCGGCAGCGGGGTACGGGTCTGGGTGATCTCCTCGCCGGGGTCGGCGGCGAGGAAGGCGCCCACGGGCTTGGGGACGGCGGTGGCGGCGCTCACCGTTCCCGGGGCAGCGGCAGCCGCGGCGGCGAACGCCGGGGTGGTGGGCAGCAGGGTGGCCGCGGTGGCGCAGCCGGCCACCAGACCGGCGAGCACGGTGGGCAGGGATATCCGCAGAGGCAACGGCTTCGTCCTTCTCGGGTGCGGGGATCTCACGGGGTGTCAGGCGCGAGGTTGAGGGGGTCTGCGGCGTGGATCCTGTCACCGAACGAAGGGTTAATACAATGTCACAGGTCATACGACATTGGATCTCCAGGTCATCAAGCCCGCTTAGGGGGTGTGACGTGGGGGCGGTCAGCCGGCCTGATGGGTCGGGTGGCCCGATGTCCTATGGCTTGGCGCGTTGCTCCCGCTCCGAGGCTGCGCAATATTACATGTCACACCTGGCTCGGTGATCGCGTCAGTGAACCCCCCCCCCACACCCCCAGGAGCAGAGATGCGCCTTCGATCAGCTGTGCCCAGAAGCCTCGCCGCGGCAGCGGCGACGCTCGGCACGGTGGTCGGCCTGCTGGCCGTTCCCGCGGCCGCGAGTCCCCCCACCGCCCAACCCGCCCACCTGCCCGCCGCCCACCAGCTGCCCGCCGCCCCCACGGCCGCGGTGCTGCCGCCCCGGGGCGCCGCGAACCAGGGTGACGCCGAGCGCTTCGCCGAGCGGTCCCAGGCACTGCCCGCCGCGCAGCGGGCGCAGCCGGCCGCGCGCGCCGCGGCGTCCGCGAGCAAGCCGGCCGCCCGGGTCGCCAAGACCGCCACCCCCACGGCGGCCCAGACCTGCAACGCCTCGGACTTCACCGGCCGCAGCGGCAGTTCGCTGGCCGCCTACGTCGCGGCCTCCACCACCGACTGCATCAACTCGCTGTTCAGCCTCACCGGCGCCAACGCCGCCGGCGCGTTCAAGCAGGCGCAGATGCTGCCGGTCGCGACCGCGCTCAACACTGCCGCCCGCCGCTACGACGGCACCGACGCCTCGGGCATCCAGCAGCTCGTCCTCTTCCTGCGGGCCGGCTACTACGCCCAGTTCTACGACCCCCAGGACGTGGGCCAGTACGACGCGAGCCTGGCCACCGCGACCAGGACGGCGCTGGACAGCTTCTTCGCCGGCCCGCACGCGCTGGACGTCACCGCGGCCAACGGCGACGTGCTGGCCGAGGCGATCACGCTGACCGACAGCGCGGTGCTGCAGGACCACTACCTGGGCACCTACAAGCGGCTGATGGCCGCCTACACCAGCTCCTGGGACGCCGTCGCCAGCATGACCGGCGCGCTGAACAACGTCTTCATGGCCCCACTGTGGCGCGGCAACCAGAACCCGGCCTTCGTCAGCGCGGTGACCGCCGACCCGAGCATCGTCGACGCGCTGAACTCCTTCACCCGGGCCAACACCCGGCTGCTGAGCACCGACAACGACGTGATGGACGCCAACGCCGGCCTGGACATGACCCGGCTGGTCGGCTACCCGGCGCTGCAGGCCAAGGTGCGCCCGCTGGCCCAGGGACTGCTCGGCATCTCGCAGATCACCGGCCCCACCGCCCGGCTCTGGGTCGAGGTGGCCAACCAGGCCTACAACTACGACGGCGACAACTGCTCCTACTACGGCGTCTGCAACCTGGCCGACCGGCTCACCGCCGCCGCGCTGCCGCAGACGCTGGCCTGCGACAACCGCACCGTCATGGCCCAGTCGCTGTCGGCCGCCGACCTGAACGCGGTCTGCGCCAGCCTGCGCAACCAGGACCCGTACTTCCACCGGCTGGTCAAGGACAACGGCCCGATCCCCGGGCAGTACGAGTCCAGCGTGCGGATGGCGGTGTTCGCCAGCCAGCGGGACTACGCGATCTACTCCTCGCCGATCTTCGGCAACGACACCAACAACGGCGGCGAGACGCTGACCGGCGACCCCGCCGACCCGAACAACAAGCCGGTCTCGATCGAGTACCAGAAGCCGTACGACGACGGCTTCGTGGCCCGGGTGTGGAACCTCAACCACGAGTACACCCACTACCTGGACGGCGTGTACAACACCAAGGGCACCTTCGCCCAGGAGACCGTCGTCCCGGACATCTGGTACGTCGAGGGCTTGGCCGAGTACGTCTCCTACTCCTACCGCGGCGTCAGCTACGACGACGCGACGGCCCAGGCCGCGCTGCACACCTACAAGCTCAGCGACCTGTGGCAGACCCAGTACGGGGACACCACCCGGGTCTACAACTGGGGCTACCTGGCGGTGCGTTACATGTTCGAGAAGCACCCGGCCGACATGGCGAACATGCTGTCGCACTTCCGGACCGGGGACTACGCCGGTGGCGCCGCGGTCTACCTGACCGGGATCGGCACCCGCTACGACGCCGACTTCGACAACTGGCTGAACGCCTGCGCGGCCGGCGCCTGCCAGCAGGGCGGCAACCTGGCCAACGGCGGCTTCGAGACCGGCTCGGCCTCGCCGTGGACCACCACCGGCACCGCCACCGTGGTCAACTCCGCTACCCACAGCGGCGGCTACGCGCTCCGGCTGGGCGGCACCAGCCCGACCAACGGCGACTCGACCGCGGCGCAGACCTTCACCGTGCCCAGCGGCAGCACCCAGCTCTCCTTCTGGTACGACGTGGCCTGCCCCGACCGGGTCCAGTACGACTGGGCCACCGCGACGCTCAAGGACAACACCGCCGGCACCAGCACCACCGTGCTCGACAAGACCTGCGCCGCCAACTCCGGTTGGACCCAGGCCAAGACCCCGGTCACCGCCGGCCACAGCTACACGCTGACCCTGGCCAGCCACGACGACGACTACGCGGGTGACCCCACCTACACGGCCTTCGACGACGTGGTCCTCGGGGCGCCGGTCTCGCTGCCGGCCTGCACCGGCAACTCCTACACCCTGGGCCAGAACTGCTCGCTGGCCAACCAATCGGCAAGCGCGGGCGGCCTGGACTACCTGGACGTCTACCTGCCGGCCGGCACCAGCACGCTGACCGTCACCACCAGCGGCGGCAGCGGCGACGCGGACCTCCTCTACAACGCCTCCACCTGGGCCAACTCCAGCAACGCCACCACCAGTTCGACCGGTGGCGGGACCGAGCACTCGATCACCGTCAGCAACACCGCGGCCGGCTGGCGCTACGTCAGCCTGTACGGCCGCAGTGCCTTCAGCGGGGTCACCGTGAGCGCCCAGTTCTGACGGACGACCACGAGTCGTCCCGGACGGGACCGGTTGACCCGTCGGCCGGGCAGCGACCCTGACCCGGCCGACCGGACGGGCCCGCACCGAGTTCCCCGGTGCGGGCCCGTCGCGTCCAGCCGGAGCCGTCGCGGTCAGCAGCGCGGGAGCCGGTACTTGCCGCTCGCCCAGGTCTGGAAGTGCGGGACGTGGGCGATGAGGTCCTGGTAGGCACGGGCAGCGGCACCGAACAGGGTGACGGCGGTGGCCGCGGGCACCCGCTCGGGACTCCACACCAGCACGTACCTGGTCCACAGCGGCGTGCCGGCCAGCGGCTTCACTGCCACCCCCGCGATCGGGCGCAGGGTGGCCTGCACCACCGACGCGCCGAGGCCGGCCGCGATCATCGCCTGCAGCTGGTGGTGGTCGCCGAGGAACTCGTGCACGGCGGTCGGCGCGAAGCCGCGGGCCCGGCAGGCGGAGTAGAAGACCCCCGGCCAGCCGGCGCCGTCGTCGGGGGTGAGGAACCAGGGGCTGTCGGCCAGGTCGGCCAGGTCCACCTCCTGCTGCCGGCTCGCCGGGTGCTCGCGGCTGAGCGCCACGAAGGCGGGCTCGGTGACGATCCCGCGGTGGGCCAGGGCCGGCGAGTGGTGCAACTCCATGCCGGGGTAGTCGACCGCCAGGCCCGCGTCCGCCTCGCCCTGCTCGATCTGCCGGACGATCTCCACCGTGGCGTACACGCTGCTGACCAGCGGAGCGAGCTGTGGCAGGGCGGTGCGCGCATGGCCGATCATGCCGGCCAGGATCGGCGTGTTGGTGGTGGCCAGGCGCAGCGGGGAGCCCGGATCGGGCGCCGCGTCGGCGCTGTCGCGGCCCAGCGCGTCCACCCGGTCGAGCACCTCGCGGGCCTGCCCGATGACCTGGGCGCCGAGCGGGGTGGGGCGCACCCCGGCGGCCGAGCGCTCGAACAGAGCGCTGCCGAAGTAGCTCTCCAGTCGCTTCAACTGGCCGCTGACGGAGGGCTGGGAGAATCCGGTGGCCACCGCGGCCCGGCCCAGGCTGCCGGCCTCGGCGATGGCCAGCAGCATGCGGAGGTGACGGAATTCCAGGTCCACTCTGTACGCCTCCCGTGCGAGTTCAACAGAGCGACCCTAAAGCTTGCGCAACAGCTGGAACAGAGGCGCCGGGAGGCCTTTTCCCCCGATGAATCCGGCCCGGGCGGATAACAGAATTGCCCGCAGATCCCGGTGCACGCTCTCCGGCTCAGGCCGGGTGGCCGGCCTCGATGTCCGACGCCTGCTGGAAGGTCAGCGGCGCAGCACCGGTGCCGCGGCCGGCCGCCACCGGTTCGAGCAGGAAGCCCAGGTGGTCGCCGCCGTCGAACCGGTCGAGCACCCGGCCGACGAACCAGGCGGGCACGTCCTGCAGCAGGACGGTGCCGCGGGGTCCGGGGGACCAGTCCGCCTGGGCGAACTTGTCCACCTCGTCGCCCGTCTGCCCGCCGAACAGCTCGGCCAAGGCGTGCCGGCGGGGCAGCAGGTGCACGGCCAGGTGGTCGGCGCCGCGGGCCACCCGGTAGGTGCGGTTGGCCCGCGAGAGCCAGACCGCGAAGCGCGGCGGCTCGATCGAGCACTGGCTCGCGAAGCCGACCAGGCAGCCGGCGCGCTCGGTCGCGGTGGCCGCGGTGACCACGTAGAGCGGGTAGTCGAGCAGGTCGGTGAAGGCGTCGAGGCCCTCGGGCGCGGCGCTCACCGCGGCGCTCCGTCGGTGTTCGAACCGTCCGCCCCGGGGGCGTCGGCCAGCGGCTGGAGCAGCGAGCTGCGCCCGTGCTGCCAGCTGTCCAGCAGGTGGCGGGCGAGCGCGTCCTCGACCACGCCCGTGGCCGCGATGCCGAAGGCGATGCCGTCGGCCAGTTCCGGCTCGGCGGCCACCAGCGGTGCCACCACGGTGCGCCGCACCAGCTGCTCGTGCACGGCGTCGGCGGTGACGTGCTCGCGGTAGAACCGGGTGCCCGCAGCGGAGGCGCCCAGGCGTTCGAAGGCCTGGGCGAGCCGGGCCGCGCCGGGCGGGGAGGTGATCTCCAGGGTGGCGAACTGGCCGACCAGGGCGGCGCGCAGCGAGCGGTGCAGGCCGAACATCGACTGCAGGTTGACCGCTGCCAGGCCGGGCGCCGGCACCGCGTCCAGGTAGTGGCCGTACTCCGGCTCCAGCCCGAAGTCGGCCATCATCTCGGCGAACAGCGTCGCGTGCGCGCGCTCCGGGCGGCCGGCGCCGTATTCGTCGAACTGAACGGTCATCAGCGCGGCCTTGGCCGGGTTCGGCAGCCGCGGCACCGCCCACAACTGCGGGTCCGCCTCCTTGAGGTGGTAGGGGGAGCGGTGGACCAGGTACTCGCGGGCCTGCCAGCGTTCACCCGCCTCGAGCAGGTAGCGGGAGGGCCCGGTGCCGCCGCCGGCCGGCTCGGTCAGCAGGTCGGCCAGAGCCTGGTCCAGCGCAGGCGGCCGGCCGACCGCCTCGCACAGCGCCGTCAGGAAGGCGTGCTCGAGGCGGGAGCGGGTGGCCAGCAGGCCCGGGTGCCACTCCCAGGCCGGGTCCACTCCGGCGAAGCCGGCGTAGTGCAGCTCGTAGCAGACGTAGAGCGAAAGCTGCAGGTCCTCGCCCCACGGGTCGAGCATCACCGGACCGGTGGGCACGGCGCCCGTCTGCGGTGGGCGGCCGAGAACGTCGATCAGCGCGGCGCCGAGCGGTCCGCGAGGGCGGGGCAGGGCGGGCGCGCGGGTGACGGGCGCGGGTACCGGAACGGGGGTGGGCACAGCCGGTCACCTCCCCGGTCGCAGCTCGAGCACGCAGCACTTGGGACCGCCGCCTGCCTTGTGCAGCTCGGACAGCTCCACCGGCACCGGCTCGAACCCGCGGGCCGCCAGCCGGACAGCCAACGCCCGTGCGGCAGCGGGCAGCACGACGTGCCGGCCGTCACTGACCGCATTGAGCCCGAACGCCGCGGCATCCGCCTCGGTGGCCTGGATCGCGTCGGGGAACAGGGTCCGCAGCAGCTGTCGGCTCGCCGGTGCGAACGCGCCGGGGTAGTACATGATCTGGTCCTCCGTCAGTACGGCGAGGGCGGTGTCCAGGTGGTAGAAGCGCGGGTCGCTGAGGGTGAGGGTGACCACCGGCCGGCCGAGCACCTGCTGCGCCTCGCGGTGCGCGGCGGCGCTGGTGCGGAAACCGGTGCCCGCCAGGATCCGCCCGCCGGCCTGGAGGAAGTCGCCCTCGCCCTCGTTGGGCAGGCCCGCCCGCCGGACCGGGTGGTACCCGGCGCCGGTGAACCAGCGCAGGTGGGCCCGGGCCTCCGGCGCGCGCTGGTGGTGGCGGAAGCGGGCGATCAGCACGTCGCCGTCGACCACGGTGGCACCGTTGGCGGCGAACACCATGTCGGGCAGGTCGGCCAGCGGCTCCATGGTGTGCACCGTGTGGCCGAGGTCGCGCAGGGTCCGGCTCAGCCCGGACCACTGGGTCATCGCCACCGCGCGGTCGACCCGCCGGGCGGGGTCCATCCAGGGATTGATGGCGTAGCGCACCGCGAAGTGGGTCGGTGGACAGAGCAGGTAGTGCCGTCTGCTGGCCGTGCGGGCCGGGGTCCTGGTCATCACCGCCTCCAGGGCGACGTCGACTGCGCGGACCCTGGTCGGCCCGCGCCAGGCGGGTGCCCGGGCGCGGGCCGCCGAAACGACCGCTGCGCGGGAGGGCGGGTCTGTCACCCGTACGGGTGTGCCGGACGCCCGGCTGGGCAGGCGCGCGGCATGCTGCTGATCCGACCCCCTGGGGTCTACCCGCCGCAAGGGGACACCGCGCTGTTGGCGGAGTGCGTCCGGCGGGAGCCGCTGGACGGCCGGAGCCGGGTGCTCGACCTGTGTACCGGCACCGGCGCCGTCGCCCTGACAGCCGCGCGCACCGGGGCCCGGGTCACGGCGGTGGACCTGTCGTGGCGTGCCGTGGTCACCGCCTGGTGCAACAGCCGGCTGCACCGCCGGCGGATCCGGCTGCGTCGGGGCGATCTGCTGGCCCCGGTGACCGGCGGGCGCTTCGAGCTGGTGACGGCCAACCCGCCCTACGTCCCGGTCGACCCGCAGGGCGCCGGGGCGGCCCCCGCGGCCGCGCTCGCCTGGGACGCCGGCCCGGACGGGCGGTTGGTGCTGGACCGGATCTGCCGGGCGGTTGCCCCGGTGCTGGCGCCGGGCGGGTCCGTGCTGATCGTGCAGTCCGCGCTCGCCGACGTCTCCGCGACCTTGGCACTGCTGCGGGAGGGCGGGCTGCGGGCGAGTGTGGTGGCGCGTCGGCGTCAGCCGTTCGGCCCGGTCATGACGGCCCGGGCGGCGCTGTTCGAGCGGCTCGGGCTGATCGCGCCGGGCCAGCGCGAGGAAGCCCTGGTGGTGGTGCGCGGTGTCCGGGGACGCTGACCGGGCCGTCGCCCGGGTGGTCATGGTGGCGGGCGGCCCACTGCTCGTCGAGGGGCCCGTGGAGCTGGTGCTGGCGGACGGCACGGTCTGCCGCTCCGACCACCCGGTGGTGGCCCTGTGCATGTGTCGCCGGAGCCGGACCCCGCCGTTCTGCGACACCAGCCACCGCAGGCGTGCCCACCCGGAGCGGCCCCCGGGCGGGCCCACCGCGCCGGACTGAGCGGCGGCCGCGACCTGCATGGTGATGCTTCCCCGGAAAAGGGCCTTGGCGGGAGCGGCTATCTGAGCGGGAACAGCCGAGGGTGTGAAGGACAGCTTTACCCGTCGCACATTGGTGCAATTGTACTGTCGACACTGGTGACGGCCTGGCTTCTGGGTACGGATGGCATGTCATGTATCGACTTCCCAAGTCGAGATTCGACGACTCCCTCCCGATCCCTGCCGAGCCGTCAGCGATGGCGCCGGGCCGACTCCCACGACCTACGGGTGGGCGGACGGCGCGGGCGATCGCTTCGTGAGCCGGTGCCGGCCCGCGGCCCGGGTGTCGAGCAGGGGTCGGGTGGTCGCGGAGTTTTATGCGGCGCGAAGCCGTCGGTCTCTCCCGTATGATCCCCGCCGGGGGTTTCATTCGTGGGGGAACCAGATCAGTTTCTGGACGCACCGCTCCTTCTTGGCTGTCTTCTTCCGGTTGAGCCCCGTCGCGCCGCGGGTGACCGGCGGCACCACTTCGACGAAAGAGCGTGATGCAAGCAAGATCCCTGGTTGCGGCCCTGTTGGCCGCAGCCTTCCTGGCCTTCGCCCCGGTCATCGTCGCAGGCGGGGCGCCTGCGACGGCGGCTACGGCACCTGCGGCGGTGGCGGCCGCGACGGTGGACACCCCGCCGCCGTCCGCGCCCCTTCGTTTCCTCACGTACAACCTCTGCGGTGGTGCGCGCTGGCCCGGCTACTGCACCGTGGCGGGCGACGCGAAGCGGGTCCCGTTCGTCACCTCCGAGGCGACCGGGTGGAATTCCGACCTGGTCTTTCTGACCGAGATATGCCGGCCCCAGTTCAAGGACCTCCAGACCGCACTCGGGACCAAGGGCTACCACGGCGCGTACGTGGAGACCGAGAACCCGCCGGTGGTGGCGGGGGACCTCGAGAGCTGCAGTCACGGCGTCGCCGGGGCCGACAACTCCGCCGGGATCGCCCTGTTCAGCAAGGGCGCGGACCCGGCGCCGAGCGCGAAGGCGGTGTACCTCGGTGAGGACGCCGGGCGCGAGGCGGTCGACATGATCTGCGCGGACACCACCTTGCAGGGCAAGCCGATCAAGGCCTGTACCCACCACCCGTCCTCGGTGTCGTACACCAGCCAGTGCCCGTACTACCCCTCGCCGGCCGCCAGCTGCGCCGGCACTTCGCAGGAGCGCGAGAACGCGAAGGCCCGGCAGACCGTCGAGCCCTGGATCGCGGCGGGGACTCCGGTGGTGATCGGCGGTGACTTCAACGCGGCGCCGAGCGACCCATCGCTGGATGCCTTCTACGACTTCGGTGGCGGGTTCGGCCAGTTCACCGAGGTGGACCAGACGGACAAGACCCAGTTCGGCAAGGCCTGCCCGCAGAGCGCCGACCGGTGCCGCAGCGGCAAGGACACCTACGACTTCAACCGCGGCGACATGTCCAAGGTCGACTACGTCTTCGTCAGCTCCCGGGACTTCAGCTCCCCGTACGCGGCCACGCCGCACTACGACAACGACATCTCGGACCACGGCGACCTGCGGGGCGCGGCGGGCTGGGTTTCGTGCGCCGACCCGGGCAAGGCGGCGGCCGCCAGCCAGGCGCCGTGCAACGGTGACAGCTCGTCGGTGGCGCGGGCCGACTTCAACGGCGACGGCCGTGACGACCTCGCGAGTCTCTACAACGAGGGCAACGGCACGGCCGGCCTTCGGGTCTGGCCGGCCGACGGCAGCGGCGGCTTCGCGCCGCCGGTCGTGTGGTGGAAGAGCGCGGCCGGAGCGTTCGACTGGAGCGCCGCAAAGCCGGTCACCGGTGACTTCAACGGTGACGGCAAGGCCGACCTGGCCGTGCTCTACAACGACGGGCAGAACGCGGACGGCAGCAACCACACCGAGCTGCGGGTGTTCACCTCCACCGGCAGCGGGTTTGCCGACCCGGTGACCCCGTGGGACAGCCTGCGGGACTCCGGCTCGTGGAACTGGAACAGCAGCAAGCCGGTCGCGGGCGACTTCAACGGCGACGGCAAGGCGGACCTGGCCGTGCTCTACGACGACGGCCTCGTCAAGACCGACTTCAGCGAGACCACGCTGTGGACCTTCACCTCCACCGGCACGGGCTTCAGCAAGCCGGTCAGCGCCTGGGACAACGTCACCAGGCAGGCCGGGTCCTGGACCTGGGGCCTGAGCAAGCCGGTCGCCGGGGACTTCATCGGTGACGGCAAGAGCGATGTCGCCGTGCTCTACGACCAGCACGACGGCACCTCCGCCTGGTGGACCCTCACCGCCACCGGCACCGGGTTCAACAACCCGGTCAAGGTCTGGGACGGTGCGGCCCACCGTAGCGACCCGCTCGTCTGGAGCTCGGCCAAGCCGTTGGCCGGGGACTTCAACGGCGACGGCAAGGCGGACCTGGCCGTGCTCTACGACGACGGGACCAGCGGCAGCGCCAACCACACCGACCTGCGGACCTTCACCTCCACCGGCAGCGGCTTCGGCGATCAGGTCCACGCCTGGGACAACGTCAGGGACGGTTCAGGCTCGTGGAACTGGGCCGCGAGCAAGCCCGTCACGGGTGACTTCAACGGCGACGGCAAAGTGGACGTCGGCGTGCTGTACAACCA
The DNA here is from genome assembly GCF_003205575.1 of Streptomyces tateyamensis. Lineage (GTDB taxonomy): Bacteria > Actinomycetota > Actinomycetes > Streptomycetales > Streptomycetaceae > Kitasatospora > Kitasatospora tateyamensis. The sequence goes on from NZ_PYBW01000004.1 coordinate 86,445, forward strand.
GTACGACCTGACCTCCGCTCTGTGGACGCTGCCCTCCACCGGCAGCGGATTCGCCGGGCCGACCAAGCGGTGGGACAGCAGCGCGAGCGGCGTCGACTGGTCGCAGAGCAACTCGGTGAAACTGGCCGGCCGGTTCAGCGGCAGCCCGCGGGCCGACACCGCGGTGGTCTACGGCTCCCCGGCCGACGCCACCGGCAAGCGCACCGTGCAGATCTGGACCCAGGCGGCCACCGGCCGTGGCTTCGGCTCGCCGGTGCTCGCCTACAGCGGCAGCCCCGGCGGCGAGAACTGGGACCTGAGCCTGGCCAAGTTCGTCACCGGCGACTTCAACGGCGACGGCCGAACCGACATCGGCGTGCTCTACAACTACGGCCAGGGCAGCGACGGCAAGAACCACACCGGCCTGTGGACCTTCATGGCCACCGGTACCGGGTTCGCCGCTCCGAGCCGGCCCTGGGAGAGCGTGGCCAACGGCTTCGGCTCCTGGAACTGGAATGCCGGCAAGCCGGTCGCGGGTGACTTCGACGGCGACGGCAAGACCGACATCGGCGTCCTGTACAACCAGTACGACCTGACCTCCAACTGGTGGACCTTCAGCTCCACCGGCGCCGGTTTCGCCGGCCCCTCCAAGGGGTGGAGCAGCCCGAAGCCGCTGGACTGGAGCATGAGCAAGCCGGTCGCGGGTGACTTCGACGGCGACGGCCGGGCGGACCTGGGCATCCTCTACAGCGAGCAGATCGCCGGCCAGCCCCACACCGAGCTGCGGACCGCCATCTCAACGCCGGCCGGCTTCACCGACCCCGGTACCGCGCGTGACCTGAGCACCGACCTCGGCTCGTGGAACTGGTACTCCAGCACGCCCGTCGCCGGCGACTTCAACGGCGACCGGAAGACCGACGTCGCGGTGGTGTACAACTCCAGCCCCGACCCGGACACCACCACCCACACGGCCCTGTGGAGCATCCTCTCCACCGGCAGCGGCTTCGCCGTCCCGTCGCAGGCCTGGGAGTCCGGCAAGGACGGCGGCAGCTGGCCGGGTGCGGTGCTGCCCTCGATGATCCCGCCGGCCACGGACACCGGTGCCGCCGGCGGGCCTGCCATCCTGGCCGCGGCCAACGCCGCCAGGCTCGCCGAGCAGAGCGCCCAGACCCAGGTGTTGGTCGGCGACTTCGACGGTGACGGTCTGGCCGACATCGCCACCGTCTACGGCGGTGGCCACGCGGCGACCAACCTGGTCGTCTCCAACGCCACCGCGACCGGTTTCCGCCCCGCGGAGACCGTCTGGCAGAGCAATGTCGAGTGGGCCCGCTCTCAGGCCCTCTGACTGATGGTGTGACCGCCGTCCCGCCCTCGGCGCGGGCGCCCTTCCCGGGGCCCCGCCGCCGAGGGCGGGATCGGCATGCGAGCTGCCTGACTGTACGTCAGAAGTGTTGAGGGGAAACCGGGTTGAGTGCTGCGACTGCGGCCCCGATCATGGTCGGATGCAAACGAACATCCGCAGACGCCTCTCCCGCTGGCTGGGCGTCTGGCTCGCCCTCGCCGCATTCCTGCTCCCGGGTGGCACGCCGGTCTCGGCCGACACCAGCTCGACCAGCAGTGCGCCCGAGCCGGTCCGGGTGATGACCTGGAACATCTGCGGCGAGTCGGGCGGGTCGACCCCGGCCGACCCGGCCTACTGCCCGTTCCGCAACGACCCGCAGACCAAGATGGCGGCGGTCGCCGACGAGGTGGTCAGTCGGCATCTCAACACGGTGCTGCTGCAGGAGATCTGCAGCGGCGCCGACGGCAGCCAGTTGGCGCTTCTCCAGACCGCACTCGCGGACCGAGGGCAGAGCGACTGGAACTTCGCCACAGCCGAGTCGCGGCGCGCACCGTCGCCTGGCGACGACGACACCGGCAGGTGCCGCGGCGGGCTCCAGGGCAGGCTCAGCATCGCCGTCGGGGTACGCAACAAGATCACCTGGACCGACCAGGTCAAACTGCCGGTGGACCCCGCCTGGGGCCAGGACCAGAACCAGATTCTCTGTGTGGCCGCGCAGGGGTGGGAGCCGCGGGTCTGCGGCACCCACCTGTCCAACTTCGGCTCGTCGGTGCCGGCGGTCCCCGGTGCCCAGGCCAAGTACGACGCCGAGGTCCTGACGGTGCAGAAGGAGGTGTCGGCCTTCGGCTCGGTCGTGCTGGGCGGTGACTTCAATACCTCGGTCCGGTCGAACCTGAAGCCGCTGTACGACCGGATGGCCGAGTGCGACCAGCAGCCGTTCTACCCGAGCGACCCGGTGAACGAGACCACCCACCTGGGACTCGACGCCACCGCTGCCAACACCGACCCGGTCACGCACGCGCTGAAGAGCGACCGGTACCTGCCGACGAAGATCGACTACCTGTTCTCCACCGCCGGCTTCAGCAACTGCGATTCCGACACCGGGCAGGCCGACACGGCCGACTACTCCTACCAGGACCAACCGCAGTGCTGGGACGCCACCCATCCCCTGTGCAAGCCCAACGGGTTCTCCGACCACACCCCGCTGATCGGCACGGTAAAGAATGCGCGGGTGCTCTCCTGGGGCCTGGGCAGCGCGAGCAGTCTGCCCGACCGCACCGTCGTCACGGGCGGCGTCGCGTTCGGCCCCGACCACGGTGGTTCCGCGGTGCTGACCGGGTCGGCCAAGGGCGTCGTCACTGCGAGCGGTCCCGCTGTTGACACCCGCAACAGCTTCACCGTCTCGGCCTGGGCCAAGACGGAGACGACCGGCGTGGTGCTGAGCCAGGACGGGACCAACACCAGCGGCATGATGCTCTGGTACGACGGCTCGGAGAAGGCGTGGCACTTCGCGATGCCGAACAGCAGCGGCATAGGCTGGCACGTCGACCAGACCGCCGCCGCGGCCGACCCCGGCGTCTGGACACACCTGACCGCCGTCTACGACGCGGTGGCGCAGAACATCCGCCTCTATGTCGGTGGCGGCTCGCCCACCACCGCGGCCCACACCGCGCGGATCCCGTCCAGCGGCCCGTTCGTGGTCGGCCGGGACAGGGTGAACGGGAACGAGAACGGGTACCTCACCGGCTCCGTCCAGCAGGTCCAGGTCTTCGAGTACCCGATGACCGACGCCGAGGTGGGCGCCCTGCACGGCACCCTCGCCGCACCGACGGCCACCACCACCGCACCCCTGTCCGACACGACAGACGCGGGCTGCTGGGACATCCCGACCGACTTCCCGCTGCTGCCCACCCAGACCGCCCAGCCCGGCCACCCGTTGTACGGCATCGTGCACACGACGACGCCGTCCCTGAGCGTCCAGGTGGCCGGCCCCGACCCGTCCGCACCGGTGCACGCCGTCTTCACGGTCTGGGACGACTCACATCCCGCCCAGCAGAACCTGCCGGACGGTCAGAGCGGTAGCCCAGCCTCGGCGCTGGGCGGCCAGTCGACGCTCGCGCTGTCGCTGCAGGACGGCCACACCTACGGGTGGTACGCCCGCACGAGCGACGGCACCAGCAGCTCGCCGTCCACCACCCCGTGCCACTTCACGGTGAAGGCGCAGTAGCCGGAGCGCCGCTGTTCGCCCTATCCACGGCTAGATCTGCACCTGACGGCCCGCCAGTCCTGGCGGGCCGTCAGTGCGTGGTGACGCAGGTCACTTCGGACGGAGAACCCGCGGGCGGCGGCCGTCGTCTGACTGGCGTGAGATCACGAAGGAGAGCACTGGACGAGCTGGACGAGGAGCAGTTGCTCCGGCTCGTGGCCAGGGGCGACCGCGGGGCGTTCGACGAGTTGTACCGGCGGACCGCGCCGTGGCTGGCGGTGCGGCTGCGCCGGCGGTGTGCGGACGAGCAGATCGTGGCCGAAGTCATGCAGGAGACGTTCCTGGCGGTGTGGCGGGCGGCCGGGGCGTTCGCCGGGGGCGCGGTGGGCGGTACGGCCGTCGGGTGGCTGTGGACGATCGCCGCCCGTCGGCTGGTCGACGCCTTCCGGCGCCGGGCCCACCACGCCGAACCGCCGGTCGCGGCCGCCGAACTGGCCGTGGTGCCCGCGGCGGAGGACGAGGTGCTGGCCGGGACGGTCGGCGGGGACGTCGGCGACGCGCTGCGCCGGCTGGCACCGGAACTGCGCCAGGTGCTGCAGGCCACGGTGCTCGACGGGCTGTCCGTGCGGGAGACCGCGGTGCTGCTGCGGCTGCCCGAAGGAACCGTCAAGACGCGGGCCCGCCGGGCCCGGATCGCGATGCGGGAGGCACTGGCATGAGCGGGGAACACGCGTCGGCGCAGTTGATCGGCGACTACGCACGCGGTGACACCGCGCCGGCCGCGGACGTGCTGTGGGCACTGGAAGCCCACCTGGAGGCATGCGCGACCTGCCGCGGCCGGCTGGCGGCCGCCGTGGCCACCGAGGCGCCCGTCACAGCGGCGCTCGTCGACACCGTCCGGGCCCAGCTGGCGCCGCAGTTGGCCGCAGCTGCGCCGAGGTCCGCGCGCCGGTACCGGCCGAACCTGGTGCCGCGCCGGCTGACGCCGGTGGCAGCGCCCTGGCTGGGCACGGCCCTGGGCTGCACCCTGCTGGCGCTGCTGCTGGGCGCGGTCGCGGCGCCCGTGCCCCTGGGCCACGCCTCGCTGCTGGTGCTGGTCGCGCCGGTGCTGCCGCTGGGTGCGGTCGCTGCCTCGTGGTCGCGCCCGCTGGATCCGGTGCACGAGCTGACGGCCTCGACCGCCCGGGCCGGCCTGCCCCTGTTGCTGCGGCGCACCACCGCCGTCCTGGCCGTGGTGGTGCCGGTGCTGCTGCTCGGGGGCGGCCTGACCGGAACCACCACGGCCGGGCAGTGGCTGCTGCCCTCGCTGGCTTTCACCGCCACCGCGCTGGCCCTGGGCAGCGTCGTCGGACTGACCCGGGCCGCCCTCGCGCTGCTGGCCGCCTGGTGCGCCGCCGTCGCCGTTCCCGCGTGGTTCGCCGACCGGGTCCCCCTGGTCCTGCAACCGGGCCAGCTGCCCGGGTGGGGCCTGCTGCTCGCGATCGGTACCGCTGCCGTGATCGTCCGCCGCCACGCCTACGAGGCGCTGTGACGGCGCCCCGACCCTCGACCCTCGAAAGGGCTCACCGCATGCCACCCACGACGAGCGCGGCCGACACCGCGCCGCGGACCTACGCCTGGGAGATCCGGGCCACCGGCCTGAAGGTCCGGGCCGGGCGCCGGAAGACGGCCGTCGACGGTCTCGACCTCTCGCTCGGCACCGGTGTGCACGGGCTGCTGGGGCCCAACGGGGCGGGGAAGACCACCCTGATCCGGTCCCTGGCCACCGTGCTGCGCCCCGCCGAGGGCGAGCTGGAGCTGTGCGGCACCGCCGTGGGCGCCCGGAGCGACCTGCGGGCGCTGCGCCGCCGGATCGGTTACCTGCCGCAGGAGTTCGGCTACTACAAGCGCTTCACGGTCCGTGAGTTCGTCGAGTACATGGCCTGGTTGAAGGAGGTCCCCAAGGCGGCCGTCCCCGCGGCCGTCCAGCGGGCCGTGGAGCGGGTGGGCCTGGCCGACCGCGCCGACCACCGGATGCGCACGCTGTCCGGGGGCATGGTGCGCCGGGCCGGCATCGCCCAGGCCATCGTCAACGACCCCGTCCTGCTGCTGCTGGACGAACCGACCGCCGGCCTGGATCCGGCGCAGCGGCTGCGCTTTCGCGAGCTGCTGCAGGAACTGGGCCGCGACACCTGCGTAGTGGTCTCCACCCACCTGGTCGAGGACGTGGCTGCCGCCTGCTCCGACGTGGTGCTCTTCGCCGAGGGCCGCCTGCTCTTCCAGGGCACCCCGGACGAACTGGCCGCGGCGGGCGGACCCGGGCACCCGGGCGACAGTCCGCTGGAGCGCGGCTACTCGGCGCTCCTGGACACGCGCGCGCAGCGGGGAGGCAACTGGTGAACGCACGCCTGCTGCGGACCGAGCTGAGGCGCTCGGCCGCCCCGTGGGCCGGCCTGGCCGTGCTGGGCGGCAGCCTGGCCGTCTTCCTCCTGATCGACGGGATCTGGCGGCGGGGCACCGCCGGCTGGACGGCCCAGTGGACCAGCATGGCCCTGTGGACCCGGTACCTGCTGGGCTTCTGGTGGCCGCTCGTGGTGGGCCTGGGCGCGGTGTACGGGCTGCGCGACGCCCGCTCGCGGATGAGCGAGCTGCTGTCCAGTACACCGCGGCCGCCCTGGCGCCGGGCGGCGCTGCCGGCCGGGGCGCTGGCGCTCGCGCTGGCCGGGGGCTTCGGCCTGCTGGTCCTGGTGGGCGGGGTCCAGGTCGCCGCCGGCGCCACCGGTTACACCAGCCTCGGCTGGCTGCCGATCTCGCTGGTGGCGGCGCTGGGCCTGGTCGCGGGGGCGGTGTTCGGCATGGGCGTCGCGCGAACCCTGCCCTCCGTGCTCACCCCGCCGGCCCTGACCCTGGCCTTCCTCGTGCTGACCTCCGCCCTGCGGCCGAACAGCGAGGGGGCACTGCCGTCGAGCACCGCGCCGAACCGGCTCGCCCTGTTCTCCCCGGTGACCGCGGACCCGCGGGAGGTGCTGCTGACGCTGTCCGGCTCCGTGCACCTGGGCCAGGCGCTCTGGCTGCTCGGCGTGCTCGCCACCGGCTTCGCCCTGCTGTCGGCCGCGACCGGCCGGGCCCGGCTGCTCGCGCTGGTCCCCCTGCTGGCCGGCGCGCTGCTCGCCCTGCTGGTGCTTCCGGCCACCGCGCGCGGCACCTACGTGGTCGACCGGGCCGCCGCCGCGCCGGTCTGCGACGGACCGGTCTGCGTGACGCGGGCGAACAGCGCGCGGCTGCCCGAACTGGCGCGGCGCAGCACGGAGGCGCTGCGCGTGCTGCACGAGGTGCTGGGCGACCGGGCACCGAACGCGGTCCGGGAGGACACCGGGCTGCGCGCCCTCGGCGATCCGCGCCCGCTCACCGGCGACGTGCTGCTGGTCGACTTCGACGACCGGCTGTTCGCCGGGGTGACGGGCAGTCAGCTGACCCGGGCGCTGGTCGCCCAGGGCCTGGCCCCGAACTGCCGGGTCAACGACGACCGGGAGGGCGGCGACCAGGCGGCGGTCGCCGTCCAGAGCGTGGCCGTGAGCTGGGCCCTGCACGACCCCGGGCGCCGGCCGCTGGAACACGAGGGGGACCAGGCGTACCTACGGCACACCTGGGCGCAGGCCGACGCCGCCTGGCAGCGGCTGCTGGCGGCGCCACCGGCCGAGCAGCGCACCCGGATCGCCGAGGTGCACGACGCCGGTCTGTCGTGCACGGGGGCGAACGGGCTCGCGATGCTGGCGGGGGAGCGGTCGTGAGCAGGTGGCTGACGCTGTACGCGCGTTCCCGGCAGGTGCCGGCATCGGCCGCCGCGGCCGCAGCGGTCGCCCTGGCGGCCTGGGCCGCCCGCCAGGACAGCGCCGCCGGTGTACCGGAGCTCGGGACGGCGCTCCTGGCCCTCACCGCGGCGGTGGCGGGCGCATCCGTCGGGCTCGGCGGGCCGGACGTCGGGCTGGACCGGACGGCTGCGATCCGCTGGCTGCCCCGACGGGCCGCGCACGTGCTGCTGATCGGCGCGGTCGCCGCCGGCGTGCTGCTGGTGGGCCGGGCGGCGGGGGCTGGGCTCGCCCCGGTCGCGCTGCTGGTCCGGGACAGCGCGGGCCTGGCCGGGCTGGCCGCGCTCGGGGCGGTGCTGTGCGGGGCTCCGTTCGCCTGGACCCTGCCGACCGGCTGGCTCGCCGTCACGCTCTGCGTGCCGGCCCCGGGCGGCACGGCGGGGGAGGTGATCGGCTGGCTGGTCCTCGCCCCGGGCACCGCGGTGTCCAGCGGAACGGGGTGGACCCTGGCCGCGGTCGGCACCGCGCTGTACGCCGTGGCGGGGCCCAGACGCTGACGGATCGCCGCAGGTTCGAGACGCTGTCGCCCCTTGCGGCAGTGTCTCGGAACAACTTTCGGCCGAGCGGAATGCCTGGCGCATTACGGGGCAGACGACAGGCCTGTCACGACGGGAGGGGCCACCCATGGATCTGATCACAGCTCGGACCACGATGCAGTTGCGAACCGGGGTGGACACTGTCGTGCCGGTGACGGCCGAGTGCTCGTACAGCACCGCGGACCCGTTCGCGGTGCGCTGCCAGTTCCCCGGCGAACGGGATTCGGTGGACTGGGTGTTCGGCCGCGATCTGCTGGCCCGCGGGCTGACGGCCGGCTGCGGGGACGGGGACGTGCACATCGCCCCGGCCGACCGGCAGAACGTGTACATAGCCGTCGCCGGGCCGAACGGCGTCGCCCTGCTGGTGGCCAGCGTGAGCGACCTGGTCGACTTCCTCACCCGTTCCTACGCGCTCGTGCCGAAGGGCACCGAGGGCGCCCACATCGACTGGGACGCCTGCATCGACCGGCTGCTCGCCAGTCCGTCCTGACGCACGCCTGACGCGGCGCCGACACCCCGGAGCGCCGGCCCGGCGGCCCGGTGGGCTGTCAATTCAGCTGTGGCAGATGGTTGTTCGACCGTCGACCGGCCGGATAGGGTGTGGCCCTGCTGTGGGGGTGGGGCCACGCACAATTTCCGTTGCGCGTGCGAGGCCGGGGGGCCGGAGCGACGAAGAGCGCGTGTCTGGAGATCCACCAGATCAATGTCAGCCAGGGAGACGGGATCCTCATCGTCAACCGGATGCTGTCCAAGGTCCGGGCCAGGATCCGGGAGCGGCTGCAGGATCTGGTGGCCGACCGCGACGAGGCCGACGGCTGGACGGTAACCGGGCAGGTGCGCGGCAGCATCGACCTCGGGCCCGGTGCGCAGCCGACCCGACTGAACGTCACCCTGCCGGTCCCCGCGGCCGACCACGCGCACTGGCAGCTCGAACTCGACGAGGCGAGCCCGGTGCGGCTGCCCTCGATCGGGCAGGTCCTCGCCCTGCTCGGCGGGGATCCGACCGCGCTTCCCGCGGGCCTGTCCACCCTCGGCGGCCTGACTGTCACGGGCCTGGGCATCGGCCTGGATCCGCGCACCCTGGCGCTGACCGGGCTCACCCTGATGTTCGACCAGGCCGAGGACGCCTGGACGGTGATCGAGGGTCAGGTCGTGGTGCGCGGGGTCAGCGCGGTGCTGGTCTTCGACCCCGCCCGCGACCCGGTGGCGGTGCGCGGCCAGCTCACCGGTGAACTCGTGCTGGCGGGCCACCCGGTGGACGTGAGCGCGATCAAGAACGGGTTCGAGGAGGAGTGGCAGGTCCTGGCCGGGTTCACGCACTCGGTACAGGTGCCCGGCTTCGAGGCGCTGGACAGCTGGCTGGCCGGCCCGCGCGCCCGCCAGGCGCTGCCGGCCACCCTGCCGCTGGCGCAGGGCTTCGAGCTGGCCCGGGTGGTGCTGCTCTTCGAGGAGCGGGCAGGCGGCGCCCTCGCCATGTTCGGGTTCGCCGCCGACCTCCCGCAGCCGTGGACCCTGCTGCCCGGCCGGCTTGCTCTGACGCAGGTCAGCGCCGACCTGCAGAGCAGCTACCCGGTCGGCCCGGACACCGTCAGCGGCTACGTCCGGGGCGCCCTCGCCCTCGGCGGCGCCCGGGTCGACCTGGTCGCGGTCAGACCGGCCGCCGCCGGGCCCTGGGAGTTCACCGGCACGCTGGCCGCCGAGACCAACAACGACAGCCTGGACCTGGTCGCCGCGGCGGCCGACCTGACCGCGCCCGGCAGCGCCGCCCCCGGCCTGCCCGCCGACGCGCCCGAGCACGGCATCTCGGGTCCGGTCCTGGTCACGCGGGCCGCCTTCCGGGCCGTCCCGGACACCGGAGCGCTGCAGCTGAGCGGCACGGTGGGGTTCGGCGGCTGGACGATCCCGTTCGGGGCCGGGCAGTGGGCGGTGGCCTCGCTGACCGCCCAGCTGGACCTGCCAGGCCGCGGCGCGCCCGCCACCGGCAGCATCACCGGCACCCTGGAGTGCGCGGGCCTGCTCGCCACCGTGACCCTGGCGCTCGGCGGCCCGAGCGTGCAGACCGTGCTGACCGGCACGCTCGGGCCGGCGCAGCTCGGCGCCCTGTCGATCGCCGAGCTGATCGCCGGAGCCTGCGCCCCGCCGGCCGGAGCGGGCTGGCGCGAGGCAGCCCCGGCCGCGTTGGCGGCACCCGCCTTCACCTCCGCCGCGCTGTAGCTGAACGCGTCCACCTCCCAACTGCTGCTGCACGGGCAGCTGGCCGCGCAGGGCGCCGTCCCCGCCGCCGAGGCCTTCGTCCACCTGGCCCGCGACCCGCGGCCGGGACAGGGCTCGGCCCTGCACTACGCGGTGGCCCTGTCCCTCGGCAGCGGCTTCAGGTTCGCCTCGCTGCTCCCGGCGGCCGCGGGCATGGACGAGTGGGTGCGGGTGAGCGCCGCCCAGCTCGTGGTCTCCGACCTGGCGGGCCGCACCCTGGCCGAACTGGGCGCCGCCACCGAGCCGTTGCTGGCCGCCCTCGGTACGGAGACGAGCCCGCTGGCGGGGCTGGGCGAGCACGCGCTGACCCTGTCGACCGGGGTGGCCTGCCTGGCCCGGGTCGACTTCGCCCGCTCCCCGCTGCTGCGCCACCTGCTGGAGATCGGCCGGGCGGGGAGCACCCCGCAGCTGTGGCTGACGGCCGTGGTCGACCGCGCCGACCCCGCGCGCACCGTGTTCACCGCCGAGCTGCCCGAGATCACCATCGCCGACACCGTCCACCTGCGGGCCGGGCGGCCCGCGGGTCAGCTACGGCCCGGCGACGGCCGACCGGGTGGAGGTGGCGGGCCGCATCGAGCTCGACGGGATCTTCGGCAGCGCCTACCGGTTCGACGTCCTGCTCACCGTGGACGGCCGCGGCATGACGACGAAGCTCACCCAGGCCGGGCCGTCCTCCCCGGCCGCGCAGGAGATCGCGCAGCCGTTCGGGCTGCCCGGCCTGCGGATCACCGACCTGGCCGCCGACCTCGCCTACCGGTGGGGCACGACACCGGCCGACGGGACACCGGTTGCGCCGAGCAGCTCCACCGCCATGGTGCGCGGCACCGTACTGCTGGGCCGCGCACCCCGGCCGGGGGAGGCGGACCAGCGCCTGGCCTGCGCGGCGCGTCTGCTGCTGTGCGACGGGGCCGCGGCGCTGTTCGACGTGACGCTCACCGCCGACTGGTCACTGGGCGCCTTCGCCGCGCAGTGCTTCACCGGCACCGCAGCGACCTGGCCCAGCGACCTGATCGAGGTGACCCTGCGGGCCGGCAGCCGGATCTACTACTACGACCCGGCGTACGACCCCGCGCGGACCCTGCGGGCGCCGGACGGGACCACCCCGCACGAGGGCTTCACCATCGACGCGCCGCTCACCGTGACGCTGGTCGTCGCCGTCGACCTGCACGGCCTCGTCACCGTGCTGCCCGACCCCGCCACCCACCGGTACGACCGGATCGCCGCGAGCCTCCTGCTGGAGGCGCCGGTCGACCTCGGATTCCTGGCGCTGGCGGGGACGGAGCGCACAGGCGGCACCTGTACCGGCGGGCCCGCGCTCACCCTCCAGAGCGGCCCGGTCCGGCGCGCGGCGCTGACGACCGGCGTCAACTTCCTGGGCGAGGCCTTCGCCGTGGCCGAGGTCTCCGTCACCGCCGCCCCGGACGGCGGCCGGACCTTCGCGGGCAAGCTCACCGCGCTGCGCGACCAGGGCCCCTTCGGCCTGCTGAACCGCCCGTTCCACTACACCACCCACCCCGACCGCGAACCCGAGTTCGGGGTGGAAGGCTGGCCCGCCTTCAGCTCGGCGGAGGACCTGGTGGACTTCGTGTCCGCCCTCGGCTCGCTCGCCGCACCGAAGGCCGACTCGCCGTGCGGCCCGCTGACCGACCTCATCGCGCACCAGGCGTTCAGCACCGACTACACGATCTCGCCCTCGGCCGCCGCCGAGGGCGGCGACCTGGTCTTCGGCCTCGCGGGCAGCTGCCGACTGACCCTGATCGGCAGTCAGACCCCACTCCTGGAACTCGACTTCCCCGCCCTTACTGTGCGCGTCCCGACCGCCACCCGCTGGACCGACCTGCCGCGCGTCCTCACCGAGGGCATCCGCGACGGCGCGGCGCGGTTCGCGCTGGCCCTGCTGCGCGATCCCGGGAAGACCGCGCTGTTCCTCGCCGTGGTGATCGGGCCGCAGGCCGTCAGGGTCGCCGAGCAACTGCTCTGCGACGGCCTGGTGGGCGAGGCCGTCCCGGAGGCCACCGCGGCGGCCGCCACCGCGCTCGCCACTGCAGCCGCGGGCGGCGCCGTGACGGCGGCCGCAGTGACCGCCGCCGTCGCGGGCATCGCCGCCGTGCTGGCGGACCCGGCCTACCGGAGCGGTGGCGAGCCGGGCCCGGACCTCGGCACCCCCGTCCTGCGCCACGCCGAGTACGCCGACGGCGCGGTCACCGTGCGCTGGACCGGGGCGCGCCGGGCCGCCGGGTACACCCTGGCGGTGCTGCGCCCCGACGGCACCTCGCTCGCCGCCAGCTCCCTGGGCCCGGAGCTGAGCGGGTCGGTGCCGCTGGACCCGGAACCGCTGCCGGCCGGCGCCTACCAGGTCCGGGTCCGCAGCACCCGGGGGGAGCTGCTGGGGCCGTGGTCCGCACCGCTGACCCTGACCAAGCCCGCCGCGCCGATCATGGACCTGACGTACCACCAGGGCGCCGCGCTCACCATCAGCTGGACCCCGGCGCCCGGGGCTGAGCAGGTAGCCGTCCAGCTCGCCTACCCCACCGGCGGGCGGCTCGCGAACACCACGCGGCCCGCCGTGGTGCGCGAACTCACCGTCAGGTTGCTGCCTCCCCAGAACGGGGCCTTCCCGCTGGGCACCGCGCTGCCGGGCGCGTACACGGCGCGGACTCGCAACCTGATGCCGGGTCAGTTCCCGGGCACCTGGGGCTCCGCGGCGCTGACGGTCCTCAGCCGGCCGTCGCCGACGATCCTGTCCACCACCCAGGCGGGCGACGGCCTGGAGGTCAGCTGGCGCGCCGACGCGCCGTGCGACCTGGTGGTGGTGGACCTCACCACCAGCGCGGTCGTGGCCACCGCGACGGCGGTCAGCGGCGGCCGGGCCCAGCTGCGGCCCGTGCCGGCCCTGGTGCACGGCCGCAGGTACAACGTGTACCTGCGGGCGGACCAGGACGGCCTCGGGCTGAGCGCACTGGTGAACCGCCTGTTCACCGCGCTGGCCGTGCCCGCCCCGGCGCGCGCCGCGCTGCGCAACGAGGCGGGTGCGGTCACCGCGTCGTGGACCGCCGTCGAGGTCCCGGACGCGGCCACCGCGCCCACCTACACCTACGAGCTGGTCGACGTCTCCCCGGGCGCGCTGCCGGCCACCGTCAGCAGCGGCACCGGCATCGTCGGCACCAGTGCGCCGGCCGTCCTGGCCGGCGGGAGCAAGCTGCGGCCACTGTCGACCTACCGGTTCCAGGTCCGCGCCGAACTGGGCGGCAACCACAGCCCGTGGACGATCGCGCCGCACCTGTTCGTGCTGGACCTCCCGGCGCCGCTCTCCCCGCTGCTGTCGATCGACGACGCGGGTATCGCCCTGACCTGGACGGACCCGCCCGTGGTCACCGCCGACGCCGCGCGCCGCACCCTGACCCTGACTCCGTTCAGCGGCCCGCTGCCGGCCGGCGCCGTGCACTCGCTCGCGTACCAGGCGGTGCTGTACTGCGCCGGCGTCGAGGTGGCCCGGCTGGACGCCACGACCGCCCGATGGGTCGTGCTCAGCCGGACCGACGGGCGCGTCCCGGTCGTCGGTGAGAACTACACTGCCCGGGTCCGCCTGGCCACCCCCGACAGCACGGGCCCCTGGGCCGAGACTCCGCGCGCCGACGTGCTGGGCCGGGTCCAGGGTGCCCGGGTGTTCTCGCTCCCGCCGACCATGGACCCGCTCGTGGTGACCTGGACACCCCCTTCGGTGCCCAGCACCGGTGTCTTCCACGAGATCACGGCCACCCTCGACCGGACCGCCACGGACCAGCCGGCGACCGGCGCGGCCCGCACCACGACCAGCTACACCGTGCACCCCGCCACGACCACCCCGACCCCCAACCCGCCGCCCGCCCTGATCTCCACCGCCGGCTGGCGCGGCACCTACCTGATCCGGATCCGCGCCCGCACCGCCCAGACCACCGGACCGTGGACCGAGGCCGGGAGCATCCGGATCCTCGACACCGGACCGGTCTGAGGACGGATCCGTCCGAGCGCGGACCGGTCTGAGCACGGGACCGTCCGACCGCCTGCGGGTGCGGCGGCGTCGTGATGATCTTGGTTTGGAGCTGTCCGGAGATCCGATATAGTTGCGTTCAGCACCGAGCGCGGGTGGCGGAATAGGCAGACGCGCTGGATTCAGGTTCCAGTGCCCGAAAGGGCGTGGGGGTTCAACTCCCCCCTCGCGCACAGCGGGTAGTTCACAGAACTGCCCAGGTCAGATTGACAGAACCCCCGGTTCGGAGAAATCCGAGCCGGGGTTCTGTCGTTGTGTTCGAGGGTGTGGCTGGGGCGGGTGGTGTTTGTGGTGCCCGGGTCGTCTGGGGAGCGCTGTTCGGTCGTCAGGTGTGCGGTTCGGGGTGGGTGCCGCTTGCCGGAGCTGCGTGTCGGGTGTTTTCGGGCAGGCCGAAGCCGTCGCTGTTGCGGGTGGCGGTGACGGGGGGTGGGTGTGCGGCTGTGTCGTTCAGCCGGGTGGTGCTGCGCCGGCCAGTTCGCTGAGGCTGGTGATGCGGCGTCGGGTGCGGGTGCGCTGGCCGGGGACGTTCGCCGGGGCGGGGCTGGTTTCGCCGAGGAGGGTGGCCCAGGGGTCAGGTCGGCGGCGTTTGGCGTGCCAGTCGCGTAGGAGGTGGATGTTGACGGCCGCGAGGGTGAAGGCGATGAGGACCGCGTTCTTCAGGGTTCCGAAGACGCGAGTGTGGCCCCGGTCCAGGTGGGCGCGGTGGATTTTGATCTCGGCGTTGGAGGATTCGACGGCCGCTCGGCGGCCGTAGTCCTGGGCCCAGTCGGTGGTGCCCCAGATGTGGCGTTGCCAGGTCCAGGCAAGGGTGTCCGGGGGAAGAGTGAGGGTCTTTCCGCAGCCGCAGGGGGTTCCGCGGCGGCAGCCGGTGGTGGGGCGGGTGTGCGGCAGTCGTAGGGAGGCGGGGGTGTTAGGGCAGCGGACCCGTCCTGCGAGGGCGGGGCCTTTCAAGCGCTGGTAGCCGTCGGTGTCGCGGGCGCTGTGAGGGGTGAAGGCGTAGACGGCGCGCTGGTCGTAGCGGGCGTGCAGGGCCAGTTTCTCTTCTCTGGGCATGCCGATGCGGAAGCCGGGCAGGTCGCGCAGTTGCTCGGGGAGGGCGTCGGTGAACACGGTGCCGTCGATGACGACGGTGCCGGCGATGGGTCCGGGGTGGGTGCCGCGCTGGTTGGGGTGCAGGTCGAAGACGGGCTCGATGCCGCGCAGGCGGACGGGGTGGGCCCAGCTGCTGGGGATGCAGTAGGAGTAGCCGCGGTCGATCAGCACGTCCCGCACGACGGGCTGCTCCGAGCGGGAGGCATCGCATTGTCGGGTCTGGTCGAGCGCGGCCAGGCCGGCTTGGCCTTTGTGGGAGCCGGCCGGGGACAGGCGCATGCCGCGGATGAGGAAGGGGACCTCTTCGCCGCTGAGGGTGCGGGCGTTGACGGCCAGGTGGAGGTCGTGTCCGCAGAAGATGCCGCCTGGGGTGAGGTTGGTGCCGGAGCGGTAGCCGTCGCGGGCGTCGGGGTCCAGGGTGTTCTGGGCTCGGCCGTCGTGGCCGGTGCGCGGCCAGCCGGGTTCGTTGGCCGGGTGGCGGTCCCGCTTCCCGTCCTTGCCGTCTTTGCTGCTGCTTTTCTTGCGGGGTTTGACCGGCAGGTGGTCGGGGTCGACGTCGGGTGCGGCGGACCAGGAGCGGCGGCGGGCCCAGGTCTCGTAGTCGGTGGAGTCAATCGCGACAGAGCCGGACAGTGCCACGCTTACGGGGATGGAGGCGGCGAGGAGCCGCTGCTGGAAGGCGTCCGGAGTGATCGTCTCGTGCGGGCAGTCGTCGGGACAGAGCACTTCTCCGGTCCGGTGGTCCACGAAGGGACCGGGGTGGCTGTGCGCGATGGTGACTGTTCCCGCGTCCAGGGCGGTGACGAGCCTGTCGTAGGCGTGCCAGACCATCCGGTAGCTGGCCCCTTCGTTTCCCAAGGAGGCTAGTCCCAGGGCTCGTTGGGCGGATGGGGAGAGTTGGGCGAGGGTGGCGGTGACCTTGGTCAGGTGCATCTCCTCTTGCCGCAGGGCGTGCAGTGCCAGGCCGGTGAGCAGGGCGCGGGCTGGGAAGAGGCGTGGTGTTCCGGTGGAGGTGTGCAGGACTGTTTCGACGGCGGGCAGCAGTCCGCTGGCGTCGATGAGGTGCTGGGCGCGCCGCAGTATCTGGGTCTCGTTTATCGGCCGCACCGCGCGGTGGTGGGGCAGGGGTTTGGGTTCGTCGGCGGAGCCGGTGGGGTTCACGGGTGGCCGGTCGGCGGCTGGGTGAGCGCGTGGGCGAGGCGCAGGGCGGCTTGCTGCTTGGGGAGCGGGGTGGTGTGGGGGATGAGGTCGATGAGGCTGCCGGTGGAGTTCAGCCCGGCCGCGGCCAGGAGTTCGGGCGGCGGGGTGCCGGCGTTGAGGTGGGTGACCAGCCAGGTGGTCCGCAGTCTGGAGGTGCTCAGGGCGGGTAGGCGGGAGGGGATCTCGATGCTGGAGGCGAGGTTGCCGAGCCGGTTCTTGCCGGTCGCGGAGACCGGTCCGACCAGGGGTTGGTCTGGGAAGCGGCGGGCGAGGGTGCGTACCAGGGGTGCGTAGGCGGCCAGGACCGGGATCTCGCGTGGTCTGCTGCCCGCCAGGGTGATCACGGTGACGCCTCCCGGGGTGGTGGTGACATCTTCGCCGGTGAGGACGAGGTGCTCGCCGCCGATGAGTCCGGCGCCCAGGCCGGCGCCGAGCAGTCCGAGGGCGGCCCGGCGGCGGTGCGGGGTCTTCTGCTGGCGGGCTGCGGCCAGCAGCCCGGCGACGTCCGGGTCGGTGTAGGGAGGGGAGAGCCGGTTGCGGGAGATCGTCTCGGGGGCTGGTGGCCAGGGGGCGCGGCGGGTGACGGCGCGGGCGACGGAGGTCAGGCGCGAGCGGTGCGTGCTGCGGGAGGTGTCCTTGAGGTGTGGCATGCCGGTGGCGACGTAGCGGTCCACCACGTCGGGGTGGAACAGCGCCTCGGTGTCCAGGGGCAGGAACACCGAGCGGGCCCAGGCGCAGAAATGGGCCACGGTGGTCATGTGCTGGACCGCCGCCCAGGGCGAGTCCGGGCGGAAGGCGGTGACGGTGGCCCGCGTCAGTGCGGCGACCTCCTGCCACTGGTCGCCGGTCAGCTTGCTGGGTTCGTAGGCGGCGACCGCCGAGGCGACGGTGCTCACCACGCGCCCGCCCATGACCAGGTCCCGCGGCACCCGTACCGGCCCTCCCGCGCCCGAAGTGGTCTTACAAGACCATCATCGGAGCGAAGTGGTGAGGCGGGTGGGGCGAATGCGAAAGGCGGGGATGTGTTCTGGCGCACACGCGGGCAGATACCGGCCCCGGCTACGGTGGGGCCATGCCGCGCAGTCAACGCGATGAAGCCCCTGTCCTCTACCTGCTCCACGGAGTCTGGCCCGAGGGCCGGCTGCGGGACGACGCCCCGGCCAGCGCCCGGTACGGGCAGATCTTCGCCCAGCGCCTCAAGCGCGTGATAGCCGAACGGGGCCTGAACCCGCTGAAGATCGAGAAGACGATCGGCGTCAACCGCCGCACCGTCGAGCGCACCCTGCGCGGCGCGGTCCTGCCGGACTTCGGCGCCATCGCCCGCCTGGAGGACGGACTCCAAGTCGGTCTCTGGCCGTGCCGCCACTGCGGCCCGGCCGATCACACAGAGGCAAACTGACGCACGAAGCGTCGCCAAACGACCATGATAGGTCGTAATGGGCACACACAGCCGCGAACCGTCCAACGCCCCCACCTGGGGGCACACGTTCGGGTGACAGCCGCGACCGGCGAGCGCTCCGCGGGACGCGGATTGCTAAGCTCGCAGGGCGACTCGACCCTGATGGAAACCACTTCTCTACGGTGACAGTTGCATTTGGGGCAGGTCCGGGGCGCTATCCCGGACCTGCCTGCTTCTGTGCGGCTACCCGCTCACCGGGACCCCCTCGGCGCTCTGCGGGGCCAGCCGGTAGTAGACGTGCTTCTTGCCCGGTTCCTTCTGCCGCACCAGCTCACCGTTGCGGATCATCGTGTTGAGCGCGCCTCGGATCCGGCGCTGGCCGGGGACGCCCAACTTGGCGCACAGGTCCAGCGCTGACCACCAGCGGTTCGGCGCGTCCAGCATCAACGCGATCACCCGCTCCCGCTTGGTCGGCTGCCCAACCACCATGTCCTCGCCCTCCGGTGAGGAGCCGTCGAGTCCGGTGACCGCCATGCCGCCCAGGGCGTGGTCGGCCTGCGCCGCCAGCCACTCGGCGCCATCGGCGCCCTGAGGGGCGGCAGCGGTCTCCACGCCCGGCAGGAGAAGCACTCTGTCTCCTGGGGTCCGCTCCGGCCTGTGCGCCGCACTGCCGGACACGGCAGGTTCGGGGGCAGGTTCGGCAGCCGGGGGCATCGGTGACGTGGGAGCGGAGCGTGGTCCGGGAAGGGTGATCGTGCGCCACAGTGGCTCGCTGTCCACGACTTCGCGCACGGTGTCGATCATCGCGCCGAGGGTGCGGACCCGCTCCTCGGCGGCCTCCCGCTCCTGTACCAGCAAGGCGAGAAGATCGGGAGGGGAATGGTGGGTGAGGGCCTCGGCCCAGGAAACCATGGAAGCCACAGCAGGTGACCTTAGTGACCTTGGACCCTGCACTCCTAACCCAGGGTAACTAATCCACCCCAGGGAGTGAACGAAGGCAGTGCCTCAAACGTCCTGCAGGGAACCGGATCTGACAGGCGACAGTTGGATAAGCCGCAGTTCAGAGACCTGATCGCGCCGGTAGGAGAGCGCCCCTGTACCGACCAGGGCCGCATCCACCCAGGGCGTGTTTCCGCTCAGATTCCGCAGGCCCTCCTCGAGATCCGCAGGGGAGGGGTTCAGCGGCACTGGGGTTCGCGTGGGAGCATCGTCATGGCGTCGGACAGCACCGTCCCTGTCACCAGATCCCACGTGCGGTGGGTTCATACGGCACGTCGACGACCACGGGACCGCAGCACTGTGTGTCGGCCCGCGTGATCCAGGGCCAACTCCTGTATCTCCTGCGCACGTTGTGGGACGCCCTGTCGCCGACCCCGGTCAACGTCTTGAGAGCATGATCCGCCTCGCGATGATCTCCAACCTCGCGAAACGAGCAACGGGCGAACCACCATAACCTGGCACAATCCATGAACTACCACGCATCCAAGCAGGACGTCCTCTGAGGTGGGTTAGTGAGTGGCGAGGGCTTGGATCGTGTCCAGCGGGACTCCGTGCAGTCCGTTCACTGCGGCACGGGTGTAGGAGTCGCTGCCCGGGATTTCAGCGAGGGGGCCGGTGAAGGGTGTGCTGGTCAGGCCGGTTGTGTTCCAGCACCCTGCGGTGCTGAGGATGACTTGGTTGCCGACTACCGGGGCAACGCTCATGGTGGGACCCGTCAGGAAGCCGCCACTGGGCTGAGGCCAGATGATCGCGAAGAGGCTGCCATCTGTGGCCCAGAGCGCGCCGGCGTCCGCGCCGGGGATCGGGCCGGATGGACCGTGCGCACTGTTGGCCCAGACGTGACTGCCGGACGCCATGCTGGGGCCGCTCAGTGTGTGGACGTCTGTCAGCTGCATCTCGGCGTACGGCAGACCCTCTGGACCGGTGTGGCCGGTCAGGGTGCCCTTCGCGACGATGATCGAGGCGCCGCGCCCTCGTGCATCCGCGAGGGTCCGTTCCATCGGGTCGCTGGCGCATCCAGATGCGCCCGAAAAGGCAGTGGGTGTCGTGCTGGGGGTGCTGATTGCGGTGGGTCGGCCAGTGGTGCCGGCGCCCGCGCCCAGCACGATGATGCCCATCGCCAGGGCGGCTGCGGCGCCAACAGTGAGAGCTCGTTTCGTGGTTCGACGCCTGCGCTTGGACTGCAATGCGGCGAGTACGGCCGCTTGGTCTGGTGCGTGGCCGGACAGGGCATCGGTGAGGTCGTTCACATCCACGGGCTCAGCCCTCCTGGGTTGTAGGTTGTGCGGGCAGCCGAAGGACTGCACGGGCCTGGGACAGATGGGACCGTACGGTGGCAGGCGTGCAGCCCAGTGCCTCTGCGATCTGCTGATCGTCCTGGTCGAGCAGGTAGCGCATTACTACGGCTGCCCGTTGGCGCGAGGTCAGCTGGGAGAGCAGCCGGTCGACCTCGTCCTGGCGTACCACGGCCTCGCTCGCATCCGGGCCTGCCCTATCGAGGACGCAGGTGTCCGCGGTGGGGGCGGTTCGCCGACGTGCGGTCTTGCGCCGCTCCGAGAGGTAGGTGTTGACCACGATCTGCCGCACGTAGGCGGCCGGCCGTTCCAGCGTGGAGACCTTGCGCCAGCGTGGGACGAGGGCAAGGAGTGCATCGGACAGGACATCCTCGGCCAGGTACGGATCGCCTGTCAGCGCACCTGCGAAGCGGCTGAGCCCCGGTAGCTCAGCGGCGAGGAAATCGTCGAGTGTCAAGATCGGGTTGCCTTCTGTCGTGCCGCGCGGGAGGGCGTACCAGAAGAGGAACGCCATGGCCCCGCCCGTTTGTGCAGCGGGCGGGGCCGAAACCTCATGTCGTTGCCGGTCCGGCTCAGCTCAGCCGGTGACCAGGGATGCGCCAGGAATGGAGTTGACGATCGTGCGCATGGAGGTGAAGAGCACCTGGGTGCTGCAGATGTTGCCGCCGTCGTGGACAGGGCCGCAGTTGGACGCCGGACTGCCGACTGCTTGGATCATGCCGGCGGCGTACACCTGGCCGTCGCCGGCGAGGGTGAAGACCGGGCCGCCGCTGTCGCCCTGGATCGCTGCGATCTGACCGCCTGTCTGCTGGGTCGCGAGGATGTTTGTGACGGCGCCGTAGCCGTCGTTGAAGCTCACGGCCATCGAATTGACCACGATGTTGCAGTGCACACCGGAGTTGCCGCCGCTGGTGCACACTGGGGTGCCGAGCCCGACGTCGCCGAAGCCCACGACGGTCTTGTGGTAGCCGCTCGGATCGTTGTAGGCGCCGTCGAACATCAGCGAAGAGCCACTCTCGGTCAAGACCCGCGCAGCACCGTCGCCCGAAAACAGCTTCCCGGTGCCGTACGTGTTGGTGCCGTCTCGATCGTGGTATCCCTCGGCGATGCAGTGCCGGGCAGTCGTGGTGTAGTTGGACCCAGACAGACCGATGGAGAAACCCGTGGAGCAGGTGCTGCTGCCGCTGAGCATGTAACCGCCCGCGTTGAAAGGCGCGTTGTCATTGCTGCGGGTGGCGGCGGCAGGGGTCGCCTCGCCACCGGCAACGACCTTGACCGCCACGTCGCCCGTCTGCGTAGCTAGTGAGCGAACGGCCGCTGAGCGGTTGGCCGTCGGGGCGGTATAGGAACCATTTACCACGATTCCGTCGTAGTCCGCGGTCACACCCGCTATGTAGGAGATCTTGAAGCCGGCCCACCCGCCCGCACGCGCCTGTTGCCACGTCGTGTCGATGGCGGCCTTGAGCTGCTGCAGACTGTACTTGCGCTGCTCGAACTTCACCGTGATGCCACGGGTTGCGGCTTCCCGACGGGCCTGCTCCTGCAGCGGTGAGTTCCCGTGCCAGAGCAAGGTCATCGACAGGTTCGCGGCGTCGTGAACGGACTCTATGAATCCGCTCTCGTTGATCCCAGGCCGGGCGATGAGCCACGCCTTGAACGCTTCCAGCTTCCGCTCGCGGTCAAGAAGGGGACCCTGCTGCTTGATGTAGGAGTCGAGGACGGATCCACCGGTGCTTACCGACCTCGTATCAGTTGAAGGGCTGGCGTCGGCCAGTGCCGGTGCGACAGATGCGGCCAGGGCTGTCAGCCCGCTGAGGGCGACGACAAGAGAAGTTCGTCCCCAGTTGCGCGAATTTTGGGCCATGAACTGATGTCTCCAACTGCTAGAGGATATAAATTCGCACCGACAGGGGCGAATATCCCCGAGAGTCAGACCGCCCCCAGTCGGCGGCTATTAACCTACCAATCTTCAGGGGTGAGGCAATGCAAAATCACCTTGCACAAGGTTGTGCACCGTAGCCGCGCAAATGCACCAGAACGGGCAGGGAGGGAGAAATGTGGCCGCCAGGAATTGGGGCATTTGGGCAGTATTGTGATGCCTTGCAATGCCTTGGGACTGGGCGACAAGGGGCCGAAAGCACGATTTTTCCGACTTCATAACCGTCGGTGACCTATTGTGATTTGCGTCACGGCTGGCTTCGGCTCCTCGGCCGATAACTCAGCCCGAATCCACCGAGCTGATTCGATGGTGATCGTTTCGGTGGACTTTTCGGGGTGACCGGCTGGAGGGTGTGGGGTGTCCGCTGGTCTGCCCAGCTCTTCCACGTCTGCTCCGGTCGGGCCCTGGCGGGCGAGGGTCGGGTCGGCACTCAGGCTGGTGGTGCGTGGGCGGCGTCGAACAGGGCGGTGAACGGCTGCTGCCAGGGCCAGCGGTCGGGCAGATGAAGCGTCAGTCGGCGGGCCGAGCGGGCAAGGCGGGCCGGGACGTTGACCAGGTGCGCGCGCAGGGTGGCGGTCGTCGCTCTGGCGTGGAAGGCACCGGCGAGGGCTCCGGCGGCCCGCAGCAGGTTGAACGCGATCGCCCACAGGGTCAGCCACGCGTTGTTGGCCTGGAAGCTGCCGGAGGGCAGGTGGGCGAGCGGCCCGGACTTGCCGTCCGCGATGACCTGCTCGATGACGGCGTGCCGGCGGTGCTGCAGCTCGGCCTGGAGCATCTCGAAGGGGCTGTCGGTGAAGACGGGGTGGTAGCGCCAGGCGGTGAACAACTCGCCCTGCCCTGATGCCACTTCGCTGTTCAGGCGGCGGACCCGCCGCACGATCAGCCGCGCGGTGACGTGCTCGGCCTTCTTCCGTCCGGTGAACGCCGTGTACTCCACCTCGGCGACCTCGGCATCGGACACCAGCTCCCCGGTGTCGG
Source organism: Streptomyces tateyamensis (assembly GCF_003205575.1). Taxonomy (GTDB): domain Bacteria; phylum Actinomycetota; class Actinomycetes; order Streptomycetales; family Streptomycetaceae; genus Kitasatospora; species Kitasatospora tateyamensis. Next base: position 109,541 of record NZ_PYBW01000004.1, read on the forward strand.
GGTCGACGAACGCGTCCGGGTAGCGGATCGCCGTCCACGCGGTCTCGGGAATCTGGCTGATCGCGGCGGCGACGGAGGGGTTCATCCGCACTGTGAGCGAGAAGCGGGCGCCCGCACGGCGGCAGGCCGCCGCCACGTCGGCGTTGTAGAACTGGCTGTCCGCCCGCACCACCACGGTCCCCCTCGCGCCCGCCTGCTTTGCAGCGGCCAGGGCCTCGGCGGTGAACGGGCCGGCGCCCCGCGCGTCGGCGGCCTTGCCCCGCCGCAGCCGGACCGCGGCGATCACCGGCCGGGCCAGCGGCGTGGAGAGGGTGGCCAGGATCGGGTGCAGGGTGCGGACACCCTTGAACCTGCCGACCTCGGCGCCTTGCTTGGCGCGCCCGTAGACCCTGCGGTGGGTGGGGTCGATGTCCACGAACGCCACCTTGTCCGCGCCCGGCAGCAGCGGCGTGGTCCGCGCCAAGCGGGCGAGGAAGTCACGGTGCACCGCGTGGAGTTGACGGTTGTGGCCATGGGTGAACGAGCGTAGGAACGTGCCCAGCGTCGACGGCGCGCGCACCCCGCCGAACAGTCGGCTCATCGCGCCGAGCCGCAGCCGCTGTGTGTCGTCGATGGAGTCGGCCCCGGCGCACATCGCGGCGACCAGCGTCATCGCCTTGGCTCCCGGGTTGGCGCCGCCGCTGTTGCCGGCGCTGTCGATCCGCAGCCTCTCCTTGACCAGACCGGACAGGCCGACGCGCTCTGCCAGGCGGACCATTGGGACGAGCCCCGCGTCCGCGACCAGGTTCGGCTCGTCGAACGCGGCGA